>JAGVUB010000118.1 GCA_019136515.1 Verrucomicrobiota bacterium
GCGCTGGGCGGCGCGGTTGTCCATCTCCTTGCGATACTTGAGGTGCTCGCGGGTGCGGGTCTTGAGCGCGTCGACCGACTCGACCTGCAGGCCCTTCAGGAAGGCCTCGTCGAGTTCGGGCAGCACCTTCTCACGCACCTCGAGGACCTCGATCGCGTAGACGGCTTCCTTGCCGGCGAGTTCGGTCACATGGAAATCGGCGGGGAACGAGATCTTGACCTCCTTCTTGTCGCCCTTCGAAAGGCCGCCGATCTGCTGGCCGAGGCCAGGGATCAGGCCCTCGTTGCCCTCGACCTCCTCCCACGTCTGGGGGGCTTTGCCGAAGATGGTGCGATCCGGGACGAGCTCGGCCACGGCCTGCTCGCCGATCTTGCCCTCGTACGAGAGCTTCACGTAGTCGGCCTTCTGGGATGCGCGCGCCACGACCTTGAAGTCGGCCCGCTCGGCGCGCATGCCCTCGATGGCGGCGTCAACCTCGGCGTCGGTCACATCGACCGTGCCGACCTCGGTCGACAGGCCCTTGTATTCGGGCACCGGGAACTCCGGGCGCAGGTCGACGGTGAAGGTCACGGCCGCGGAAAGCGAAGGCTCGATCACGCCCTCCTTCACGTCGACGACGCTGAACACCGCGAGCTTGGACTGCTCGAGGCCGTCGCTGTAGGCCTTGTTGACGACCTTGGTCTTGAACTCGCCCTCGATCTCCTTGGCGAAGCGCTTCTCGACCACCGCCGCCGGGGCCTTGCCCGGACGGAAGCCGGGGAGGCTCGCCACCTTCGCGATTTCAGCCACCACCGAGCGGTGGACGGCCTCGACCTCGCTCTTGTCGAGCGTAACGACGAGGGTTTTGCGGGAAGCGGAGACGTCTTGGATTTCGATGTTCACGGCGGAAAGTGGAAACGTTGGTTCTAGGAGTTGAATTGGGGAAGCTACGCGGCGGCCATTTTCCCGGTCAATCCCCCTTTTCGTCAGTAACGCTCGCGCACAAGCGCGGGCCCGCCGCGGAGCCCCACGCACGAGCGCCCGGAGCGTCGGGCCAGCGATCGCGCGGCGCGGCGCCAAGACCACGCAACAGCATCGGGCAAAAACGCCTCCCCTGCCCGCTTCGGCCGCAGCGGGAGCTGCCCTGAAACAGCAGTGACATTCGGCCCCGTCCGGCGCAACGTCTCCGCTTCATGTTCGCCCTCGCCGATTCCGCCGCCCAGCCGCCCGCCGCCCCCGCGGCGCCGTTGTCGCTGGCCGCAATCGTCGCCGCCCACGGCAGCGTGCTCGTGCTCGATCCCTGCACGATCCATGTCCAGGCGGGCGTGCTCCGCTCCGGCCGGTCTCCGCTCTGGCATTCCGGTGGCGACGATTCGAGCATCCATCTCTTCGCCGCCGCCGCGCATTGCCTGCGGGCGGCCGACCTCACCCCCGGCCGCGTGGGCGCCTACGTGTTCTGCGAAGGACCGGGCAGCCAGCTCGGTATCCGCACTGCGGCGATGGCGCTGCGCACCTGGCAGGCGCTCCGCCCTGCGCCCGCCCCTGTCTTCGCCTACCGCAGTCTCCTCGTCGCCGCCCTCGCCCACGCCCGCCACCAGGCGGGCCCGTTCGCCGTCGTGGCCGACGCCCGCCGCGACAGCTGGCACGCCGTGCGCGTCGCCGCCGACGGCACCGCCTCGCCCGTGCTCCGCGTCGCCCGGGCCGAGCTCGCCGAATGGCCCGAGCCGCTTTTCGCGCCCGCCGGCTTCCGCGCCTGGGCGCAACCGCCCCGCCCCGCCGGCACCTGCGACTACGATTGTGCCGCGATGTTCGCCGGCCTTGGCGAGCTGCCCCTGCTGCACGCCGTCGCCGAGCCCGAGCCGTGGCTCTCGGCCCCGATCACGTACAAGACCTGGACGGGCGAGCGCCACCGCGCCGCCACGGTCTGACCGGGCCCGCCACCCCGGCCCGCTCCGCTATTTTTCCGGATGAACTCCTCCGACTCCCGACTGCCCTTGCGCTGCTGGGCCGAAATCGACCTCGGCGCGCTCGAGCGCAACCTCAAGCACATCCGCGCCGCCCTGCCCTCGCGCCTCAAATACGTCGCCGTCGTCAAGGCCGACGCCTACGGCCACGGGCTCCCGCAGGCCGCCGCCCGCCTCATGCACGCCGGCGCCGATCTGTTCGCCGTGGCGAACGTCACCGAGGCCACCGCCCTGCGCGAGCTCGGGCCCGGCTGGCCCATCCTCGTGCTCAGCGCCGTGCTGCCCGAGGAGGACCGCTACCTCGCCGACTACGACCTCACCGCCGCCGTCTCCTCCCCCGAGGAGGTCGACCGCTTCAACGAACTCGGCCGCCGCACCGGCCGCCCGATCAGCGTCCACCTCAAGATCGACACCGGCATGGGCCGCCTCGGCGTCTGGGCCCCGCAGGCGCCCGAGCTGTACGCCAAGATCCGCGCCAGCGAGTTCGTGCGGCTCGACGGCGTCTTCACCCACTTTTCCAGCGCCGACAGCGACTCGAAGTACACCCGCCAACAGCGTCGCCTGTTTCTGGAAACACTCAAGAAGCTCCCCGGCCTCGACCGCCGGCGCCTCATCATCCACGCCGACAACTCCGCGGGTCTCGAGACCCTCCAGCGCCGCAGCCCCGTCAACGCCGTGCGCGTCGGCCTCCTCCAGTTCGGCATTCTCCCGCACCCCAGCTCGATGCTGGCTGCCGTGCACGTCGAGCCGCTCTTCAGTTTCCACGCCCGCGTCGGTCTGGTGAAGCAGCTCCCGCGCGGCACCGCCGTGAGCTACAACCGCACCTACACGCTCACCCGCAACTCCACCGTCGCCATCGTCACCGCCGGTTACGGCGACGGCATCCCGATCTCCTGCAGCAACCGCGCCCAGGTTCTCATCCGCGGCAAACGTTGTCCCGTGCTCGGCCGCGTCACCATGGACCAGACCATCGTCGACGTGACCGACAACCCCGGCGTCGCCGTGGGCGACCACGCCACGCTCGTCGGCAGACAGGACGCCGAGGAGATCACCGTCACCGAATTCTCAAGCTGGGCCGAGACCATCCCCTACGAGATTCTCTGTTCGGTCACCAAGCGCGTCCCCCGCGTCTACCGCACCACACTCGGGACCTGAGCACGCTTCCGACCTTGCGGCCCCTACTTCCGTCGTAGGAACACCGGCTTGCCGCCGCGCACGAAACGCAATGGCGTGGGAGTCGCCTATGTCCTCGCGTTTCATCCCCTCCCTCTGCCTGGCGCTCGCCGCCCTAACCGCTGCTTCCACCCACGCCGAGACCGCTGCGCCGCTGACGCCGCTCTCGTGGGTATCGACCGGTCCGCTCATCTCGCCGGTTCCCGACGCCGCCCACCCGATCGTCTCCGTGAAGGACCCGACGGTCGTCCACCACGACGGCCTGTGGCACGTGTACGCCACCACCTACACACCCAAGAAGGGCTGGAGCATGGTCTACCTCAACTTCCGCACCTGGGCCGAGGCCGCGCAGGCCAAGCCCTACTACCTCGACCAGAACCCCGGGCTCACCGGTTACCACTGCGCCCCGCAAGTCTTCTACTTCCGCCCCCACAAGAAGTGGTACCTGCTCTACCAGTCCCAACCGCCCACCATTTCCACCGCCGACGATCTCGCTATGCCCGAGACGTGGACCGCCCCGCAGCCCCTCTTCGCCGGCACACCCAAGAGCGTCGTCCAAGGCTGGATCGACTACTGGATCATCTGCGACAACACCCACGCCTACCTCTTCTTCTCCGACGACTACGGCCGCTTCTACCGCAGTCGCACCAAGCTCGCCGACTTTCCGAAGGGCTTCGACGACCCCGTGGTCGTGATGCAGGAGCCGAACCGCTTCGATCTCTTCGAAGCCAGTTGTGTCTACCGTCTGAAGGGCACCAACCACTACCTTTGCTTCATCGAGTGCCTCGGCGGCCCCGAGGGCCGCCGTTACTTCAAGGCCTTCACCACCGACCGCCTCGACGGCGACTGGAAACCGCTCCCAGGCGCAGACACCTGGGAGAAGCCCTTCGCCGGCAGACACAACGTCACGACCGCCGACGGCTCCGAACTCTGGAGCATCGACATCAGTCACGGCGAACTCCTCCGCGACGGCCACGACGAGACCATGACCATCGATCCCGCCAACTTGCACTTTCTCTATCAGGGCATCGACCGCCATACCGGCCCGATGGACTACGGGCTGCTCCCCTACCGCCTCGCCCTCCTGCGCGCGACCAACGCCACCACCAGCGCCGACGACCAGCCGAAGCGCTGAACCACGCCGCCGCCGGTCGCAGTTTACTGGACACCGACTGCCGGTGCCGGCGGCTTGAACTGCAGGGGCAGCAGGACACGCAGCTCCGTCGGCTTGCCGCCGCGGCTGATCGGCGCGAAGCGCATGCCGTTCACGCAGGTCGCCGCGGCCCAGCCGAACTCCGGCGCGCTCGCCTCGACCACGCGCGGCAACTGCGCCAGCCCGCTGCGGTCGATCACGAACTCGACCTTCGCCGTGCCCACCTGCCCGCCGGCCAGCAGCGCCCGCGGGTAGACCAGCCCCGGCCGGGCGAGCACCTGCGGCTTGGCGTCGAGCCCCGCCGCCTTGTTGGAGATCGAGCCTCCGCCCCGCACGCACTCCGCCAGCCGCCGCGCCCCGTACGGCACGCGGTCCAGGGAGAACTCGTACTCGAACTCGCGTTCCGGCGCCTCCACCGCGGCCTCGGGCACGAACGCCCACGTTTCCACCGCCGCGACCAGCGCGGCACCGAAATCAGGATGCGTGGCCTCGACCACCGCCACCGTCGCCACCGTGCCCGCCGCGTCGAGGGTGAACCGCACCTTGGCCCTGCCGGCCTCGCCCGCGAGCAGCCGATCGTAGGGGAATGCTGGATCGATCACCACCGCCGCACCGGACAACCCGGGAATCTTCTCGGCGCCGCCGCCGAAGCCCACCGCCTGGGTGACTTCCACCGCCACCGGGCTGCCGCGGATCGCCGCCGGCCGGAACCGTTGGACCGATACCATGTCGAGCGCCGCGCGACAAACCTGCTCCGAGTCCGCCCCACTCACCTCGAACCGCCCCGTGCTGCCGTCGTCCTCGACGACGTAGCGGATGAGCGCCTTGGGCGTCGCCCGCATGAGCCGGCTTTCGAGCGGCACGATCGCATCGGGCTCGTCGGTGGCCGTGGGCGGAGTGAGGCCGAGTTCCTCCCGGCTATGCAGTTCGCCCGGTAGGTTGGGCAGCGGCGAGAGATCGAGCGACACGTTCTTGTTGCGGCATGCAACCGAGACTTCGACCCGCGCGGGGATCGGCGTCCCCTCGGCCACGACTGGCTCGAACTTCCATTGCCGCACCGTGGCCTCCACGGCGGGGAACCAATCGCGGTCGCCCTTCACAAGGTCCACCGCGTCGACCGAGCCATCGGCCTTAATCCACACAAGCAGATGCACCCCGGCGGCCTGCCCACTGGTGGGCGGCGGCGGATTGGGCGACGACACCGTCTTCGGCGGCGTGGTCGCACTGCCCGGCACACCACCGGGGAGACACAACGGCAGGTTCAGGATCGCCGCCCATGCGAGCGCGCGCCAGAGGGTTCCAGGAATCTTCATCGGCATCGGGGTTCGGTGCAGCGAGTGGGCACCACCCGCCGCACCGCAAAGCTTGGCGCGAGCCGACCGGCGGAGGCAAGTCTGCGTCATACCGTATGCGCTACGAACCCGTCGGCGGCGGGCGTGCCGCCGCAGCGGCCAAAACGACCACGCCCCGCAGGGCAACCCGCGGGGCGTGGAATCGATCCGCCTGAACGCCTTTTTCAGGCGCGCCGCCGGCGGAACGCGACCAGGGCAAGCGCGACAGGCGCAAGGAGCCCGCAGGCGCCGCCGCCGCCACCGCCGCCGGTCGAACCGCCGCTGTCCGTCGGCGTGTAGGTGGTGAGCTTCATCGGCACGCTGACGATCGTGCTGCCGCCGGCGACCCCGATGGCGACGGTATAGGTGCCCGCAGTGCTGGTGCTCATGCTTGAGATCGTGTAGGTCGAGCTCGTCGCCCCCGAGATCGGCGCGTTGCCGAGGCGCCACTGATAGCTGGCCGCCGTCGCACCCGTGGGCTTGGCCGTAAGCGTGATGCTGGTACCAGTCGCCACCGCTGTGGTGGTGACGCCGGAGGGAAGCTCGATGGTGGCCGAGCCGGTGTCCGGATCATCGAACACGGCGCCGGAGACGTTGCCGGCCAAGCTTTCGACCACCGTGGGGAGGCTGGCGGCGGCCTGGATCTCGTACGAGTAGCCGGGCGTGAACACCGCATCCTCGCCAGCGGCCGTCGTGCCGGTGCATTCGGGGTAGACGTTGTTGAGGATGCGGATGGCGGCCGTGCCTGCCTTGGTGATCGGGTTGGCGACACCCTTGAAGTGGTTGCCCTCGGAGAGGAGCTGCGCGGTGCCGGAGAGCGCCGTGCCGGAGGTGTTACCCACCGTGTTCACGTAGTTGCCGTACTGGTGAACATATCCGGTGACGGCGGCAGGCAGGCCGGAGGCGAGGTTAGCGGACCACCAGTTGTGGTGGAGGGTGATGCGAGGGGTGTCCGTCCCTCCTTCGCGACCCAGCTTCATGGCAACCTGCCCGGGAGCGGTGGCCGCAAACTGGCACCAGGAGAACGTGATCATGTCCGAATAGGCGATGTTCACCTGCTCGGCGGCACAGTCCAGGAAGGTGCAGTGGGTGACGAAGACCAGCATCGTGTTGGTCATCTGGATCGCGGGACCGGAGGCATTGGCCAGGTTGAGGCCGCGGATGACGATGTCGCTCACCGCTTTCAGGCTCAAGCAGCCGTCGAGGCTCGAATTCGCGTCGACGCCCTGGATGGTCTTGTAGGAAGCGACGGTGACCGGTTCGGTGCCGAGCGAGAGCTGGCCCGAAACGTTGATCACGTAGGGGGTCGCCGAGGTCGCGTAGGCGCGAAACAGCTCGGGGGTGGAGGCGACAACCTCCGTCCCCTGGACGGAGACACTGGCTGCGTATCCGTCGGATACCGCCCCGATCGAAAGAGCGAAGGTGGTCGTGCCCGCGATGCCATCGTAGTCGGTGGCGGTGACGACGACCGTGTGCACGCCTTTGGTGAGGGCGGTGGTGAACGTGTAGCTCCACGCGCCGGTCGTGTCGGCGGTGACGCTGGTCACCGCCGCACCGTCGACCGTGATGCTGACCGTGGATCCGGCGGGCGCCGTGCCGGAGATGAGCGGCGTCGTATCAGTGGTAACGGAACCACTGGTAACGACTGGCGCGGTGGCCCCCGTAATGGTTGTCAGGGAAAGCTCGGAGCCGTAGGCGGTGCCGAGCGCGTTGGTCGCATAGGCGCGGACGTAGTAGGTGGTGCCGGCGGAGAGCCCGGTGATCGAAGTGGTGAAATATCCAGTGCCGGTGCCGACGGACACCGCGGTGCCGGAGCCCAGGTTCACGTTGCCGGACGTGTTGTAGACGAAGCCGCGCGCCGTCACCGGAGAGCCGTTGGCGGCGACGGAACCGGAGACCGCGGCGCTGGTGCGGCGCGCCGTCACCGCCCCGGTGCCGACGGTCGGCAAGGCAGACGCAGGCGTACTGCTAGAAACCGCGGGATACCCCATCCAGGTAGGAGAAGTGAAACCGGTGGCCGCGGCCGGATAGTAGATGCTGAAGCCGGAGGCGGTGCCATCGAAGCATCCGGTCCCTGCGGTGGGGGCATTGCCCGCGAACGTCGCCGCGACGAGCGCGGAGGCGCCGCTGAAGGCGGACTCGCCAAGGTTCGTGAGCGAGGCCGGAAAGTCGATGGAGGTGAGACCGGCGGTTCCGGCGAACGCGCGAGCGGAGATCTGCGTGAGCCCGGAGGGCAGAATGACGCGGCCCATGGCGCGGCAGTTCGCGAATGAATCCGCCCCGATCGTCGTGACGGTGGACGGCACGGTGTATTCGCCGGCCAGTTTGGCCGGAGCGCGCACCAAGGTGGTGCTCGTGGCGTTGAAGAGCACGCCCGAGGTCACGACGAACGACGTGTTGCCGGTGGCGACCGCGAAGCTGGCAAGCGACGGGCAACCGGAGACAAAACCATCACCCAATGTGGTCACCGCCTTGCCAACCGTGAACGTGGCCAGCAGGTCGCAATCGGCGAAAGCGCCGGCGCCGACAGTGGTCACGGCATCGGACAGCGTCACCACGGTAAGTTTGTCCGCGTTGGCGAAGGCCCGGTTGCCGATGGTCGTAAGCGAGGACGGCAGCGCCGCGGAGACGAGATTGGGGCAGTCTTCGAAGGCAGACGCATCGATCGTCGTAAGGCCGGCAGACAGGGTGACCTTGGTGATCGCAGTGCAGCCCTTGAATGCCTGCGCGCCGATGGAGGCGAAGCTGGTATTCACGGCGAAGGTCACCCCGGTGATGGTGGTGCGGCCCTGAAACGCATTGGCACCGATCGCGACTACCGTGTAGCCGTCGACCTTCTCCGGAATCGTGAGCACCCCGCTGGGGATGATCGCCGATTCGAATCCGGTGATCGTGGCCTTGCTGTCGGCAAGCGTGTAGGAAAACGTTGTGTCGGCGAGCGCCTGGACGGCGCCGACGATCAGCAGGCCGGTGGCGGCGAGGAAACGGAAGAGACTCATAGCGCGGAAGCGTTCGGGGAAGAGGTGTTACTGGACGTTCGTGCCCAAGGTCGTAGGCGTGAAAACCATGGGTGTCGAGTCCCCGCTACCGGTGTTGTTGCCCGGCGTCGACGAAGAACGCGGGCGGAACAGACAAGCGCCGGAACGAGGTGCGAGAGATGGGGACACGACCATTGAGAGATGGGAGACGCAAGCGCGGCGCGATTGTTCCATCCGTTGTGAGGCGAGGCAGCAGCCTATGCGCGCAGCATGCCCGCGGGAATCAAGCCCCGGCAGCCCAGCGAGTTCCTTCGGGCGCGGCGAAGCCACTACGCCGCGCGCCGACCTCACACCACCTTCGCCCAGATCACCTTCAGGTACCGGCTCTCGAGGCAGTTCGAGTAGACAGGGTGGTCGGCGCCGGGACCGGTACGGTCGAAGATCTGGAGACGGCGGTTGTGGCGGTGCGCGGCCTTGATCACGTACTCCTCGAACTGGTCCATCGTCACCAGGCCCGAGCACGAGCAGGTGACGAAGAGGCCGCCGGGCTTCACCAGGCCGATGCCGAGGTGGTTGATGTCCTCGTACCGGCGCTTGCCGGCGAACGGGCCGTCGTCGTCCTCGGGGTCGCGGCTGAGCACGAACTTCGGCGGGTCGAGCACCACGGCGTCCCACTGCTCGCCGTTCTTCTGCATCTGGCGGGCGTACGAATAGGCGTCGGCGTGCACCCACTTGATGCGGGCGTTGTTGATGTTCGCGTTGCGCTTGGCCTGCTCGATCGCGGTCTCGTCGAGATCGACGCCGGTCACCTCCTCGGCGCCGCCGTGGACCTTCGCGGCGATGGCGAAACCGCCGGTGTAGCAGCACAGGTCGAGCACGCGCGCACCCTTGGTGAACTCCGCGAAACGGCGGCGGTTGTCGCGCTGGTCGCAGAAGAAGCCGGTCTTGTGCCCCTCTTCGAAGTCGACCTCGAACGTCACACCGTGCTCGCGCACCTTCACGCGACGCGGGGCGTCCTCGTCGACGACCGGGTCGAGCATCACGGGGCGGATACCCTCCCAGTGCGCAACCTCGTCGTCGACCTGCACGATGTGGTGCTTGGTGCCGAGCGCCTCGTGCAGGATCTTCAGCCACTTCGGCAGGCGCTGCATGACGCCGAACGAACACACATCCGCGAACAACGTGTCGCCGTGGCGGTCGACGGTGAGGCCGCTCAGGCCGTCGCCGTCGGCGTTGACCACGCGGTACGTGTTGGTGACGGCATCGAGCTTGAGCATCTCGCGGCGGAGGGCCACGGCGCGGCGCAACGCCTCCTCGAAGTAGGACTCGTCCACAGGCTCGGCGCTGAAGCGCATGATGCGCAGCGGCACGTTGGCCTTCTTGTTCCAGAAACCGGTGCCAAGCCGCTTGCCGAGCTTGTCGTAGACGGCCACGAAGTCGCCGGCCCGGGCGTCGGGCGAGACGTCGCGGATCATCTTCGGGTAGATCTGCGGCTGGAAGGTGAAGAACTTCAGCTGCACCCACGGCCGTTGCCACTGCGAGCGGTCGATGGGCGCCGGAGCCGGCTGCGGTTCGTACGCGCGGCGGCGCGCCGCGGCTTCGGCTTCAACGGAAAACGGTTCGTCGGGAAAGTCGGACTCGGGATTCAAGACCGCCGATTCAGCGCAGCCGCCGCCCGAATGCGAGGCGGAAGAACAGTGCCGGCGCCACCAAGCCGGAGGCACCGCCAACCGGCCCCGGCGCCGCGTCCGCTACCAACGCTCAGACCGCCGGCCGCCGTACATCGACCGGCGCTGCCGGCTTCGCCGTGAAGAACTTCGCCAGTACCACCGCCACGAGCCCGCCGAGCGCGAGCGAGAGCGAGATCTGCAGCGCCGCGCCCAGCACGACCCGCGCGATCGAGCCCACCACGGCGAGCACCGTGTCCCCGGCCAGTACCGGCACCTCCATCTGCGCCGGCAGGCTCGGCACGATGATCCAGCGGAAAAGCAGACTGCCCAGCGCCGAGCCCGACCACGCGCCGAGCGCGGCGATCCCACCGGCGATCAGGCTCGGGATGCCCCACCACAACAGCAGGCCGCGCAGCGAGCGCACGGCGAACACCGCCACGCCGACCAGCAACGCCGCCGGCACGATCCAGCTCCAGCGCGCCAGCTCCGCCATGAACCGCAGCCGCCGGCGCACTTCGCCCACCGCCGCGTACACCGACTCCGCCGCGGTCCCATCGCGCGCTTCGAACAGATCCACGCGGTCCGGCATCGCGTCGACCGCGGGATTAAGGAGCTCGCGAAAACGCGCCCGCACCTCGGGCAACTGCTCGGCCGACGGGCAACAGGCCGTCGGCAACGCCGGCGCTTCGCCCGCGCACGGCGGCTTGTCCTGCAAAACCTTCACGTAGGCCTCCTCGAGCGCGCCACCGGAAAGCCGTTGCTTGAGGTCGACCAGCGAGAGCGTGAGCGACGGTTTCGCCGCGTCGCCGTTCACGTAACCGAAAAACTGATCGAGCAGGCTGTCGATCTGGCCGCGCACCGGGTCGGCCGGCAACGCCGCGCCGAGGAGCACGCGCAGGTCGGACCGCTCGAAGCCGCCCAGCAGCGTGCCGAAATCGCCACCCTCCCCCGCCGGCGCCGCCGCACCCGCCGTGCCCGCCCGCTTCAGCGACTGGTCGATCGCCTCCGCCGCGATTTCCGGGAGACGTTCGGCCACCTGTTCGTGGTGGATCACGTCCTTGTACGTTTGCGCGGCGAGCAGCTTCGTGCCGATCGGATACAGGAAGGCCGCCACCACCGCCGCCGCCACGAAGGCGACGGCCAGCACGACGGCGAGGAAACGGGTCAGGAAGCGCATGGGGAAGGCGTTGGCGACGGCGGGGTCTCAGCCGTGGCTATTCAGTCGGATGGAGAAGCGGCAGGCAACGAGAGCCGGAAGGCCGCGGGAGCGAAAGAACAAACATCGGCCGGCCTGAGCCACCGCCAGTGGGGCGCTCGGCCGTCGCCTCTCGACGCTCGTCTACCTCGGCGGTTCAGCCCTCGCCCAGCTCGGCCTCGGTCTCCGCCTCGGGCGCGGCGGCGGCGAGCTTGATGAGGCTGTCGAGCGAGGCGAAATGCTGCGAGAGATCGAACTCCGTGCGGAACTTGCCGACGATCTGGTCGAACATCGCCCGCTTCTCCGCCTTGAGCGCCTGGATGCGCTCCTCGATCGTGCCCGCCGTCATCAGCCGGTAGACGAAAACCGGATTCGTCTGGCCGAGCCGGTGCACGCGGTCGATCGCCTGGTCCTCCACCGCCGGGTTCCACCACGGATCGAGGAGGAAGACGTAGTCGGCGGCGTGCAGCGTGATGCCGGTGCCGGCGGCCTTCAGGCTCACCAGCATGATCGCGCGGTCCGGGGCGTTCTGGAACTGCTGCACCGGCTTCTGCCGGTCGATCGTGCCGCCGGTCAGCTCGTAGCGGGCCACGTCCGGGAACTGCGCGGCGAGCACCTCGCGCACGCGGTCGAGGAACATCACGAACTGCGAGAAAATCACGACCTTGTGCCCGCCGGCGAGCACCTCGGCCAGTTTCGCCACGAGGATGTTCAGCTTGCCGCTAGCCTCCGTGCCGGCCTTCACCCACGGGAGCAGGTCGGGGTCGCAGCAGGCCTGCCGCAGGCGCGTGAGCAACGCGAAGAGGCCGAACGACTTCTCGCGCATCGCCGAGCCGAGGTCGCTGCCGAGGCGGCGCAGGCCCTCGTCGCAGATCTTCGCGTACTCGAGGCGCTGCGCGTCGGTGAGCGGGCAGCGCAGGTCCATCACGACCTTCGCCGGCAGTTCCTTGGCCACCTCGTCCTTGGTGCGGCGCAGCACGAACGGCGCGATCTGCACACGCAGCCGCTCGACGGTGCCGTCGCGGTCGCGCAGCAGGGCGGCCTCGAAGCCGGCGCGCGTGCCGAGCAGGCCGGGCAGCAGGAAGCGGAAGATCGACCACAGGTCGAGCTGGCGGTTCTCCAGCGGCGTGCCGCTGAGCACGAAACGATGCCGCGCGTTGATCGCCTGGCAGGCGTGCGTGACCTTCGCGTCGGGGTTCTTGATGAACTGCCCCTCGTCGAGGATCGCGTAGCCGAAATCCGCCTGCGCGAGCAGGTCGCGGTGTTTGCGCAGCTGCGCGTAGCTCGCCAGCCAGAGCGCCGGCTCCGGGTGCGCGACGAAGTCGTGGCCGCTCTTGAGGATCTCGACCTTGAGCTGCGGGAAGAACCGCGCCGCCTCCTCGCGCCACACGGGCACGACGCTCGCCGGGCACACGACCACGTGGCGCTGAGCTGCGAGCGGCCGCGCCGCCAGCAACGTGAGCACCTGCACGGTCTTGCCCAGCCCCATTTCGTCGGCGAGCAGGCCGTGGCAATCGGTCTCGCAGAGATGGTGCATCCACTCCACGCCACGCCGCTGGTACTGGCGGAGGAAGTCGGGGAGCTCCACCGCCGTCAGCTCGCCCTGCCCGAGCACCCGCTGTTTCCACGCCTCCAACTCGGCCGTGAGCGTGACCTTCCAGCGCGCCTCGTTGAAGAGCGAGAAGACCAGATACGGCGGCAACGCCCGGCCGTGAAGGTCGGCCGCCATGCGTTTCCACGCTTGGACGCCCTCCCACTTGTCCGCCGCAAGCGCGACGATGCCCACGCCCGGCAGCAGCACCTGCTGTCCGGCCTGTTTGGTGACCTCCTCGACCTCGGTCGCCGTGAGCAGCCGCTCGCCGGCACGGAAGACCCAGCGCAGGTCGATGCCGGCGCCGCCGCGATGGCGCACCGCCTGCGCCTCGATCTCGATGGCGCGCGGTCCGTCCTGCAGAGCCTTTACCGCGGGATCGACCTCGACGGTGAAATGTTTGCGCCACTGGGGCAGACCGTTGCGCAGGAACTCCGGAATCTCCCGCACCAACTCGAGCACATAGACGTGTTTCTCGGGATGGAAACGGAAGTGCGCCTTGCGCGCATAGGTCGCCAGGCCGATCGCCTTCGCCCGGTCGGCCGAGCTGAGCTGCAACGTGTTCGCGCTGCCGGCTCCGTAGGCGGGCAACCGCCGCCCGTCCTCGGCAATCCAGAACGCCTCGCACGCAAGCCCCTTCTCTTCCGGACGGAAGACCAGGAGAAACTCGCGCCCCGCTTCGCCCTCGCCGGGCTTGGGTTTCGCCGGCGCGGGGGCCGGGACCGACGGGGCCTTCGTCGCCGGCGCCTTCGCGGGCGCGGCGGCCGCCCCCGCAGGAGGAGTCGTCGAGGGCAGCGCCGGCAGCTCCTCGGCCACGAGTTCCTCGATCTCGTAGAGCCCGGCCACCGCGATCGCCTGCGCCACCGTCTCGTCGGTCGACGAGGAGCGCACCGAGGGTTGGCCGTCGTTCCAGTCGATCACCGTGTAATCTTCCTTCTTCTCGACCCGCCGGTGGATGATCGCGTCGTTGGCCCCCAGTTCGACCTCCCGGACTTCGCTGTCGCGGTAGATCGTACGCCCGAGTTCCAGCGCCTCCTTGGCGAAATGCTGCTCCCAATCCGCAGCCAGCCGCTCGAACCACCATTCGAGGGACTGCGGGGAATAGATGCGCTTGGGGCCGTGGGTATGCATCAAACGGGTAAAGGGTCTGACGGTAGAAATCCGCGCCCCGTCGCGGCAATCGGAATTTTTCTGGTTCCGCTGCGCCGTTTCCCCGTCTTCACTCCACCCGTCCATGGCCTCCGCTCTCCGCTCCTCTCCCGCCCGTCCGGCCCGGCGTTCCATCGCCGCCAAACGCTGGGCCGCCATCCGCCTCTTCGCCATGGATGTCGACGGCGTGCTCACCGACGGCTCCATCTACGTCTCCTCCGATGGCGCCGAGATGAAACGGTTCTCCGTGCTCGACGGCATGGGGCTCGCCCGCCTGCGCCAGGCCGGCGTCGCCGTCGCCTGGATCTCCGGCCGCGAATCCGGCGCCACCACCCGCCGCGCCGCCGAACTCAAGATCGCCCATCTCGTCCAAGGCCGCACCGACAAGCTCGCCGCGCTGGAGGAACTCGCCGCCCGGCTCGCACTCTCACCGGAGAGCATCTGCTACATGGGCGACGACGACATCGACACTCCCGCGATCGTTTGGGCCGGCATCGGCGCCGCGCCCACCACGGCCATGCCGGGGACGCTCGCCGCCGCCGACTACATTCCCGCTCGCCCCGCCGGCGCCGGCGCTGTGCGCGAGCTCTGCGAACACATCCTCGCCCACCGGCCCGCGAACTGATCGAGTCGCCCTCGCCGCCGCCCCCTCATCCCCGCGCCCCCCGATGCCCGCCACCGCCAATCCCCGCCCGCCGCGCCGCCCGTCATTTGGCTTGGTCGCGGCCGCATTGTTGGCCCTCGGGGCCGCCGCCCACGCCGCCGCGCCATCGTTGACCGACGCCCCGGTCATCAACTTCCGCCTCGCCCTCTTCGACGACGAGACCGGCCGCAAGACCTCCGACCTGCGCGGCGGCTCCGCGATCTACCACGGCGCCGAACAGGTCGAGATCCGCGACTTCACCCTCACCCTCCTCGACCGCAAAAACGCACTCGCGCTCCAGGTCAAGAGCCCGAAGGCACTCCTCCAGCTCAAGACCCGCATCGCCGAGGGCGACGACCACATCGATGTCGCCGGGCCCGGCTACACCCTCGCCGGCAAACTCTGGCGCTGCGAAGAACCGGCCCGCAAAATCACCATCCGCGACGGCGCCCAAGTCGTCTTCCAAGCTCCGCTCATCGACCTCCTGAAATGAACCGCTCCGCCCTCCTCGTTCTCTGTGGCTTGGCCCTGGCCGCCACTTCGGCCCGCGCCGAAGAACCCGCGCCCGTGTCGCCCACCACCATCATCAGCCAGAACCTCGACATGCAGACCACCGACGAGGAGAGCACCTTCGTCTTCACCGGGCTGGTCCTCGTCCGCGGCAACAACATCAGCCTCTCCTGCGACCGCCTCGAAGCCATCACCATCCGTTCGCAGCGCGACATCATCAAGGACGAGGACAAGACCGCGCTCGGTCAGGTCGGGAAGTTCAAGCGCATGCTCGCCACCGGCCGCGTCCGCATCGAGCAGGGCGACCGAGTCGCCACCTGCGGCCGAGCCGAGGTACTCCCCGGCGAAGAGAAGATCACCCTCACCGAGGATCCGATGGTGCGCGACGGCGAGAGCACGGTCGTCGGCGAGACCATCACCCTTTTCCGCGGCGAGCGCCGCGTCGTCGTCACCCGTGCGCGCCTCACAGGCCCGGCAATCAAGGACCTCGGCTTCCCGAAGGGCGCCCCCGCCCCCGCCGCCCAAACGCCGGCACCGGCCGCCTCGCCCGTTCCCGCCGCCAAGCCTCAGCCGTGAGCACCTCCCCCACCCCTCCCGAGCCCGCCGCGAAGCCGGCCAACGCCGCATCCGCCCAGCCGGCCACGACCGCGGCCCCGGTCGTGTCGCCGGCCGTCGTGCCGGCGACACCCGCCACCGCCGGCACGCCTCCGGCGCCAGTCGCCCAACCGGCCAAGTCCGCCCCGGCCACGGCCGCCGTGCCCGCCCGCGCCGTCATTTCCACCCGCGAACTGGTGAAGGTCTACGGCCAGCGCACCGTCGTCGGCGGCGTCAACATCCGCGTCACCGCCGGCGAGATCGTCGGCCTGCTCGGCCCCAACGGTGCCGGGAAAACGACGACGTTCTACATGATCGTCGGCCTCGTGCCCGCGACCCGCGGCCAGGTCCTGCTCGACGACCGCCCCATCACCAAGCTGCGGATGCACCAGCGCGCCCGCAACGGCCTCGGCTATCTCCCGCAGGAACCCTCGATCTTCCGCACCCTCACCGTCGAGGAGAACGTTCGCGCCATCGTCGAGACGATCGGCCTGCCCCGCCGCCTCCACGCCGCCCGCACCAAGGAGCACCTCGACGAGCTCGGCCTCTGGCACCTCGCCAAGCAGCGCGCCTACACCCTCTCCGGCGGCGAACGCCGCCGCCTCGAGATCGCGCGCGCCCTCGTCACCCGCCCGAAGTTCCTGCTCATGGACGAGCCCTTCAGCGGCGTCGACCCCATCTCCGTCGCCGACGTCCAGCGGATCGTCCTCGATCTCAAGAAGCGCGGCATCGGCATCCTCATCACCGACCACAACGTCCGCGAGACGCTGCGCATCGTCGACCGCGCGTATCTGATCCACCAGGGCCGCGTGCTCACCGAGGGCAGCGGCGAGTTCCTCATCAACGATCCGAAGGCGCGCGAGTTCTACCTCGGCGAGAACTTCAACCTCTGAGTCGCACCCCGGCGGCCCCGGCCGCGCCGCGCGTTCAGCGGCGGGGACTGAATCAACCCAGCGGGACCCGCCGCACCCGGGGGGCTCGAGCTTATGCTCCGACCGCCGCGGGAACACCCCGGCCGTTGAGAAGCCAGTAAATCGCGGTGGAGGCCCCGGCGGAGTCTTGCCACGTGCGAGTCTTCGCAACTGCGTGGGCCGAGCGGCCGTGCGCCGCCTCCCCATGAACTCCGCCGCGGTTTTCTTTCGCTGTGCTCTCCTGTCCGGCGCGCTCCTGCTCGGCACCCTCGCCGCCGCCTCCGACACGCCCCACTGGCTGCCCAGCACCAATCACTGGGCCGCCAACACCGGCGGGCGCGGCGGCACCAACGCCAACGCCAACGTCATCAGCAATTTCATCGTCGACCTGGCGGTGCTCAACGCCGGCGACCTCAACGATCAGTTCGCGCCCCTCGCCCCGTTGGTCGTCACCAAGAGCTACTGGGACGAGACCAACTGGGCCGACGGCGTCTATTCCGCCGGCGTGCGCGTCTCGAAGGGCGAGTTCTTCAACAACAGCATCGCCTTCGACTCGACCACCCGCGACGGTCTCACCGCCACCATCGCGCATCCCCACGTTCTCGATGCGCAGCACGACGCCCGAGACCCGAACCTGACGCCGCAGCAACGCCGCGACATCCTCCAGCAAAATCTCGAGGACCAGGGCTGCCCGCTCACCGCCTTCCCGGACAACCTGCCCTACGTCGCGCTCGGAGACGGCCGCACCATCACCGCGGTCGCCTACCCGACCGGCGTCGCCTTCGACCGCGAAGGCTACCTCTGGATCGCCGACAACGGCCCCGACCAGAACTTCAAGATCTTCTCCGTGCCGGTCTCCACCACGGAGCAACCGGCGCTCGTCGCCACCTTCGGCGAGACCGGCGGCGTCTTCGCCGGGCCCGTGCCGGGCCGCGCCGGCCCGCTGCGTTTCTGGGGCCCGCGCGGCGTGGGCTTCGGCGACCACGGCGAAATCATCGTCGGCTGCAGCGGCATCCCCGGGCAGATCCAGGGCGGCACCGACGTGCGCTGGTTCCAGCCGACCGATACGGCATCGCTGGCCGGCCGCCTCGCCACCGCCTCGCTCCGCCACCAGGCGCGCGGCACCTTCCTGCACGTCGGCGACTTCGCCCCGGGGAGCAACGGCACCGAGTTGCACACCGAGTGCGTCCGCTACGCGATGGACTACACCAAGCCGCCGGGCGAGAGCTGGCAGTTCGCGGCGGTCACGCTCGATCCCTTCCGCTACCCCGACGACCCGCGGTTCCAGATGGCGTTCGGCACCACCTACCTGAAACAGATCGCGGGGAAGAAGTTCCTGTACTGCACCAACATGGTCCACGACTACATCGCCGTCTTCCGCTTCGAGGAAGGCAGCGAGATCGCGATCCCCTGCGCGCTCTTCTACCTCTTCACCGACGGCCAGGGCGCGAGCTGGGCCGAGGGCAAATATCCGGCCTGGGACCCCGCCACCCCGGACAACGCCCGCCGCCGCTACCTGTGGCGCGACGCCAACGGCGACGGCCGCGTCGATGCCGACGAATTCGGAACCTACCTCGTGGCGAACCGCTACAGCGAGTGCTACGACATCGACGCCGACGGCAACATCTGGATGGGCGGCGGACAGGCCGAGTACGACGCCTACTTCAACGCCGGCGGCAACTGGGTCATCCCCTGCACCGGCGTCGATGCGCACGGCGTCCCGCTCTACGACCCCGCCACCATCGAGAAGCACGACCTCCCCCAGTCCCTGCTCCAACCGGTGGACTACGAACTCTCTCGCTCCCCGTGCCGGATCCGCTACCTCGCCGCCACCGACACCCTCGTGATCGGCGTCGGCTTCGATCCCTGGTACCTGCGCCGCATCTACGTGATCGACGGCTACCGCCGCTCCGGCCACCCGACACTGCGCTGCACGATCGACCCCGGCTTCGACAGCAACGGCCAGACGGAAATTCACCTCGACCAAGGCACCGACATGATGGTGCTGCCCGGCTCGTTCGCCGCCGACAACGAGTACCTCTACGTCGGCTATCTGACCGGCGGCCGCGACGCCCGGGCGCGCGGCGAGATCACCATCTACAGCCTCGCCAACGGCCACGAGGTCGGCTGGCTCCGCCCCGATCCCGGCACCAACTGGTACTGTGGCGCGGTCGATCTCCTCGTGGGCCTGCAGGTCACCACCCGCGCCGACGGCTCGCGGCTCATCTGCGAGGAGGACGACGGCGCCGCCAAGATCATGGTCTTCCACTGGAACCCCAAGGACACCGGCCCCGTCATGCAGCTCCAGTTCGTCTCCACCGACCAGACACAGGCGAAGCTCGTCTTCGGTCCGACGGTGAGCAACCGTCTCTACGACGTCTACGCCTCGACCGAGCTCGCTGCCAGCACCTGGACGAAACTCACCGCCTCACCGCTGGCCGGCACCGGCGGCGAGCTCGAGTACACCGACACCGCCGCCATCGGCCCGCGTAAATTCTACCGGCTACAGATCGTGGCGCCCACCGCTCCGTAAGGGATCGGCCGGCGCCGCTGCCTGCGATTCCCCGCCAGCGCTGGCAAACGGCCACCGCTCACCGCCCACCGGCCACCGGCGCCACCGACGCGTTCGGCGCCGCCGGATTCACGGCGTGCACCACACCGTGGCGGATCGCGTAGTCGATCAACTCCTCGATGTGGTGGCAGTCGAGCTTGGCCATGATGTGCTTGCGATGGTCGGCCACGGTCGCCACCGAGCAGCCCAGCACCTCAGCGATCTCCTCGTTGCGCAGCCGCTGGCCCAGCAACGCCAGCACCTTCTGCTCCTTCGGGCCGAGCAGCTTGATTGGCGCCTGCGGGTCGCGCCCGCACGCTGCGAGCAACTCCTGCACCTGCCGCGACACCACGATGCCGCCGCCCAGCACCAGCCGCAGCGCGGCGACCACCTCGGGCTGCGTGTCGTTCTTGTGCAACAGGCTGATGCCCGCCACCTGCAGCTGTTTGAAGGGAAACGCGCCCTGCACCGAGCTCAACGCCACCAGCCGACAACCCGGTTCGCGCACGGCCCAGCCGAGCGCCCACTCCACCGTGAAACCGTCGCCCAGATCCAGGTCGAAGAGGATCAGCCGCGCCCCGCGCAACTCGTCCTCGCGCCGCCGCAACTCCGCCATCGAGCCGATCCCGACCACCCGGGTCGCACCCAGCTCCCGTTCGAGCAGGCGCTCCAAGTAGTCGCGCATCAACCGTTGGTCTTCCAGGACGGCCACGAGCATGGGCCGGAGGTTATCGGCTCACCCGCGCCCCGCAACTGCCGCACCACGGCGACCGCCACTGCCGCGCCGAAATTTCCTCGTGTGTCCGGCCACCGCGGACAAGCATCCGCCACCCCGGGTACCCCCTCTCGGCCACCGTCCCCCGCCCCAATCATGTCGCCCCGTCGCTTCCTCGCCGCCGCATTGTTCCCGCTCGCCCTCGCGCTCGCCGCCACCGCGGCCCCAAAGTGGAGCACTCTCCAGGCCCCGCACTGCTTGATCGTCTCGCAATGCTCCGAACGCGAGACCTGCGAATGGGCCAACGACTTCGAGCAATTCGTCGCTTCGCTCCGCACCCGGCTCAACATCGAGGAGGCTCATCTCACGCCGCTCACCGTCGTCCTTTTCTCCAGCCCCGAGCGCTTCGCGGCCTATCACCCGGTCCTCGCCGACGGCCGCCGCAACAAGGGCGGCGGGTACTGCATTTCCCTCGACTCGTGGTCCGCCATCGGGCTCGGCAAGCGCTTCCAGGACGACGAGGAGACGCGTCGAATCATCCTCCACGAAACCACCCACTGGCTCACCGCCGCGGCGCGCACCCGGCTCCCCCCGTGGATCAACGAGGGCTTTGCCGAGTCGTTCTCCACCTTCCGCGTCGAAAAGAGCGGCGCAGTCGCCGGCGAACCAATCCTCCCGCACGTCGCGCTCCTCCGTCAGGCCACCTGGGTGCCGCTCGCGAAGCTCATGCTCACCCGGCAGGGCGACAAGCTCTACACCGACACCGAGCGCAAACGCCTCTTCTATGCCCAGTCGTGGCTCTTCGTGCACCGACTGCTCTTCCAACCCGAATCCCACGGCATCGAACAGCTCAACCGCTTCTTCGCCGCCAGGCTCCGCGGCGCCGATCAGTTCACCGCCTTCAAGTTGGCCTTCGGCGAGGACATGGCGGCCGTCGAACAGGCTTGCCGCGACTACGCCTTCGGCGGCGCCGTCCGCTTCCTGCGTTTCCCGGTGCCGGCCGAGGCCGCCGTCACCGCGCCGTTCACACCGGCCGCACCCTACACCGTGGAGATCGCGCTCGCGCGCCTCGCCGTCGGCAGCCGCAACGAGGCCCTCGCCCGCCAGCACACCAGCCGCGCGCTCACCCTCGATCCCGCCGCCCCCGCCGCCTACGAGCTCGTCGCCTGCCTCGAGAACTCGCGCGGCCAGCACGAGGCCGCTGCGGCCGCCGCCCGGCAGGCCCTCGAGCGCGGCTCGCGCGACGCCCTGATGCACCTGGTCGTCGCCCATGCGCTCATCCGCCACCACAACAACCGAGGCACCCCCGCGGAGGGCGCGCGAGAGATCGCGGACCACCTCGCCCGCGCCATCGCCCTCCAGCCCAAGCTGCGTAGCGCCTACGTCACGCTCGCCAGCGTCGCTCGCGCCCTTCCCGCCGCGACCGTCGCCGACGCCCAGCTTCTGGTCGACGGCTTCAAGCTCTTCCCGGACGCCCCCGAACTCCTCATCGGCCTGGCGGCCCTCGTCCACAAGGACGGCAACGACACCCGCGCCTTCGAGCTGCTCGACCTCGCCCTCGGCCACGACGACCTGATCGACGACAAGGAGCGCGCCACCGCCGAACGCCTCCGCACCGAGTGGAAGGTCGAACCGCTCCGCAAGCAGGTCAACGAATTGAGAAAGCAACGTCGTTTCCGCGACGCCCTCGCCGTCTGCGAGACTCTGTTACAGGAACCGATGCAGCAGACGATGCGTCAGTTCTGGGAAAATCGCCGCGACGAGCTCCGCTTCGATGCCGCCGTCGAAGCCGCCCGCGCCGCCGAGAAGGCCGGCGATCCCGCCGAAGCCCTCCGCCAATTCGAGGCGCTCGCCGGCCAGCCCGACCTCGACGAGCGCCAGACCCGCAAGGTCCGCGAACACCTCGAGCGCATCCGCCTTTCCCATCCGAACCTGCAAAACCCCGTCAGCCCCGCCCCATGAAATTCGAACACTTCGCCCTCAACGTCCCCGCCCCCCACGAGATGGCGCTCTGGTACGCCGAGCACCTCGAGTTCAAGATCCTCCGCGCCAACGACACCGGCTCCCTCGCCCATTTCCTCGGCGACGACACCGGCCGCGTCTTCTTCGAGATCTACCGCAACCCCGCCGCGCCCATCCCCGACTACTCCGAGCAGGCGCCCCTCACCTTCCACTTCGCCGTCTTCAGCCCCGACGCCAAGGCCCTCCGCGCCCACCTCGTCGCCGCCGGCGCCACCCTGCTCACCGAGGAATCCCTCGGCGACGGCTCCGTGTTGGTGATGCTGCGCGATCCGTGGGGCGTCGCCCTCCAGATCTGCCAGCGCGCCAAACCCTTCCCGGGGTTCTGTTGAGTCTTGCGAACCAAACTGACGCCAGGCGGTAGGGCGGGACCGCTGGGCCCGCCGAGCAGGCCGACGGCCCGGCGGTCCGCCACGACCACGGTCAGTCTCGTGCGCGAGGATCCATCGCCTCACCTTCGGGGCGCAATCATCTCCGCCTGCAATCCCTAGCTTCCCCTCCGCCCGCCGGCCGACCACCGGCCACCGGCTACCGTCCGCAGGTCCCAAACACCGCCGTTCCCCTCAGCTCCATGTCGCACCTACGCCTTCGGCGCCTCGCGCTCGCCTCCCTTGTATTCGCCTCGCTTGGCGCACCCGGCGCTTTCGGCGCGGCGTCACCCGCCGAGCCCGGCCTGCTCTTCCACCTCTCGGCCGACCACGGCACCACCGCCGACTTCTCCACCGTCGGCCGCCCCGCGCCGACCTTCGACTCCGAGGTGACGACCGTCCCGGACGGCGCGCGCGGCCCGGCCCTGCGCTGCGGCAACCTCCAGCGCCTGGCCTGGCGCGCCCCCGGCCACCTCTACGCCCAACGCGGCACCGTGGCGTTCTTCTGGCGCTCGCGCGAACCCGTCGGGCCCACCGAGTTTCCGCTCTTCCGCGTCGCTTTCTCCGACCACTCCAGCTGGGACATGGTGTTCCTGCGGATCGACTACAACGGTCGCGGCTTCGACGCTTTCGTCACCGACACCGGTCTCGCGCGCATCCGCGTTTCCACCACCGTGCAGCCCTTCCCGGCGCCGGGCGAGTGGACGCACCTCGCCTTCGCTTGGGACGAGACCACCGGGGTGCGCCTCTACATCAACGGCCGCCTCGCCGCCGCCCGCGACCAGTCCGCGATCCTCGATGCCGGCCTCGACCAGTTCGGCCCGCACTCGCGCGTCATCAGCCCGCACCAGGTCCAGAGCGACTACAACTTCGTCCGCGGCGGCGACATCGACGAGATCCGCACCTACGACCGTATGCTCGACGCGGCCGCCATCGCCGCGCTCGCCCGTGGCGAGCCTGCCGACACCGCCTCCTCCCGCGCCCCCTCGCTCGCCGATCCTGCGCTCGCCGCCGCTTGGGCTTGGCGCCACGGCTGGAACCGCCCCTCCGACCTGCCGCCGCCCCTGCCCGCCGTCGCCACCGCCGTGCGCAAGGTCGAGATCCACGACGCCCACGACCTCAAACGGTGGTGGTGGAAGGCCAACGACGGCATCCGCGAGACCACCTGGCCGGGCGTCTACAACCGTTCCCGCCTCCCCGGCCGCAACGACTATTTCCAACTCCCCGACTGGGACTGCTACGTCAAATCCGGCCGCGCCATCACCTTCACCCTGCCCACCGAACCGGTGAACCACCTTGAGATCACCGGCCCGGCCTTCGGGGCACTCGAGGCAGTCGGCAGCCACGGCGAAGCCGCCGCAGCGCAGCACCTCTTCGAGCGTCCCCGCAGCCAGGGCAAGACCGTCCACCGCCTCGCCGCCCCACTGGTCGGCGGCAGTGTCCGCATTACCAACACCGAGCCGGAGACGCCGATCGAGGAGTTCGCCGCCTACCATGTCACTGCCGGCCGCGAGCCCACCGGTCGCCCCACGCTCGCCTACCGCGTCGCGTTCGGTCCTGCGACGCATCCGAGCCTCGCCCCGCTCGCGACCTTCATCCGCAACCGCCATCCGACCGGCGAGCAGGCGACCGCCGTCGCCGTGCCCGCCACCGATCCGGTGCCGCCCGGTGCAGTGCCCATGCTCGGCGGACTGCCCGTGCTCCACGTGCTCATCCCCGCCTCCGCCGCAGATCCCACCTATGACCTCACCAAGGTCGACGGTGCGCTCGACGGCATCGCGCTCGATTTGCCCATCGTCGGAGTCAACTATCCCGTCTCCCTCAACATCCGCGTGAAGGACCCGCTCTGGCCCGCGCGCGACCTGCTCGACTTCACCTTCACGCTCCGGCCGGGCGAAACCCCGACGCTCTGGCTCGATCTGCGCGACCGCCTGTTGCCGCCGGGCCGCGGGCTCTATCTCACCCTCGCCGCTTCCGCTCCGCTCGACCCGTCCTCGCTCGCGCCCGCCGTGCGCCTGGTTTTCAAACCCGCCGCCGATGGTCGCGCCGAACACGGCGCCGACCGGTTCACCCAGGTGCGCGACGCCTACGGCATGTTCGTCGAGGAGCGCCCCGGCGTCGCCGAGTACGACCTCTTCAACCGCCTCGACGCCGACCTGCGCGACCTCATGCGCGTCGCCCCCGACCACGTTCCGGGCCGCAACTACGCCGCCGTCTTCCTCGACGGTTGGCCACGCCCGCCCTTCGCGCTCCCCCCTCCGCCCGCCGGCGTGCCGACCTGGGCCTTCTATCAGGTCGAGCTCCTCGGTCGCGCGCAGCGTTTCGCCGAATGGTACATCGACCACCGGCAGGTGCCCTACGGCGACTTTGGCGGCGGCATCTCCGACGACACCGACCTGCTCAACCTCTGGCCCGGCATCGCCCTCATGGGTTGCGCGCCCGACAAACTCCGCCACTCCCTCAACGCCCTCCTCGATGCCGCCTACGCCAACGGCCTGTTCACCGACGGGCTGAGCACCATCCAGACCGACGAACTCCACAGCTACGAGGAAGGCATCAACTGCCTCGGCGCGAATCTGATCCTCGACTACGCCAGCCCGCGCCAGCTTGAGCGCGCGATGGAGACCACCCGCGGTCTCGAGCACCTCACCGCCGTCAACGCCGCCGGCCACCGCCACGTCCGCTCCTCCTATTTCAGCGGCACCCGTTTCGCGACCGAGGAACCCTGGGGCTGGGCCAAGGCCTACTCGCATCTCGTGTTCCAGACACCGGAGCTGCTCGCCGACTTCAACGGCCACCCACGGGCGAGGCGGCTCGTGCTCGAGGTTGCCGACGGCCTCCTCGCCCATCGCCACCGCGCCGCCGACGGCACCTTCCGCCTGCCCACCGCGATCAAGTTCGCCACCGACGAAAACGCCGACGCCACCCGCGGCTGGCTGCCGTGGCCGCTTTTCTGGACCGCGTGGCAATGGACCGGCGATCGCACGTACCTCACCCCCATCTTCGACCTCGGGCTCGGCGGTCTCACCGCCCTCAACGCCGACGCCCTCGCCCAACTCAACCTGCGGCGCGAATGGGGTCCGCGGATCCGCTCCGGCGAACGCAGCGAGCCCACCGAGTCCCGCCGCGACAACACCGGCCGCAAACGTTCCCGTGAAAGCGGATACCGTGGCGCCGCCGGCTACGCGCACTTCGCCTGGCAGCTCACCGGCGACAAACAGCTCCTCGCGCAACTCTACGCCGCCCAGCTTGAGGACGCCGCGCTGCTCGAATACATCAACACCGAGGGCAGCCTCTGGACCGACCGCGTCGGCGTGCCCACCGCCGAGCTCCAGCGCGCCCGCCTCGGCGGCGTCGCCCTGCTGCGCAACGCCCCGTTCCCCGGCCACACCGTGAGCTGGCGCTTCGCCTCGCCGGCCACCGCGCAGAGCGTCGCCATCCTGATCCCGGCGGCCACCCCGCGGGAGTTCACGGTCCTCGCCTTCAACCTCGAAGCCACGCCCGTCCACGCCACGCTCACCGGCTGGCATGTCGACCCGGGAACCTGGCGGATCACGCAGGGTGTCGACACCGACAACGACGACCACGCCGATCGCGACTTCACCACCCGTACCGCCGCCTTCGAGCGTACCCGGGACCTGGACATTACGTTGCCGCCGCGCGCTATCAGCGTGCTCACCTTCAGGCTCGAGTCTCCCGGCACTCCCTATTGGCAGCGCCCCGAGCTCGGCCTCGACCCGCAGGACATCGTCGCCACCAACGGCGCGCTCCGCGTGACCGTCCACAGTCTCGGCTCTGTCGACGCGCCGGCCACCACCGTCGCGCTGCTCGACTCCGCCGGCCGCACCGTCACCAGCGCGCCTCTGCCGGCGTTTCCCGCGCCGCTCGATCTCGCTCCGAAAACCGCCACCGTTGCGCTCCCCGTGCCCGCCGGCGTCGACCGCTCCAACTGTTCAGTGGTGATCGATCCCGACGTCCGCCTTGAGGAAATCACTCGCCGCAACAACACCGTGCGCCTCCCGTAGTGCGCCACTGGCGATGCTCGCACACCTGCGGTAGCGAAGTCCGCCAGAACTTCGATGCCCCTGGCAGCTTTCGTCCCCGCCGTGGCGCAGTCGTCCCTTCCTGCGATCCCGAGCCCCGCCACCACCGGTCACGGACCACCGTCCACTGCCCGCCGGATACTGATCACCGGCTACCGGCCACTGGCTACCGGCTCACCGCGCTGCAACCGCTCCGGCGGCAGCGCCTCCGCGCTGATCCGCACCTCGCGGATCGCGCCACGGAACCACGAGCGCCGGTCCTGCCGTGTGCCAAGCGAGATCCGCCCCGGGCCCATCGGACCGAAAGCGATCTCGCCCTCCAGCTCCTTCACCCCGTCGACCCAGGCCGACATCGTCTGCCCGTCATAGCGCAGCGACACCCAAGTCCAGCGCCCCGCCGGATGCGTCTTCGCGCGATCGATCAACGTCAGCTTCGTTTCGCCGCTCTTGAGGAAAGTGTCGAGACACCACGCCTCGGCTTCGAGCATGCGCAGCTCCAACAGCCCGCGACGCCCCGCTGCATCCTCGACATGGAAATAGCGCTGCTCCTCCGGCCCGCCGGCGTCCGGCCGGATCAACACCTCGATCGTGAAGCTCGCCTGTCCCGCGAGCGGATTGAGCGGCACCCACAAGCCGTCGCCCACGCCGTCGAACCACAGGCCCGGTCCGCCTTCCTCCGGCGTCAGCGCCCGCGGCTTCCCCGCAATCTCGGTGGCGACGCCGCCGACCTCCCCGGCGCGATCGAGTCGCCACACGGTCGGGGCGACGGACGGCTCCAACGCATGGAGACAGGTGGCCGCCACCAGGGAGAGCAACACGGGGACCGGGGCACGTCGCGACATCGCGCGAAGCTGAACCGTGTCCACGCCCCGCTGGCGAGCCGCGATTGCAGGTGGCCGAAGGCGGTGCCGCCGCAATGCTGTCCGGTCATAAGTCGCTGAAGGTCAGCTGCTCAGGAATATCAACTGGCGGTGGAGTTATATCGTTTTCTGCAAACAGTTCAGCCAGAGGCACTTTGTGAAGCGCATGAACGGAGACGATTTGCAGTACGGTGGTGAGGTTCTGCGGCAGTCGCAGACGTTTGCGGGTGATTGCCACGCACAGGTAGGTACAGATCGCCGACCAGAGCTGCACACGGATCGCGTTGGGCGAGGTGCCGTAGAAAGCGCGGATGCGCAGGTTCTGT
>JAGVUB010000050.1 GCA_019136515.1 Verrucomicrobiota bacterium
AAACGAACGTTCCGGAAGCGCTCCCCGAAAGATCCTTTGGCAAACCTCCCCGTTCCCAACGGGCGCAGCCCGTTTGTTCAGCAGCCTGCGGACGAAGTCCGACAGGCTGCTAGTCGAGTCTTTTGCCGGCAACGCCCCGAGTGGGAGTCCTACTCGATGGCGATTCTGTCGGCCCGGGGGAAGCGCTGCTGGCGTCGGGGTTCACGGCCCGGCAGCGTACCGGCGGCTCCGATGCAGGCAAGGGTGTTGTGGCAAGGCCCGGGGGCAGGCGCGCGGATGCAGGAGACGGCACACGTGTACCACCATCTCTACGCCCCGCGCTTCTGTGCACGGTTCACCTCGGTCACGCGGCCTCAGATCGAATGCCCATTCCCTCTATCCGCCTATCAGTGTTCATCAGTGTGCATCAGTGGTTCCAACTGTCTGGGTTGCGGCTCCGCCGCGCCAGGGTCGTTGTCGCTCCGGTGCTTGAGGTAGGGCGAGGCGTCCCTGCCGAGCCGCGGCTCACCCGGAGGGTTCGCCCTACCACGGACAGCGGCGTTGGACGCAACGCCGCCCACCCGTTTCTCCTGCGAACCTCGCCCGCTGGCCCGCCGCGCCCGCCCCATCCCCGCCGTTCCGTTCTTCGTTTCCTTCTGTGGTCCGTTGCCGCTCCGTGCCGCCACGCCGCGCCGCCGCCGCTCACACCAGCCCCGAGCGCACGAGCAGCGCGTTGAGGTCGGGCTCGCGGCCCATGAACCGCTTGAACAGCGCCATCGGCTCCTCGGAGTTGCCGCGGCTGAGCACGTGTCGCCGGAAATCCGCGCCGGTCGCGGCGTTGAAGATCCCCTCGCGCTGAAACCGCGTGAACGCGTCGGCATCGAGCACCTCCGCCCACTTGTACGAGTAATAGGCGGCCGCGTAGCCGACCGAGCTGGAAAACAGATGCCCGAAACGCCGCACCATCGACGGCGCCGCCGGCTCCGTCGGCACCAGGTAGTCGGCGATCGCGGACTTGATCGCCGCGTCGAGGTCGCCCGCGGCGTAGCGCTCGGGATGCAGGTGCAGCTCGAGGTCCATCTTGCCGAACGAGAGCTGGCGCATCGTCGCCGTCGCCGCCCGGAAATTCCGCGCCGCCTTCATCTTGGCGAACAGCTCCTGCGGGATCGTCGCGCCGGTCTCGAAGTGCCGCGCGAAGAGGTCCAGCCCCTCGCGCTCCCATGTCCAGTTCTCCATGATCTGCGAGGGCAGCTCAACGAAGTCCCATGCCACGTTCACGCCGTTGAGCGTCTTGTACGGCACCTCGCCGAGGAGGTGGTGCAGCAGGTGGCCGAACTCGTGGAAGATCGTCTCAACCTCGCGGTGCGTGAGCAGCGCCGGCTTGTCGCCAGCCGGCGGAGTCAGGTTGCCGCAGATCAGCCCGAGGTGCGGCGCGAGTCGGCCGTCGGCCTGCGGCTCGCCGGTGATCAGGAAGTTCATCCACGCACCGCCGCGCTTCGACTCGCGCGGATGCCAGTCGGCGTAGAACGACCCGAGGTGCCGCCCGTCCTTCTCGTCGCGCAGCTCGTAGAACTTCACCTCCGGGTGCCAGACCTCCGCCGCGCCGGCGGGCCGCTCGACGGCCTGCACGCCGAACGTGCGCCGGCACACCTCGAACAGCCCGGCGATCACCCGTTCCAGCGGGAAATACGGCCGCAGCGCCTCCTCGTCGAAGGCGTAGCGCTCCTGCCGCAGCTTCTCCGCCCAGTAACCGATTTCCCAGGGCGCCAGTCGGCCGACCGGGCGTCCCGCGCGCTCCGCGGCGAACCGCTCCAGCTCCGCCGTCTCGCGGGCGAACGCCGCGCCCACGCGCGCGTGCAGGTCCTCGACGAAGTGCAGCGCCGTCGCGCCGTCGCGGGCCATCCGCCGCTCAAGCACCTGGTCCGGGAAATGCGACTTGCCGAGCAGCGTCGCCTTCTCGTGGCGCAACGCCAGGATCTGGCGGACGAGCGCGGTGTTGTCGTGCGCGCCGGTCGCGCCCACGCCGCACGAGCCCTCCCACATCCGGCGCCGCAGCGCGGCGTCGTCGAGGTAGGTCATGAACGGTTCGAGCGACGGCATGTGCAGCGTGAACCGCCACTTCGGCTGCGCCTCGCTGCCGTGCCCCTTCGCCAGCGCGTTGCGCCGCGCGGCCTCCTTCGCGCGCGCGGGCAGCCCGGCGAGCTTCGATTCGTCGTCGACGACCAGCTCCCAGGCGTTGGTCGAATCGAGCACGTTCTCCGAGTACTTCTGGCAGAGCTGCGAGAGCTCGGACTCCAGTTTCTCCAGACGCGCCTTCTTCTCCGGCGGCAGGTCCGCGCCGGCCTGACGGAAGTCCGCCATCGTCTCCTCGAAGAGCCGCTTCTGTACACCCGTCAGCGCCATCGCCTCGGGTGTGGCCGCGAAGGCGCGCAGCGCGGCCCATAGCTTTTCGTTGAGCGGGATCTTCGCGTAGAACTCGGACACCGCCGGCAGCATGGCGTTGTACGCCTCGCGCAGCTCCGGCGAGTCGGCCACGGAGTTCAGGTGACCGACGAATCCCCACGCGCGGCCGAGCTCGTCGCATGCGCGCTCCAGCGCCTCGGCCGTCGAGGCGAACGTCACCGTCGCCAGATCCTGGTTGGCCACGGCGTCGAGGTTGCGCTGCGCGCGGGCGAGCGCCTCGGTGATGTCGGGCCCGACGGCGGCGGGCACGAGCTGCGACCAGCGGACGGCGAAATCGGGGGCGAGGAAGGGATGCGTGGCCATGCTGCCGCCGAGCAACCCGCCCGCCCCTACCCGAGTCAAACCGCAAAGGCGCCGACGATCACCAGCGATACGCCAGACCGAACGAATACTGCCGCGGCGAGGCGGGCACCGCCGGGACCTCCTCGAAGGCGCAGTCCCACATGTTCTCGACCTGCGCCGAGAGTTCGAGCCCACGGAGCTGCGGGACAAACCAGTGCACGCTGAACGAGGAGATCAACGCCCGCGGACTGCTCCGCCGCAGGGAGTTCGGCTCCTGCTCGCGATACTCGTTGTCGCAGCGCAGCTCGAGCTGCGTGAGCGGTTGCCAGACCAGGGCGGCCGTCACGCGGTGCTGGGCGAAGTTCAGGGCGTAGAAACTGGCGTCGACGGACGCCGAACCGTAGTCCTCGTCCTTTTGAAGCCAGGTGTAGCCGAACGTGGCGCGGCCGTGCCGCCACCGATAAGTGGCGACAGTCTCCCACCCCATCGTGTCGATGTCGACGGCGTTGGCCGTGCGCGCAGTCACACCCTCCCGAAAGGTCCAGTCGGTGAGATCGCGATCCTGCCGCAGAAAGAAGGCGGTCTGCACCTCGAGCCGACCGACCGTGTGGCGGGCGCCGAGCTCCCAGTTTGTGCTCCGGGTGCGGCCGAGTTCGGGATTTCCACGGAAGAGCCCGGCCCCGGCCGGGGAGTTGAGCGCGGTATAGCTGGAGACCTGCGAATCCCCGGCCACCTGCGCGTAGAGGCGCGTGGTGCCACCGGCCGCACCGACATGGCGCCATGCCAGTTCCGCGAGGGGCGCCACCGCGTCGGACCCGCGGTTGTCGTCGACCCAACTCGCCCCCGCCTGCACCTCGAGCCGGTCGGCCGAAGTCAGGACGAACGTGCGCGCGGCATCGGCAGACGTTTTCCAATACGTGCGGGTGCTAAAACGCCCGGCGGTGAGCGAGGTCGAGTCGAGCGAGTCGGCGGCTGCCTCCGCGCGCCCACGCACCAGCCAGCCGTCGAGGATCTCGCGCCGCCCCTCCAGCGCGACCGCGGTCACCTGCGTCTCGTGTTCGTAGGGATCGAACCGGCCGGGTTGCGTGCGGTCGGCCTCGTAGTCGTCGGTGTTGCGCCGCCAGAGCGCGGAGGCCTGCCAGTACTCACCGTCGGTCGTGCCGACACGGTGGTTGAGCGCGAGCAGGGTGGTGGCGAGGTCCTCGGTCTCGAGCCAGTTGAAGGGGGTATAGAGATTGGGCCAGCCGAAGAACTTCGTCTGGTGTCCGGCGAAGAGATCGGTCTGCGCGCCATCGCGGATAACCTGCAGGCGGGCGGCGTAACGGTTGAAGCGGTGATCGCCGCCCGCAATCGCGCCGTCCGACTCCGAGTGCGCCACCGAGACATCGGTGGCGATCACGCCACCACTGGCAAGGGGCCGGGCGACACCGTGGTAGAGATGGCCACGCCAAGTGGCGTGTTCCCCGCCCGAGAGGCTCAACTCGCCCCGCGTCTCGATCGGCGCCCACTCGTACGCCAGCGTGGCGACGCTGGAGTTGAGTCCCGCGATGGCCGCCTCGATCCCGGTCAGCACGCGCACCGGCGCCAGCATGGCGGGCGCCACCGGCAACTCGGCGGCGTAGTGGCCGGTCTGGGGATCGACGTAGGCGACCCCGCCGATCCGGAAACCGGTGTTCTCAAACAGTCCGCCGCGCACCGCGATGTCGGCCTGCCCCTCCGCGAAGTTGCGCGCCTGGACATCGACCGAGGGCTCGAACCGCAGCCCGGATACCGGCATGGCGAAGGTGGCCACCGGCGTGTCGTTGGCCACGCGCAGCGCCGTCGTCACGAACGGCGGCAGGGTCACGACCTCCTCGGCGGGGAGCCAAGCCGGAGCGCCGGCAACAAGGAGCAGGACGAGGAGACGGGACGGACGGTTCATCGGCCGCTGGTTAAGTTGAATTTCGATAAACTTAACAAGCGCGGATTTTCGGCCCCGCCCCTCCCGCCGCGTCCGGGCACAAAAAACGCGGGCCGTGCGGCCCGCGTCATGGAATATTGGCTATGGCTGGGGGTGCGGCTTATTCGTCGCCGTCGTTGCCGATCGCCTCGACCGGGCAACCTTCGAGCGCCTCGGTGCACTTGGCGATGTCCTCGTCGGTCGCGGGCTGCTTGGAGACGAACGTGTAGCCGCCCTCTTCATTGCGCGCGAAGAAGTCCGGCGCCGTTTCGCGGCACAGATCGCAGTCGATGCACTGCTGATCGACGTAGAATTTGCCGGCAATGTTGTCGGCCCATTTTTCAGCTTTGTTCGCCATAGTGGCGGAAGAAGAAGTCGGCGTGCCGATGCGAGTCAAGAGGCGAAGCCGATACGGCGGAGGGGGGGCAACCTGAGGCAGGGCCAGAAGCGCATTCCCTGGGACCGCGCCTTGGCCGTTGCAAAACGCGAGCGACAGCTTTGTTTTCGCCGGAACACCTGTCTGCCACCGTCCCCGATGATCTCCGACCGTTACTACATGCGTGATCCCAATCCCGCCAAGGGGCTCGCCCCTTTGCTCTGGCTGATCGGCGCCTTGGTCGGCTGCTTCATCCTGCAGCGAGTCGTGGAGTGGGCCGCCCCGGGGTCGACCTACGACTGGGTGGCGCTCACTGCCGACACCATCCGCCACGGGCGCGTCTGGACGCTGCTCACCTACAGCGTCCTGCACGAACCGAACAACCTGCTCCACCTGATCTTCAACGCGCTGGGCATCCTGTTCATCGGCCGGCTGCTGCTGCCCACGGTCGGCACGCGGCGTTTCCTGCTGACGTATTTCGGCGCGGCATTGGCCGGCGGCGTCTTCTGGCTCGCGGTCAACTTCACCTCCCCCAGTCGCCCTGTCCTGCTCGGTGCCTCGGCCGGCACCTACGGGCTGCTGGCCCTGTTCTGCTGCCGCTTCGCCTTCGATCGCATGACGGTCCTGCTCTTCTTCGTCATCCCGGTGACGATCGTGCCCCGGTATTTCCTGATCGTGATCGGGGCGATCGAGACGATCTTCTTCCTCTTCGCCGAACTCTTCCCTGTCGGCGCGCCGAGTACCTTCGCCCACTCCGCCCATGTCGCGGGCCTGCTCGCCGGCATCATCGCCTACCGTGCCATGACCGCCCGCGACGCCGCTGCGGACGAAGAACCGCCGTCGCGGGCCGCGATCGAGCTGCCCGCCTGGCGCCGCAAGAAGAAGACCGCCGCCGAGGCCCCCTCGTTCAAGGTCAACCTCACCGGACGGGAAAACCTCAAGGCCGAGGTCGATCGCATCCTCGACAAGATCAACACCAGCGGGTTCGGGTCCCTCACCGCCGAGGAGAAGCGCACGCTCGACGAGGCGCGGGACATGATGACCAAACGTTAGCGCGCCCGGTCCTCCGTGCGAAGCGGTGCCGCTGCCGCGCCCAAGCGCACCGCGCCGCCGCCGATTACGATCAGTCGCCCCCGGGGGCCTTCAGCCCCGTGAGCTTGCGCCGATACCCCGTCTCGCAACACTGCCCATCGGTTTCACCCCGGGAACCTTCCGCTTCCGGGCGTTTCCTTCCTTCATCCACTTTCTCCACGTGATCCGTCGTCTTCTCTCCACCCTCCTCGCCGCCACCGTCGCCGTCCTGGCAGTCGGGGCCGAGGCCTCCACGTTCACCACCACCTCGGTGATGGCCCAAGAGACCACCCGCATGGTGCGTTTTCTCGAGAGTTTCCATTTCCAAGGCCGCGAACTCACCACCGACGACTTCCACCAACTCCTCCCCGACTTCATGGCCGAGCTCGACTCCCAGCGGCTGTTCTTTCTGGCCGCCGATCGGGAGCAACTCACCGCGCGTTTCAGCGAACGCCTCGCCAAGGATCTGCGCTATCTCGGTAATATCGACGCCGCCTACGCCGCGTTCCGCCTCTACCGCGATCGCGTCACCGCGCGGGTGACATGGATCAACCTCGAGCTCGCCAAGGACACCGACTTCACCACGAACGAGGAATTCCAGTGGGACCGCACCAAGGCCCCCTGGCCCGCCACGCTCGACGATGCCAACGACCTCTGGCGCCGCCGCCTCAAGTTCGAGCTCCTGCAGGACCTCCTCAACGACAAGCCCATCGAGACCGCCAAGGAAAACGTCCGCAAACGTTACGAGCGCCTGCAGCGCAGCCTCGACGAGATCGACGCCGAGGAGGTTCAGGAGATCTATCTCACCACCCTCGCCGCCATGTACGATCCGCACACCTCGTACATGTCGCCCTCCACCCTCGACGACTTCAACATGCAGATGCGCCTCAAGCTCATCGGCATCGGCGCCCAGCTCTCCGACCAGGACGGCATCTGCACCATCCGCGAACTCATCCCCGGTGGCCCCGCCGACCGTTCCAGGCTGCTGCGCCCCAACGACAAGATCGTCGGCGTCGCCCAAGGCCCGGCCGACTTCGTCGACGTCGTCGGCATGAAGCTGCGCAAGGTCGTCCAGCTCATCCGCGGCGACAAGGGCACCACCGTCCGCCTCCTCATCCAACCCGGCGACGCCACCGATTCCTCCGCGCGCCGCGAGATCTCCCTCGTCCGCGACGAGGTCAAACTCAACGACAAGCGCGCGCGCGCCACCCTCGAACAGGTCCCCGCCGCCGACGGCCAGGGCACGCGGCCCATCGGTGTCATCGAGTTGCCCGCCTTCTACGGCGCCAACGAGGACGAGGGCGGCAACCCCGGCGTCAGCGCCACCACCGACGTCGAGGAACTGCTCCGCAAGCTCATCGCCGCTGGCGCCAAAGGCATCGTGCTCGACCTACGTCGCAACGGCGGCGGCCTGCTCTCCGAAGCCGTCGACCTCACCGGCCTCTTCATCGCCCGCGGCCCCGTCGTCCAAGTGCGCGACTCGCTCAACCGCGTCGAGGTCCGCGACGACGAGAACCCCCGCACCGTCTGGGATGGCCCCCTCGCCGTCCTCACCTCCCGCTACAGCGCCTCCGCCTCCGAGATCGTCGCCGGCGCCCTCCAGAACTACGGCCGCGCCATCGTCGTCGGCGACAACTCCACCCATGGCAAGGGCACGGTGCAGACCATCATGCCCATCCTCGACGACTCCCGCTTCCGTCGGTTCCTCGAGGACCCGCCCCGCAGTGGCGCCACCAAGATGACGATCCAGAAGTTCTACCTGCCCAACGGCGTCTCCACCCAGAACCGCGGCGTGGTCTCCGACATCTCGCTGCCCTCCATCGAGGAGTTTCTCCCCATCGGCGAATCCGACCTCCCGCACGCCCTCGCGTGGGACACCATCAAATCCACCCGTTTCGAAGGCTCCTCCCTCGACGCCCGTTTCGTCGACCTCCTGCGCCAGCGCAGCCAGGCCCGCCAATCCACGCTCGAGGAGTTCGCCTACCTCCGCCGCAACATCGACCGCTTCAAGCAGTACGAGGAGCGCAAGAGCGTCTCCCTCAACCTCGAGACCCGCCGCGCCGAGAAGAAGGAAGGCGATGCCTTCCGCGATGCCGCCAAGCAGCAACGCCTCGAACTCGCCAAGCTCAACTTCACCACCGCCGAGGTCGTGCTCGACAACATCGAGCCCACCCCCGAACCGTCGACTCCGCCCGCGAAGGATGACGACGAGGACGACGAGACGGACGACGACACCGACGACCCGAAGACGAGGATCGACATCCACCTGCGCGAAAGCCTCCGCGTGCTCTCCGACGCCATCGACCTCTGGCCCCAGCCTCAGCTCTGGGCCCAGAGCAGCCATCCCGTCGCCGCCAATCAGCGCAATCGCTTCGCGCCGATCCCCTGATCCTCGCGCAGTCGAGCATCAGGAAGGTGCGGAACGAGAGAGCAAGTCCCCGCGGCTATTGAGCCGTGCCGAAAGGCCCGACAGTCGTGTTGCCGCGACGTAGCGGAAGCAGCCGAGGCTTTCGGCCGTGGGCGCATCGTCGGAGTTCTGGAGAACTTCGCTACCGCAAGCGCCAGTCTGTTACGCAAGGATCGATAGACGCGGATCGAGTAGCTCACGCCGCGTCACCGGGCGCTCAGCACGCACCAAGCGCAGTGCATCCGCCTCTTGGGGTTCGCACGCCGCAAGGAGAGGCGGCGACCGACCATCACCGCGGGAGTCGCGGGGGCAGGGAGTCATCGGAAGTGACCACGGAATCCGCGGATGGGCACGGATGACCGGAGGCCTATCCGTGACGATCCGAGCAATCCGTGGTCTATGCCGCCTTTGGATTCGGGAGGATGAACCGGGGCGTTACTTCCCGAAATCTCCCAGTCCCGCCGGGTTCTTCGCTTCTGTCGTCGACTGGGTATCACGTGGCGCGCGCCTTCCGGCGCACCGGCGGTCGCAGTGAGTAATCCCCGAGCCGCTCACGGCCCACGGCTCACCGCCCACCGAATCCCCTCACCCCAGCGCCTTCGCCTGCGCGTCGAGGTGCTTCTTGATGCTGCCGCAGACCGTGTCGCACATCGAAAAGATCCCCGGGTCGGCGATCGCGTAGAGGACGTTGAGCCCCTGTTTGCGCCGCGTGAGCAGGCCGCACGCGGTGAGCACCTGGAGGTGTTTCGAAATGTTCGCCTGACTCGTCTCCTGCTGCTCGACCAACTCCGTCACACTCAGCTCGCCCTCGCGCAGCGCCATCAGGATGCGCAGCCGCATCGGCTCCCCCATCGCGCGGAAACGCTGGGCGATCAGCTCGATGGTTTCGGTCGGCAGTTCCTTGGCCATGCCGAGCACCACAAACGGAAATCTGGGGCTTGACGACTTCAATCTTCCGTATAACTATGTGGCTATTCAGTAAAACGCAACTCCTCTTTCCTATGAAACTCGAATACCGCATCCGCGTCCTCGCCGGCACCATGGTCCTCGCCAGCCTCGCCCTCGGGCACTGGGTCAGCCCCTGGTGGCTGCTCCTCGCCGCCTTCGTCGGCGTGAACCTCGTCCAATCCGCCTTCACCGGCTTCTGCCCGGCCTGCAACATCCTGCGCCGCATTTTCCCCGACTCGCCCGGCACCTGCGGCTGCGACGACGGCAAGTGCGCCTGCGACTCCGGCTCTGGCTCGTCCGAGAAGCCCGGCGACTCCTGCGACTGCGGCAAACACTGAGCCAGGGCGACGTTTCCAGCAGGAGCCTGCTTCCAGGCGATTCCGATCCGAGAACAGGCGCCACCTCGGGATCGCCTGCCAACAGGCTCCTACCTCCACCAACCCTCCTCCGGATCAGTGCCCATTGGTGTGTATTAGTGGTTCCCTCCTCCGTCCCGCTCTCCGCCTTCCGTCGTCTGTCATCCTCAGCCACCGCCTCCAACGCCCGCCGCCATGAAAGCCCTCCGTTTCCTTGCCCCCGTCCTCATCGGAGCCATACTCGGCACCCTCATGGGCTACTTCGGCCAGTGCACCTCCGGCACCTGCCCGCTCACGTCCACCTGGTGGCGCGGCGCCATCTACGGCGGTGTCCTCGGCGCCCTTGTCGCCCTCTCCTCGGTCCGCGCCTGACCGCCGCTCCGCGCACTGCCCCAACTCTCCTCCGGATTAGCGCCAATTAGCGTTCATTAGCGGTACCCCTTCCCTCCTCCACCCCCATCCGCCACCCGCAGTCCACCGACCACCGGCCCCCTTTCTCATGAAACACCACCTCGTTCTCCCGGCTCTCGCCCTCGGTTTGCTCGCCGGCGGCTGCAGCCGCGATCCGCACGCCGTGTCCCCGCTGCCGACCGTCGCCGTCCGCACCACCGAGGTGCGCGCGATCACCGAGCTGCGCCGCACCGAGCTGCCGGGCACCGTGCGCGCCGTCGAGCGCGCCGCGCTCGCCCCGAAGGTCACCGGCACCATCGCCAGTCTGCCGATCACCCTCGGCCAGTCCGTGAAACGTGGCGACACTCTCGCCACCATCTCCGCCAACGAGATCAATGCCCGCCTCGCCCAGGCCGAGGCCGGTCTCGCCCAGGCTCGCCGCGACCTCGAACGCGAGACCGCTCTCGAGGCCAAGGGCGCCAGCGCCACCGAGACCGTCCGCAGCATGCAGGACCGTGTCCACATCGCCGAGGCCACCGTCGCCGAGGCGCGCACGATGCTCGCCTACACCACGATCACCGCCCCGTTCGAAGGCGTGATCACGCGCCGCTTCGTCAACGAGGGCGACCTCGCCGTCGCCGGTTCCCCGATGCTCGAGGTCGAGAACCCCGCCCTCCAACGCGTCGAGGTCGAGGTCCCCGACAGCCTCGCCGCCGTCGCCGTCGGCACCGAGGTGCCGGTGCGGATCAACACCCTCGACCTCGTCGGCCGCATCGCCGAGGTCTCCCCCGCGCTCGACTCGGTCTCGCGCACCTTCCTCGCCAAGATCGACCTGCCCGCCGCCGCCGCCGTGCGCTCCGGCCAGTTCGCCCGCGTCGCCTGGCCCGCCGGCGAGACCAAGGCGCTCGTCGTGCCCGCCGCCGCCGTCACCACCTTCGGCCAGATGGAGCGCGTCTTCGTCGTCGCGAACAACTCCGCCAGTCTCCGACTCGTGAAAACCGGTGCGCGCCACGGTGCTGCGATCGAAATCCTCTCGGGTCTCGCTGCCGGTGAGGCGATCGTCGTCGATCCCTCCGCCACGCCGCTGCGCGACGGCCAGCCCGTGGAGGTGAAGCCGTGAGCAACCCCGCCTCCCAGACTCCGGGGTCGCCGCCCCCGGCTACAGCCGAATCCGCCGCGCCCAAGCTCGGCATCACGGGCCGACTCGCCGCGCTCTTCATCGATTCGCGGCTCACGCCGATCGTGATCATCGCCTCGATCCTTATGGGCGCGTTCGCCGTGCTCATGCTCCCGCGTGAGGAGGAGCCGCAGATCAAGGTGCCGATGGTCGACGTCATGGTCGCCATGCCCGGCTCGACCGCCGCCGAAGTGGAAAACCGGATGACCCGCCCGATGGAGAAGCTCCTCTGGGAGATTCCCGGCGTCGAATACCTCTACTCCACCTCCAGCCCCGGCAACGCGATGACCATCGTGCGCTTCAAGGTCGGCACCGACCTCGAGGCCGCGCTCGTCCGCCTCAACCAGAAGCTCCAGGCCAACTTCGACCGCATCCCGCTCGGCGGCAGCATGCCGATCGTGAAACCGCGCGCGATCGACGACGTGCCCGTCCTCGCGCTCACGCTCCACAGCGCCACGCACGACCACCTCACGCTCCGCCGCCTCGCCGCCCAGCTCGACGACGAGATCAAAGCCATCCCGCAGGTCGCCGAGACCACGCTCATCGGCGGCGTGCGCCGTGCCGTGCGTGTGCAACTCGACCCCGTCGCGCTCGCCTCGCGCAACCTCTCCGTCACCCAGCTTGCGCCCGCGCTCCAGCAGGCCAACCGCCAGGCGCAGCTCGGCTCACTGCCCACGGCCGACACCGAAGTTCTCCTCGAAACCGGCACCTTCCTGCGCGATGCCGCCGATGTCGGCGCCGTCGTCGTGGGCGTCTATCAGGAGCGCCCGGTCTACCTCCGCGATGTCGCCACGATCCGCGACGCCAAACCCGCCACCGATCTCGAGGCCGCCGTCACCCTCAGCGTCGCCAAGCGCCCCGGCGCCAACGCGATCGACGTCGTCAACGCCATCCTCGCCAAAGTCGACACCCTCAAGGGCCGCCTGCTGCCCGAGGATGTCCAGCTCGCGGTGACACGCGACTACGGCCACACCGCCGCCGAGAAGTCCAACGAGCTCCTCCTGCACATGGGCATCGCCGTCTTCGGCGTGGCGCTGCTCATCCTCTTCTTCCTCGGCTGGCGCGAGTCGCTCGTCGTGCTGCTCGCGATCCCGTCGACCCTCGCGCTCACGCTCCTGGTGTTTTACCTCTACGGTTACACGCTCAACCGCATCACGCTCTTCGCGCTGATCTTCTCGATCGGCATCCTCGTCGACGACGCGATCGTGGTCGTCGAGAACATCGTCCGCCACGTCCGCCTGCCCGGCGCCGACAAGGGTCGACGAGGTGGGCAACCCCACCGTTCTCGCCACCTGGGCCGTGATCGCCGCGATCCTGCCGATGGCGTTCGTCGGCGGCCTCATGGGCCCGTACATGCGGCCGATTCCGATCGGCTCCACTGCCGCGATGCTCTTCTCGCTCGCGATCGCCTTCACCGTCACCCCCTGGGCCGCGATCCGCGTGCTCCGCCGCCGTTCGCAGTGCGAGGAGAAGCTGCCCGAAGCCGAGAAGTCGGCCCTGGCTTTCGAACACGACCACGCGCCCAACGACTGGTCCACCCGCCTCTACCACCGCGTGATGGATCCGCTCCTCGACCACGCCCGCTGGCGCTGGGCGTTCCTCGTCAGCATCGTCGCCGCGCTGTTCGGCGCGATGGGCCTCGTCGGCATCGGTGCGGTGAAGGTCAAGATGCTGCCCTTCGACAACAAGTCGGAGTTCCAGATCATCCTCAACACCGAGGAAGGCACCACCCTCGAGCGCACCGCCTCGATCGCGCAGGAGATGGCCGCCGCGCTCCGCGACGAGCCCGAGGTGCGCGACTACCAGATCTACGCCGGCACCGCCTCGCCCTTCAATTTCAACGGCCTCGTCCGCCACTACTTCATGCGCCGGGGGCCGAACGTCGCCGACATCCAAGTCAACCTCGTCGGCAAGGGCGAGCGCTCCCTCCAGAGCCACGACATCGCCAAGCGCATCCGCCCTCGGGTCGCCGCCATCGCCGCCAAACACGGCGCCGCCGTGGCCGTGGCCGAGGTGCCGCCCGGCCCGCCCGTGCTCCAGACCCTCGTCGCCGAAATCTACGGACCGACCGACGAGGCCCGCCTCGCCCTCGCAAGACGAGTGCGCTCGATCATGGAGAAGGCCGCCGGCGTCGTGGACATCGACTGGTATGTCGAGGCGCAGCAACCGAAGGTCCGCTACATCGTCGACAAGGAGAAGGCCGCGCTCCACGGCATCACCGAGGGCGACATCGCGCAGGCGCTCCAGATCGCCGCGCCCGGCCTCGCCGCCGATCTCCTCCACCTGCCCAACGAGCGCGAGGACATCAACGTCGTGATCGAGCTGCCGCGCTCCGCCAAGGGCAGTCCCGAGGATCTGCTCGCACTGCGCATCCGCAGCAGCGCCCCCGTCGCCCCTCCGGCGCCAAGCGGCGTCGCCGGCCTCGTGCCGCTGTCCGAGCTCGTCCACCTCGAGCACGTGCCCGGCGAGCGCAGCCTCTACCGCAAGAACCTCGTGCCCGTCACCTATGTCACCGCCGACGTCTCCGGCGTCGTCGAGAGCCCGGCCTACGCGATGTTCGCGATGAACCGCGAGCTGAAGAAGATCGACGCGCGCGAGTTTGGCGGCGTTTCCCCGAAGCTTGAGATCCTCAACATGAGCATGCCGCTCGACCCGCGGCAGCCCTCGATGAAGTGGGACGGCGAGTGGCACATCACCCTCGAGGTCTTCCGCGACCTCGGCCTGGCCTTCGCCGCCGTGCTCATCCTGATCTACATGCTCATGGTCGGCTGGTTCAAAAGCTACATCACGCCGCTCGTGGTGATGGCCGCGATCCCGTTCTCGCTCATCGGCATCCTGCCGGCGCACTGGGGCATGGGCGCGTTCTTCACCGCCACGTCGATGATCGGCTTCATGGCCGGCGCGGGCATCGTCGTCCGCAATTCCATCATCCTCGTCGACTTCATCGAGCTGCGCCGCTCGCACGGCCTCTCGCTGCGCGATGCCGTCGTCGAGGCCGGCGCCGTGCGGTTCCGCCCGATGCTGCTCACCGCGCTGGCGGTCGTCGTCGGCGCGAGTGTGATCCTCGCCGATCCGATCTTCCAGGGTCTCGCCATCAGCCTCATGTTCGGCGAAATCGCCTCCCTGCTTGTCAGCCGCATGGCCGTGCCCGTGCTCTACTTCATGACCAACAGGAAGACCTGAACGACTGGTAGAGCGTTTTCTCCGGAACCGTCGCAACGTCCACCCTCGATAGAGGTCGTTGTGCCCAGCACGAACGTCGCGGAGAAACGTCCGCCCCCGACATCAGCTATCATCCATCGTCCATCACCCACTCCCAGATGCATTCGCCCTCCATCAACTTCGCCCAGCTTGTCCTGATCGTGCTCGCGTTCGCCGCGGCCTTCGTCGTCCTGCGCCCGTTGCTCTTCGGCGGCCGGCGCGTGGGCGCCGCCGAAGCCAGCCAGCGCGTTGCAGCCGGCACTGCCGTGCTGATCGATGTCCGCGAACCAGGCGAATGGCGGAGCGGCGTCGCGGCGCCGGCGCAGTTGCTCGCCTTCAGCGACCTCAACGGCGACCGCCGCCAGTGGGCCCCATTCCTCGCCACCCACAAGGACAAGGAACTCATCCTCTATTGCGCCTCCGGCCTGCGCTCCGGCCAGGCGGTCATCCGCCTGAAAAAAGAAGGTCTCAACGCCGCCAACCTCGGCGGTCTCCGCCGCTGGACCAGCGCCGGTTTGCCGACACGCAAGCCGTAGCGCTTTCGATTTCTGATCGTCGATTTCCGACCGGGCGAACGCACCATCCGCGAAACCGGCGCGAGCCGTCGCTCTCGACAACGAACCACAATCCGTAGGGTTCGAGCCTGGCCTCACCACACGCCCAACTCCGACTCGCACCCGAAGCAGCCACCTCCGCGCACAGCCCGTCGTCCTCCGACTACCACCAACTGTCCACCGTCCACCGTTCCCTACCTACCACCATGATCACTCGTCTTCTCACCATCCTCGCTCTCACCGTCGCCCTCACCGGCTGCGCCAAATCCTCCGATACGCCCGCCAGCGCCTCCGCCGCGCAGCACGAAGTGGCCGATTTCGCGGCCGACGTCATTACGCGCAGCGCCACCGTCCCCGTCGTCGTCGACTTCTGGGCCCCGTGGTGCGGCCCCTGCCGCATGCTCAAGCCCACCATCGAGAAGGCCGCCGAGGAGGCGAACGGCCGCTGGACGCTCGTGGCCGTGAACGTCGACAACCACGGCGACCTCGCCCAGCAGTTCGGCATCCGCAGCATCCCGAACGTGAAGCTCTTCCACCGCGGCGTGGTCGTCGCCGAGTTCGTCGGCGTGAAGTCCGCGTCCGAGCTGCGCTCCTGGCTCGACGCCAACCTGCCCAAGTAGGGCCGGTCTCCGACCGGCCCCTCAGCGCCCAAGTATTCACCCCGAGGGTCCGGTCCCGGACCGGATGAGCAGTCTGTTGTCCACCGCCCACAGTCCACCGCCCACCGCCATGTCCCAACCGCTCCGTCTCGTCATCATCGGCGGCGTTGCCGCCGGCGCCTCCGCCGCCGCCCGTGCCCGTCGTCTCTCCGAGACCGCCCAGATCACCCTGATCGAGCGCGGGCCCGACGTCTCCTTCGCCAACTGCGGACTGCCCTACTTCATCGGCGGCGAGATCGCCGACCGCGCCGCGTTGGCCGTGCAGACACCACAGACGCTCAAGGCCCTGCTCAACCTCGACGTGCGTACCGGCACAGAGGCAGTCGCGATCGATCGCACCGCCAAACGCGTCCAGCTCCGCACCCTCGCCACCGGCACCGAGGAATGGCTCCCCTACGACAAGCTCGTGCTCGCGCCCGGCGCCGCGCCGCTGCGCCCGCCGCTCCCCGGCATCGACGACCCGCGCATCCACACGCTCCGCTCGCTCGTCGACATGGACCGCCTCAAGGCCGCCGCCGCCCACGCCCGGAAGGTCGTCGTGATCGGCGCGGGCTTCATCGGCCTCGAGATGGTCGAGCAGTTCGTGGGTCTGAAGAAGGAGGTCGCCCTCGTCGAACTCCTCGACCAGCTCCTCCCTCCGCTCGACAAGCCCATGACGCTCCTCATGGAGGACGAGCTCAAGCGCCACGCGGTGCAACTATACCTTGGCGACGCCATCGCCGGCTTCGCGCCCGCCGGCGGTGCGATCACCTGCCAGCTAAAATCCGGCCGCTCCCTCGCCGCCGATCTCGTCGTGCTCGCCATCGGCGTGCGCCCCGACACCGCGCTCGCCAAAGCCGCCGGCCTCGAACTCGGTCCGCGCGGCCACATTCACACCGACGCCTTCCTGCGCACCAACGACCCCGACATCTACGCCGCGGGCGACGCCGTCGAGGTGCGCGACTTCGTCACCGGCGAGCCCACCGCCGTGCCGCTCGGCGGCCCCGCCAACCGCCAGGGCCGAGCCATCGCCGATCACATCTTCCGCCCCGCCGAGACCAGGCCGCGCCCCGGCGCGCTCGGCACCGCCATCGTCCGCGCCTTCGGCGTCGCCGCCGGCCTCACCGGCTGGAGCGAGAAACGCCTCCGCGCCGCCGGGCGTGCCTACCGCACGGTGACAGTGAACGACAACCACCACGCCGGCTACTATCCCGGTGCGCAGCCGATCATCCTCAAGCTGCTCTGGGATCCAGCCGACGGCCGCATGCTCGGCGCGCAGGCCACCGGCCTGGCCGGCGTCGACAAACGCCTCGACGTGCTCGCCACCGCCATCGCCGGCGGCCTCACCATCGACGACGTCGCCCAACTCGAACTCTCCTACGCGCCCCCCTTCGGCTCCGCGAAGGACATCGTCAACCTCGCCGGCTTCACCGCCGCCAACACCCGCGACGGCCTCGTCGTCCCGGTCGACACGTTGCCCGACGATCCCGCCGTCCAGATCGTCGATGTCCGACCGCCCGCGCTCGCCCAGAAGCATCCCGTGCCGCGCCCGAACGTGATCAACATCCCGCTCGCCGCGCTCCGCCAGCGCGCCGCCGAGCTCGATCCCGCGCGTCCCGTCGTGACCGTCTGCGCCCTCGGCAAGACCTCGTACTTCGCCGCGCGCATCCTCGCGCAGCGCGGTTTCGTCGTGCAGTCGCTCACTGGCGGCCTCCGCGCGACCGTCGACCCACGCACCCCGGCAAAACTACCCGCGCCCTGACACCGCATAACCCTCCGCCGCACCATGCCTCACTCCCGCCAGCCCTTTTCCGGTTCGTCGCATCCGCCCGCCAATCCCGAGCGGGTGACGCCCGACGAGGCCGCACGCCGCGTGGCCGCCGGCCAGGCCGTCTTGGTCGATTGCCGCGAGCCGGAGGAATGGTCCGAAACCGGCATCGTCGCCGGCGCGGCCACGCTCTCGCTCAGCGGCCTTCGCGGCGCACGCGCCGACTGGACGCGCTTCCTCGGCACCCACCGCGAACACCAGATCATTCTCTACTGCCTCTCAGGCACGCGCTCGTCCTTCGTCGCGAGGGCGCTGGCCGCGGAGGGCTACCGCACCGCCGATGCCGGCGGCCTTCAAGGCTGGCTCGCTGCCGGCCAGAAACTCGTTCCTTGGGCCGATTGACCATGCGCCAACTGCTCACCCTCCTCCTCCCGTTCATCGTCGGGCTGGTTGCCTGCTCGGCCGATGTCGCCCGACTCACGCCCGCCGAGGCCGCGCAACGTGTCACCGCCGGCACCGCCGTGCTGATCGACGTTCGCGAGTCCGCCGAGTGGGCACAGACCGGGATCGTCGCCGGCGCGACTCCGCTCGCGCTGAGCGACCTCCGCGGCGAGCGCCGCGACTGGAGGCCGTTCCTCGCCGCCCACAAGGATCGCGAGCTGATCCTCTACTGCCGCACCGGCAACCGTTCCGGCCAAGCCGCCGCGATCCTCGCCGCCGAGGGCTACCGCACCGCCAACGCCGGCGGCCTGCGCGATTGGCTCGCCGCCGGCCAGAAAACCGTGCCCGCCCCGGGAGTACCGTCCACCGAGCGGAAGTGAGCGGGTGGTTCACTCGCCCTCAGATCGCCACGGCCAGATCACTCTCCGTTAGTGGCCGTCTGCCACCACGGCGCGCCTGACGGAGCTAAGCGACAGTCCAGCGCCGGTATCTTGATCGTGCCGATTCGGGCGCCCCGCCGCACCTCCGCCTCGCGAAAACTTCGAGCTCCATCGCGAACCAATACGCCCCGTAGAGGCGCCAACTGACCGCGATTGCGAGCATGGTCGTAGTGATAGTTCCGCCGCAGGCAGCGCTCAACCCGCTCGCACCAGTGCGGCAATGCCGCCTGTGCCGCCGCAGTCTGCTCGACTTCGAGCAGAAGGAGGTAGCCGACCAACGCCCGCCCGGCACAGCCAGGCTCGGGTACCACCATCGCAAAGAGGAGTTCGATGCCGTCATCAAGCCACACCTCCGCCAGCGCCTCCGCGACATGCCGCTCGGCGAGCTTCTCCCCAACCATGTCGCTGACCGCGTTGTCTTTGCCGAGAAACTCAAGGCACGGGGTGGCGTGGCAGAAGTCCACCACCTTCACGCGATCATGCAGGCGATAGCGCCAGAGCCCTCCGCCGGTCGTCAGCACCACCGAGTACTCCTGCCCGAGCACCAGCTTCCACACCGGCACAGCGACTCCGTCTTCGGACCGGACGAATTCAAGATAATGCGAGGCCACGGCGCACGGTCGCTTTCGTCCACAGCCCGTCGGTAGGGAAACACATCCCTCCGTCGCAAGCAGGCCTTTCGGTTGAACGATCGTGCGGGGGAAGAGTCGACGCAGATCGGCTAGCCAAGGCTCGGACCGCGGCCCGGCCCAGCAACTGATGACCTCCAGTTTCGGCCAAACCTGCGCGAGGCGCTCGGGGTGTCGGGCGAGATCGAGTGCTTCCAGTTCGTCGGCACGGCGCCGGTCACTCCGGAATCGTCGCCCGAGCGATTCACGGGGTTGGGCATCGGTCGCTTTCCCTGCCGGGAGTGTTCCGCTTCGCAGTGCAACGAGAATCTCCGGAAGATGCCGTGGCAGCGAGGCCAGCAGCACGGCTAGAAATGACGGATGCCACACCGAGATCAGCCGAAGGTTCCGATCCGCGAGGAGAAAAAGCAGCGTGAGACCGGTGAACGATTCCGGATCGGTGACGTCCCTGAGGTCGGCGGGATTGGCAAGGATACCTCGCGCCACGGTCCGCCCAAGCACGCCGAGATAGTCCGCATCGTCCGAGAAGCCAATCGGCACGTGACCATCGGCTCGTGGTGACTCGAGCGCCATCGGTGTGTTGGGGCTCACTGCCCAATAATGCCGGCCGAGCAGCAGGCGGGGATGCGCGAGAAGGAGCCACGCGATCCACGGTTGCACCGCTGCGGCAAACTCGCGGCGAAGACTCGGCGAAACCGGGATCAACTTCGGAGCACCGGACGAACCACTGGTGGGCTCGAGCAGTTCGGGGCGCTCGGCCGCCAGAGAGAAGTCGTGCCCCTCGCGCGCAGCCCGGATCGAGCCCTCGAAAGCCTCATACTCTGCCAGCGGCACTCGTGCGGAGAACTCCGCCGGCGTCCGGATCGCGGCAAAGTCGTGCGCCTGGCCGAACGCAGTACCGCGGTTGGCCTTCAGCAGTCGTCGCAGCACCCGTTCCTGGGCGCGACGGGGATGCCGCAGGGCCCACTGGAAACGCAGCCAGCCCGGGAACGAGGCGAGCAGCCAGAGCAGCTGGCAGGCGAAGGTCGCGGCGTCTCTCAGCATACCCAGACCGGATGCGAGCTGCGGATCACGCGTTGTCCGTAGCTGTTGAGGTTGTCGCGGCGGATCGGCGCGAGGCAGGCCAGTTCGTCGCCGCGGGCATAACCGGGGTTTCGTGAGAGGAAGAACGCGACGTGCCGATCGTCGAGTCGCCCGGGCGGAATCTCGGCGAGCGCGGGGGCGAGTCGATCTGCACCCGCGACGCGGACCAGACCGCTGGCCGCGTCGTACCCAGGGCCAAATTTCCGCCAGGCCACGGCATCGATCAAACGTTGTACCTCCGGAGGCGTGGCGTGATCCGGTGACGGCCAGAAGCGTTCGAAGAACACCGGCAGGAACCGGTAGGTGCGGAATCCTTTCGAGATCAGGAACCAGTAGAGCGCTCCCTCGCCATGCTGCTCGATCAGCCGGAGCATGAGGTGGCCGAAACAGCCGGGTAGCAGCGGGGTGTTTGCATGCGCCCGCTCGACGATCGTGTCACCGCTAAACAGGAATCGGGCGCCGCCAAGTTCTTCGATCGGCGGCAGCAACTTCTGCGTGGAGAATCCCGCCAACCGGCCCCCGTCGGTGAGCAGGAGGATCACCCAGTCCTTCTCCGCGAGATCCGCGAAGAAACGCGTGCGCTCGACACCGTCGAAGTGCCGCTGGTGCAGCGCCAGCATCTCCTCCGCGGTCTGAGCCGGCAGCAACGAGCGGGCGACGATCTCTGCGGTGAGGCTCATGCTACAGCAGGGCGGTTTCGAGGTGGGGGATGCGGTGCGGATCGAGGCCGGCGGCGAAGGCTGCACCGTCTTCCCAGTTCACGAGGTAGAGCCGGCTGGCGTAGTCGAACTTGGGAAAATTCGCCAATGCCGCCCGCAGCGGATCGCGCTCATGCAAGCCGACGACGAAGCAGGCGTGGGTGCCGTCCTTCCAATCGGCGTGGAAACGTTCGAGCAGGGCGGCGAAGACACCGACGTCGTCGCCGCGCACGCAGGGCAGCGCGAGGTGGAAGAAACGGAGCTTGCCACCCGAAGGCGGCAGCGCAGGTCGGCCGAGCGCGGCGAGCCCGAGGTTGCCGAGCGGACGCAGCAGGCGCAGCAGCGGATCGTAGCCTGTCACCACGGTCTGGCGATACGCCGACTGATCCCAGGCCGCGGCGACACCGACGATCTCGCCGCCGCGGAGCGCGACGCGGAAGTCCGCCGGCCGGAGGCCACTCCAGAGCGGCGTGTCGAAGTCGCCGGCTTCGACCACAGGGAAAAACTGACGCCGAGGCCCCTCCGAGCGCAGAAAGTCGAGTAGCGCCGGCCACGCGATCTCGGCGCCGGAGCGGATCTCGATGCCACCGGAAGGCGGTGCCGGTTTGCGCCGTCTGGAGAGGAACACCGCGCTCGTGATAAACCGCCCGTGATCGACGTATGCCGGCAGGCCGGCGCGAGCACTGGTGAGCGCAGCCTCGGCTGTCTCGTTGCCCTCGATAATCGTTGTCAGGTACGCCGGCGTTCGGCGGTCGGCCTCGTGTAGCTGGCGAAGAAAGCGGAAGCCCTGCGCCAACCCGAGCGCCCCGCGCACCCGCGGGAGCGAGCGCAGGCCGGAGAGGTAGCCCAGTTCGGTCGGGCGGCCGTTCACATACCGTCGCCGTATGCTGCGAACGCCGCAGCCGGCGACGGTCCCGGTGGCGTCGGTCGCGACGAGGGTCTGGCTGTTTTCGCCGAGCACGGCGTGAGCGTTGGCCCAGCTCGGTTCCGAGGCGAACGCCAGTCGGATCCGCCCCGGCATCGGCTGGTCGCGTTGGAGGTGGCGCAACGCTGCGTCGTGCTCCGCGGTGGCGAGCGCGAACCTCACGACGCCCCCTCCGTGAGGCCGAAGGGCAGACCCTGCCGACGCACGACCTCGCGTTGGTGTAGGAGATTCTGGGCCAGGAACACGAGCGCCTTGTACGGAGTGCGGCAGTTGGCGCGGAGGTCGGTCGCGCGGCGTGCAAGCGACGCCAGCGAGTAGAAGCGACGGCGGTGCTCCTCGCAGAGGTCGGCCAGCAGCCGCGGTGACAGCTGCGCCGGTTGGAAAACCACTTCGCCGAAGCGTCCCTCCGGTTCGAGCCACCAGTGGGGGGAAAGCAGGCGCCCCTCGGCCGCCATCCGCTCATACAGCGGCGTGCCGGGAAACGGCACGAGGTGGTTGAAGGCGGTGAAGAAGAAGCGTTGCTCGAGGGCGAACTCGTACACCCGACGGAAGGTCTCGGGCGTGTCGTGGTCGTAGCCGAATACAAAGGTCGCGTAGATCGCCAGCCCATGGTCGCGGAAGGCGCGGATGGCGTGCGGGTAGTCGCGAGCGCCGAGGTTCACCGTCTTGCCCATCGCGGTGAGCGTGGGCGCGTCGAGCGATTCGAAGCCGATGAGCACGCCCTCGCAACCGGAGCGCCGCATGAGCCCGAGCAGCTCGCGGTCGGCGGCGATATGCAGGCTCACCTGCCCAATCCACGAGCGGCGCAGCGGGATCAGCGCCTCGCACAACTGCCTTAGCCGCACCGGATCGGAGCCGACGTTGTCGTCGACGAAGAACACCGGCTTGCGTAGCCGGCGGACCTCCTCGACGACCTCGGCCACCGGGCGCTCGCGGCAGCTGCGCCGGAACATCGCGCTGATCGAGCAGAACTCGCAATGGAACCGGCAGCCGCGCGAGGTCTCGACGAGCGACACCATTCCGTAACGTCGTTGGCCGAAGATCGAACGATCCGGACGCAGCCCCTCCAGCGAGGGTCGGGCGGCTTCGTAGCGGGCACGAAGTTTCCCCTGGGCCGCATCCGCCAGCACTGCGGACCACACCGGCTCCGCCTCGCCGACGACCACGGCATCGGCATGGCGCGCCGCCTCCTCCGGCAGGAGCGTCGGGTGGAAACCACCGAGCACCACGGGCACGCCGCGGGCGCGGTAGCGGGCGGCGATCTGGTAGGCGCGGCGGGCGGTGTAGGTCTCGACGGTGAGGCACACGAGATCGGTCGGCGCCGCGTAGTCGATCGCCTCGAGCCGGTCGTCGAAGAACGTGCGACGCACCTCCCGCGGCGTGAGACCGGAGAGCATGGCGATGCCCAGCGGCTCCATGCGCCAGGATGCCGGATACGAGGAACCGTCGACCTTCCGGCCGACGCTGGGCTGGATCAGGGTGAGGTGCGTGGCGGGACGAGTTCGGGTTTGGGGGTGTGCAGGCCGAAGTGCCGGCACACCGGCGCGGTGCCGGCGGCGAGCAACACATGATCGGCGCAGCGGGCGAGCCGCTGCTCGTCGAGGAAATCCGGCGAACAGAACGAGGTGAAACCGAGCAGCATCAGCCGGCGGTTGACGCGCCCGGGCATCAGTCCGAGCAAGGCCGCCAGCGACTCGCACCCATGCCCGAGGCGCGGGCTGCGCAGCAACGCCCCGGCCGCGCGCAGCCGTGTGAGCCAGCCGTCGCGGTAGCCGGTCAAGGCCTGAACCAAGCGGGCGATGTCCAGCGCGCTCTCGGCCGGCACCAGTTCCTCGCCACGGCGCAACGCGAAGAGCAGCGCCCCGCAATCGGGATGGATCGCGAGCCCCCCCGCCGGAATCCGCGGCACCACGTGGAGATGTCGGGCCGTCGCGCCGGCTACCACGCTCGCGCGCAGGACCTCCCCGATCATCGCCTCGCGCGACACACCGGCCAGTCCCTCCGGATACCGACCGGCCGGCACCATCGCCTGGAATAGCACGAGCGAAGGCAGCACCGGCAGACCCGCCGCCCAGCGCACGATGGCGCCGAGCTCGGGCAGATTCAGCCGGGTCACCGTTACGGTCAGCGAATACGGCAGACGCGCCTCGACCAGATGTCGTATCGCACGCTGCTTCAGCTCCACGTCGTCGCGCCCGCGCAGGCGGCGCAGCGTTTCGGGCACCAAGGTGTCGAACTGGAGGTTCATGTGCGTGAGCCCGGCTACCTTCAACCGGCGCGCCAGCGCCGGCTCGTCGGCCAACCGCTGGCCGTTGGTCACCAATGACACCGTGAGACCGAGGCCGCGGAGGCCGGAGATGATCGCTTCGAGCTCCGGATGTACAGTCGGTTCGCCGCCAAGCAGAATCAGCCGACGCAGCCCGCGGCGTTTCGCGTCTCTCGCCCGGCGGAGGCACTCGGCGACCGGCAGATGAGCGCCGCCTTCGTCCGGGCCCGAGCCGGCATAGCAGACCGGACACCGCCAGTTGCACGACTCGGTGATGTACAACTGCGCCCGCGGCAACGGATCGTCCGAGGTGCGGGAACGGTCCGCCGTTTCGCAATCGAGTGCGCGTAACCGGAGGAACAGATCCGCATCGTCGGTCAGTTCGACCGGCGGCGGTCCTTCCGGGCATTCGCTCATGCCCAAGACGCGGTTACCCTCGCGCACCAGCCGCGCCGCATGCACCGCCCGGCAGCGTGGGCAGTGGACCGTCGTTGTGCCGAGGTCCGTCACAGGCGCAGCGTTTGCGCGTGGTCGGCGAGGCAGACGGGCACGACCCGGCCGTCGCGCACGGTGGAGTTCGGGCAGAAGTCGCAGCAGTTCACCGTGCCCTCGGGCGTGATGCGCGGTGCGTTCTCGAAGACGAGGCGCTTGAGGCGCAGCGGGCCGCCACCGGCTCCCCAGAGGAAACGGGCGGCGGTGGCGAGACGGCCGGATCCGAGCGCGTTGATGCCGATCTGCACGAGGTGCGCGAACAAGCGGTCCGGGGTGAAGTACAGGTAGCGCCCGGCGAGCAAACGGCTGAGTTTCACGAGTTGGCGGTCGAGCCAACCGGAGTGCATGCGGAGAAAGGTTTGCTCGCCGCGGTGGGCGACCGGGATCGTGTAGGTGATACAGGGCAGCTCGCCGTCGCTTGTCGGCTTCGTCGCCGGGATGAACGCGTACGGTTCGAGGCCGAAATGGTGCCGCATCTCGCGCATGACCATGCCGTTGGTCGTGCCGGCGGTCGGCTCGTCGGCGGCGTCGCCGGCCTGGACCTGCGTCACCAGTGCTCGGATGCCGACGGCGTGCGTGGCGAAGAGGAAATTGATGTGCGGGTGCCGGAGGAACAGGCCGACGAGGTCCGGCAGGTGGGCGAGCGAATCCGGGTAAAGCGTCGTGCAGAGCCCCACGGCGATGCCGTGGGCGTGGACGCGCGCGGCGATCGTCTCGCGCAGACGGTTGACCGCCGCGATGTCCGCCGGATCGGAGAGATCCGGGCGGACCTGCCCCTCGTCGACGTGGATCATCACAATGTCGAGGCCGGCCCGCTTGAGCTGGGTCAGCAGCTCCTCGGTGAGCACGAGCCCGTTGGTCACGAGGGAGACCCGATGGCCGCAGCGTTTCACAGCGCGCACGATCGCAACCAGTTCAGGATGCAATGTCGGTTCCCCGCCCGCGAGCGAGATGGTGTGAACGCGCTGGTGACGCTCGATGACCGCGACATCCTCGAGGATCGCGGCGAGCGGCCGGAATCCGGCCGTCTTCTGCCGGTAGCACGCGCGGCAGGCGAGGTTGCAGTCGCGGGTGAGTTCGATCACCGCGTGCGGCACGGAGTCGCGCGTCCAGGGCAGGGCGAACATGGGGCAGTGGTCGGCCGGGATGCTGGCTAGGGGCTCAGGCGGAGCGATCCGTGGCGTCGGTGCGCATCTCACGGTAGAGGCGGAAGCGCAGCCAGGCGAGGGCGAAGCCGAACACGGCCACGATTCCGATCGTCTGCCAGCTACGCGCCGGCGGGACGCCGAAGATCCGCTCCACCTCATCGAGACTGAGCAACCGCTGGACGATCCGCAGCGCGAACAGCACCACGCCGATGCTGATCAATGCCCGGTTCTTTACCGGGTTCCAGGCCGCCACCCCCATCATGACCCCGAAGACCATCGCATATACCGCAAACGGCTTCGCGAGGTAAAGGAACTCCGGCGACGCCGCCACCTTGAGCCCCGCCAGTTTCTCCGCCACGAGCGGAATCTGCTCAGGCGCTGCGACCACCAGCAATCCGCAGGCGATATGGTAAAGACAGATGACCCAGAGCAGCGCCCGCAGGGCGAGATGGCGACGAGTTTCCATGGTGTGTTCCTTCGTTGATCGTTGGATTCAGACGAGACTGAGAGACAAGTATCGGACCAGCCATGCGCCGAGGATCACCGCCCCTGCGGCGATGATGCCCGTGCTGAGTAGATTGCGATGCGCGGGAATCCGGCCGACCTCGGCCAGTTCGGCGCGCCAGACCAGGCGGAAGACGATACGCAGTACGAGCAGCAGCCAGAGCGCGGCGACCACGCCCCAGTAGCGCACCGGGTCCGCCGCCGCGAACAGACCGACGACACCCGCGCAGAGCGCGAGCGCGCCCCACGGCTTCATCACCAGCACGAGCTGACGGCGCTCGGCGGGGTTGCAGGCGTAGAGCGCCGCGTAGAACCGGAACGCGAACTGCGGAAACGCGAACGAGACGATGCCGGTCAGCACATGGTAGCCCGACAGCACCGCAAGGTAGACGCGGCAGAGCGTGGTCATGCGGAGACCTCCGCGAGCGGCTGCGCCGGTTCGTGTCGACTCCACGCCGCAACCACATCCTCGGTGCGAGGAAAGCGGTCCTCATCGCGTTTCAGGCGGTGACCGTAGAGGCGGTAGGCGAGATTGCCCACGGCGGAGATCCGCGTGTTGCGATGGAGGCGGATCCGTTTCGCGGCGATTCCGATTTTGAAGCACTCCCGCCACGCCCAGATGAACCCGCGGTCGAGCTCCGCTGGCGACATGTGTCGCGGGCGGATGACCACGTGCTGGGTGTCGTAGTAGCGCCAATTCTCGTGGAGGATACGACCCTCGGCCTTGAGTCGACGGTAGGATTCGGTTCCAGGAAACGGCGTGTAGAGGGCGAAACGCGGGATATCGATCCGCAGCTCGTCGATCGCCGCTACGGTTTGCGCGAACACGTCGGGCATGTCGTCGTCGAGACCGAAGATGAAGCAGCCCTGGACGACGATGTGCCGGTCGTGGAGCGCCTCGACGACCTCGCGATAGTGGTCGGGGGCGTTGAAGCGTTTCCGCATGCCGCGCAGCGCCGCCGGACTGACCGACTCGAAGCCGATCAGCAGGTAGCTGCAGCCGGAGGCAGCCATCAGATCGAGCAACTCGGCGTCGCGGGCGATCTTGGTGGAGACGAGACCGCCCCATTGTTTGCGCAGCGGGCGGAGCGCGGCGAAGAGCTCCTTGGCGTAGCCAATGTCGTCGGTGAGGTTGAGGTCGTGGAAGGCGAACGTGCGCCCGGGCAGCGCGCGCACCTCCGCCACCACCTCGCCGACCGGCCGCGTGTTCCAGCCCATGGGTACGGCCGGGGCGACGCAGAAATCGCAGGCCTGCCGGCAGCCGCGCGTGGCGTTCACGGTCCGCGGCATCATGTAGCCGAAAGGCTTCTGGAGGTCGCGACGCGGGTGCGGCAGGCCCGCAACCGCCGCCGGCCCGATGTGGCGGTACTCCGGCTTCAACACCCCGGCGCACCAATCGCGCAGCAACTGCGGCCAGGTGCGCTCGGCAAAGCCGATCACCAGTGCGTCGGCATGCGGTCGCGCCTCCTCGGGCAGCAACGAGACATGGATACCGCCCAGCACCACGGTCGCACCGCGCCGGCGGAAATGCTCCGCCAACTCGTAACCACGCAGCGCCATCCCCGTGATCAGACTGATCGCGACTAGGTCGAAGTCCTCCGCCAGCGGGATCGGCGAAACGCTGCCGTCGACATACGTCACCTCAAGCCCGAGTTCCAGTGGTACCAGCGCCGCGAGCAAGGTACCGGTGAGCGGCGCCTCGCGAAACGAGGTGCGGATCGCCCCGAGTTTGAGGAGATGGGGCTGCCCGCCCGGCAGGAGGATGAGAAGGCGTTTTGGGCGGGGCATGGCGCGGGCTTGCTGTGTCCAAACAACAGTGCCGCGGGTCATACCGGGCAAGAGACAAACCACGGCCGCAGCTCCGGCCGCCAAATCACGCCGGCTTCGCGAGTGCGCTCAGCAACTCGCGGAACTTCGCCGCGGCGGGGCTTTCGCTCCGGCCGCGGAGGCGCTGGCGCCGCAACGGACGACGGATCGCGAGATCCTTGAGCGGCACGATGCCGAGCGCGCCGCTCGCCAGCTCCTGTTCGATAATGAGCCGCGAGACGATCGCCAGCCCCATGCCGCTCAACACCGCGCCCTTGACCGCCTCCGGACTGGCGAGCGAGAGCAGCGGCTCGACCTTCAGCTTCTTGCGCGCGAACGCCTGTTCGATCGCCGCCCGCGTGCCCGAGCCGGGCTCCCGCAGAATCAGCGGCTCCCGGCAAAACTCCCGCGCCGTCACGTCGGCGCGTTTCACGAACGGATGCTTCGCCGGTGCGATCGCCACCAGCTCGTCCTCGAAAAACACCTCCGACTCCAGCTCGGGTGCCGCGTGCACGCCCTCCGTCAGGCCGAGCTCGAGCGTACCGTCGAGCAGCGCCGCCTGGACCTGCCGGGTGTTCGCCGTCTGCACCCGGAGCTCGATCTCCGGATACCGTCGGTGGAACTCCGCGAGCACGCGCGGCAGCAGGTAGCCGGCGATCGTGAGGCTGGCGCCGAGGTTGAGCCGGCCGCGTTTGAGTCCGCGATACTCCTCGATCGCCTGCGCGGCGTCGGCCTCGAGCGCTCGCCAGCGCCGCGCGTAGTCGGCGAGGATCTCGCCCGCCTCGGTGAGCCGGCAGCCGCGCGGCAGGCGCTCCAGTAGCTTCACGCCGAGCGCGCCCTCCAGCTCCGCGATCTGCTTGGAGACCGCCGGCTGGCTGACGCGCACCGCCGCCGCGCCGGCGCTGATGCCGCCGGCCTGCGCCACCGCATGGAAGAGGGCGAGATGGTTCCGGTTCATGCCATAACCATCCAGCATGTGATCCATAGAAACAATGCCTTTGTTGCATATGGAGACTTCCGGCATGATCACTACATCCGACCACAAAATCTCGCTCTTGAAAACACCGCCCTCACCCACCACCCCCGAGCACCAACCGCAGGGCTGCGTCGCGGCCGCGACACCCGCCCACCGCTTCGCCCGCATTCTTCTGCCACTGGGTGCCGCGGTCGCGCTGCTGCCGTGGACGCCGCCCTGGGCCGCGCTGCTCGCCGGCGCCGCCATCGCCATCTCGCTGGGCAACCCATTCGCCAAGCTCACGGCCAAGCTCTCGAAGCCGCTGCTGCAACTGGCCGTCGTCGGGCTCGGCGCCGGAGTGAACCTGGCGATCGTCGGGCGCGTCGGCCTGCAGGGCATCGGCTACACCGCCGCAGGGCTGCTCGCGACCTTCGTGTTCGGCGCGCTGCTCGCGCGCTGGCTGCACCTTGCGCCCCGGTTGGGGGCGCTGATCTCGGCCGGCACAAGCATCTGCGGCGGCAGTGCCATCGCGGCGGTCGCGCCGGCCATCGGCGCCACTGCGGCCGAGACATCCGCCTCGCTCGCCACCGTGTTTCTGCTCAACGGCGTGGCGCTCCTGATCTTCCCGCCGCTGGGCACGCTGGCCGGACTCGACCCGCACGCATTCGGGCTCTGGTGCGCGCTGGCGATCCACGACACCAGCTCCGTCACCGGCGCGGCGCTGACCCACGGCGCCGAGGCGCTCGCCACCGCCACGACCGTCAAGCTTGCCCGAGCCCTCTGGGTCGTGCCCGTCGCGCTGGCCGCCGGTTGGTGGTTCGCGCGGCGTAACGACGGCCCCGACACAACCGCCCGACGCGGCGTGAAACCGCCGCTGTTCATCGCCGGGTTCGTCGCGCTCTCCGCGCTCTTCACGTTCGTGCCCGCGATTGCTCCCGCCGCGCCGTGGATCGTCCGGGCCGCCCGCGCGGCGCTCACGCTCACCCTCTTCCTCATCGGCGCCGGGCTCGACCGCGCCTCGGTGCGCGCGGTGGGCGCGCGGCCGTTCGTGCAGGGCGTGATCCTCTGGGTGCTCGTCGGCTCTGGCACCTTGGCCGCGCTCAAGCTCGGCTGGATCCACTGAGTCCCCGCACGCCGTTGATTGTGCTTTGAGGCGCCGGCCTCGATCCCGGGCTGGGCTGTAGCGGAAGTGGGCGTCGCACGGGCTTCGTCCGCCCGCCAGGCCGGCTGGCGCCGCACCTGTTGGTCGGCGGCCCCGGGCGGGCCGGCCCCTTTCTCGCAATCCGAGGGCGGCCCGGGACTCCCGCCTTGCGCGCCCTCGGCCAGCCCCTCAACCATCCCGCCGGCTCCAAGATTTCGACCATCCTCTCCATCCTCGGCGGCCTCGGTCTGTTTCTTTTCGGCATGAAGATCATGTCCGAGGCGCTCCAAAAACTGGCGGGCGAACGCCTGCGCTCGGTGATGCGCACGGTGGCGGGCAACCGCTTCATGGGGGTGGGCACCGGCTTCTTCGTCACCTGCCTGGTGCAGTCCTCCTCGGCGACGACCGTGATGATCGTCAGCTTCGTGAACGCCAGCCTGCTCACGCTCATGGAGGCCACCGGCATGATCATGGGCGCCAACATCGGCACGACGACGACGTTCTGGCTGGTGTCGTTCTTCGGCTTCAAGTTCAGCATCAGCTCGATCGTATTGCCGATCATGTGACTGGCGCTGCCCGCCCTCTTCGCCCGCAAGGAGAAGCTGCGCAACCTCGGCGAGTTCTGCATGGGCTTCGGCCTGCTCTTCCTCGGCCTGATGTTCCTCAAGGACTCGGTGCCCGACATCAACAACCACCCGGAGGTGCTCCAGTTCATCACACGGTTCACGGGCCACGGACTCGGCTCGGCCCTGGCGTTCTTCGTCTTCGGCACGATCCTCACCATCGTGGTCCAGTCGTCGTCGGCGGCGGGCGCGATCACCCTCACCATGGCCTACAAGGGCTGGATCGACTACCCTTCGGCCTGCGCGATCATCCTGGGCGAGAACGTCGGTACCGCAATCACCGCGAACTTGGCCGCGCTCGGAAGCAACCTCGAGGCCAAGCGCGCCGCCCGCGTTCACCTCCTGTTCAACCTAATCGGCGTGCTGTGGTGCCTGGTAGTCTTCGCCCCCTTCGTCCGCTTCATCGACTGGGTCATCCCTGGCGGTCCGCTCGCCCCCGAGCAGATCCCGCTGCACATGGCCGGCTTCCACACGATCTTCAACGTGGCGAACACCGCCCTGCTCATCGGTTTCGCCGGTCAGCTCGCGCGATTGGCCAGCTACGCCGTGCGCTCCGCCCCGGGAACAGCGAAGGAGCACATCGAGCTCGACTCGCCCCTGCTCCCCCACACCGGTGAACTCAACCTGGCCGAAGCCGAACGCGACCTCCAGCGCATGGGCAACATCACGCGCCAGCTGGTGGTCGGGTTCACCGAGCTGTTCGAGCAGGTGCCCGCCGATCTCGAGGCGCGTGTCGCCGAGCTCAGGAGCCTCGAGAAGGAGAGCGACCGCCGCGCGGTCGAGACGACCCAGTACCTGCTGCGTTGCGCGGCCGACGGCATCGGCGCCGACAGCATGAACCGCGTCACCGCGATGATCCGCGTCGTGGCCGAGTTCGAGGACATGTGCGACCGCGGCTACCGGCTGGTGATCCTCGCCGAGCGTAAGCACCGCAAGCAACGGCAGCTGCCGGCCGAGGTGTACGAGCAGATCCAGGCCTTCTCCCGGACCCTGCTCGAGTTCATGGACTTCGCCTCCGCCCATCTCACGCGCGGCGTGGCGGCGGCCGAGATGGAGAAGGCCTACCAGCTGGAGAACACCATCGACGCCCTCCGCAAGAACCTGCGCAAGGACTCCGTGCGCCGCATGCAGGGCAACAGCGAGGCGATCAAGTCCGAGATGCTCTACATCGACATCCTCAACAACATCGAGGCGATCGGCGACCACTCGCTCAACATCCTCCAATCCCTGCGCCACGCCGCGTGAGCGGGCCGGCGCAGGCAAAATCACGAATGTTTCAGGACGATGCCGGGTCGCCCGCCCCGGGCCACTGGTGCTCCTGCTTCGCGAAACACTCCGGGCAGATCCCGTGCGAGGCGTGCGTGCCCGTGACGTCGCGGATGTAGTCCTCGACCCCGACCCAGTCGCCCTTCTCGTCGCGGACCCGCTTGCAGTAGCTGCAGATCGGATAGATCCGGCTGAGATCCTCGAGCAGGTGCTCGTGCCGGAGGAGCTGCTGCTTGTCGAAGATGACCCGGAGCGACAACTCGATCATCCGCTGGATCATCCCGAGCATCTTGATGTGCAGTTCGTTGTGGCGGTTGGCCTTGTTGTCGAGGAAACACACCGTGCCGAACTCGCCGCCGTCGGGCCGCCGGATGGGCAGGCCGACGTAGGAGACCATGTGCAGCCCGGTGACCGCGGCGTTCTCCTTCCAGTCGGGATCCGCTTGCGCATCCGGGATGTGGTTAAGCCCCCGGCTGCGCAGGGTGCGCTCGCAGTACCACCCCGACTCGGGATACTTGGTAACATAGCCGGCGGCATACGGGTTCCCCTCGGTCTTGCTGGAGAGGAGAATCTCGATCTGTTCGCGATCGACGCGCGTGATCAGCCCGGCCGGCACCCCGAAGATATCGGCGGCGGTGTCGATGAGCCGTTGCCACTCGTCCATGGTCTCCTTGGCGAGCAGCTCTTTCGTGAAGGGATTGATTCGCGGATCACGCATGGTGTTTGTGCCTCTCCACTGGATATGGGTGTCGGCGCGCAGGGTCAACCGCGCCGATCACTTCGCCCGCCCCGCCGCCGCGGTGCACCGCCCCGGGTGCTCGCCCGGCCGAGGCCGCCGCCACGGGAAACTCCCCTCGACGGATTTCCCGCATGGCCTTCCGCCCCGGAACGCGGCACAACCACCGCCATGCCCTCCTTCTCCCGCCGCGACTTCCTGCGCACCGGACTGGCCGGCGGCGCCGCGCTCTTCACCTCGGGCCTGCCGGCACCGGCCGCAACCGAGGCCGCCCGCATCGAACAAGGCCGCGCGCGCAACGTCATCTTTCTGGTCAGCGACGGCATGAGCCTGGGCACGCTCACCATGACCGAGCGCCACCTCCGCCGGCAGGAGGGCCGCGGCACCCACTGGTTGGGTCTCTACGACCGGCCCGACCTGCGTCGCGCACTCATGGACACCTGCTCGGCCAACTCGCCGGTCACGGACTCCGCCGCGGCCTCCTCGGCCTGGGGCTGCGGCCACAAGGTCAAGAACGGCGCGATCAACTACGCCCCCGACGGCCGCCCGCGCCCGCCGATCCTGCGCCTGGCCCGCGCCGCCGGCAAGGGCACCGGACTGGTCACCACCGCCACGATCACCCACGCCACCCCGGCCGGTTTCGCCGCGCAGGTCGAGGCGCGCGCCGACGAGGGCCTCATCGCCGAACAATACCTCGAGGTTGGCGTCGATGTGCTGCTGGGCGGCGGCGCCAAGTTCTTCGATCCGGCGAAACGCACGGATGGGCGCGATCTTTTCGCCGACTACGCCCGCGCCGGCTATGCCGTCGTGCGCGACGCCGCCGGCCTGCGCGCTGCGCCCGCCGGCCGCCTGCTCGGCACCTTCGATCCCGAGCACCTGCCCTTCAGCCTCGACCACCGCGCCGACCCGGCGCTCGTGGCCAAGGTGCCGACGCTGGCCGCGATGGCGCGGGTCGCGCTGGCGCGCCTCGCGGCCAACCCGCGCGGCTTCGTGCTCCAGATCGAAGGCGCCCGCATCGACCACGCCGCCCACTCCAACGACATCGGCGGCCTGCTCTTCGATCAGCTCGCCTTCGACGACGCCGTGGGCGCCGCGCTCGAGTTCGCCGCCGGGCGCGACGACACGCTCGTCATCGTCACCAGCGATCACGGCAACTCCAACCCCGGGCTCAACGGCGCCGGCGGCAGCTTCACCAGCCGCGGCGGCAGCTACGGCGACACCCAAGACTGCTTCGACCGCGTCGCGCGTTTCCGCCAGACCAACGTGTGGGCGCTCGCCGGTCTCGGGCCCGACAGCACCGCGGCGCAGATCCGCGAGCGTGTGCACGCCGCCACGGCGTTGGATTTCGAGGACGACGAGGTCGAGATGCTCCGGCACGCCCTGCGCAAGGAGCACCGCGAGGGCTATCGCGTGCGCAACGCCCCGCTGGTCGCCTACGGCCAGATCCTCGCCAACTACACCTCCGTCGGCTGGACCGGCACGCAGCACACCACCGACTACACCGAGCTCGCCGCCTTCGGACCCGGCAGCGAGGAGATCGGTGGCCTCATCCAGAACAACGCCCTCTTCGGCGTGATGACCCGCGCCCTCGGGCTGGCCGTGCCGGCCTGAGGCGAGTCGCTCAGGACGGAAACTCCAGCCGGGAGCCGGCGGAGCACGGGAAGCAATGTCCCGGAAACTCGCGCCAGAACAGCGTGGTCGCGTAGAAGCCGGTGCAGTGGTTCGGCCCGAAGCGCTGCACGCCGAGGCGGCGCAGGGCGGCGAAGGTCTCGGTGAGGCGGCGTTCGTCGGCATTGAGCAGGTGCATGCCGCCCACGACGGTGTGCAGCGGCGCGCCGTGCGTGAGCGTGCGGATGTGCTCGAGCGTATTGATCACACCGGCATGCGCGCAGCCGAGCACGACCACCGTGCCCTCGCGACTGGTGAAGAACACCGTCTGGTCATCGAGGATCGGGTCGGGGCGCGTGAGCTGTTCGTCGAGGAAAAACGGCCCGCCCACGTCCTCGAAGTCGTTCGTGCGCGGGATCTCGCCGGTCGTCCACACGCCGGGCGCGATCTCCTGCGGCTCGCGCGACACGACCACGCGCCGCCCTCCGGCCCGGAACGCCTCCGTCTCCATGAAATCGGTGCTGAGCCGGCGGCCCACCGGCTTGCGGTCCGACCCGGTGAACCGCCGCACGACGGCGTCGGGGTGAAAAAAGAGCGCGGCCTGCGGCGCCGCGGCGAGCGCGGCCTCCAGCCCGCCCACATGGTCGCTGTGCCCGTGGCTGAGTGCGATGGCGTCGGTCGTGGCCAGATCGGCGCCGAGCCGGCGGGCGTTGGATTCGAGCACGAGGCCCTGGCCGGTGTCGAAGAGCACGCGGTGCGTGCCGGTGTCGACCCACCACGCGAGCCCATGCTCGCCCAATACGCCCAGGCCACGGGCGGTGTTCTCGGCCAGGATGGTGATAGTGGTCATGGGAAGAGCGCGGAGACTCAGGATGAGCCGATGATGGCGCCGGCGGCAAGGACCAGGGCGCCGCCGACGATGACCTGCATCACCGAGCGGAAGAACGGTGTCTCCATGTAGCGGGTGCGGACCCAGGCGATCGCCACCAGCTCGACTGCGACGACCACGCCCGCCAGCGCGGTGGCGACCCAGAAGGCGTTGGCCCAACTGTCGGGCACAAGGTACGGGATCGTGTGGCCGAGCCCGCCGACGGCCGTCATCAACCCGCAGACGACGCCGCGCAGCCACGGCGAACCGCGGCCGGATATGATGCCGTCGTCGGACATGGCCTCGGAGATGCCCATGCTGATGCCGGCGCCGAGCGAGGCGGCGAGGCCGACAAGGAAGGTGTCCTTGTTGCTATGCGTGGCGAAGGCGGCGGCAAAGAGCGGGGCGAGCGTGGAGACCGAGCCGTCGATCAGCCCCGTGAGTCCAGGCTGCACATACTGAAGGACGAAGAGCCGATGCTGCGCCATCTTCTCCTCATCGCGTTCCTTCGCCCCGAGCTGCTTCTCTTCGATCCGGGCCGCCATCTTCTCATGCCCCCGCTCGGCCTCGGCCAGATGGGTGAAGAGCTGCCGGACGCCGAGGTCGGTGGCCTGCGCGGCGGCGCGTTCGTAGAAGCGCGTCGTCTCCAACTCCATGATCGCCACCTCCTGCCGCATGCGCTCCAGCGGCAGGTGCTTGGTGAGCCAGACCGGTTTGCGCTTCAGGAAACCGCGCACGTCCTCGCGCCGGATCGCCGGCAGCGTCTCGCCGAGCCGCTCCCGGTAGAGCGCGTAGAGGCTGTCGCGATGGCCGCGTTCCTCGGCCGCCATCGCCGCGAAGAGTTGCGTGGACGCGGGGAAGTTCTCGCGGCACTGGTCCGCGAACGTGTCGTAGATGCGGGAGTCCTCCTCCTCGCTGGTGATGGCGAGCGCGAGGATTTCGCGCTCCGTGAGTTCGTTGAGGGTGGGCATGGTGGGGAAAAACGGTTGAAGCGGACGGGGGCCGCGTTGCGAAACAGCGGGAACGAACTGGAGCGGGCCGCGCCGTCAGTCGGAGTCCGGCCTTGGTCCGGGGTAGCGCAGTTCGGAGCGCACGAAGAAGCGTTCGCCGCCGCGCTCAATGACGCGGATGGTTCCGTGGACGAGCAACTGGGCCACGTGGGCCTCGATCCGCGCGTGCGACCAACTGGGGAGCAGTCGCTCGACGTCCGCCATCCGCAGCGGATGGCGCAGGGCGACCGAGGCGATGAGCGGCTCCCCGGCCTTGGTGCCGGTCGCGTGTTTGGCGACTGGAGGCGGTGCGATGGACGCCTTCTCGCCGAGAATGGCCTGGGCGCGGGCCAGGCCTGCCGCATCCGGTGCGCGCACCCACGGCTCGACCGGGCAGCGGGACGGCAGCGTGAGGTGGATCGCATCGGGGCGGATGTGGACGAGGAGCGCGGCCAGTTCGCGCAGCGCCGGCTCGGTGTCGTTGAGCCCGGCCACGAGCATGACCTCGATCCAGAGCTTGCCGCGCCGTTTCAGCCGCGCGAAGGCCTCGATACCGGCGACATGCTGGGCGAAGGTGAGCTGACGATGCGGCCGGTTCAGCCGGCGGAACAACGCCTCGTTGCCGGCGTCGAGCGTGGGCAGCACGGCGTCGGCCGCACGCAGCTCCTCGCGGAGTTCGGGGAGGTGGAGCAGCGAGCCGTTGGTGATGACGGCGACCGGGATGGCGGTCAGCCGCTTGATCCCGTGCAGCACGGCTCCGAAGTCCCGGTACAGGGTCCCCTCGCCCGAGCTGACGAGGGTGATCCAATCGAGCGAGGCCGGGGGCAGTTGCGCCAGGCGCGCCTCCACCTCGGCGAGAATGACCTCGGCCGGCACGTGGGTCTTGCGCGTGTTGGTGAGCGGATGGGTGCGCCCGAGCTGGCAATACACGCAGTTCCAGTTGCAGGTCTTCGCCGGCACGGTGTCGACCCCGAGCGAACGCCCGAGCCGGCGCGAGGGAACCGGACCGAAGACATACTGGGGCGAGGCGGGGCGGGTGCTCATGGTGGCGAGGTGTGGTGGGTGAAACGGCTGGGCGGGCTCGTGGCGGCTTCAGGCGCGCTGCTTCGCGATCCGGTACGCATTCGCGAAGCCTGTCAGCGAGCGTTCGATCGCGCCGAAGGGCAGCGTCAGCGAGAGGCGCATGTGCCCGGCTCGCCCGAACCCGCTGCCGGGGACCGCCAGGATTCCCTCGGCCCGGAGCAGTTGGATGAACACCACATCGTCGGCCAGCGGAGTCCGCGGAAAGACGTAGAAGGCGCCCTTGGGCCGCGTGAACTCATAGCCGATGCGCCGCAGGGCGGAGCAGAGCAGATCCAGCTTCTGTTGGTAGAGCGCCACGTCCACGCAGGCGTCGGGGACCTGCGCGACGACCAGTTGCCAGAGCGCCGGGGCGTTCACGAAGCCGAGGGTCCGGTGGGCGAAGGTGCAGGCGGCCGCCAGGGCGCCGGCCTCCGCGATCGTGGGCGAGATTGCCAGATACCCGATACGCTCGCCGGGCACCGCCCACTGTTTCGACCAGGAGCTGGCGATCACGGTGCGCGGCATGAGCGGCGCGAGCTCGGGCTGCGCGTTCCCGTCGTAGAGGATGGCCTTGTACGGTTCGTCGCTGATGACCAGCGCCGCGGGGGCCTGCCGCGCCAGCAGCGCCGCCAGCGCGCGCAACGGGCCCTCGGCATAGATCGCGCCGGTGGGGTTGTTGGGGGAGTTCAGCAGCACGGCCTTGGTGCGCGGGCCCAGCGCCGCCGCGATGCGATCCAGATCCAGCGTGAAGTCCTCCCTCGTCTCCACCAGCACCATGCGCCCGCCGTGGTTCTCGATGTAGAACCGGTATTCGGGGAAGAAGGGAGCTAGCACGATGACCTCGTCGCCGGGGTCGAGCACGGCCTTGAGGAGGGTGTTCAGCGCGCCCGCCGCCCCCACGGTCATGAGCACATGATCCGCCGAATACGGCAGACCGGTGGCCTGGGCGAGCCGGGCCGCGAGAACGGCCCGCACCTCCGGGAATCCCGCGTTGGGCATGTAGGCGTGGCTGCGTGGCCTGTTCTCCAGCACGAGCGCCTTCGCCGCCGCCATGACGGCGACCGGCGGCTCCGGGTCGGGGTTGCCGAGGCTGTAGTCGAAGACATTCTCGGCGCCGCGCTCCGCGCGAAGGCGGATCCCCTCCTCGAACATGCGCCGGATCCAGGACGACTCCCGGATCTGTTGTGCGACGGCCTGTGCGATGCTCATGCCGAAGCCGGGACGGAAAGGAGCGCATCCAGCACCACCTTGAAGGCGGTGTGGGTGGGGGAATCGCCCTCCTGGCTGGCGGACGGCAGGCCGGCATCCCCGCCCTTCCCGATCGCCGGATCGAGGGGGATCCGACCGAGCAGCGGCACGCCGGCCTCGCGCGCGAGCCGCTCGCCACCGCCTTCGCCGAAGAGGGCGAAGGTTTGGCCGCAATGGGGGCACACCATGCCGCTCATGTTCTCGACGATGCCGGCGATCGGCAGGTCGAGCAGCCGGCAGAAGGTGAGGCAGCGGCGCACGTCGGCCACCGCGACCTCCTGTGGTGTTGTCACCACCACGGCGAGCCCGGGCCTGCCGGACAGTTGCACCACGCCCAGCGGCTCGTCGCCGGTGCCGGGCGGACAATCCACCACGAGTTCGTCCAGGTCGCCCCAGTCGACATCACGCAACAGCTGGCGGATCGCGCTGTTCTTGCGCGGACCGCGCCAGACGACGGCGTCGGACGGGCTGTCGGTCAGCAGCCCGAGCGAGACCACCTTGAGCCCCGCCATCGCCTCCAGGGGCAACAGCGTCTCGCCCCGGCCGAGCATGCGCCGCCCGGTCAGGCCCAGAAGCGTGGGGATGCTCGGCCCGTGCACATCCACGTCGAGCAACCCGACACGCCGGCCCCGCCGGGCCAGCGCGACCGCGAGGTTGACGGCCACGGTGCTTTTGCCGACCCCGCCTTTGCCCGAGAGTACGAAGAGGCGGCGGCCGATCCGCTGCATCCGCTCGCTCAACACGAGGTCCTCGGCCGGTTGGGCGCCGGCGTGGGGCTGCGATTGCGGACCGGAACACTCCGGCGACTGGGTGGGGACATGGTTCATAGGGAAGGCGGCGAGGCGCGGCGTACGGGGGCCACGCCCGTGGAGCGGGTGCGGTCGATGATCAGGATGCCGTCGAGGTGATCGGTCTCGTGCTGGAGCACCCGGGCGAGCAGGCCACGGGCGAGGAAACGGATCGGCTTGCCCGCGAGGTCCACCGCGGTGACCTCGACCGCACGCGCCCGCTCCACCTCGATGGAAACCCCGGGCAGACTCAGGCACCCCTCCGCGGCGATCTCGCCTCCGGGCAAAGGCACCAGCTCCGGGTTGGCCAGGATCACCGGCCCCTCGCCGATATCCGCGACGAGCAGGCGGATTGACAGGCCGACCTGAGGGGCGGCCAGTCCGATCCCACGTTTGCGGCGCATCAGGGACAGCATCGCGGTGGCGAGAGATTCCGCCGGGGTGCCGAAGTCGTCGAATACCTCTGACTTCCGCCGCAACACCGCCGCCGGAAACACCCGCAGGTGCAGCGAGCCGGGAGAGCGGGAAGGCGAAGGCATGGCGGTGGCGACAGATGAGGATCTCGGGTTGACGTTATGGGCATATGCCCGTTTATCGCTCGGCGTCAATGTCCCACCCGTCGCCCACGCCTTTGCCGGTCACGATCCTCTCCGGGTTTCTCGGAGCGGGGAAGACCACGCTGCTCAACCGCCTGCTCCACGGTGCGCCCGACGGGGCCCGCATCGCGGTGCTTGAGAACGAGCTCGGCGGCGTGCCGGTCGACGACACGCTGCTCGCCGATAGCCGGGCCGCACGGCTCGACACCGTGCTGGGCCGCACCTGCTGCGAGGCGCGCACGGAGTTCATCGAACAGATGCGCTCCATCGCCGCGGCGACCGGCGAGTTCGACCGGCTCGTGATCGAGACCACCGGCGTCGCCCATCCGGGCATGCTGGCGCACGCCTTCCTCGCCGA
>JAGVUB010000074.1 GCA_019136515.1 Verrucomicrobiota bacterium
GGGCGCGCCAGTCGGCGGTGAGGCGGCCGGAACAGGCGGCGGCGAGGACGGCTTGGCGGAAACGTTTCAGGAGCGCGGGGACTTGCGCGAGGCGTTGCCGGCTGGCCTCCACCTTGCCCAGCAACTCCTCCAGCTTCGCCACGATCCGCCGTTGCTCCGCCAGCGGCGGCAGGGGAATGGGGTAAGCTTTCAGGATTGTCTGGCTGATGTTCTGTTGGGTTCCCCCTTTCCCTAGTTCGAGAAGGCGAGAGCGAGAAGATAGTAGGTAGAAAAACAGATACCGCTGCTCCACCACGCTCGATAGCTGTTGGGTGAACGCTATCGCCTGATTCGTAGTACAACGGATGCCTGCGATCCCGAGCTTCCCGATGCTTCCATACATCGCGATCATCACCGCCCCTGGCTTAACAATCTTCGCGCTGCTGTTTTCGAGTCCGCGGGCTGTGATGGAACGCTCGGCCCGCATCACGAACCCATCATTCAGGTCGCCAATAACGAGCCACGGTATGTCTCCGCCGTAATAACTTGGCTCGGTCGACTTAGGCGTACCACCCGATGCCCAATCGGCGACCGCACCAAGACAACGCCAGACCCAAGACGGTGGTGTGCTCCACAGCTCAAGCTGGTCATCGGGTTCGGATGTGGGCGCACGCGGAGGCGCGGAGGGCGCGGAGGCGGAAATTTGGATCGCTCCGCGTTCTCCGCGACTCCGCGTGAGATTCGCCGCTCCTCCGTCCGCGTCTGGTTTCGCTGTGCGGCTCCGCGCGAGGCGCTTGGGTGCGGTTTTCGCGGACTTCATTTCCCGGCGGCCTCTTCGGTGTCGAGCAGGGCGACGAGGGACTGGAGGTCGGCCACGACGGCGGCCAACTCGGCGGCGGCGGCGGTGGCGAGTTCCTGCGGCTCGGGGAGATCGTCGCCATCCTCCAGGGACTCGTCCTTCAGCCAAGTGACGTCGAGCTTGTAGCCGCGTTCCTTGATCTCGCTGAGCGAGAAGCGGCGGAAGCGCTCGGCGGGGGTGCGGCGGGAGAGGCCGTTGGGGTCGCGGCCGTAGCACTGCTCGAACTCGGCGAAGTGGGCGGGGGTGAGCGGGCGGTCCTTCTTGGTGATGCCGGGCACGTTGGAGCGGGCGTCGAAGATCCACACGTGGTCGGTGGGGCGGCCTTTCTGGAAGAAGATGACGTTGGCCTTCACGCCCTGGCTGTACGGGGTGAAGGTGCCGCGCGGGAGGCGAAGGATGGTGTGCAGGGCGCAGTCCTGCATCAGGAGTTCGAAGACTTCGCCGGCCTTGCCTTCGAAGAGGCAGTTGTCGGGCAGGACCATCGCGGCGCGGCCGCCGGGCTTGAGGGTGGAGAGGACGTGCTGGACGAAGTTGAGCTGCTTGTTGCTCGTCTCGATGGTGAAGTCGTCGCGGTCGGGGGCCTGGTTGGCGCCCTTGGTGCCGAAGGGCGGGTTGGTGAGGACGACGTCGAAACGCTCGCCGCGGTCGGGCTCGTAGATGGTATCGCCGAGGTGGATGGCGGGCTCCACGCCGTGGAGGAAGAGGTTCATGAGCGCGAGACGGCGCGGGCGGGCGACGAGGTCCTGGCCGTGGTAGGTCTCCTGGCCGTGGTAGGTCCGGGACTTGATGCGGGAGGCGTCGGCGCGGTCGAACTTGCCGCCGGACTCGGCGACGAGCCACTCGTAGGCGCAGACGAGGAAGCCGCCGGTGCCGCAGGCGGGGTCGCAGAGGGTGAAGCCGGGCTGGCCGCGCGGGTCGGGCCGCATGACGCGCACGATGGACTGGATGAGCGGGCGCGGGGTGAAGTACTGGCCGGCGCCCTTCTTGCCCTCGCTGGCGGCTTTTTCGAGGAGGCCCTCGAAAGCGGCGCCCTTGACGTCGACATCCATGGCGGACCACTCCTCCTCGTCGATGAGGGTGAGGAGGCGCTTGAGGTTGACGGGGTTGTTGAAGCGCGCGGTGGCCTGCGCGAAGATGTCGCCGAGGATGCCGGGGGACTCGCGGAGCTGGCGGAGGATGTCGGCGTAGTGGTCGGTGAGGGCGGTGCCGGAGCGGTCCTTCAGGCTGGTCCAATCGCAGGCGGCGGGGACTTTGGCGCCGCGCTCGTCGGCCATCTTGAGGAAGAGCAGGAAGGTGAGCTGCTCGATGTAGTCGCCGTAGTCGACGCCGTCGTGGCGGAGGGTGTGGCAGAAGCCCCAGAGTTTTTGGACGATGTCGGACATGGGTGGGGGAAAGTAGCGAGTAGCGAGGAGCGGGTAGCGAGGAGGTCGGAGGGCGGCGCGGGGGGCGAGACGGAAACGGGACGGTTGTCTCACGCGGAGGCGCGGAGGACGCGGAGGCGGAGCGGACGGCAGAAACGGGGAGCGGCAGGGTCAGTCCGGCGGGGTGGCGAGGAGTTTGGCGAGCCAGGCGGGGAGCTTGGCGCGGTCGGGCACGCCGTGGTCGAAGGTGGCGACCTCGCGGTAGGGCGCGAGGAGGTCGGAGTTGTCGTAGATGCGCACGTGGGGCAGGCGGCGGATGGCGCGGGCGAGGTTGCGCAGGGTGCGGGGGAAACGTTCGCGGAGTTTCGCGGGCGGGACGTCGTGGCCGCCCTGGTGGACGCGGAGGGCGACGCGCTCGTCGGAGTGCGCGGCGCTGGCGAGGCGGATGAAGATCAGGACGACGTGGTAGCCGGCGTCGGCGGCGCGGCGGAGCCACTCGACCTTCTCGCCGGCGGGATCGGAGAGGACGGTCTCGAAGACGAAGCTGGCGCGCGCCTGCACGAGGCGGTCGCGGTAGAGGGCGACGAGGTCGCGGGCCTTGTAGGCGTCGAGGCCGAGCTGGCGCGCGAGGGTGTCGGCGTTGAGGAAGGGCAGGCCGGCCGGGGCGAGGTGGGCGGCGTGGAAGGTGGACTTGCCGGCGCCGTTGGGGCCGCAGAGCGCGACGATCAGCGGGCGCTCATCGAGAAGCAGCGGCATGGGCGGAGGTGCGGGCTGGGCCGGCTTTGGCGCTCGAACGGCGAAGCTCCCGGATGGTCGTTTCGACGGTTTGCTTGATGGAGCTGCTGCGTTTCCGGTTGCGGAGCTGCGGGATGGCCGGTGCCGCGGCGGGTGTGGGGACGAACTCGCGTTGCACGAAGCGGCCGAGCGTGCGGGTGCCGTCGGCATCGATCCGGGCGAAGACGGAGGGTGTGGCGGTGGGCTCGAACTGCGGGAAGGGGCGCGCGGCGAGAACGGCGCGGAGACGCTCGGCGCCCTCGGGCCGGCCGACCTGGGCGATCAACGTGGAGAGCGGCGGGCATTTGCCGGCGCGTTTGAGCGCGGCGATCTCGGGAAAACCGGCGGCCTGTTCGAGCGCCTTGCCCAGCGAGGCCCAGAATTCGATCTGACCGGTGATGGAGCGATCCGTGACCTCGGCGGCGGTGCGCGCATCGAGGACGAGTTGGTCGGAGAGTTTGACCGGCATGCCCATGAACGGGGAAGGTAGCAAAGTGCTACCCGGCGGCAAGGCCGCAGTGGGCGGGGGGCGAGAACTCGCGCGGAGGCGCGGAGACCGATGAGGGATTTCGAAACGGTCGAAGGATGCGGCGGGGTGGTTGTCCTTCTGCATCCGCGTCATCCGCGGTTTCTCTTCCGAGTCCGTCGCTCCGGCGTCGGCGGGTTCGCTCGCGGCAGCTTCGGAACTTTGACCGCGGATTTCGCGGATGGCGCGGATACCGGAGGTGGAGGCATCTGATCCGTTATCCGCGGTTCAGATTGGGACCGGGCTCCGGGAGTCCTCACTCATGCCGGTGCGGACAACTCGCTTCCAGGTGAGCTTGGCCTCTCTGAAGTTGAGCAGCAGTGCGACGTCGAGGCTGGTGATGTTCAGGTAGCCGAGCATCTGGGCCACATGGGTGTCGCTGAATGTGGAAGCAACCTTGGGATCGGCGATCACAAGTCCGTCGACGATGAGGTCGGGGATGAGGGTGCCGACGAGTTCTCCGCGGTAACGAACGGGGAACTGGCGTTGCTGATCGACGGTATGGCCGCGCGCGCGCAGTTCGATAACGAGGGCGTTCTCGTAGAGCTTTTCGTCGAGCCCTGGCTTGAGCTCGTTGAGCACGGCCATCGCCGCGCCGATGATGTCCTGGGTGATTTGTTCGTGCTTCATGACAGGAGTTTTTGGGGAACTGCCGATCGCTCGGATCTGGTGGCAACGTAAGTACGCTTTCCTCCGGGGTTCGACATCCGCGCGATCCGCGTAATCCGCGGTTATTCTGTGGTTGGGGAAATCCCGACGAAGCAGAAAAGCATTCGGAGAAGAATCCGACCGCGGATATCGCGGATACGGAGGAAAAAGGAACGCCAGACGGCGGTCGTTTGTGAGCGCCTTAGGCGGCGACGGCGGCGTTGATGCGCTGGACGAGGGCGGGGAGTTGGTCGCGGAAGAGCTTGCGGGCGCGGGCGAGGCCGCCGCGGCGGGCGAAGAGCGGCTGGAGGTCGAAGTCGTCCTCGCCGAGCGAGAGCGAGCCGACGAGGTGCTCGCGGATCAGGCCGAGCCACTGGCGCTGCTCGGCGGTGAAGACGGGATCGGCGACGATGGCGTCGAGCGCGCGCTGCACGCGTTCCTCGGCGGAGAGCAGCGGCGCCTCGCGGGCGGCGGCGTGCTTCACGATGGAGATGATGTCGGCAAGCTGCTTGTGCGAGGCGCGGGCGTGGGCGCGCTGGAGCGTGTGCTCGGGAAACTGATGCTGCATGAGTGCGGTGCGCAGGCTGTCGAGCACCTCGGGGCGCCAGTCGGCGGGGCGTTGGAAGAGCACGCCGAGCGCCTCGATCTTCGCGCGGTTCTCCGCCACGAAACGGTCGAAGGCGGCGAGGTAGTCCTCGGCCTTCTCGAAGGGGCCGTAGCGCTCGACCGGCGCGGAGCTGACGGTGTCCTCGACGGCGTGGGCGACGAGGAAGGTGCTCTTGGCGCGCTCGTAGTTCTGCAGAAGGTCGAGGAAGTCGGGCGTGCGCAACAGCCGCATCGTGCCGGAGAAGTCGCGACGCAGGGCCTCGGTGAGCCCGGCGGCGTAGCGGCCCATGTCGCCCTCGGGAATCCACTTGGCGAATTCGGTGCGCGCGCGGCCGGACATGTCCTTCTCGATCCGGTGGAGCCGTTTCACGAGGCAGCGCACGCTGTAGTCGCGGTCGGTGTTCTGCCAAATCCGGTCGACGAGTTCGGGCAGAGTGACGCCGGCCTTTGCGGGCTCGGCGGTGGCCATCGCGGTGGCACCGCGGAAGTAGCGGATGAGCGTGCCGTCGAAGCAGTCGAAGACGACGAAGTGCGACTTGGCGATCTCGGGGCAGCGGCGCGTGCCGCGGCCGAGCATCTGCTCCCAGAGGATGCGCGACTTCACCGGGCGCAGGAAGACGATGAACTCCAGCGCCGGGATGTCGACGCCGGTGGAGAGCATGTCGACGGTGACGACGACCTTCGGCGCGGGGCGGTTGCGGAACTCGCGGATACGCTGAAGCGGGCGGTCGACGCTCGGGCTGCCGGTGATCTTCTGCACGAAGGCGTCGCCCTGGCCGAAGACGTCGCGGCAGAGGCGGACGAGCTGGTCGGCGTGGGAGGTGTGCGGGAGGTCGTTGACGGCGAAGATGAGGATCTTCGGGAAACGGCCGGTGGCGCGCTCGTGCGCGGCGGCGTGGCGCGCGATCTCCTCGACGATCTTGCGGTTGCTGTCGGGTGCGGTGATGGCGCGCTCGATCTCGGCGGAGGAGAACTGGCGCTCGTCCTCGAGCTCGTCGAAGGTCTCGGCGCCGGTGGCCGGATCGACGCGGACGACGTGTTCGCCCTCGCGCAGGAAGACGCCGTTGAGGCGCACGCCGGAGGTGATCTTCACGGCGTCCCAGTCGACGAGGTGGCCGTCGTTGATCGCCTCCTCGATGCCGTAGCGGAAAACCGGGGCGCCGAAGTAGGCGGTGGTGTGCGCGGCCGGCGTGGCGGTGAGGCCGATCTTGACGGCGTCGAAGTGGTCGAGCGTGGAGCGCCAAAGGCTCTCCTCCTGCGCGGTGTAGCCGCGGTGGCATTCGTCGGCGACGATGAGGTCGAAGGCGTGGACGGGGATGTCGAGCCGGTCGGAGTCGTCGTCCTCGCGCTCGGCGTCGTCGGCGGGCTGGACGAAGCCGTGCTCGGCGCCGAAGAGGTTGCGCGCCATGCGCTGGATGGTGGAGACGTAGACGAAGGTGTGGGACGGCTTCGGCGCGATGAGGTACTCGGCCGGGAGGACCTTCGGGTCGAAGGGCTCGTCCTCGCCGAAATCCTCGCGGCGGAAGCGCTGGCTGAAGACCTCGTATTCCTGGGGGAACTTGTGGCCGTGCGGGGTGGAGAAGGCGTTGAACTCGCGCACCGCCTGCGCGGCGAGGGCCTTGCGGTCGACCAGGAAGAGGATGCGGCGGGCGGCCTTGGCCTCGAGGAGACGGTAGACCTGCGAGACGGTGAGGAACGTTTTCCCGGTGCCGGTCGCCATCGCCATGAGCATCGTGCGGCGGTGCGAGGCGAGCTGCGCCTCGATGGCGTTGATGGCGCGGACTTGGTACTGGCGCAGGCGGGTGTTGAGCTCGGGCGGATGCGAGGCGAACCACGCCGCGCAATCGGCCGGTGCGGCGGCCCAGCGCTCGGCCAGCGCGGCCGGCGTGTGAAACTGCGCGAGGCGGCGCGAGGCCGGCGCGGAGTCGCGGGCGTCGAGGTGCCAGATCGTATGGCCGTTGCTCGCGTAGAGGAAGGGGACGCGCAGGCCGTCCCAGACGCCCGGGCCGAGTGCGGTGGCGCCGCGGGCGTAGCGTTTGGCCTGTTCGAGGACGTTCTGCGGACCCACGCCGATCTTCTTGGCCTCGAGGATGCCGAGCAGCCGGCCGGCGACGAAGAGCGCGTAGTCGGCCGGGCCGCTGTCGGTGGGCAGCTCCTCGACGGCGTGCGCGGCGAGCGCCTCCGGCACGAGATCGGCGGACCACGGGAGCACCGTCCAGCCGGTGGCGGCGAGGGCGGCGTCGATGCGCGCCTTGCGGGTCAGCCATTCGGGCTCGTGGTGGGCGGGTTGCACGGGTGGGGGCGAACGGGGAAAGTTGAGACACGAAGCGCGGGCGGGGGCAAGGGTGGAGCGGGGCAGCACGGAGGACGGACGGCGGAGGACAGAGGACCGACGACGGAGGACAGAGGACGACGTGGTCTACTTCTCCGCGGCGATGCCGAGGAAGGCGGCGAGGGCAGGCTCGGGGTCCGGGGA
>JAGVUB010000146.1 GCA_019136515.1 Verrucomicrobiota bacterium
CCACATTTCTCACCCTGTTTTGGGCCCACCCCGGTCCCTTCACCCGGCACGATTGGCTCGGCCTCACCGTCTTTCTCTTCAACAGCCTGCTCATCGTCGGCCTCGCCGACCTGCAGCACCGCACCGCGCGCCGCCTCCGCGCCGAGAATACCGAGCGCCTCCGCGCCGAGGAGCAATACGCCCGCGCCGTCCGCCATTGGCAGGAGACCTTCGACGCCGCCCGCGACGCCGTCTGGGTCGTCGACCGCGACCTGCGTATCGTCCACTCCAACCGCGCCGCCCAGACGCTCTTTGCCCACACCGCCGCGGCCATGCAGGGCCGCTACTGCTGGGAGATCGCCTTCGGCTCGCTCCAGCCGCCCCCCGGCTGCCCGCTCTCCCGCGCCGCCCTCAGCCTCCAGCGCGAGACCACCGAACTCCAGCTCGGCGACCGTTGGTTCGAAGTCTCCGTCGACCCGATACTCGATGCCGACGGCCGCTTCTCCGGCGCCGTCCAGACCGTGGCCGACATCACCGCGCGCCGCCGCGCCGAAGAGGAACAAGCCCTGCTCGGCAACACCATCGGCGGCAGCCTCAGCGAGATCTACATCTTCGACGCCGCGACCCTGCGTTTCCGCTACGGCAACGCCGGCGCCCTCGCCAACCTCGGCTACACCCTCGAGCAACTCCACACCCTCACCCCGCTCGACCTCGCCCCTGCGTACAACGCCGCCACCTTCGCCGCACTCCTCGAACCCATGCGCCGCGGCGAAAAGTCCTCCGTCGTCATCGAGACCCTCCACCGCCGCGCCGACGGCTCCACCTACCCCGTCGAAGTCCACCTCCAACTCCTCCAGCACGAGGGCCGGCCCGTCTTCCTCGCCCTCCTGAACGACATCACCCGCCGCCGCCAGCTCGAACAGGAACTCCGCACCACCCAAGCCAACCTCGAGGATCTCGTCCGCGCCCGCACCGCCGCGCTCGAATCAGCCAACGCGCTGCTCGACCAAACCGGCCGCCTCGCCCGCGTCGGCGGCTGGGAGCACAACCTGTGCACCGACACCGTCAACTGGACCCTCGCCGTCCGCCAGATCCACGAGGTCGACGCCGCCTACCACCCCACCCCCGCCTCGCTCGTCGATTTCTACGAACCCGAGGCCCGGCCCACCGTCGTCGCTGCCATGCAGGCGCTGCGCTCGGCCGGCACCGCCTTCGACCTCGAACTCCCCTTCGTCTCCGCCCACGCGACTCCGCTGTGGGTGCGCACCACCGGCCAAGCGTACCGCGAGGACGGCGTCATCGTGCGCATCGGCGGCGTCATCCAGGACATCACCACCCGCCGCCGCGCCGAGGACGAACTGCGCCAGCAACGCGACCAGCTTGAACAACTCCTCGCCGAGCGCACCGCCGCCAACACCCGCCTGCGCGAACTCGACCGCCTCAAGTCCGAGTTCCTCTCCACCATGAGCCACGAGTTGCGCACCCCGCTCAACTCCATCGTCGGCTTCACCGGCATCCTCCTCAAGGGCCTCGCCGGCCCCCTCAACCCCGAGCAGCACAAGCAGCTCACCCTCGTCCAGTCCTCCTCCCGCCACCTGCTCGCCCTCATCAACGATCTCCTCGACCTCTCCCGCATCGAGTCCGGCCGCATCGAACTGCAACGCGAGCCCTTCGACTTCGCCGGCGTCGTCGCCGAGGTCGCCGCCTTCCTCCAGCCCGTCGTCGCCCAAAAAACCGTCGCCCTGCACCACGAATGCACCCCCGCCGCGCTCCCCCTCGTCGGCGACCGGCGCCGCTCGCTCCAGGTGCTGCTCAACCTCGCCACCAACGCCGTCAAGTTCACCGAGCACGGCGAAGTCGCGCTCGCGGCCCGCCTCGAGGCCGGCCGCATCGTCGTCACCGTCCGCGACACCGGCATCGGTATCCGCCCGGACCAGATGGCCCATCTCTTCGAGGCGTTCCGGCAGCTCGATGCCACCGCGCGCCGCCACTACGAGGGCACCGGCCTCGGCCTGCACCTCTCCAAGAAGCTCCTCGAGCTCCTCGGCGGCACCATCGCCGTCGAGAGCACCCCCGGCGCCGGTTCCACCTTCACCTTCACCCTGCCGCTCGCCCCGCCATGAGCCCGCTGGTTCTCATCGTCGACGACAACGAGACCAACAGCTACCTGCTCGCCTTCTTCGTGGGCCGGCTGGGGCTGCGCCACCAGACCGTCGCCAGCGGCGCCGCCGCCCTCGCCGCCGCCGCCGCCGAGCGCCCGGACATCGTCCTGCTCGACCTGCACATGCCGCAGATGGACGGATACGAGACCGCCGAGCGCCTCCACGCCCTGCCCGGCCTGGCCGACGTGCCCATCGTCGCCGTCACCGCCAACACCGGCGTCCCCCGCAGCCGCCTCGCCCAGGCCGGATTTGTCGGCTGCATCGCCAAACCCATCAACACGGACACCTTTCCCGACGAGATCCTCCGCCACCTCGGCCCGCCCGCGCCATGATCATCCTCAACGTCGACGACCGCCCCGACAACCGCTACCTCTTCGACACGATCCTGCGCGCCGCCGGCCACGACGTCTACTCCGCCGCCGATGGCGCCGAGGCCCTCGCCCTGCTCAAGAACATGCAGTGCGACCTCATCGTCTCCGATGTCGTCATGCCCGGCATGGACGGGTTCCAGTTCTGCCGCGAGGTGAAGGCCAGCCCGGCCACCCGCGACATACCCTTCGTCTTCTTCACCGCCGTCTACACCGAGGCCAAGGACGAGCAGTTCGCCCTCTCCCTCGGCGCCGCCGGCTTCCTCGTCAAACCGCTCGAACCCGACCAGTTGGTCGAAAAGCTTCTTCAGGCGGCCCACGCCCCCGGGGCCCCCGCGGCCGCCCCGCTCGTCGACGACTCCGCCGGGTTCCTCGAGGCCTACAACCGCCGTGTCGTCCAGAAGCTCGAGACCAAGCTCGCCGAGATCGAGGAGCTCAACACCCGCCTCCAGTCCTCCGAGACCCGCCTGCGCGCCGTCGTCGAAGGCACCTCCGACGCCGTCTTCATCAAGGACCGCACCGGCCGCTACGCCACCATCAACGCCGCCGGGGCCCGCTTCCTCGCCCGCACCGTCGAAGCCGTGCTCGGCCGGACCGATGTCGAACTCTACGACGAACCCACCGCCCGCGCCCGCGCCGTCGCCGAGCAGCGCCTGCTCCAGTTCGGCCTCGTCGAGGCCTACGAAGAGGAGCTCCGCCGCCCCGGCGACAACCAGTCCCGCCACTTTCACACCGTCCGCGGCCCGCTCCGCGGCGAGTCCGGCCTGATCGTCGGGTCCTTCGGCATCTCCCGCGACATCACCGCGCGGCGCCAGGCCGAGGAGCAGATCCGCAAACTCTCCCGCGCCGTCGAGCAGAGCCCGATCTCCATCGTCATCACCGACGCCGATGGCCGCATCGAATACGTCAATCCCCACTTCACCACCCTCACCGGCTACTCCGCCGCCGAGGTGATCGGCCAGAATCCGCGCATCCTCAAATCCGGCCGCCACCCCAGCGAGTTCTACGCCGGACTCTGGCAGACCATCCGCGCCGGCCACGATTGGCACGGCATCCTCGAAAACCGTCGTAAGGACGGCACGAACTTCTTCGAGCAGACCCGCATCTCCCCCGTCAAGGATGCCGACGGCCGCCTCACCCACTTCATCGCGCTCAAGGAAGACATCACCGAGCGGCTCCGCCTCGAGGACCAGTTGCGCCAGTCGCAGAAGATGGACGCCATCGGCCGGCTCGCCGGCGGCGTCGCCCACGACTTCAACAACCTGCTCACCATCATCCAGCTCGAGGCCTCCGCCCTTGCCACCAACCCCGCCCTCGACGCCGACGCCACCGAGGGTATCCGCCAAATCACCGCCGCCACCCAACGCGCCACCGGTCTCACCCGCCAGCTCCTCGCCTTCAGCCGCAAACAGGAGAAGGAGGAGCAGGACGTCGATCTCGGCGAGACGGTCGCCAACCTTGCCAAGCTCGTCCGTCGTATCCTCGGCGAGGACATCCGCCTCACCACCGCCGTCCCGGCCGAACCCGTCACCCTCCGCGCCGATCCCGGCATGCTCGAGCAGGCCCTGCTCAACCTCGCCATCAACGCGCGCGACGCCATGCCCTCCGGCGGCGCCCTCCGCATCGCCGTCGAGACCGTCGAGATCGGCGCCGACTACATCCGCACCCACGCCGGCGCCACCCCCGGCCGTCGCGCTCATCTTCTCGTCTCGGATACCGGCTCCGGCATCGCCCCCGAGAATCTCGGCCGCGTCTTCGAGCCGTTCTTCACCACCAAGGCGCCCGGTCAGGGCACCGGCCTCGGGCTGGCCACCGTCTACGGCATCCTGCAGCAACACCAGGGTTGGATCACCGTCGAGAGCACCGTCGGCCAAGGCACGACCTTCCATCTGTACCTGCCGGTACTGGCCCCCGCCGCCCTCGCGGCCGGCGAGGAGGTCGTGGAACACCCGCTTCCCCGCGGCACCGAGACCGTCCTCCTCGCCGAGGACGACGACCAGATCCGAAACCTCGTCCAAGCCGCCCTCGAGCGCCAAGGCTACAAGGTCCTCGCCGCCGCCACCGGCGACGACGCCCTCGCCGCCCTCCAGCGCCACGACGGCCCCGTGCATCTGCTTGTCACCGATCTGATCATGCCCGGCAGCCTCAACGGGCGCCAGCTCGCCGACCAGGCCCGCACCCTCCGCCCCGCCCTGCGCTCCGTCTTCATCAGCGGCTATCCGGCCGACGTGGTCAACCGCCTGATCAACTTCAAGTCCGCCGGCGAGTTCCTCCGCAAGCCCTTCGCCGTCCGCACGCTGCTCGAGACCGTTCGCCGCCGACTCGACGAGCCGATCGTCGAGTAGGTCGGCCTTCGGGAACCGGACACGCAGCCTAGGCGCCTGCCGCGCGCAGCGGAAACCACGCACTGCGGGCACCACCTCCGCGCCGCGGCCCGGTGCCTCACAACCCACCTGGGTACACGGCGCGGCTATCCCGCCAGATCCTGCGCCACCGCCTTGGCGAAGTACGTGAGGATGATTTCGGCACCGGCGCGTTTGATCGCCAGCAGCGACTCGTCGCGCGTGCGCCGCAGGTCCAGCCAGCCAAGCTTCGCCGCGGCGTGAATCTGCGAATACTCCCCGGAGACCTGGTAGGCTGCCACCGGCAACCGCGTGGCTTCGCGGAGCTCGCGGATGATGTCGAGATAGGCCCCGGCCGGTTTCACCATGAGCAGGTCGGCCCCCTCCGCTTCGTCGAGCAGCGCGTCCTTGAGCGCCTCGCGACGATTGGCGGGATCGAGCTGGTAGGTCTGTTTTCCCAGCAGCTTGGTGCCGGCGGCCTGCGCGCTGCCCACCGCCTCGCGGAATGGCCCATAATAGGCCGAGTTGAACTTCGCCGCGTAGGCCAGGATCGCCGTGCCGGTGTGATCCGCGACATCAAGTGCCTTCCGGATCGCACCCACCCGCCCGTCCATCATGTCGGACGGCGCCACGAGGTCCGTGCCGGCCTCGGCGTGCAGCACCGCCATCTCCGCCAGCGCGGCGACCGTCGTGTCGTTGTCCACGTCGGCGCCGTCGGCGGTCAGCACACCATCGTGCCCGTGCGTCGTATACGGATCCAGCGCAAGATCGGCCACGACCAGCAGGTCGGGCACCGCCTTCTTCACCGCGCGGATGGCGCGCAGCACGAGCGTGTCGGGGTTGAGCGCCTCGG
>JAGVUB010000156.1 GCA_019136515.1 Verrucomicrobiota bacterium
ACTCATGCCCGCCGGGGCCGGTCGCAGACCGGCCCTACTCCAGATGGACGCAGATTCGGAGGCCGGCCTCGGCGCGGCCGGCTACAGGGCGCGGTTTTCTCGATGGTTCAACCCCTCTGCTGCTTCCGAGTCTTCGTTCCCTTCGTTGGCTTCTGTCGGATCCGACCGCATCTGCCGGGTCATCGGTGCAGATCGGTGCGCATCGGTGGCCAATGCTTCCGGTCCACTGCGAGCGGAAGTTCTCGCGCAACGGCGCAGCGGCGCCACGTGCGGAGAACCGGCCTCGCACCACCCCGGGATCGACCGTGGCGAGCGTGGCGGCGTGAGTCCTTCGCCCGCCGCTTGGGGAGGGAGAAGGACGGGCGGGAGTATTTCCGATCCATCGATTCCTTCTCGCGCCACGGCGCCACGGCGCGACGCTCAAACCGCGAGCGCAGCCGGAAGGCATGAACAAGGCGGATCGCTACGCTCCGCGGCTCCGCGTGAGGCCGGATCGTGGTGTGGTCAGACGACTCTCCGCGCGGCAGGCAATTCAGGGTGCTCGAAGGCCTCCGCGAACGCCTCGAGTTCCAGCTCGGTCATCCCGAGCTTGCGACCAGCAGCACGCCACGTCGCAACGGCATCGACCACCTCGCGCAGAATCGTTTTGGCGCGTGTGGCGGGGATGCGGAAGTACGGTGTCACCGACAGCAATGCTTCGATGGTGGCCTCGGGGCCCGTGTCCGCAGAAACCCAGGTCTTCAGCTCGCGGACACGTTCGGGGAACGGATTGAGGTCGAAGGCCGGCGCCAGCCGCCACAGGCCACGCTCGACATGCAGGAAGCCGTGGTTGTGAAGATGGTCGTCGACGTTGGTGATCAGGATCGAGAACGCGATCCGCCGCCAAAGCTCGTCGATATCCTTCTGCACCGCTGCTCCGTGCACCCGGAGCGCGTCGACGATTTCCGTGTAGAAATGTTCCTCCGCGGAGGCCGCCTCGACCCCGAGCAGCGTCGCGGCCGAGGCGTAGAGGAGGCGTTTGCCGTCGAGGGTGCGGTCGAAGCGGCGGACGAGTGCGACGGGCACGCCGGCGCTGTCGACCAACCGCGTTTCCGCTGCATCGATACCGGCCCGGCGGGCCAGCTGCATGGCGAGCACCTCGCCCTTGGTCACCGCCCGGGTGTCCTGCACGCTGGGGAACTTTCCGATGGCGAGCAGGCCGTCGTCGTCGAGCACGGTGCATTTCGGGCGGAGACCGCCGAGCGAGGTGCCACGCCCGCGCAGGTAGGCGAGGTCCGCGGCGGTCTCGCTCTCGGTCTCGACCGCGCGCGAGGCGGCGGCAAGCTGCTTGAGCTCGACCAGCGGCGGCGTGGTGCGGCGGCCCGGCTCGGCCGCGCGCTGGAAGACGCCGTTCTCGTCGCGAAACCGCAGGGCGCCGACACGGCTGCAGTCGTCGACGGCGAGGAGGAAGTCGACCGCGTCGAGCTGCGCGGTACCGGTCTCCTGGCCGGAACGCCGCGCCGCCTGGCGGCACTTCGCGTGATCGCGCAGGATCACCCGCCGGCCCCAGCCGTCGGGTTCCGTGTCGGCGATGATCGCATGAAAGACCGAACCTTCGGCCGCCTTGCGGTGGAACTGCGGCCCCCCCACGAGCGGAAGCCCGGGCTCGATCGGGAAACGATCCGGGGCCGCGAGCCACTCGGGAGCATAGATGAACGCGGCGTGCTCGCGCGCACCGCTTTGGTCGTGATGCAGCGCGCCCACCAACCGCGGCTCGTCGCCCAGAAGGACTTGGAGCGTGCGTTTCACAGGGTGGTCGGTGTTTTTCTAACACGCACCCGCTTGGGCAGCTGCGCATCGTCGAGCTGCAGGCCGATCTCGTCGCGACGCACGTCGGCAATGTCGGCGAGCACCGGCCCGAAGCCGAGGACGAAGAGCGCCATCGCGTAGGCGCTCAACGCCACCGAGCCGTCGCCTCGCTCGATCCGGCCGTAGGTGTTCAGGCCGACGCCCATCCGCTCCGCCATCATGGCGAGCGTCAGCCGGCGCTTGCGCCGCGCGCGGGCAATGTCGGCGCCCAGCTTGACCAGTGAACGGCGGACGGCGGGAGGCAGGAGGTCGTGAACAGCGGAGCGCATTTTAGTTACCTATGAATCGATCTTTTCGTTGTCTAAGAACCCATGTATAGATACCTAAAATGAAGAGTCGAGCCGATAACCCCAAGCGGGGCGAGCCGGCGGGCTCAACCCGCTGAAGGGCGCGTGCCACCACGCGCCGCAGGCACGGCGGCGGCTCCCTCTTCCGAAGTTTGTCGCCGCAGATTCACACCAATCGACGCAGATCCGGAGGCGGCCCTCGGCGCAGCCGGCCACAGGGCGCGGTGTTCTCCGTGGTTCGAACCATCCGGTGCCTCCAAGTCTTCGTTCCCTTCGTTGGCTTCTGTCGGTTTCCAAAACAGTGTCGATCGGCCAGAGGGCTGAGCGACTTCGTTGCCCAGCCACGAGGCAAGATCGTTGCCCTCACGCGGAGCGCCACAACGCCGCCCGCGATCAGCGGGCGCCCGATCACGACGCCCCGGAGCCGATCAGGCGGAGGACACTTCCAAAGACGCACCGTTGGCGCGGCCCATCAGTGGTTCCAACACTCCGAGGACCAGAGCCTTGGCGGATTCCGCTACCACAGATGGCCTCACGGCCATCGCCACGACGAAGCTGCACTACGTCCATCCGTGTTCCTCCCTCCTTCGCCAATAGCTTCGCAGGGTACGGCAGTGGTTCCATTTTCCGGAGTTGCTGAGCCAACCGGAGGTTCTCGCGCAACGGCGCAGCGGCGCCACGCGCGGAGGCCGGGCACGGGCGCAGTCCCCCGCCCGCTCAGCACGTGCAGCCGCAGTCGACCTTGGCGCCTGCGGCAACGTTCTTCTGCAGCACCTTCAGGTTGTCGCGGCCCACCCAGCCCTCGCGCCGCCAGAAACGCTCCCCCTCGACGTTGCTCGTCAGGAGGAAGATGTTGCACTTCTCGATCTCGTGCGCGGCCAGGCCCGCGAAGCAGTGGGCCAGCAACGCCCGCGCCACGCCGAGCCGCCGGCGCTCGCGCGTCACCGCCAGATGGTGCAGGTAGCCGCGCCGGCCGTCGTCGCCGCAGAGCACGGCGCCGATGAGCGTGCCATTGCCCTCTTCGGCGACCGAGCTCAGCCCCGGGTTGCGGTCGAGAAACGCCGCCAACCGCTCGGGCCGGTCCGAGTCGCCCAAGCCCATCCCCTCCGTCACCCGCCACAATGCCAGCGCCGCCGGGATGTCGGCGACGGTCATCGGACGGACTTTGTAGCACGCGCAGCTCATGCCTGCCACAACGGCGCAACCGCGTCCGGTTTTCAACCTCGCAGCGCCCCCCTGCCCCGCCGTGCGATAACGCCGTACGGCGGGATTCCCCTCCCCGCTACCATGAACAAACTCCTCGTCACATTCGTGTCCCTCCTCCTCCTCGCCGGCCTGCAGGCCCAGGAACTCCGCAAGGAGAAGTACCAACTCGGCCCGTGGGAAGACGAGATCGGCTACGCGCAGGCCGTGCGCGTCGGCAACACGCTCTACATCTCAGGTTCCGTCGGCGATGGCGCGATGCCCCAGGCGGTCGACCAGGCCTTCGGCGCGATCCAGAAGACCCTTGCCCACTACGGATTGGATTTCCGCCACGTCGTGAAGGAGAATGCCTTCACGACCGACATCGAGGCGCTGAAGGCGGCGAACGAAGTCCGGAAAAAGTACTACGGCGCCGATTTCCCCGCCGCCACCTGGGTGCAGATCGCCCGGCTCTTCAGCCCGCAGCATGTGCTTGAGGTCGAGGTGATCGCGGTCTTCCCGGAGAACCCGGCGCCGGAGACGAAGTGAGGGCCGATCCGACGCCGTGCTCTGCGGCTCACGCCTGTCGCGACCGCGCGAAGACCGGTCCTACTTGCCCGCGGTGACCACGGATGGACACCGATCGACAGAGACCCTGTAGCCGGCCTCGGCGCGGCCGGCTACAAGGGCCGATGGTCGCCGTGATTCCAGACGGCTGAGCGACTTCGTCGGCCAGCGACGAAGCAAGACGCCGCTCGATCAAGCAGCGCCACCACAACGCCCGCGATCAGCGGGCCCGACGACAACGCCCCAGAGCCGATGAGGCGAAGGACTTTTCCAAGGCCGCGCCATTGGCGCGGCCCATCAGTGGTTCCAACACTCCGGGGATTGAAGCCTTGGCGGTTTTCGCTAATCGCCCCGCGATCAGCGGGTCCGGCCACGACGGAGCGATGGTCGCACCCCATCGCCACCAAGGAACTGCATCAGCGTTGATCAGCGTTTATCAGCGGTTCCACATTCCGGAGGCGCTCGCCACAGATGAACACAGATGAACACAGATGGACGCAGATCAGGCGGCCGGTCCGCCCACCCGACTGGACGCGATAGATTCACACCAGCTCCCGGTCCGGCGCTGCCGCTCATCACCGCCACAAAGCGGAGCTCGCGCCGTGCTCTGCGGCTCACGCCTGTCGCGACCGGTCGAAGACCGGTCCTACTTGCCCGTAGGTCCAGTCTCCGACTGGACGCCCTGGGTCCACGCCTGCTCACGAGCCCCGCCATGCATCGCGCCGTCATTGGTTGCTCACACCCGCCGGGGCCGGTCGCAGACCGGCCCTACACCCTACCGGTGGCCGCGCTGCAACTCGTCCGCCAAGGCGTCGACGCCGTAGACATTGCGCAACGCCTCGAGGATACCGCGCGAGTCGACCGAGATCGCCCGTGACTCCACCTCCTCGTACGCGAAGTCGAGAATGAGCCCCTGCAGGTTGCCGTCGAAGATGATGCCGACGAACTCGCCCGCGCGGTTCACGACCGGGCTGCCGCTGTTGCCGCCGATGATGTCGTGAGTGCTCGCGAAGTTGAACGGCACCGACAGGTCGAGCGCGCCGCGCTTCGCCACCCAGCGCGCGGGCAGGTCGAACGGCTCGCGCCCGTCGTGCGCCGCGGCGCGGGCGTAGAGTCCGGCGTAGTCGGTGAACGCCGGGATCGCCTTCCCGGCCTCGGTGTAGCCCTTCACCACGCCGTAGCTCAGGCGCAGCGTGAAGGTGGCGTCGGGCGCGATGGCCGTGCCGCTTTGGGCGAAACGCTTCCGTTCAAGATAAGCGTGCGCCTGCTGCTTCGCCTCCCCGATCGCCTCCCAACGCTTCCTCACCTCGCGCGCCGCCGGATCAACCAGCCGTGCGAGCTCGATCATCGGATCCTTCGCGCTGTCGACCGCCGCTGCGCCGCCGACATAGAGCGCTTTACGGAACGCCACATCGCGCACCTTCGTGCCGCTGATCAGCTCGTGCGCGCGCTCGCGCGGACTCTTGCCGGCGAGCACCTGCACCACGAGCGGGTCCTGCACCCCGAGTTGCTCCATCAGGAAACCGAGCGAGTCGGCGAGCTTCAGCGTCTCGAGGTCCGTGTGGATCGGCTTCTCGGTGAAGAGCTCGAGCTCGAACGACTCGCGCGCCGCATCCGAGTACTCCTCGAGCCGTTCGCCGTCGGGCTTGGCGCGCTCGACTGCCGTGCGCAGCAAGGTGCGCGCGAGGGCGAACGAGTCGCACCAGAACGCATCGGGGGCGAAGAGCACCTCGTGCCGGCGTCCGTCGAGGAGGCGCTGGCGGAGGATGAGTTCCTTTTGCTCTTCGACAGTCCGCTCCACCCGACCCAGCGCGTTCTCCACCCCGAGGTGACATTGGTTCCACTCGCGAAGAGAAGATTGGTCTTCCTGCTTCGCTTCGAACAGCGCCGGCGTCTGCAGCGCCGCCAGCTCGCCGTCGAAGGCCTTGCGCGAGTTCTGGATATAGAAGTAATCGTCGCGAGCGCGGCGGGCGTTCTCACGGTCGCGCGCGCTCCAGTTGCCCAGCAGCACCTCGAGCCGCTTCAACCGCGCGAGCGTGTACGGATACTGCACATCGCGCAGGAACCGCAGCTCCTCGAGCGTGAGCTGGCGGTCGGTCCGCCCCGGATGACCGGACACGAAGGTCAGCTCCCCCTCGGCCGCGCCGCGCGCCGACCAGCGCAGGTAGTGGTCCACCTTCAGCGGCTGCCCGTTCTCGTACACCCGGAAGAGACAGACATCGAGGTTGTAGCGCGGATACTCGAAGTTGTCGGCATCGCCGCCGAAGAACGCGATCTGCGCCTCCGGCGCGAAGACGAGGCGGATATCGGTGTAGCGCTTGTAGCGGTAGAGGTGGTAGGCGCCGCCCTGGAAGAGCGTGACGACATCGCTGCGCAGCCCGGTCTTCTGCAGCGACTCCTTCTCGATCGCCGCGATCGCTGCGCGCCGCGCCTCGGCGGCCTTCTCCGGCGCGAGGTCGGCGCCCACGGCCGCGTTCACGCGCACCGTCACGTCCTCGATCGATTGGAGCACGTTGAGCTCGAGATCGACACACTTGATCTCGGCCTCGGGCGTGGCCGCATGGAAGCCGTCGCGCAGGTAGTTGTGCTCCGCGCTGGAGAGTTTCTGCAGGTCGTCGGAGCCGACGTGGTGGTTGGTGATGACGAGGCCGTCGGCCGAGACGAAGGAGCCGGAGCCGCCGCTGTTGAAGCGGACGGACGCCTTCATGAGGTGGTCGAGCCACGCGTCGGTGGCGTCGAAATCGTACTTTGCCTTGAGCTGCTCGCACGGCGGCGCCGAGAACAGCCACATGCCCTCGTCGGCGCGGAGCCCCAGCAACGCCGCGTTGAACAGCAGAAAGAAAGCGATCGTCCGCGCGATAGTCATCGCCGGCCATCTCAGCGGGGCGAGGGCGTTCCCGCGAGCTGGAACTCGGTCCGACGTAGGTCCAGTCTCCGACTGGACCCCGCCGGGTCACGCCAACTCCCGCGCCCCCACCGCCCCGCATCGCCACCGCAGGCCGGAGCTCGCGCCCCCCGCCTTGGTGGATCACGGCATATGCGGTGGGGTCCAGCGGTAGACCATGACCTTCCCGGCGCCGTTCTCCTCGACCATGATGATCTTCTCGCCGTTGGCGCGAGTCGTGACGTTGATCGGGTTCACCAGATCCATCGCACCGGAGTAGCCGCCGGTCTCCTCGCCGGGCACGATCCAGCCGACTTGGTGGCCGTCGCGGGCGTCGTAGATCGTGACCTCGCCGCGCACACGGGCGTTCCGACCGTTGTCGAGGTACACAACATAGATGTAGTCCTCGTCGGCGGTGAAACCGTGCGGGATGGTCATCTCCGCCGTGCCCTGGTCGAGATGGACCTCGCGGCCGCGGTCATCGTAGCCGAGATCGACGGTAAACGCCTGCGTCCGCCGTGCAGGATCGCTGAAGTGGTCGTAGCGGTAAATGACGCGGTCATACCACGAGTCATAACTCCCCGAGACAAACAGCGTATCGGTGGCGGGCAGATATCTCAGGCGCATGGTCGCAGCACCATGATCGGAGAACGGCACCGCCGGCCGTTCGAGCGCTGCGAGCGGATAGCGTGGCACGCCATTCGCATCGAGTCCGCCCGGCCCGAGGCGGGTCATGCCGCCGTCGCGGAAATAGTCCGAGTACGCGCCCACCCCGCCGTACCAGATCGCGCCGTTCTCATCCACATCGACACAGGAGCCGGCCATCGCCCCCACGTAGAACTCCGCGAACTCGTCGGTTTGGGGGTGGCCATCGCCGTTGGTGTCGAGCCAGCGCCAGCGACGGTTCTTGTTCGACTCGTCCGCCGGCCAGTTCGGGTGCAGGCCCGCGAAGATCTCCGAGTTGTTGCCGCTTACGCCGAGGTTGAAGAACGCGGTCGGGATGCCGATCTCGCTGCCGGGTTCGAACCGCACCACATAGATGATCCCACCGTACATCGTGCCGAGGAAGAGAAACTTCCGCCCCTCGATCCACCGCACCCACACCGACTCCATCGCGGACTGGAGCCCCAGGTCGTCGGGAAAGCGGAACGGATCGAGCGTGACGGCGGCGAAGCTCCAGCTCGCGCCCGGTCCTTTCGTGTAGTCCAACGCATAGCGTTTCGCGTTGAGGTACACGGAAGTGCCGTCGCTCGCCGGGTCGGCGTCGCCGGCGTTGGTGAAGGTGGAGTTCACCATCCACAGGAAGGTGCCGTCGGCGGCGTACGCGCGGATGTCGGTGCCGCCCATCATCAGGCTGCTCATGCCGGTACCGCCAACATAGACGTTTCCGGCCGCATCGTGCCCGATTCCCACCGGGCCCCAGAAGCGCTTCTTGCCCCATGCTCCCGGTACCGGACCGGCAAACACGCCGCCGGTTTCGCCGAAGGTGCCGACCAGCGTCGGCGCCCCGCTGCCGACAACATCGAAGATTTTCACGTTCTGGTCGGGACCGTTGTCGGTTATCCAGAGGCGGCCCTGCAGATCGAACGACACCGCGGTCGGATCCACGACCGAACGGATCGCGCGCCCATCGCTCAGTTCGACGTACGGCGCGTCGGCGCCGGTCGGCGGCGGAGTGAGCCGCAGCGGAATGGGCGTGTCCGGCGGCGCGTCCTCCGGCATGGCGATCCGGAGAAAGAAGCCGCGCCCCCAGAGGTTGCGCACGGTGGCCGTGAGCGTGCCCGTGCGGTTGGTGGCCGTGCGGTTGTCGATCGGGCCGTGCTCGCCGAACGCCTTGCCGAGGCAGTGTCCGTCCTGATACACCGCGCCCAAGTTTGGATTGTTGCCGAGCCCGGTCTCATCGTACTCGTTGCTCGTGACCACGAGAGCATTGCCGCCCTGCTGGTCGATCACCCGCAGCCCGGTCAGATGGTTGCCGGCGTTGCCGTCCCACGCCACCGGATCGGCGCCGTACGGCCGATAGTTGGTGGGGCGGCCGCCGCTGTTCGCCACCCAGTGGTTTTCCACGGAGAGCTGAAACGGCGTGGGGTCGCCCGCGAGCTTCACGCGGTAGAACTTCCGCGGCCCGCTCGCCGCGAGATCGACGATGGTGCGCCGGCCGTTCGCGTCGCTCTGCGCGATCGTGGTGAGCGGCTGCCAGTTGCCGGCGGTGAGATCGGTGCAGAACTCGGGCGTGTATGTACGCCCGGCGTAGATCGGGCCGAAGGAGAAGCTCAGCTGGTTCGGCTGCCCTGCGATCGGGGCGAACTGAAGATCGAAATACGGCGGCTGCGCGTGCGGCGTGCCGGCCGGGAGCGGACCGGCCGCTGCGAGAGCGAGGAGGACGAGCGCGGCGACGCGCCGAGCGAATGAAGACTGGGGTGTCGTTTCCATCGAAGATCAGGGCTCCGTGACACGCACGCGCAGGAATTGCCGCGGCTTCGTGGCGAGCGTCGCCGTGCTGCGGAAAGTCACCGTCTCGAAGAGGCCCGAGGCGTCGGGCACCGCTTCGCCCACCTGCACAAGCGCGGCGTTCGCGCTGCTCCAGGTGATGAGGTCATTCGAAATCTCGGCGACGACGGACACGCCCGTCGCACGCCTGAACGCCAGCGCCAGGTACTGGTTCCCGGAGACACTCACGAGTGTCGGCACAAGCGCCGGCTCGCGCACGTTGGGCGCGCGGGCGAGCCCATACTCGAGAAGATTGCTCAGGCCGTCGCCGTCCGGATCGGCCGTCGGGCCGGTCTGCGCAGCGGAACCCGCGGGGTAGTATCCCGCGATCCACTCCGCAAACGACGCCGAAGCCGCCGACACCACCGCGGTGGAGCTGGTGGCACTGCCGACGATCGAAGCCGTGCGATGGCTGCGATTTTGTACCACGACGTGGTAGGTGCCGGCGTCGGCTTCGGTCGCAGCCGCCACCGTGTAGGTGGAGGCGTTCGCGCCGGGAATGGCGGCATCGCCCTTGTACCACTGATACAGCAGAACGTCCTCGCCGGTGGCGCCGACCGAGAGAGTGAAGGATGCGCCGTTGCGAAAATAGGTCCGCGCCGCCGGTTGGTCCGTGATGACCGGGGGATAGACGAGCGAGACCGTCGTGGCCCTGCTGGTGAGCGAGCCGCTGTCGTTGTACACCCGCACGGTGTAGCTCCCCGCATCTGCTTCGGTGATGTTCTCCTTGTGGAACTCGGCGCCGGTCGCGCCGGGGATCTCCACACCGTTGTGCGACCACTGGTATTTGAGGTTCGTCCCCACAGTGACCACGAACAGGTCGATGCTGCCGCGATCGCGCGCGTGGAAGAGCCGCTGCGGCGGCGTCACGATGACGGGGCCGGTGGCGCCCGGTCCGGTGGTGCTAGGAAAGGTACCCTGAGCAGGCGGCGTCCAGCGATAGACCATCACCTTGCCGCTGCCATCGTCCTCGACGCAGATCACGCGGGTGCCGTCATCCTGGACCGCGACCTGGACGCCGATCGTGAGATCGGAGCCGGCGCAGGCGAAGTTGGTGTCGGCGTTGGGGACGATCCAGCCGACCTTGTGGCCGTCCTGCAGGCTGTACACGGTGACCTCGCCGCGCACGCGCGCATCGGGCCCGATGTCGAGACAGACGACATAAAGGTAGTCCTTGTCGGCGGCGAAAGTCATGGGGAGCACCATCGACGCCGTCCCTTGGTCGAGATGCACCGCCCAAGCGCCCGCGGCATCGTAGCCGACATCGAAAACGCAGCGCCGCTTCGGCGGGGTCGAGTGCCGATAGCCGTCGATCACATAGATGCGCCGCGTGTGGTACGGGTCGAAGCCCACCCCGAGGATCAGCGTATCGGTCTCGGGCAGGTAGCGCAGACGCGTGGCGCTGCGCGAGATCTCGTGGTCGACCGGCAGGAACACCTCCTCACCGACACTCAGGTGCTCGACCGTGGAGCCGTCGTACTGCGGCACACCGTTCGCATCGAGGCCGAGGCAGGGCATCACCCATTGGCCGCCCATCCCCGGGCCCCAGTGTTCCGTGTACTCGCCCTGCCCGCCCGCCATCCAGATGTTGCCGTCGGCATCGAAGTCATAACCTTCCGAGTACGGATTGGCCACCCGGAAGCCGGAGAACTCGCCGGCATCGGGCGCACCGTTGCCGTTCTTGTCGAGCCACATGACGTTGCCCTCGAGGTTGTCGGGGCGCACGCTCCGGCCCCAGTCCGAGCCCTGACCGTTGTCGTAGAGGAAGATGAGCCCCGCGGGGATCGCGATCTCCGAACCCTCCTCGAAACGGAAGATTCCGAGATAGCCGCTGTACATATTGGTGCAGTACAGGAACTTTTTGTCGTCGATCCGGCGTACGAAGGCGGTTTCGAACGGCATCGACAACCGGGGATCCTGGGGAAACCGGAACGGGTCCAGGCTGACGCCGGAGATCTTCCAGCCCTGGTCCGTCGGCTTCGTATAGTCCATCGTGTAGTGCAGGGCCGCGTGGTAGAGCTCCGTGCCGTTGCTGTCCGGGTCGAAATCGGCCACGTGGACGAACGTACTGATCGACTGCGCGGTCATCGCCGCGGTTGAGAGGCGCTTGGCCAAGGTGGAGCTGTCGGTGCTGTCGAACCAACGGATGTCGGTGCCGCCCTGGACCTGGCCGGGGATGCCGCTGCACCCGACGATGATCTGGCCGTTGTCGGGGAAGCAGACGCCGCGCAGACCCCAGAAACGCTTCGGTCCCCACGCGCCGGGCACCGGTCCGGCGAACACACCGCCCGTCTCGCCAAAGGTGGTCTTGAGCACTGGCGCACCAGAGGCAGGCACCTCGAAGATCTTGAAGTTCTGGTCGGGGCCGTTGTCGGCCACCCAGAGGTTGCCGGCGGCGTCGAAGGCGACGTTGGTCGGATACGCGACGGACTTGATCGTGCGGCCGTCGCTGAGCGCCACGAACGGCAGGTTGTCTTGGAAGTCGGTGAGCGGGCAGCCCTGATCCTCGAGGTTCTGCTGCACGATGTCCCGCCGCTGCTGCGGCGTGGTGTTCGGGTCCCACTGGTTGTGGTTGGTATCGAGGACGTGCGGGCGGGCGATCGTGGCCGTGAGGCCGTCGCTGGTGCGGGTCGTCGTGTCGAAGGCGATGTTCTTGTTGAAGAACTCGCCCTTGGAGACGCGCTGTCCCTGGAAATAGGCGCCGTCGCCCCAGTTGGTCTCGTCCCAATAGCTCTTGGTGATCACCAGTGGTGCGTACCGCTCGAACTGCCAGTCCAACTGCGAGGCGTTGAGCACGCCGAGATCGACCACGAAGTTGCTGATGGTGTTGTCGTTCTCGCCGTGCCCGCCCTTGCCCCCCGTGTTGCCCGCCCAATAGTTGGCGTAGTTCAGCAGCGCCGGGGGCGGTGGCGTGTCGCCGTACGATGTGCCCACGACCAGTCCCAGAACGACGAGACTGCCGCGGACGAACGCCCCAAGCGCTGCTGGTTTCATGAACTGAAAACGGCTGACCGGTTTGCACATATCTTCGAATTCGAGAACCCAGCACCAAGGACCGCAACCAATCCGCGGGCGGGGTCTGCATCTTTACCAATTTGAGATACGGTCGCCGCCGCCGTTTTCGCCCCGCGCCCCGGGCGCAATTCGATAAATCCCGTTCATCGCCACCCATGCGTCCGCCCTTTTGATACGCGAGACTGAGCTCGCGCCGCCCCCTGCGGCTCACGCCCAGCGCGACCGGTCGAAGACCGGCCCTGCTTGCCCCGTAGGTCCAGTCTCCGACTGGACCCGGCCGACCCACGCCGACTCCCGCGCCCCACGCCACTCCCCGCCCGGCAGCGCCACCGCAGACCGGAGCGCACGCCGTCCCCTGCGGCTCACGCCGGAGGGGCCGGTCGAAGACCGGCCCTACGTGGTCAGGGGACAATCACGCGCACCCGCAGGAACTGGCGCGGCTTCGCGGCAACAGCCACCGCACTGCGGAAGGTCACCGTCTCGTACAGGCCCGAGGCATCCGTGATCGCGGCTCCGACCTGAACGATCGCGCCCTCAGCGCTGCTCCAGGTGACGAGGTTGTCCGAAATCTCGGCGACGACACTCACGCCTACCGCCCGCGTGAACGTGAGTGCGGCATATTGGTCTCCACCCACGGTCACAGACATCAGCGCGAGCGCCGGCTCGGCGACATCGGGTCGACGGCCCAAGCCGTATTCGAGGAGGTTGTTCAGCCCGTCGCCGTCGGGATCGGCCGTCGGGCCGATGATCGCCGCGTTGCCGCTGGCGCCCGGGAAGTAACCGGCGATCCAGCTCGCAAACGTCTGTACAGATGGCGCGGGTACGAACTCGATCCAGTTGCAGTCGAACCCGCCGGTGTTGCAGTCGAGCTGCAACAGGTCGGTGCCCGCGGCGAGCGCGATACCCGGCACGTCGAGATCCACGAAGGTGTCCCAGCTTCCGGTGTTTGGCACCGTCAGCGGACCGACCACCACGGCACCCTTCCAGCGCAACGAGATCGCACCGGTCGAGGCGGCGCCGGAACCGTTGGCGACCCGCAGGCGCACGTTGTAGCTCCCGGTGAGCGGCACCGTCAGCGTATAGCGCAACCACTCGCCCGCCTCCACGTAGCCAATCTTCAGTCCCGGAGCGTCCGCCCCCGGCTCGATCGCCACGATGTCGACATCGTGGTCGCTGCCATCGGTGCGCACCGTCGATAGCCCTTGGCGGGAATCGGTGTCGTGGTACGCCACGCCCTCGCCGCCCTCGTCGTAGTTCTCCGCTTCGAGCCGCAACGTGCCGGTACCGGCAGCCCATGGAGCGCCGCCGTTACCAAAAGTCCCGGCTGTGCCGACGACGACCGACACGGTGCCAGTGGCCGTCTGCGTGTCGTTGCCGTAGGCGGTGGCCGTGAGCGTCTGGCGGCCGAGCGCCGAGGGCACCCATGCGAGCCTCCAAGTACCGCTGGCGGAATCGTAGGTCGCGTTGCCGATGGCCGCACCGTCGAGGGTGAACGCCACATGGTCGATCGGATGCCCGGTTCCGGGCACCACCGAGGCCGCAAGCGTGATCGTCGCCCCGGGCGCGGACACGAACGCCGGCGAGGCCGTGACCGCCGTGACTTGGGGCGCGGTGCTCGTGACAGTGCAGTCAACCGTGATGGTGTCCGTACCGCCATGCCCGTCCGCGACGCGCACGACGAACGAATCGGTGCCGACATAGCCGCTCGCCGGCGTGTACCGCGCCAGTCCAGCGGCGCCGACCGTCGCGGCGCCGTGTGTCGGAGCCGTGGCGACGCTCCACGTGAGCGTGTCGCCGGAGTCGGTGTCGGTGGCGGCAAGTTGCACGGTGCCGGCATTGTTCCGCGTGCAGGCCAGCGTCGCCGGCTTCGCCGTGGTGATCGTCGGGGCGTGGTTGCCGGAGCCGCCCACGACCACGGTGAGCGTGTCGCTCGCAGTGGCGGCACCGTCGGTGGCGGTGAGCCGCAGCACGTAGGTGCCGGCGGTGTTGAAGGTCGCGGAGGTGTTCACCCAGGTCGGGTGCGCGATCGCGGCCGTGGCGGGCCCGCTGACCTGCGTCCACTGCTGGGTGGTGCGAAACTCCGGATACCCGTCGTCGCTCACCGTGCCCGGCAGCTCGATGGTGGCGCCGAGCGCAATGTTCAGCGCGTCGCCGGCGGAGACCTGCGGAGCCTGGTTCTCGGCCGCGGGAACAACCGTCACGTTCACCATCGCCTCGGTGCTGTCGAGCGCACCGTCGTTGGCCGTCACGCCGAGCAACACCGTGCCGGGGTAATCGAATGTCACGGTGGGCGTGCGGGAGTGCACATCGGAGAAGGTCGGCTCCTGGCCCAGCATCTTGTACCACGTCACGGTGGGCGTGCCTCCCGGACGGCCATCGTCGGCCACCGCCACCTCCATTTTCATCGGATGGCCGGCCATCACCTTCCGATCGGAGGCCGCCACCTGCGGAGGCGTGTTGCCGGAGCCGTCAGTTACGACGACGCGTCGCCACGCATAGGATCCATACTGCCCATCGTGCCCGACCGCGCGGATATCGTACATCCCGGCCACTGGGAACGTTACGGTGGTCTGCGTCGCCGTCGTCGTGGTGAAGGTCGCCCGCGCCGGCCCGTTAAGCTGCTGCCACTCGACGGTGAGGCCGCCGCCCGGCATACCGTCGCCCTCGACGGTGCAGACGAGCGGCAGCGGTTGGTTGGTGAACGCCGAGAGTGTCTCTCCCGTCCACCAGTTCCCGCCCAGGCCCACACTCGGCGGCGCGTGAACGCGCACGCCGGGCTGCAACTGGAACTCGCGGACATAGTCCACGTACATCTTCAGGTCGGTGATCGGCGAGTCCGCCCCGCCATCGAACGCGAGATTGAGGCGCAGGGCCTGCCGGATGGTGGAGAGCTCGCTGCGGACGGCCGGCGTGAGATCGGTGGAGGCATAGCACACGTCGTCGTAGAAATAGCGGATCGCCTCTGCATCCCACTCCATGGCGTAGATGTGCCAGTCGGCGCTGGGATCGGGGCACGGATAATAGTTCATCTCCCAGACATGCCGGTCCCAAGGATTGTCCCCGGGGCGCGACTCGTCGTCCCAATGGGAGGTGCCGGCGATCACGAACGGCATCGCGAGACTCTGGTTCTCCTGGCTCCCCCAAAACTCCATGACGTCGATCTCGCCGCCCGCCGGCCAATAGTACTGGTTGCCGGTGGACCACAGCGCCGGCCACGAGCCCGAGCCGATCGGCAGCTTTGCGCGAAACTCGATGCGGCCGAAGAGAAAGTCCTTCTTCTCCGGGTTGCTGTAGATGAACCCGGAGGTGTACCCGCCGTGCCCCTCGTAGCTGCCAATCCAATCGGACGCACCGGCCGGGATCGCGTTGTCCTTGCGCAGCTCGAGGATGAGTGCGCCGCCCTCGACGCGGACGTTCTCCGGTCGGTCAGTGTAATACTGCTGCTCCTGCACGTTGTTGCGGCTGGCAAGCTGGTACGACCACACGTTCGGATCCGGCGCGCCATCGATATCGAATTCCTCCGACCACACCGGACTGCCCCAGTGTGGGATGAGCTTTCCGGAGCCGACCGGCTCGGCGGCTTGGGTCAACGCGACCAGGGCGATGATCGCCGGAGCCAGGAGCGCGATAACGCGGAGACGGCCAGCAATGCTGCCGGATCGGCTGGAACGAAGACTGAGGTTCATGGCGAAGAAGGTTGCGGCACTTCTGAGGCGAGACGGAGGAAGTCGTGATCTTCGAGGCCTGTTCAGGGCTGCGTCACTCGCACGCGCAGGAACTGGCGCCGCTTCGCGGCGAGCGTTGCCGCGCTGCGGAAGGTCGTGGGCCAGTGTGCCGGCGCAGCTCCCGCCGGGAGACTCGCGCCAGACACAACGAGCACCAGCGCGGCAGGCAGACCCGCTCGCGCCAAGCGCATGTGGATTGGAAACAGGATAGGCATGGGACTGGACAATGCCGTCGGTCGGACCACGCGACGGCATCATTGCGCCGACGATGCCGCCGTCCCCCGGCGAGTCCAGTAACCGAATGCAGCAAGCCTGGGTTTCACACTTCGCTCGCAAACCGGCCGGCCGCGCCCTCCCGGGCGCACGACGCCTTGCCCGCGCGCATTTCGTTCTTCATCGCCCCCCGGTCCTGCGCCATCGTGGCCGCATGAGCACCGCCACCAGTTCCCAACCGCTCGTCGTCTGCTTCGGCGAAATCCTCTGGGATTTCCTGCCCGAAGGTCTCTTTCCCGGCGGTGCTCCGTTCAACGTCGCGTACCATCTCTCCCGCCACGGCTGCTCCGTCCATCTCGCCTCCGCCGTGGGCACCGATGTGCTCGGCGAGGAGCTCCGCCGGCGCGTCGCCTCCTGGGGGATCGAGACCTCCGGGCTGCGCCGCCAGCCGCATCGACCCACCGGCTACGTCCGCGCCCAGCTGGGGGCCGAGGGCGCCCCCGCCTACGACATCGCCCGCAACGTCGCCTGGGACGGCATCGAGCCCGGCGGCCGCACGCTCGCCGCCACCCGCAAGGCCGACGCTTTCGTCTTCGGTTCGCTCGCCCAGCGCAGCTCCGCCAACCAGCAGTCCCTCGAACAGCTCCTGGCCGAGCTGCCCGAAACCGCCTTGCGCGTGTTCGACGTCAACCTCCGCCCGCCGCACATCGACCGATCACTGCTGCGCCGCCTCGCCCGCAAGGCCTCGCTGCTCAAGCTCAACTCCGCCGAGGCCGCGTACCTCGCGGGCAACGACGACGAAGCGTCCGGCCACGAGGAGCGCCACGCCCGCGCCCTCTTCGAGCGCAACGGCTGCCCGTCCATCGTCATCACCGCCGGCGCCAGCGGCGCGGGCTGGCTGCGCGACGGCATTTGGCACTGGGAGCCCGCCCGCCCGGTCAAGGTCGTGGATACGATCGGCGCCGGCGACGCCTTCCTCGCCGCGCTCGTCGCCGGTCTGCTGCTCACCCCCGCCGCCGCCCCGGCCAAGCTGCTCGCCGCCGCCTGCCGTCGCGGCGAATGGGTCGCCCACCACCGCGGCGCCACTCCGGCCTACGTCTAGCCCCGCCGTGTTCGGTGTTCGGCGCGGCAACCGGGCCCCGCCTTGACGAAGGCCGGACCGACCGGCATGCGCTTGGGTCATGCTGCACCCCGCCCGCCCCTGCCTCGCCTTCGCGGTCGCGCTTCTGTCGGCCATCCCCGCATTGGCCGCCCCTCCACCGACGCTTCTCTCCCCCGAGGTCACCACCGAAAGCGCCACCTTCCGCTACTACGCCCCCGCGGCCACGACCGTCGCGCTCGTGGGCCTGCGCCGCCCCGATCCGATCCCGATGACCAAGGACCCCGACGGTCTCTGGTCCGTCGCCATCGCCGACCTCGTTCCCGACATCTACAGCTACACATTCGCCGTCGACGGCGCGATGGCCCTCGACCCGCGCAACCGTGCAACGAAGAAATGGATCAACTCGGAGAACGCCTTCGAGTTCACCGGCGGTACCGCGCCGGTGTGGTCGCTCCAACCCGTGCCGCACGGCACCGTGCACCGCCACACGATCACCTCCGCCATCGCCGGTCGCGAGTACTCGTTCCAGATCTACACCCCACCCGGCTACGACCCGCGCGCGGCCCAAACCTATCCGGTGGTCGTGCTCCTGCACGGATACGGCGACGACGAGACGGCCTGGGTGGAGAACGGCCGCGCACACCTCATCGCCGACAACCTCATCGCCGCCGGAAAAATGCGACCCGCCGTGATCGTCATGCCCCACGGCCACCCGATCCCCTTCCCGCTTGATCGCGTCGAGGAGTATTTCCTCAAGAATCTTCCGGCGACGGAGCGCGTCGTGACCGACGAGCTCCTGCCCTTCGTCGAGCGCGAGTACCGTGTCGGCACCGCTCCCGCCCAACGCGCGATCGTCGGCCTCTCGATGGGCGGCCCGCCGTGCCCGCCGGCGACCCGCTCACGTTCTTCCCCGCCGCGGCGACCGCCGGCGATCCACTCCGGCCACGCCTGCTCTGGATCGGCATCGGCCGCGAAGACTTCCTCCTCGCACGCAACGAGACCTTCCGCGACTGGCTCGCGCAGCAGAACGTGAACTTCACCTACACGCTCACCGACGGCGGCCACGAGTGGACCAACTGGCGCAACTACCTCGAACAATTCCTCCAGCTCACGTTCCGCTGAGCGGTGCGCTCCGGCGCCGCGGGATTCCCGCCGCCACCGACAACGCAGGGTTGCAAACGTCCGCCGGGGGCGAAAGGTGACTCCGTTCCCGCATGACGATCCTCGAAGGCGCCGTCCTCCTCCTGTTGCTCCTGCTCGCGCTGCCCGACTTCTGCCGGCGGCTCGAGCGGCCGGGACTGCTCTACCCGCTCTACATCGCGGCGGGCATCGTGGCGGGCGCGTTCATGGGCGAGCCCGTGCGGCACGTCTGGCGCGAGATCGGGCAGTTCGGCTTTGTGCTGCTGCTGTTCTCGGTCGGCCTCGAGATCGAGTTGCCACAGCGGCGGCGAACCTTGAAGGCCGTGCGCCGCGCCGCGCTGTGGATGGTCTGGCAGATTCCGCCGCTCACCGGCCTGGGCTGGCTGGCGGGCGTGCCGTGGCCGCACGCGCTCGTGGCCGCCATCGCGCTGGCCAGCACCTCGGTGGGCATGGCCTACCCGCTCTGGCTCAACCACGGGTTTCCGGACTCGGGCAGCCGGCGCCGGTTTCTCGAATGGATCGTGGCGGTGGAGGTGCTCGGCATCCTCCTGCTCGCCGCCGCCGGCCCGGTGCTGGGGGGCGCGGTGTGGTGGAAGGTTGTGCTGAAGATGTTCGGACTGCTGGCCGCGGCGGTCGTCGCGGCGTTGGTCGCCGTGCGCGGCGCTCCGCACCTCACCCGGCTGCTCGGCTACGGCCTGAAGATCCAGGTCCACTTCCTCGTGCTAGCGATCTTCGCCATCGCCGCGTTGGGCGACCGCCTCGGGTTGGCCGCACCGAAGACGGCGTTCGTGCTCGGCCTGTTCATCAGCCGCGCCACCGATCAGGAGGCCCAACTGAGCCATCGGCTCGAGCCGCTGCGCGACCGGTTGTTCGTGCCGGTGTTCTTCTTCAGCCTCGGCACGCTCGTCGAACCGCGCCTCATCCTCACGCTGGTCTTCCCGCTCGCCGTGCTCACCGGTGTGCTGCTCTTCGCCCTGCGGCGCAGCACCTACGGGTGGTTCTTCGCCCGTATGTTGGGCACCGCCCCCGCCGCCCATGTCATCGCTGCACCGATGCTCACCATCGCCGCCGTCGCCGTGGAGGTCCTCGCGCGCGCTGGCGCCGACCAGCGCGCGCTGGCCTGGACGCTCGCCTCGGGGCTCAGCCTCACGTTGGCCGCCGCGTTCGCGCGCATCGGCACCGCCGCGCCGCTCGCCGAGATCGAGCCGACGATGGCCGCGCCGCAGGCCTGGGATCACACTGGCGTGCAATCCACGCTCGACCTCGAGGATTCGCCTCTTGCCGGGCCCGCGCCCGCGGAAAAGAAAGATGGATGAGTTCGAACCCGGTCGCGGCCTTCTTCGCCCGCCTGCCGCCCACCGCCCGCCTGATCCTCCGCACCACGCTCTACGGCCTCGCCGCCGGTCTGGCGGCGGTCGCCTTCCAGACCGGGATCCATGTATTCTACCGACACGGACTGGTCGAACTCTCGCATCTGGGCCGGCCGCAGTTCCTCGTCGCCAGCCTCGTGCTCGTGGTCGGCACCGCCGCCTTCTCGAGCTGGCTGCTCGCCCGTTTCTGCCCCGAGGCCGGCGGCGGCGGTATCCCGCGCCTGAAACTCACCTTCTGGAAGGACTTCGGCCTGGTGCGCCACCGCCTCGGCCCGCTGAAGTTCCTCGGCAGCCTGATCGCTGTCGGCGGCGGTTCCAGCCTCGGGCCCGAAGGCCCCGCGCTCCAGATCGGCGGCAGTGTCGCCTCCAGCCTCGCCGCCGCCACCGGTGAGCCGGTCCACCATCGCCGTGCCGCCACCGCCGCCGGTGCCGCCGCCGGCCTCGCCGCCGCCTTCAACGCCCCGCTGGCCGCCGTCACCTTCGTGCTCGAGGAGATCGTCGGCGACCTCAACAGCCGGCTCATCGGCGGCATCCTGCTCGCCTCCGTGGTGGCCGCACTGGTGGCCCACGGCCTCGTGGGCGAACAACCCGCTTTCGCCCTCGGCGCGATCAACGGCGTGCACTGGGCCACCTACCTCGCCGTGCCCGTGGTCGCCGCGACCGTGGCGGTGGTCGGCCATCTCTTCCAACGCGGCGCGCTCGCCTTGCGCGGCTGGAACCGCCAACCCCGGGCCCTGCCGCCCTGGGTCCGCGCCGGGATCGGCGGGCTCGCGGTCTGGGCGCTCGGCGTCGGCGTATTCGTTTTCACCGGCCGGCTGGGCGTCTTCAGCGGCGGCTACGACGATCTCGCCGCCTCCCTGCGCGGCGCCGTGCCGCTCGACGACGCTGCCCTGCTCCTCGCCGCCAAGGTCGTCGCCACCGCGATCTGCTTCGGCCTCGGCGGCAGCGGCGGGCTCTTCGCCCCCACGCTTTTCTTCGGCGGGCTCGCCGGCGCCAGCGTGGCCGGGCTCATCAACCTCGTCCATCCGCTCGCGCCCAACGACATGGCACTGGCACGAGTTCGCCATCGTGCCGCCGCTGGTCATCGCCGCCCTCGTCGCCCGACCGCTCACGCTGCTGCTCTCCCGCCACAACATCTACGACGCCATCCTCGAGCAGGACGGCCAGGACCTCGAGCGCATCATGCCCCCGCGCGATCTGCATTCCTGGCAGCACACCCCGGTCAGCCGCATCGCCAACTTCCGGCCGGTCCTCGTCCGCGACACCGCGCCCGCCGCCCTCGCCCCCCTGCTCGCGGAACACCCCTACGCCTGTTTCCCCGTGGTCGATGCCGACGCCCGCCCGCTCGGCTTGCTCACGCGCGCCGAGGCCAAGGCCGCCGCGGCGGAGAACCGTGCCCCGCAGCTGCTGCCCGCCCCCACCGCCCGCCGCGAGACCTCCATCCACGACGTCCAGCAGCTCCTCATCGACTCGCCGGCCGGCATGGTCCTCATCCAGGCCGGCGTCGACCACCGCATCATCGGCTTGGTGACACTGCACGACCTCCTCCGCGCCGAGACCGCCTTCGACCAGGGGGAATGATCCCGCGCATCCGGTTCTTGCCGCCACCGGCGCGCCGCGCACGTTTCTCCACCGATGCCGCTCACCGACCAACAACGCACCCGCCTCGTCGGCCAGATCCGCGGCATCCCGCTGGGTTTCGGCGCGCTGATCCTCTTCGGCGCCGTGCTGCTCTGGCTGCCGTGGATGCACCGCGCCGGCGCCGCCCTCCCCCCGCTCGACGCGCTCTTCCTCTCCACCTCCGCTGTCTGCGTGACCGGGCTCTCGACGGTCAACGTCGCCGAGACCTTCAACTTCGCCGGCCAGTTCGTCCTCCTCGGCCTCATCCAGGTGGGCGGCGTCGGCATCATGACTGCCGGCACGCTCTTCCTGATCCTGAGCGGCCGCCGCCTCTCCCTCGCCGACGAACATCTCATCCGCAACACCGTCGGCGGCCTGCGCACCGTCACCCCCTTCGCGGTCTTTCTCCACGCGCTGGGTTTCGTCCTTGTGCTCGAGTTGATCGGCGCCACCGCGCTCTACCTCCTGCCTGTCGCCGGCGCGGCCGCCCGCTCACCCGCCGACCTGTGGGACGCCGTCTTCCATTCCGTCAGCGCCTTCTGCAACGCCGGCATTTCCACCTTCCCCGAGGGTCTGGTCCGTTGGCGCCACGAACCCTGGCGACTCACCGTGATCGGGCTGCTCGTCGTCGCCGGCGGCATCGGGTTGCTCGCGTTGGTGAATCTGCGTTTCTACTACTTCTGGCGCCGCGACCGGCGGGCTCGCGGCTACCTCACGATCCAGACGCGCCTGTCGCTGGTCGTCGCCGCGATTCTCCTCGCCGCCGGCACCGCGTTCACCTTCGCCGCCGACTGGAACGGTGCCCTCAGCACCAGCGACCTGCCCGCCCGCCTCGGCGAGGCAGCCTTCCACTCCACGATGGCGCGCACCGCCGGCTTCAACACCGTCGATGTCGGCGCGATGAGCCCCGCCACCCTGCTCGGCACGATGGCGCTCATGTTCGTCGGCGGCGCGCCCGGCTCCATGGCCGGCGGCATCAAGACCGTCACCTTCGCCCTGCTCGCGCTCGCCGCGTGGACCGCCCTGCGCCGCCGCTCCGCCATCGTGTTGTGGGGACGCTCGATCCCCGAGAAGCAGGCCTCGACCGCGATCCTCTTCACCCTCATCGCCGGCACCTTCCTGCTGGTCGGCACGATCCTGCTGCTCGTCTCCGAGCAGAACGCCCCCTCCGGCGCCACGCCCCACCACTGGCTCGGCCTGATGTTCGAGGCCGTCTCCGCCTTCGGCACCGTCGGCCTGTCCACCGGCGTCACCCCGTTGCTCACCGCCGCCGGCAAGCTCATCGTCGTCGCGCTCATGTTCGGCGGCCGCGTGGGCCCGCTCATGCTCGCCCTCTACCTCGCCCGCCCGCCCGCCTTCTCCGGCGTGCGGTACCCGCCCGAAACCCTCACCCTCGGCTGAGCCTCCTCCTTTCTCCCATGGCCAAACGCACCTTCATCGTCGGCGGCGGACGCTTCGGCTCCAGCCTCGCCACCCGCCTGAGCGAACTCGGCTGCGAGGTCGTCGTCGCCGACGCCAACGCGCAGCGCGTGCAGGAACTCGCCGAGGACGGCTTCCGCGCCGTCGAGCTCGACTGCGAAAACGCCGACGCCCTGCGCGCCGCCGGCGCCCTCGAGGCCGATGTCGTCGTGGTCGCCGTGGGCGAGAACATGAAGGGCAGCGTGCTCGCGACGCTCACGCTCAAGGAACTCCAGGTGAAGCACCTGATCGCCCGCGCGATGGACGAGCGCCACGCCGCCGTGCTCACCCGCCTGGGCGCCGACGAGGTGATCGTGCCCGGCCGCGACATGGCCTACCGCCTCGCCGAGCGCATCCGCCGCGACTCCTTCAGCATCCGCATGCCGCTCCCCGGCGAATACCAGATGGGTGAGACCGTGCTCGGCGCCGCGCTGGCCGGCCGCCCCCTCGGCGAACTGCATCTGCCCTCCAAGTACAAGATCAACATCGTGCTCGTCTGCCGCAGCGTGGGCGACGAGCGCCGTGTCATCGAACCCGCCCCCGACCTCCGGCTCGAGCGCGGCGACACCCTCATCGTCGTCGGCCTCGCCGACCGGCTCGACACCTTCGAGAAGGCCGCCCGGGAGTAGGCCCCGCACCACACCGCCGCCCATGACGCCCGACACCTGGATCGTCCTCGGCCTAGTCGTCGCCATGATGGTGGCGTTCTTCACCGAGAAATTTCCGCCCGAGGCCGTCGGGCTGGCCGGCGCCGTCGTATTGCTGCTCTCCGGCATCCTCTCGCCCGTCGAGATGCTCTCGGGCTTCGGCAACCCAGCCACCGTCACCGTGGCCTGCATGTTCATCCTCAGCGCCGGTCTCCAGAAGACGGGTGCACTGACGGCCCTCGGCGCCGTGCTCATGCGCACGGCCCGCTGGCCCTGGCTGTTGTTGTTGCTGATCATGGTCGTGACCGGTGCGATCTCGGCGTTCGTCAACAACACCGCCGCCGTCGCCGTGCTGTTGCCACTGGTCCTGCTCGCCGCCCGCGAGCGCAAGCTGCCCGCCTCGCGTTTCCTCATCCCGCTCTCCTACGCCTCGCAGTTCGGCGGCGCCTGCACGCTCATCGGCACCTCCACCAACCTGCTGGTGAACTCCATCGCGATGAAGGCAGGCGTGCCCGCGTTCTCGATGTTCGAGTTCGCCCAGCTCGGCCTGCTGCTCTTCGCCGCTGGCACACTCTACCTCTGGGTCCTCGGCCCCTGGCTGCTGCCCGACCGCGCCGCCACCGAGATGGTCGAGCGCTACGGTCTGGGCGAGTTCATCACCGAGCTGCGCGTCATGCCCGGCTCGCCGCTGATCGGCCGCACGCTCGGCGCCGGCCGGCTCCCGGGCGATTCCGCCGCCCTCGTCGAGATCGTGCGCAACAAGTGCCACCTGCTCTCGCCGCTCGACGAGCCCCTGCAGGCCGGGGACCTCCTGCTCGTGCGCGGCGAGGCCAAGGCCCTGCTCGCCCTCAAGGACCGCCACGGCCTCGCCCTCAACCCCGAGTTCAAGCTGCGCGACGCGGTGCTGCAAGGCGGCGACCTCATGCTCGCCGAGGCCATCGTCGCCCCGGGCGCCCCCTTCGCCGGCCAGACCGTGGGCGACCTGCGCTTCGGCGACGAGCACGAGCTGGCCGTCCTGGCCTTGCAGCGCCACGGCGCCGTGCTGCGCCAGCGCCTCGCGCACACCCCACTGGAGATCGGCGACATCCTGCTCGTGCTCGGCCGCCGCGCCGCGGTGCACCGGCTCACCCACGACCGCGACTTCATCCTGCTCGGCGAAGTCTCCGCCCCGAAGCTCACCCGCGGCCGCGTGCCGTGGGCGCTGGGCATCATGGCCACCGTCGTCGCCGCCGCCGCGCTCGGCTGGATCGACATCCTCCCCGCCGCCATCCTCGGCGGCCTGGCGCTCTGGGCCACCGGTTGCCTCAAGACCGAGGAGATTTTCGAGTCGGTGCAATGGCGGGTCGTCGTGCTGCTCGCCGCGATGATCCCGCTCGGCACCGCCCTCGAGAAGACCGGCGGCGCCGCGTGGTTGGCGCAGCACGCGCTCGGGCTCGCGGGCAACAGCTCGCCCCTCTACGCCCTCGGCGCGGTCTACCTGCTCACCGCCGTGCTCACGGAGTTCATGAGCAACAACGCCACCGCCGTGCTCATCGCCCCGCTGGCCATCGGCATCGCCCACTCGCTCGGCCTCGACCCGAAGCCCTTCCTGATGGCCGTGGCTTTCGCCGCCTCCACCAGCTTCGCCACCCCGGTCGGTTACCAGACCAACGCCATGGTCTACACCGCCGGCGGGTATCGGTTCTCCGACTTCGCCCGCCTCGGCATCCCGCTCAATCTGCTGTTCTTCGCGATCGCCGTGTGGGGCATCCCGCGCTTCTGGCCGTTCTGACACCAGACCCCGCCGTGCCGCTCACCCCACCTTCGCGGCCGGGGAGTCACCCTCGACCACCGGCGCCTCCCCCGCGGCTGGCGCCGCCGGAGTTCCAGGCAACGGCTGCGTCGTCCCGGCGCGCCGCCGAACGGCCACGCGCTGGAAGAAGAGATTGTTGGGGATCTGCACGAGCCGCCCGTCATCGGTGGCCAACGTCGTGAAGAAGAGGTTCAGGTCGGTCACGCGGCCGCGCACCGGATCGGGCAGCAGCTCCACCTCGTCGCCCATGTGGAACGGGCGCACGGTCAGCAGGAACAACGAGCACAGGACGTTGCTCAACGTGCTCCACACCGCGAAGAACCCGATGGCGATCAACGCCAGCACGCCCCCCATCAGCGCAAAGAAATCCACGCCGAAGAAATGGTCCGCGAAAGTGCTCAGCGCGATCAGCAGCACCAGAAACCGGCCGGTGACCACCAGCGGCCGCAGCGTGAGTCGCGGGGCCTGCAACCGCACCGCGAGCCACTCCACCGCGCGCCCGACCAGCGCCGACGCGCCCAGTGCGAACGCCGCCACCAGCACGACAAACACCACCTCCCGCAGATGGGCGACGAGTTCCGGGGGCAGTGCGACAAAGAGGCGAGTCACGGTCGTTCCTTTCTTGCTGAGGGTTCTCCGGCCAGGGCGGTGGCGACGGCACACGCGCCGCACCGATCGACAGGCGAATCGAGCGGCCCGTCAAGACCCCACACGCCGAGCCGGTCCTTTTCCCGTCTTCCGCCTCGCCCCCTGCGCCCCGCTCCGCCACACCGATACGCATGCCCGGCTCCGCTCCCCGCAACGCCCTGCTCGTGATCGACATCCAGTGTGGCTGGTACAACGCCACCCCCGGCCCGCACGACGCCGCCGGCACGCTCGCCCGGATCAACGACCTGATCGCCCGCGCGCGCACCGCGGGCCGGCCCGTGTTCTTCATCCAGCATGCCGAGCCGCCCGACTACACGCCCGGCACCGCCGGTTGGGAGCTGCATCCGGATCTCCACCGCCAGCCCGGCGATCCGGTGATCGCCAAGACCGCCTGCGACTCCTTCCTCGGCACCACGCTCGCCGCCGAGCTGCGCCACCGGGGGATTGATACGCTCGTGGTCTGCGGCGCCGCCACGGAGTTCTGCGTCGACACCACGATCCGCCGCGCCGCCAGCGAGGGCTACCGCGTCGTCGCCGCCGCCGATGCGCACGCGACCAAGGACCGCCCGGTGTTGGCCGCCGCGCAGATCATCGCCCACCACAACTGGGTCTGGGCGGAGCTCTCCGCGCCGCACCCGCCAGTGGTCGTGCCTGCCGCCGCGATCACCTTCGGGCCAGATGCCGCACGCGCCTGACCTCGGACCCGGCCGAGTTTGTCACGTAATACGTGACAAACTCCGGGGGCTCCGCGCCCTAGACTCCAGGCACCGTGCGGGACCAACCCGAATAACGCGGCGCCAAAACCTGCACTCTACGGCGTCGGTGTCGTGCGGACGCGGTAGAAACGCCGCGAGCCAGAGACGTCCACGCCGGTGATGGTGCGCTCGGTTCCGGTGGTGCTCTCCGTGTAGCCGGTGAGCGTCTGCCAGTTGCCGGCGTCGAGGTCCGTGCAGTATTCCGGGGTGTACGTCCAACCGCTCCGCACCGGTCCGAAGACCAGGCGGTATTGCTCCGGTTGCCCGGCGATCGCGCTGATCGCGAGGTTCAGCTCCCCGTGCGGCAGGCGGCCCGCAAAAGTCACCACCGAGGTGGCCGGCAGAGTGTAGGTGAACGCCCCATTCGCCACCGCCACCGCGGGCTGCGCCTCGAGCGACTGACTCGCCGATGTCACCCACGGTGTGACCGTGTCGAGCTCGAGCCCCTGGAGTCGGAACTGGTGCTGCACCGGAACGGAGATGGTGTTGACCGCCACGATCGCCACCCGACCGGAGGCCGCGTCCACGAAGGCGGTGATCCCGAGCGGACCGGTGTTGTTCGCGACCCCGATGCGGAAGTCGCCCGGGCGCGCAAACCGGCTGAACTGGCCCATCACGTAACCACGGCGTTGGGGCACGGCGTCGTTGTCGAGCAGGCCGTTGGCGGTGCCGATGCACTTCCACCAGATGTAGGCGCTCATGTTCCCCACGGTGAGGCAGTCGACGATCTGCTGCGCGGTGCCGACGGCGGAGGCGATCGTCTGCTCGTTGACGAGGTATTCCGTCATCCAGATCGGCTTCCCTTTCGCGCGCGCCAGCGGGTAGTCGCGAATCGTGGCGCCGTAGAGATGGCCGCCGATGTAGTCGACGTTGGCGGCGGCCGCGGCGTCGTTGAGCGTCGCGTCCGACACCGTCTGGCTGAAGCCGTACGCCTCCGGCATCATCACCGGCGCGGCGATCCCGCCGGCGAAGTCGCGGCAGAACGTCTGGAACTGCGCGGCGCTCCACTGGCAGCCCTCGTAGTCGGGATCGTAGTCGGGCTCGTTCTGCAGCGAGACGACGGAGACCGGCGCGCCGCCGGCGGACATTGTGGCGAGAAACTGGTTAAGGTAGGCGACGTAGTCGGCATATTTCTCGGGCAACAGGTAGCCGTGGATCGTGCTGGCGTTGCTTTTCATGGACGACGGGGGCGTCCACGGGGTGGCGAGGATGCGCGCCCCGCGGGCGTGGGCCCGGCTGCCGTTGATGACGGAGTTGGTGAAATTACCGTCGGGCGAGATGCGCACGCGGATGAGCGTGAGACCGAACTGCCCCGGGCCCGTGCCGTAGAGCTGATCCATCTGCGACTCGGGCAGTGGGTCCTGGCCGTCGTAGAGGAACACGACACCCGCTCCGAATCCGTCGATCTGCTGGTGCACGACTCCGGCATCGACGGTGCACTCGGTGGGCGGCAGCGGGGAGTTGTCGACGGTGCCGTAGACGGCGAGGCCGAAGTCGCGCGCATTGCTGCCGTTGATCCACGCGCGGTCGCGGTACGCCGCGCCGCCGGAATAGGTGTCGGCCGTGGAGCGAAGCCAATTGAGTGGCATCGTGCCGCCGACTCCCTCGAGTTCGAGAACGTACATGTAGCCCGCCAGCAACCGCACCTGGTCGACGCCGGTGAAGTCGAACCGCAAGATTCCGTTCGTCTGTGTCGTGTACGTGATCGGCAACCCGGCGCCCCCGCCGAGCAGATTGTTGCCGGCGGTGTAGGAGCTCGGATCCGGGGCGACTCCCGTCACGCGATAGAGGTTGAGCCGCACGGTCGCCGCCTCGGTCGTCCCCGTACCGCCTCCGGCGTAGAGGCAGATCGACTGCAGCTTGTAGCTGTCGCTGCCGGCGATGGTGAACGACTGCCCGTAGCTGGTGGTCGTGGCGCCGCCGAAACTCTCGGCGACGGTCAGCTGCGATTGCGGGTTGGCGGCGCCGCTCAGCAGCGGCGTGCCGGGCCAGCTGGTGGCGCCGGGGCCGGTGTTCTGCACGACCGTCACACCGGCAAAAAGCGGAACGGGGCAGAGTCCGAGCAGAAGAAACGGAACGACAAGGCGGAGCCAGGCGGGAAGCGAGCGGTGCGGCAACATGTGGGGAAACGGCGCGGCGTAAGCAGAGGACGACGCCAAGCACCTTCAAGTTTTGGGGTGGTGGGAGAACGCGGCAACTTGCAGCGCGAATGATTCCACCGCGTCCCTCCGACACGATCCGCGGTGCGGTGGACGTGCACGAACCCGCGAGGCGGGATCGGCTACACTTGGCCGGAAAAGCCGTGCAGGGCCCGCGGCGCACCGTCAGACGTTCCGTTTCGGCGCCCGGAGCCGCCGCAGGAAACCACGGCCCTGCCAGAGCACGAGCAGCAGGTTGGCCACGGCCACGGCGAGTGCGGCGTCGCCGCGTCTCAAGCACAAGGCGACCACGGCCCCGCCAAGCGCCGGTGCGGCCAGCAGCGCGTACAGGAAGGCATCGCTCGCGCGCAGCCACCGGCTGCGCCACTGCCACGCCAGCGTCGCAAGATAAAGCAGCCCGCCGAGCCCGGCCGAGAGCAGCACGCAGAGCACCGCAGCGTCCGCCTTGCCGTCGCGTCGCAGGGCCGTCGCAAGCAGCACGAGCAGGAACTGGTTGAAGACACCGAACCCGAGCACCAGGTCGAAGATGAGCTGCGGCGAGATCGGGAACTTCTCGCCCTCGATGCCGAGCTGGTCGGCCAGCGCGCAACCGGAGCAACAATACGCCTTCGCGCCCGCCGCCGGCCGGGCCGGCGCGCGGAACGGCAGCCCGCAGTAGTCGCAGGTCAGCCGTTCCATGAGAGTCTCCGGAGTAGGAGCCTGCTTGCAGGCGATTCCGTGTTCCACGTCACTTGCCCCGGATCGCCTGCAAGCAGACTCCTACAGGTGATGGCTACAGCGCTCATTCCGCCCCTCACTCCTCCCCGCTCGGGTCGAGGTGGCGGATGATGATCTCCTGCAGCGAGGCCAGCAGCATGTACGAAGTGACGGCGATGCGCTCCTCCTTGTTCAACCGCGCGAAATCGATCTCCCCGGTCTCGAGCGCGGAGTCCGCGATCGCGCCGAGTTTGCGGGTCCGCAGCTTCAGCCGCAGCGCCGAGGCCGCCCGCAGCATCGGCTCGCAGTCCTCCGGGCCGAACTCCGCCGTACCGTCTCGCCGGAACTCCTCGGTATCGAAGATCGCCGCGAAGCGCGTCTGGTCGTCCTGGCTCTGGTTGGCGATGTCGGCGCGCCAGTCGGCGCGGAAGTCCTCCTCGATCGCGTCGAGGCTCGGCTCGAAGGCGAGCGCGGCGTCGCCGGTTTCCCGGGCCAGCGGCAGCAGGAACTCGAGCAACGGGCCCACGACCGGCACCGGCAGTTTCAGTTCGAGACGCTTATTTTCCATCGGAGCTGTGCTCGATCCGCGCGGAGAGCTGCCAGGTCTGGAGCGTCTGCGCATACGCTTCGGCCCGCTCGCGTTCACCGGACCACACGACAGTGCGGCCCTTGCGGTGCACCTCGAGCATGTGTTTGCGCGCCTTGGCCTCGGTGAAGCCGAGCACCTTTTTGAAGACGAGCACGACGTACGACATGAGGTTGACCGGGTCGTTGTGCACGACGACCAGCCACGGCGAAGTCGGCTGCGGCACAGTCTTCTTCCGTGTCGCCGTCTTCCGCTTGGTCTTGGGCGCCGCGACGCTCATGCCACCGGATTCGCCGCCGCCGCACAGTCGCGCACGGTCCGGGCGAGCTTCTCGGCCGCCTCGGCCACGGGCACCTTGGCGACGTCCTTGGAGTTGCGCAGCTTCAGCTCGACGACGCCCTCCTTCAGGCCCTTGCCGCCGATCGTCACGCGAACCGGGATACCGATGAGGTCGGCGTCCTTGAACTTCACGCCCGGCCGCTCGTCGCGGTCGTCGATGAGCACCTCGGCGCCGGCGGCCTCGGCCGCGGCGGCGAGCGTCTTCCCGAGCTCGGCGATCTCCGGCACCTTCGGGTCGAGCAGCGTGATGATCACGTGGTACGGGGCGACGTTCCACGGCCAGCGCAGGCCGTCGGCATCGTTGGCCTGCTCGATCACGGCCTGCAGGGTGCGGCTGATTCCAATGCCGTAGCAGCCCATGACCATCGGCTTCACCTGCTTCTGGTCGTCGGTGTAGGTGGCGTTGAACTTCTCCGAATACTTCGTGCCGAGCTTGAAGACGTGGCCGACCTCGATCGCGCGGGCGATCTTGAGCGGCTGGCCGGACTTCGGGCAGGGCTCGCCCTCGCGCACGCGGCGGAAGTCGCCGAACCTCGTGATCGCGAGGTCGCGGGTCACGTTGACGTTGCGCAGGTGGAAACCGTCCTTGTTGGCACCGGTGACGCCGTTGCCGATCAGGCGGATGGCGTTGTCGGCGAAGATGCCGGCGAGCGCGCCCGCGTTGGCAATCGAGCCCTTGACGGCGCCGAGCGAACCGGGCTTCGCACCCATCACCGGCACGATCTCCTCCGGCGTGGCCGGACGGAAAAGGGTGAACCCGAGCGAGCCGAGCTTCGCCTCCTCGAGGTCGTCGCAGCCGCGCAGGATCACGAGGAACGGCTTGCCGTCGCCCATGTAGACGAGCGTCTTGAACTGCCGGTCGGCGGCCACGTTGTACGGCTCCTTCGCGAGCGCGTTGATCGTCGTGGCGCCGGGCGTGGCGAACTCCTCGATCGCGCCCGCCGGGGCGGCGTCGGCGAGATCCGCCGGGATGATACCGCTGGTGGCCTTCTCGCGGTTGGCCGCGTAGCCGCTGGCCTCGCAATAGACGACATCGTCGTCGCCCACTTCCGCGGGCACCATGAACTCGTGCGAGAACGCGCCGCCCATCACGCCGGTGTCGGCCTCCACGCTGATGGCCTTGAGCCCGCAGCGGGCGAAGAACTTCTGGTAGGCCTCCTTCATCTTCTGGTAGCTGACGATCGCGCCGGCGTCGTCGGCGTCGAAGGAGTAGCCGTCCTTCATGACGAACTCGCGGGCACGCATCAGGCCGTAGCGGGGGCGGATCTCGTTCCGGAACTTGGTCTGGATCTGGAAAATGTTCTTCGGCAGGTCGCGGTAGCTGGTGACGTCGCCGGCGACGAGCGGAGTGACGACCTCCTCGTGGGTCGGCCCGAGGACCATCTCGGGCTCAGCCGGGCCGCGTTTGCCCGCGCCGGCGCTGGAAACCGAGTACATGACCTCGCGCACGGCGTTCCAGCGCGGGCCCGCCTGCCAGGTCTCCGCCGGGTGGAGATGCGGCATGAGCACCTCGATCGCGCCGGCGCGCTCCATCTCCTCGCGGCAGATCTGGCTGATCTTCTGGAGGGCCTTCAGGCCGAGCGGCAGGTAGGTGTAGACGCCGCCGGTGAGCTTGCGTACCAGGCCGGCGCGCAGCAGCAGCTTGTGCGACGCGATCTCGGCGTCGGCGGGACTCTCCTTGAGAGTGGGGATGAAGGTCTGCGACCAGAGTTTCATGCGAAACGCCGAGGAGAAGCACCGCCCCCAGCCGGGGCAAATGCTATTTGCGGCACCCTGCCCCACCGCCAACCTCCCACCCATGCGCTGCGTCTCCCTACCCCTTGCGCTATTGCTCGCCGCCATGACTCCCCGCCCCGCCACCGCCGAAATACTCCTGCGCTGGAACCAGGCCGGCTACGCGCCCGACCGCCCGAAATCGCTCGTCGCCATGAGCGACACCGACCTCGCCGGCCAACGCTGGACGATCATGCGGGCCGATTTCGTCGGGCTCGCCGAGCCGGTGCGGCAGGGCGAACTCGGCCCGAGCCTCGTCGGCACCGGTGACCACACGCCATTGCCCTTCAACCACACCGCCGACTTCTCGGCACTCTCCGAGCCGGGGCTCTACCATTTCATCGTCGCCAGTGCGCCGCCCGCCGAATTCCGCATCGCCGCCGAGCCCTACGCCGAGCTGCTCGCCCTGCCGCTGCAGCACCTCCGGCTCATGCGTTCCGGCCCGGACGTGGTCGCGCCGCGCCAACCCTCGCACCTCGGCGACGCCCGCGCCCCGGTCTTCGTGCCGGCCGGCGATCCGGCCGAAGGAAAATGGCGCACCGCCGCGCCCGCACGCACCGTCGACGTCAGCGGCGGTTGGTATGATGCGGGCGACCAGATCAAGTTCACCCTCAACATCGCCTACACGACCTACCACCTGCTCTTCGCCTACGATCTCGCGCCGGAACTCCACGGTCGCCCCACAGCCGGTCAGCCCCTGCCGCCGCTGCTCGCCGAGGCCCGCCACGGACTCGCCTTCCTCCTGCGCACCTTCCCCGATCGCGACACGTTCATCATCCAGGTCGGCGACGAGCGCGACCACGAGCAACCGCTCCGCCTGCCGGAGCACGACGCGCTCGACGGCCGCCGGCCCGCGCTCTGCGCGCTCTCCCGCACGCACATGGCCGCGGCCGCCGCCGCGCTCGCCCGCGGGGCGCGCACGTTCCGCGAACTCGGCTTCGCCGCCGAAGCCCGGGGCTACGCGCAACTCGCCGCCGCCCTCCACGCCCGCACCCACGATGCGGACACGATCGCGACGGCCTTCGAACGAGGGAAGGTCAACGACTTCTACCGCGACCCCACCGAGGTCGACCAGCGCGCCCTCGCCGCCGCCGAGCTTTTCGCCCTCACCGGCGAGCGCGCCTACCTCGACGAGGCAATCGCGCTCGCCCCGCCACCCAGCCCGGAGGTGAGCTGGGGCAACTGGCATTGGCTGGCCAACTACGCCCTCGCGCCGCACGACCCCGCCGCCCGCCAGCGCCTGCTCGCCGAGACCGGCGCCTACGCGCGCCACGCCGCCGGTCCCGGCCGCCCATGGGGCGTGCCCGGGGGCTACGTGTGGGGCAGTCTCCACCGCTGGATCGGCGCCGCCAACGCCGCCCGCCTCGCCGCCCGCCGTTGCGGTGCGCCCGCCGACCACGACGCGCTCTTCTTCGGCATGCTCGACTACACTCTCGGCCGCAGCAACTGGGGGGTTTCGTTCCTCTTCTCCGAACGGCTGCCCAACACCGTCCGCCACATCTACAGCCCCGCCTACCGACTGCTCGGGATCTTCCCCACCGGAGCGCTTTCCGAGGGCGCCGGCGACCGCGCCACCCACGCTGCGATGGAAAAGCATTTCGCCGCCAACCCGGCCGACCCGCTCGGGCGATTCGACACCGCCGTCGCCGTGTTCCGCGACAGCGCGGAGGATTTCATGTGCCAGGAGTCGACGATCGGCGGCCAGGCCGATGCCGTGTTGCTGCTGACGCTCGCCTCGGCCGAAGCGCCTGCGTTGCCGCGGTAGCGCACTGGCCCCGGCCGCCGCTCGGTCAATCAGTCACTCGACCGTCGAACACACCCGCGACGAACGCCCGTAGACCGAGAATTTGCCGGCGCCGACAAGCGGCTCGACCAATCAGGCAGTCGAGGGTCGAGGCGACGAGGGTCGAGAGCCGGAGTGCCGAGGCAAGTGACCGCGCCGATCAGCACCCCGGATCGCACCACCAATGGTTTGGCGCTCGTCACTCGACGCTCGCCTCTCGTCGGCCACTCAGGCCGCCGTGGTCTTCTCCGCGCGACTGGCGTGCGTGAACGCCACGACCTTCTGCAACGCCTCGCCCAGCACCGGAAAACTGGTCGGCTTCTGCATCCGGTAGAGCAGCGACGGGTGCTCGCGGTGGTCCGACATCGCATCGTCCTGCTGCGCGGTCAGCAGCATGCAACCGAGGTGGGGATCGACCGACTCGAGCCACGTGACGAACTCCAGCCCATCCATCCGGGGCATCCGCAGGTCCACGACAATCGCATCGTAGGCGGTCGGGCCGGCGGTACGCAGCTTGGCCTGGGCCTCGATCGCATCCGGGCAGGCCTCGACCACGAATCCCATGCGTTGCAGCCCGCGCGACAACATCATGCGCGAGGGCGGATCGTCCTCGATGACAAGGACTCGGGCGCTGCTCATGGTGGGGAGGAAGGGGATCACAACTTGACGGCTCCGTGGGTTATCTGGTCGCGCAACAGCTTCGTCACCGCTTCGAGCACATCGGGTTGGACGGCGAGCAGGCGGTCGGGGGCGAAGCCCTGCGCGAGCAGCAGTTCCGAATCGAGCTCCATCAGGAAACCGTCCTCGGCGACACCGGGGCCGATCGCAGTCGCCACAAACTTCGCGGCGTGCAGATGGGCCATGAGCACCCGATGCTGCGCGGGGATGCCGGCCGGGTGGTCGGAGTGGCGCACGACCTCGGTGAGATTCTCGGGAAACTTCCAGATCTCCAGCAGCCGGGCGCCGACGAGCGACTGATGGTAGCCGAGGATCTCCGCCTCGGCCTGCCACCACGCGCAGTTGCTCGCCTTCTGGTGGTCGCGGACCGCACCGAAGAAGTCGCCGCAGGCGAAGGCGATGGCGAGCTTGCCGATGCCCTGGATGAGGCCGGCGGTGTAGGCGAGTTCCTTGTCCACCTTGCCGGAGTCCTCCGCCAGCTTCTCGGCCGCCACGGCGACACAGAGCGAATGGCGGCAAAAGTCCCCGGGTTCCCAACCGTAGCCCTCGACGGGATGGTTGAACCAGCGGCTGCCGAGCGTGGTCACGGCGAGCCGGTAGATTTCCCGGAATCCGAGCCGTAGGATCGCCTCGGAGACAGTTTCGCACTCCGCGCCCACGCCGAAGAACGCCGAGTTGGCCAGCCGCAGCGTGGCGCTGGCGAGCGCGGGATCGACCACGATGATCGCCTCGAGCTCGTCGGCCGTCGTGCCCTCGTTGGCCAGCGCCTTCGAGAGACGCGGCAACAGCACCGGCGAGCACGGAAGGCGGGCGGCCTTCTCGCAAACCTCCTCGATGCGGGGCACGTTGGGCAGTGGCATGGTGGTTTCCTCAGGCGGCGCTCAGCAGCGAGGCCGGATCCAGAATCAACGCAATGTTGCCATCGCCCAGGATGGCGCAACCGGCCACGCCGGGCAGGCCCTGCATCAGCGCCCCCAGGCTCTTGATGACGACCTCCTGCTTGCTGACCATCTCGTCGACCAGCAGGCCGCTGGTCCGACCCGAGAACTCGACGATGACGACGATGCCCTCGGAGGGGTTGTGCGCCTTCGGCTCGATGGCGAACTTCTGGTGCAGGCGGTGCAGCGGGATGATCTTGCCGCGCAAGTCGAGCACCTCGCCGCGGCCCTGCACGGTGGAAAGCGTCTCGGCGGCCGGCCGATAGGCCATCTTCACCGAGGTCGTCGGCAGGATGAAACGGTCCTCGCCCACTTTCACGATCAGGCCGTCGATGATCGCCATCGTCAGCGGCAGGATGATACGGAAGCGCGATCCCTTGCCGAACTCCGATTCGATCTCGATCTTGCCCCGCAGCTTCTCGATGTTGCGACGGACGACGTCCATGCCCACCCCGCGGCCGGAGATCGAGGTGACCTTCTCGGCGGTCGAGAAGCCCGGCAGGAAGATCAGGTTGAGAATCTCGTCCTCGGAGAGCTTCTGCCCCTCGGTGACCAGCCCTTGCTTGATCGCCTTGGCGAGCACCTTCTGGGCATCGATGCCGCGGCCGTCGTCGGACAACTCGAGCACGATGTTGCTGCCCTGATGGTAGGCCTTCAGCTGCACTTTGCCGGCCTCGGGCTTGCCCGCACTCAGGCGATCTGCCGCGGGCTCAAGCCCGTGGTCGAGCGAGTTGCGCACCATGTGGACCAGCGGGTCGTTGATCTCCTCGACAACCGTACGGTCGAGTTCGGTGTCCTCGCCCTCGACGCTGAAACTCACCTTCTTGCCGCAATCGCGCGCGAGATCGCGCGCCAGGCGCTCCATCTTCTGGAACGTCGCCTTCACGGGGATCATGCGCAGCGACATCGAGGTGTGCTGCAGCTCCTTGGTGATGCGGGTGACCTGCGCGAGGTTGCGCTGGAGGGAGTTGTTGGAGTCGAGCAGGTGCCGCGCACTCTCCTGCAACTGGCTCTGCACGATCACCAGTTCGCCCACGACATCCATGAGCGAGTCGAGCTTCTCGGTGTTGACGCGGATGGTCGACGGGCCGCCGGACTTCTTCGTCGCGGCCGCCATGGCGTTCGCGCTGCCATTCTGGGCCACAGCAGCGACCGCGGCCGGGGCACCGCCCGGCTCCAGGGCGACTTCCGCAGGTGCCACGGACTCAACCGTGGCCGCAGACTCCGCAACGGGCACCGGGGCGGCCGGCGCCACCGATGGCGGCGGCTGTGCGACGGCGGGGGCGACGGCGTTGCCGCCGGCGGCCAGCGTCTTCACCGCGACGATCAGGTGTCCCACAGGAACAATCTCGGTCGGCAACTCGCCCTTCTCCAGCGCCACGGTGATCTGGCCCACGAGCGCCTGCAGCGCGTCGCGCGCCTTGAGCATCTCGGTGATGATCGTCGACGTCAGCGCGAGCTTGTTGTTGCGCACCAGGTCCAGCAACGACTCCACCTCGTGCGTCAAGGTGTGCATCGGCGTGAGCTGGAGGAACCCGGAGACGCCCTTGATCGTGTGGAACGAGCGGAAGATGGAGCTGATCGCCTCGGCGTCGGTCGGGTTGTTCTCGAGCTGGAGCAGCGCAGCCTCGATCTGGGACAGATGGTCGACCGCCTCGGAATGGAACTCGGTGAGCAACTCACGATTCTCCTCCAGCCGCAGGTCCATCAACGCATCGGGCGGCGCCGTGAAGCCCGATCGCACCGGGGCCGCAGCCGGAGTCTCCGCCGCGGCGACCGCCGGTTTCATCTCCTTGTACTGGACCGGCTTGCCGGCGCGCATCGCGTCGACGACACGGGGATAGTGCTCCGCGAAATGTTGGAGTTGCGCGAGGGATTCGTCGTCGAACGGTTGCGCCGCATCGAGGCGCCGCTCCAACACCTCACGCACATTGTGCGGCGGCTGCAGGGCATCGGGGTGGTCCACGAGCAAGTCGCAGAGCTGGCCAAGCAGGCTGTAGGCAGGGATCAGACCGTCGTCGCGGCCGGGCTGGGCCAGGATGGCCTCTGCGGCGATGCGATTGATGATGTCGTCAACCTGCTGCAGGAGAACGGGGGCGATGCTCATGGGTACACTCTGGGTGCGGCGATCGAATCGGCCCGTTCCGCCCAAACTTTACCGCTGGACGCCACGAACTTGCGTGCGTCCCGCGCCCACCCGCTCCGCCCCCTGCCAGCATGCTCTCCCCGTGGGTCCGGTCTCCGACCGGACACCGCCGATTCCAGCCGTGACCGCCGGCTCACGTGTTCGGGCGTCCAGTCAGAGACTGGACCTACTCGCGGACTGCATGATCACGCCTCAGTACGCCCCGATCGGTCGCAACTCGACCAGCCGCAGCACCACGCCCTGGGCCGCGCGCGAGGCGTTGAGGTCCACCGCGAAGACCAGCTCCCAGTCGTTCGCCTCCTCGGGATCGACGAGCACCTGCGCCACGGTGAGTTCGTTGGCTTCACGGTTCTCCTCGACCCAATGGGTGTGCCCGGCCGCGCGTCCCGCCGGGTCGAGCCGGAACCGCCCGCGCGCCTCGAAGTACGGCGCGAACCGCTCCTCCAGCTGCCGCACCGCCACCTTCTTCGCCAACTCGATGCTCTCGCCAAGAACGGCAGCGACCGGCGCCATCTCCGCCTTTCCGACCTCCGCCGCTGGTCCTCCGTCTTCCGTCTTTCCGGTTTCCGCTCTCCGTTCTCCGGTTTCCGCCAGCCGCTCCGCCGCCGCCTCCCAATCGCGCACGTTCACGTCCTGCAGGAAGCCGAAGATCGCTGCGCGGATCTGTCGCCGGAACGCCGGCACGTCGCGCGTGAGGTCGTAGCTCGACGGCCGCGCCGGTTTGTCGCCGGTCTCCTCGGCCACGAAATCGGGGTTTCGCATCTTCTCCCACTCCTCGAGCAGCGAGGAGTCGATGCCGCGGATCAGTTCGCGGAAATACGTCTCCATTTCCAGGACTTCCTCGGTCTTGCACGACTCCGGCACGGTCTGGGATAGCACTTTCCACGTCTGCGAGAGGTGCCGCAGCAACAGTCCCTCCATGCGCTCCAGCCCGTAGTCGCGCACGTGCTCGGCGAACGACTGGTAGCGCTCGAACATCTCGCGCGCGATCGACTTGGGCCGGATGTTCTCGCCCTCGATCCATGGATGCGCCGCGGCGAAGCGGTTGAACGTTTCGTACACGAACTCGCGCAACGGCTTCGGGTACTCGACCTGCTCGAGCTTCTCCATCCGCTCGTCGTACTCCACGCCCGCGGCCTTCAGCTCCGCCACGAGCTCGCCCTTCAGCTTGCTCACCTGCTGGCGCAGGATCGCGTCGGGATCCTCGACGATCGACTCGCACAACGTGAGCACGTCGACGGCGTACGTCGGCGACGCCCGGTCGAGCAGCGGCAACGTGTCGAGCAGCCACAGCGAGAGCGTCTGGTGCAGCGAGAAATCCTCCTGGAGTTCCACGTTCACGCACAGCTTCCGACCCGTCGGGCGCGCCTCCAGTCCCCTCATACCAGAGACCAACAGAGTCTCTACGCCCCCGCTCATCCGCTCTCCTCCGTCCGCCGCACCGTCCGGTGCGGCGGACCTACGTTTCGCCGGCCACGGCGAAACGAACTCCACGATCTTGCGCTCGATGAGCGAGCGGAAGAGCTGCCACGTCTTCTTCCGCAGGTAACTCTTCCGCGGCGCGGTCTCGTGGCACGCCGCAATGATCGCCCGCATCGCGCGGCAACCGTCGCCGTCGCGCGCGAGCACCTGCAGGAGCATGCCGTGCGAGACGTCGAAGTGCGACGTGAGCACCTCCGGCGGCGCGGTGCGCAGGCGCTCCAGCGTCTTCTGGTCCCAGCCGACGAAGCCCTCCGGCGGGCGCTCCTTCACAAGCTTCTTCTGCTTCTTCGGGTCGCCCGCCGCCTTCTCCTCGGCGCGCTTGTTGGCGATCATGTGCTCCGGCGCCTGGATCACGACGTAACCGACATTGTCGTACCCGCGCCGCCCCGCCCGACCGGAGATCTGGCGGAAATCGCGCACGCTGAGGATCGCCGACTTCTGGCCGTCGTACTTCCAGAGCTGCGTGAACAGCACCGTGCGGATCGGTACGTTGATGCCGACGCCGAGGGTATCCGTGCCGCAGATGACCTTCAGCAGGCCGCGTTGCGCGAGCTGTTCGACGAGCACGCGGTACTTCGGCAACAGGCCCGCGTGGTGCACGCCGATGCCGTGGCGCAGCCAGCGTTTCACTTCCTTGCCGTACGGGCTGTTGAATTTGACCTTCTCCAGTTCGACCCCGAGCGCCGCCCGCTCCTCGCGCGTGCAGATGTTCAGGCTCATCAGGTCCTGCGCCGCCTCGCTGGCCGAGCGCTGGGTGAAATAGACGAGGTAGACCGGCGCGCGCTGACCGTCGAGCAGCGCCTGCACCTTCTCGGCGAGCGGCGTCTCCGAGTATTCGAACTCCAGCGGCACCGGCCGCCGGTCGCCGCGCACCGTGACCGACTCCGCGCCGGTCAGCCGCGTCATCTCCTCCTCGAAGAACGTCGTCGTCGAGAGCGTGGCCGACATGAGCAGGAAGCGCGCGCCGGGCATGGTGAGCAGCGGCGTCTGCCAGGCGTAGCCGCGCTCGCGGTCCGAGTAGTAATGGAACTCGTCCATGATCACCGCGCGGATGTCGCTCTCGTGGCCGCGGTGCAGCGCGATGTTGGCCAAAATCTCGGCGGTGCAGCAGAGCACCTTCGCCTGCGGGTTCACCGAGGCGTCGCCGGTCATCATGCCCACGTTGTCCGGCCCGAAGTCGCGGCAGAGCGAGAGGAACTTCTCGTTCACCAGCGCCTTGATCGGGCACGTGTACACCGAGCGCTCGCCGGCGCACAGCGCGCGGAAATGCATCGCGGCCGCCACGAGCGATTTGCCCGAGCCGGTGGGCGTGTTGAGCACGACGTTCTTGCCCGCGAACAGCTCCAGGATCGCCTCCTCCTGCTCCGGGTAGAGCGAGAGCCCGCGTTCGCCCATCACCGTGAGGAAACGGTCGAGCACCGCGTCGGCATTGTACGGGCCGGGCAGCGGCGCGAGCGGGTGGTTCTGGGCGGTGGCAGTCACCCGTCCAGCAACGCACGCCGCACTTGTTACTGTCCAGCACGCGATGCGCAGCTTTTCGCCAGCAACAACAATGACTTGTTACAGAAACCGCACGGATGTGCCGATGCCCAGATAAATCTGTGGCCCAAAATCCGAGACACTATCCCCCTGACCTAGCGCGAGAAGCGATGGGACACAGGCCACGACCAGCCCAATGCCCTGATGAGTTATCCTCATTGGTCCACTCGCTTGAGCTAAAGCGGTATTCCACGAACCGCAGCGGAGCAATCCCCGTCCCGGCATAAACCAGTGGGCACCAAGCATAGCCCGCAGATATTTCTCCCATGAACTACTACTACTCGAACGCCAACAACCAGCCGACTGGCCCAGTCACGTTTGCCGATCTCCAGAAACTCGCTGCAACCGGTGCCATCACCGCGCGCACTCCGATCATCGTCGAAGGATCGCCGCAATGGACCACTTGGGCCGAAGTGCAGAAGAGCAGCGTCACCAGTGCAACTCCAGCCCCTGCCACGCCTGCAGCCGATTCTGACCCCAGTGCTCTGGTGGCCGAAAGAGTTGTTTCTTCGGTGAAGAGTCTGCCCATCGGCGATGCCGTGATCGGCATCCTCCTCATCGTCGTCTCTTTCTTCACGACGCCGTTTACCGTACTGGTCCGAGCCTGCATGAATCTCGCCGAATGGGGGAAGGCCCGTCGGCTACCGACCGCGGAGAGTGAGATTCCCGTGCTCACCTACTTCACGGTCGTTGGGCGCCCTCTCGCCCATGTGCTTTGGCTGTGCGTCCTGTTCATCGCCGGCATCGTCATGCTGTTCACCGGCGGCATCTTCGCGCCGCGCTACTACGGATACAGCTTCGGCTCGGCATTCGGCACGATGTTGCTCTGCTGGCTGGCCGCCTACTTCGGCCAACTGGTCGTCGGATTGATCTGCGAGTCAGGCAGCGTGCTGGTCCGAATGGCCAACGACGTGAACAAAATCGCGAAACGCTGACACGATCCCCCAACCACGCGCATCGATGAACAACCTTCCACCTTTGCCTCCGGTTCCCCCATCCGACAACTCCTCGCCCGGCGGATGGACACCGCCGCCCTCGCCATCCGGCACACCACTGCCGCCAATGCCTCCGCCAACATCCCTTCCGCCCCCGCCGTCCACAGCCGCCTACACGCCCCCTCCTCCGCGAAAGCCGCTCAACAAAGCGCTACTTGCAGGCATCGCCGCAGCCGCCGTGGTTGCCATCGGTGCCGGCGTTTGGTTCGCTGTTAATGCCGGCAAGCCCACCAGCGCCGACGTCGCCCGCGCACTCACCGATCACCTCGATCGGCGCACCTGGAGCGCCCCGAGTATCGGATCTATCTCCGTCTCGCGAAATCCCGGCCTGCCGTCGGTCACGGTTTCCGCGGTCGTGACAACGGCCCTCACCGAGGATCATTTTCTGCGCGTGGACACCGAGGAGTGGTGCAAGGCCAATGGGGCCGACATCTCCGGCACGGCCGAGGCGCTTGCCGCCACCTCTCAAGCGCAGTGGCCCAAGTTGGCCCCCTTCGTCAAAGCCGAACGCCCCTCCCTGAACATCGCAGAGGCAACGCTCGTCCGGCGTACCGCCAACAAAGCAGAAGCCGTGACCTTCGATGCGCGGTTCATCGCCCAGAAATCCGAGTCGGGTTGGGTGTTCGCCGATTGCACTTTGGAGCCCCGGAAAGAAGTGGAAGGGCGAAGCCGCAGCGCGTTCGGCGCCTCGACGCTCTGCATCGACGACCCGTCAGACAAGGAAACGGCCAGAACCGCCGCCAGCGCGGCGGTCGCCTTCGCCAAGGCCTACAAGGATGGCGTCGTCGCCTACAAGGAGGACCTCGCCCGCAAGAAGGAAGCGGCCATCAAAGACTTCCTGTCGGCGGTTTCCGCCAAGACGCTCTATCGCGGCTACGCCAGACCCAAGAATGGCAACGGGGAACAGACCGTTCTGTTTCTCGAATTCGCCCAGGTCCGCGGCGGCGAGAATCGCCTCGCCGCGGTCTTGCGCGACGAAGCCGGTTGGGCAGAAGCCCGGCCCTTCAGCGGCACTTGGAGCTACGACGACAACTCCGGCGATTTCACGATCGCACTGAACACACGCGGTGCCGACCGCATCGAAAATTGTGGGCCGTTTGTCGGGGGCGACACCTACCGCAGCTGGGGCATGACCCTCGCCTACTCCGGCGACAAGCTCGTCGGAGGGAACGACTCGTTCAACTACGAGTTCACCCGTCGGTCCGGGGCTGAAGCCGAACAAGACCGGGCGGAGGTCGAGGCCCCGTGGCGCGAGATGATCGCGGCGACCGCGAAAGGCGCGATCTTCAAAGGCATCGGCACCGCCAAGGACGGTTCCACCTCGTTCGACATGATGCTCCGCATCACCCGCAACGACAACGGGGGCATTGTCACGGCCGTCGCCGAGAACCCGCTCGATCCGCGCGATAATCGCACGTTCAAAGGCATGATTATCGGGAACGCGCACCGCAACGATGGCAGTCCGCTCCGCCTCAATAGTGGCAACGACGATCACGGCTCCACGGGGCATGATTGGTTCCGCTTCTACGGCGTGGAGACATGGTGGAACCTGGAAGGGACCACCCTCTCCGGGGCTTCATCACGCTACACCTACAACCTCACGAAGTTGACCGAAGCCGAGGTCGCAGACTTCAACGCCGCACGCGCAGCCGCCCAGAACGCGTTGCTCGCCTGCGTGCAGCCCGGGCGGGCCTATGCTGGCATCGCCACCAGTGACAGGGGGAAGTACTCCACCAAGGTAGGTTTGCGCTTCAGCCGCCTTGAGGGCGCCGGATCGCTGATCGAGTTCGGCATCTTCTCGGTCCGTGATCCGCGAAGCGCGGTCACCTATAACGGCTCATTCTCGCCCATCGACGGAAAGATCACCGCGAGCCGGAAGAGCAAAAACTTCAACGACGGCGACCGGGCTTTTCAGGAGGCGTTTCTATACCGCGGCGAACTCGTACTCTACGTTCGCGATGACGCCATTCGCGTCGAGTACGAGAACGCCGCGCTTACCTTGAATTTTCCCTACGGGGGCATCGTCGAGAAGGTCGCGCTGGACGGCTCCGGCGGTCCGGAACTCACGGTACCGGACCAGCAAGGCGCCTTTGCGCTGATCGAGGGAAAATGGGTGCCACTGCCCCGCAACAATGGCCGCGGACGGCAATCGGCCGGCGACATCGCCGGTGCCCTCTTCGGAGGCCTCTTCAAGCCGATCGCCGATGCCGGAAATCCAAGTGCAGCCAGTCAACCGGAAGATGTCGGTGAAATCATCATCGACGGTACCTCACCGGTGCCCGTGGTCAGCGGACAGTTGATCGTGTTTTTCCGAGGAACACCCGAAGACTTCGTCCAGCCCAAGGGACTTCCCGCGGACTATCCCCTCGTCGAAGCCGCGCCGCTCAGGGTCGACGAAAAAGGAATACGCCACGCCCGCATCTACACTATCGCACCCGGACTTGCCGGCTTGGCACAAAGCCGCACGCCGGGCCAGATACTGCCCGTGGCGGAAGATGCGGTCGTTTACCGCACCACCGCCTACCTCGAACCCGGCCTCTACTGCTTCACCGCCGGTAACGGCAAAATCTACGAGGTGCGCGTGAAATAGGACGACCAGGAAGTTCCCCCACTCAAGAGGCCCTGCTTTGGCGGGGCCTTTTTCGTTATGCTGTCGTGACGCATCGACTTCTCCGGCACGACCGCTGTCGGTCCAGTCTCCGACTGGCCCCCACGCGCCCCCACCATCCCCTGCGGCGCTGCCCCAACCCGACCGGTCAAAGACCGGTCCCACCCGCCATCCGCGCGATCCTCCCCGCTCCGCCCAGAACCGCTCCCCGGTTCCCCCGCGATTTTTCGCTGCAATTTTTCCGCTCCCGCTCCAGTTTTCCGCTCCCATGCCCCACCGGACTCTCTCCTTCGAGGAGGTCGCGGACTATCTCCACCTTCGGCCCGAAGATATCCACCGCCTGCTCAAAACCGCCGACATGCCGCACCAGATGCGCGGCAACCGGCCGGTGTTCCTGCGCGGCGACATCGACGCGTGGGCCTCCTGCCGCATCCTCGGGCTGCCCGACCGCCGGCTTACCGCCTTCCACGAGCAGAGCACCGCCCAGATCCGCCATATCCGCGACGAGGATGCGCTCATGCCGGAGCTTCTGCGCACGGAGTACATCAAGCTCGACCTCGCCTCGCGCACCAAGTCGGCCGTCATCCGCGACATGGTCGATTTCGCCGCCACCACCGGCCGCGTCTACGACCCGAAGGCGCTGCTCGCCAGCGTGCAGGAGCGCGAGGAGCTCTGCACCACCGCACTGCCCGGCGGCATGGCGTTGCTGCACGCCCGCCACCACGAGGAGTACGCGTTCGACGGTTCCTTCCTGCTGCTCGGCCGCACCATCGCCACCATCCCCTTCGGCGCCTGCGACGGCGGCCACACCCGCCTCTTCTTCCTGCTCTGCTGCCAGGACGACCAACTGCACCTGCACACCCTCGCCCGCCTGTGCATGATGGCCTCGAAGACCGATCTGCTCGCCCAGCTCTGGCACGCCCCCGACGCCGACTCCGCCCACGCGATCCTCGGCGAATGCGAGCAGACCACCCTCCTCGGCAAGAAGCCCGAGGAAGCCGAAGCGGAGACCGGCTGAGCGAGACGCGCTCCACGCCAGGAATTCCCCCTGGAATTCTCAACCCCTCGAACCAAGCAGTCCTCCGCACCAAGGTCGTGAAACGAGGTCCGGGTGAATAAGGCTATTGGGCGAAAGAACAGCCGATGAATCTCCGAGTTCTCATCTTCCTGCTCGCGATGCTCCTTGGGCCCGAAGGCTACGCGCGAAACGATTTCTGGCTTGGGGAGCGCTATTCCGTCCGGCTGTCCTTCGATGCGACTGATCTCGGAAGAATCAACGCTCCGAAGCCGGCATCTCTGCCGACACCAGAATACCCTGCCGAGATGTTCCGCTGCGCGGTAGCTGGCGTCGTCGTGCTTGACTATGTCGTGAAGGAAGATGGCAGCGTGACTGATGTGACAGTGGTTTCGTCGACGCTTCCCGATTTTGCGGAGTCGGCAAAGAAGTCGGTTGCTGGATGGCGCTTCATCCCAGCTAACGATCTGTCCACGGGAGCAGAGGTCAGTGCCAGAATGCGGTGCTGGGTGGAGTTCACGATCGATGCAGGAAAGCCCAATAAGCCACTACATGGAACGTCGGCAAAGGCCCCGTCCTCTTCGACCGAGCCTGAGAGCCGGCGTCCCTGACCTGAATCGTTTCGCCAAATGAAAACCGCCGCCGGAATTCTCGTCGTTTCGCTGCTGAGTGGCTGTTCCAGCTCCCATACTCGCGAGCCTGCAGCGGCTACCACAGACACTGGGCCCAAGATCGCAATTCTTGAGGAGTCGATAGCCCGAAGTAAAAACGAGTTCTCATTAGGCTTCTGTGTCGGTGTTTGGCGCAGTGCTGATGGTTCGCAGGATGTTGTTGTGGGGATTGAGCCGCATCGGCTGCTTCTGTGCCGTGCCGGCGTCCGGGACGAGTACCTGATCCCTGCAGGTAAAGGGCCTGTGGCCGAACACGCCGGTAAAGAGTTCAGAATATCGTTTATGCGGAAGTTCGATGAGATGAGCCTCGATATCGGCGATGAGAGCTTCCAGCTAAGGCTTGTCTCTGAGCAGATTCCGGAAGAAATGAGATGCCGACCGAATCGGGTAGCCGGTGGTAGTTAGCCTCCGGCCCCACACCACCCGGCGGACGGGTCCCTCCTCCGCCGAGGCTCCGGTGGGCGGTCCGTACCGGGCGATTCCGGTCTCCATCTCCTGACGACGCGCACGGCGCAACCGACCATCCTCGTCCGGGCGGGACTTCGGGGCGTCTGAAACAGGTTCGCCCTCCAGAACCTCGGCACTTGCGAACCACCGCACCCTCGGCGATCCGTCCACCATGGACTCGGCTCTTGCCACGCTCCGCCTCGAAACCCCCAAACGGCCCGACCTTCAGCCGTTCGAAGCGGAGGCGTTGGCCGACACCGGTTCGCTCTTTCTCTGCCTCCCCGACGCGGTGCGCGTGCAGCTCCAGCTCGAATCGACTTCACAGAAGGACGTGACCACCGCCGACGGCAAACGCGTGCTCTGCGACTACGTCGGCCCGATCCGCGTGACCTTCGAAAACCGCGAGTGCTATGTCGGTGCGGTCGTGCTGGGCGACGAAGTCCTGCTCGGCGCCGTGCCGATGGAGGACATGGATCTGGTGGTCGTTCCCTCGGCCCGCCGCGTGATCGTCAATCCGCAGCACCCGAACTTCGCCAGCGGCCCCGCAAAAGGTTTCGCGGCGCGGCACTAAGCCGACGGCACGCCCGCGATCGCGGTTCTGTTCAGTCCACCTTCACCCGCAACCCCGGGACTTGGCCGGCGGCGCGCACCACGATCTCCACATCCTTCTCGCCGCGGAAACCCGAGAACGCCGCCGCGAACAACTGCCCGTCCGGCCCATGGAGCGCCACGCCGCCCTCCCAGCCGATGAAGTCCGGACGCATGATGCCGAACGGACCGTCGTCGAGCTTCTTGGCATAGACCAACTCCTCGAAGCGCCCCGTGGCGTAGCCGGTCGCGCGCACCTGGCTCACCTTGCGCGCCGCGATGCCGAAGACCCAGCGGCCCTTGCCTGTATCGGTCCCGAAGATGCGGCCCACGAACCGCCCGTCCGGCGCGATCACGCACACCGCGGCGTTGCCGTTGCCCGACATCTCGCGGTCCACCGGATCGCGCAGGTACTCCGGGAGCAGCCGCGCGACTTCGTCGACGAGTTGCTGGGCGAGGTCGATGCCGGGAGGATTCGTCATGGTGTCGCCAGCCGAACCGCCTGTCCCCGCCGCGTCGACCGCGAACCGCGCCCGATGCATTCCGTGGCGACGAAACCGGCGGCGCCTTGCCCCGCTCCGCCGAGTCGGCTTCGCTCCCGCCATGCGCCTCGAACACCTCGCGCTCTGGACGCCCCGGCTGGAACTGCTCCGCGACTTCTACGTGCGCCAACTCGGCTGCACCGCGGGCCCGCTCTACTCCAGCGCCACACGGCCGTTCCGCTCGTGCCCGACCTCGCTGCCCAACCGCCCGCCGCCGCGCCCGACCACACCGGCTACGCCCATTTCGCCCTCGCGCTCGGCAGCGAAGCGGCGGTGCGCGCCGAGACCGAACGACTCCGCCACGCCGGCGTGCGCGTGCTCGGTGAGCCGCGCCGCACCGGCGACGGCTACTACGAGAGCGTCGTGCTCGACCCCGACGGCAACCGCATCGAGCTCACGGCCTGAACCCCGCCGCGCCCGCGGCGCAGCTCCCCGAGGGATTCCGTCTCGCTCCGAATCACGGCCCCGGCTGGCGATTTCTCCAACCTGCCCTAGCCTCCCGCCATCATGCGGCGCCTCCGAGCCCCTCTGCACCTCATCGTCCTGCTGGTCCTCGCCGCCGGCGCGGCCCTGCACGCCGCCCCGCCCACCGCCGACGCCTTCGACGCCACGCCCGCCTGGCCCGCGGCTTTCACCCTGCGCCTCAAACCCGCCGATACCGCCACTGGCGACGTCCTCCGGCTGCTGACCGTCGAGGAACGCACCGGCGAGCCCCGCGCCGACGAACTCGTCCGCGCGCCGATGTTCCTCCACGAGGACGAGCCGGGCGATCCCGCCGACTGGGCGCTCTTCGCCGAGACCGACACCGCCCGCCAGCACCCACTCGCCTTCCAGCTCGACGATCTCCGCCGCAACGAGGCCGGTCGCCTGACCCGCTGCCATCTCTATTTTCCGGTGACACTCGCCGCCTGGGAGCGCCAGCGCTTCATGCTTGTCCGGCGCACCGCCGCCGTCCCCCCGCAACCGCCCGCTCTCGCCTGCCAGCGCGACGGGGATCGCGTCACACTGGCCGGTCGCGACCTCGCCATCACCTTCCTCGCCGCCGGCCCGCGCGCCGGTGCGATCACCGCCATGCAGGTGTTCGGCCGCGCCCTCGAACTGCCCGACGGTTGGATCGCCCCCGCGCTCACGCTCGTCCGCCAAGCGCCCGACTGCACCATCATCCGCCGCACCGAGCTCACCTACGCCGAGCCCGAAGACCTCGAGATCCGCGATGTGCGTTACGGCAGCGGTCCGCTCTTCGCCAAGTTCACCGTGCGTATCGGGCCGCGCGGTCTGCCCGACTCCGCCGAATTCACCTACCGGATCCCGGCCCACGGCGCCGTGCTCATCCAGACCGAGCGCCTCGCTCCCGAGGGCGAGCCCTCCGCCGAGGTCGTCGGCGCCGATGCCCACCGCCTGCTCGCCGGCCGGCTCCGCCTCGGCCCCGGTCGCAACGCCGAGGTGGTGCGTGTCCCCGCCGGTTTGCGCCGTCTCACCCGGGCCACCCAGGGCCATTTCCTCGACGCGCTCGTCGACCGCCCCGCCGGCCTCGGCCTGCTGCCCGTGCCGTATGTGCAGACCGGTGGCGGGAAGGTGACACTCGACGGCGGCACGGTGGCGATCGCCGGCGCCTCCTCCTTCCGCCGCAACACCGACGGCCACAGCGCCTCTTTGCGCGCGTTCTGGGGGGAGCTGCGATTCGCCTTCACCACCGCGCTCGACGCCGAGTCCCTCTGGCAGCTGGCGCGCCGCCAGTTCCAGCCGCTGGTCGCGGTCGTCGACGAACCCGCGCTCGGCCCCGCCGACTGCCTAGCCTTCATGCCGGCGATCGCCCGGCGCTTCCGCGAGATCCCGTATTGGGGCCGCAACTGGACGCAGGACGCCGCGCTGCTGCGGCTCGAACGCAACCGCCCGCAATACGACGCGCTGCTCGCCCGCCGGCCCGGAGCCTCCGAGTCCAACCCTTCGGTACACCTGCCCGGCTGGGCCCGGGCCACGCCGCCCCAACCGCGCAACCCGAAGGACCAGGGCCGCATCGACCCCTACCATCTCGCCTACGGCAGCAGCGTCATCCCGCTGCTCCACCGGTGGGCGCCCCACCCGCGCCTGCCGTCCGTCGCGCGCGCGATCGGCGCCGCCTCGCACCAGGCGTTCGGCCGCGTGAACGCCGCCGGTTTCCCCCGGGTCGACTGCTTCGCCTCGGCCCTGAACATGCAGCTCGGCCCGCTCGGCCTCGCCCTGTTCGGCGCCACCGAGACCGGCGACACCGCCCTCGCCGCCTGGGCGCGCGACGCCCTCCACGCCCCCGGCGTCACCGCCATCTACGGACACGGCCAGCGGCCCTACCCCGGCGAGATCGGCCGGCCCGACCGCCGCTCTCGGCCGGTACTTCGACTGCGTCGATGTGACCGCCGACCTCCAGCATCGCGCGGCACCCGGGTCCGAGACGCGCAGCTGGTCTCGGGCGAACTTCTTCCGCGGGCAGGCCCACGACCACCGCTGGGAGGGTTGGTCGTGCAACCCGCTCGTCGGGCTGTTCGCGCACGCCGCCGACCGCGGCCGGATCGGCACCACCGAGGCCGCCTACTGGCTCGACGAAGCGTCCCGCCGCAAGCAGGCGTGGTCCGAATTGATGTGGTACACCCACGCCGACCTCCTGCTCGCCCTGGCCGACCAGCCCGTGCCGCGCCGGCCCGCCCCGCCGCTGCCGGCCGACCTCACGGTCCGCCGCGCGCGCGGCGCCAACCACCTCGCCTGGTCCGCCGTGGCCGAAGCCACCGGATACAGAATCTACCGCGCCCCGGCCGTCGGCGGCCCGTGGACCTGGCTCAACTCGCCGTACCGCGAGACGCCCGCCCCGCTGGTGACCGGCACCGCGTTCGACGATCCCGACGGGCACGCCGGTGACGAGTATCTCGTGACAGCGGTCGACGCCGCCGGCCGCGAGAGTCGCTGGTACGCCGACGAGCCGCCGCGGGACTGACCCCGCGGGCACGCGCCCAGGCGCAGCACCACAGTCGGGCCGCGCCCGCCCGCGCCGGCCGCGGCGCGGCTGCGCCGGAGAACGGAACTCGACACCCCCGCGACCATCGCGACCATGCGCGCCATGCGTATCGTCGGTAGCCTGCTCGCCTTCCTGCTCGCCCTCGCGGCCGCCCACGGCCAGGCGCCGTCGGTGCCGCTCGCCGCGGACCGCGCGCCCGATGCGCCCGCCGCGACCACGACCCGCGAACTCACGTTGGGCGAGGCCGTCGTGCTCGGGTTGGTCGAGGGCATCACCGAGTTTCTCCCGGTCTCCTCCACCGGCCATCTCATCATCGCCAACCACTTCCTCGGCCTCGACGACGAGCGTCAGCTCACCGACTCCGCCGGCCGACCACGCTGGATCAAGCCCCCCTCCGCCGAACACCCGGAGGGCCAGCCCCTCACCACCGCCGCCGCCGCCAACACCTACACCGTCGTCATCCAGATCGGCGGCATCGCGGCGGTTGTGGTGCTTTACTGGAGCCAGCTGTGGAGCCTCGCCCTCGGGGCCGTCGGCCTGGACCGCGAGGGCACGAAGCTCCTGCGCAACATCGTGCTGGGGGTGCTGCCGGCCGTCGTCTGCGGGCTCACGCTCGACGACTGGATCGAGGCCAAGCTCTTCGGTCTCTGGCCCGTGGTCGCGGCCCTCGTCGCCGGCGCCGCCTTCATGATCTACGTCGACCGCCGCCGGAAACACTCGCAATGGCACCAGTCCAACGGTCGCAAGCCCTCCGAGCTGCGCCCGAGCGAGGCGCTGTTCGTCGGCGCCCTCCAGTGCGTGGCGATGTGGCCCGGCACCAGCCGCTCGATGATGACGATCGTCGGCGGCTATATTGTCGGGCTGAAACCGGCGCAGGCCGCCGAGTTCAGTTTCCTGCTCGGCCTGCCCACCCTCGCCGGCGCCGCCCTCCTGAAGGGCTGGAAGACCGGCCCGGCCATGATGGAGGTCTTCGGCTGGGCGCCAGTCCTGCTCGGCATCCTCGTGGCGTTCGGGGCCGCCGCCCTCGCCATCAAGTTCCTCGTCGCCACGCTCACCCGTTTCGGCCTCACGCCTTTCGCCGTGTACCGTATCGTCCTGGCGCTCGCGCTCGTCCTCGTGTTCGCCTTCTGATCTCGCGCTCCGCCGCGCCCGCACCTGTTTTTGAACACCGAGGGCCTGCCCGGCGTCCCTTCTTTCGCCACAGGGCCCGGTTTCTCACCGAGTCCCTGCTTGACCCGCCCTCCCCCCGATCTTTACTCGCACCCCTTCCGCGCCCGGAACGTCTCGTTCTGCGGCCGAAGCACCGACCCAAATTCATCATGGCCAATCCGAAACGTAAACAGTCCAAGCGCCGCAGCGCTCTCCGTCGCGCCGCCAACGCCTTCAAGGCTCCCCAATTCGCCCGCGACGCCGACGGCTCCCTCGTCCGCCCGCACCGCGTCAACCCGAAGACCGGGATGTACCGCGGCCGCCAAGTGCTCGACGTCGAAGTCTGACCCGGGGGACCCCTCCCGTCCGGCCCCCACGCCGTAAAAGCCAGCAATGAGCGACTCCGCCCCCGCCACCGGTAGCATCGCGGTGGACGCCATGGGGGGCGACCTCGGCCCGTCCGAGGTCGTCGCCGCATTGCAGCTTGCCCTCGATGCTTTTCCCGACTTGTGCCCCGTCACCCTCGTGGGTGACGAGGCGCAGTTGAAGCCGCTGCTCGCCTCGGCCGGTCTCGCCGACCACCCGAAGCTCCGCGTGCTGCACGCCTCCGATGTCGTCTCCATGGAGGACGACGTCATGACCGCCATCCGGCGCAAAAAGGATGCGTCCATGCTCCGCGCGATGGACCTGGTCAAGGACGGCACCGCCTCGCTCCGGTCGTCCCCCGCGAGGGCGGCCATTTCATTCTCATCGACGGCGGCGCCAACCCCGAGGCCAGCGCGCGCCACCTCGTCCACAACGCCATCCTCGGCACGCACTACTGCCGCGTCGAACTCGGCATCGAGCGGCCCCGCGTCGGCCTGCTCACCATCGGCACCGAGGAAGGCAAGGGCAACGCGCTCATCAACGAGACGCACGAGTCCCTCAAGGCGCTCGGCCATCTCATCAACTACGTCGGCCCGGTCGAGGGCTTCCAAGTGTTCCGCGACGAGATCGACGTCGTCGTCTGCGACGGCTTCACCGGCAACATCTGCCTGAAGACGTGGGAGTCGCTCGTGAAGTTCGTCGGCCGCGAGCTCAAGACCCTCTTCACCGCCAACCCCGCGCGCATGTTCGCCGCGTTTCTGGGCAAGGGCGCCCTCCGCGGCCTCAAACACCGCATCCAGCCCGAGCGCTTCGGCGGCGCCCCCTTGCTCGGCCTGCGCGGCTGCGTCATCAAGGCCCACGGTTCCGCCAACCGCCACGCGCTGATGAACGCCATCCACGACGCCAGCGAGTTTCTCCGCACCGACCTCGTCCACCACATCGAGGCCGATATCGGCGCCGCCAACACCCTTCTCGGCAAACCCAACGCCTAAACTCCCCGCGCGCCCGCCCCTCGGCACCGCCGCGCTCCGCACACTCGTTTCTGCATGAACCCTGTCGGCCAATCAGTCGTCATCCTCGGAACCGGCTCCTACGCCCCTGAACGCATCCTCACCAACGAGGAGCTGTCCCGCATCGTCGAGACCACCGACGAGTGGATCGTCTCCCGCTCCGGGATCCGCGAGCGCCACGTCGCCGCCCCCGACGAGGCGACCTCCGACCTCGCCCTCAAGGCCTGCCAGGCCGCCCTCGCCGCCGCCACACTCACCCCGGCCGACATCGACCTGCTCATCGTCGCCACCTGCACGCCCGACTCCCCGCTGCCCTCCGCCTCGACCGTCCTGCACCGGAAACTCGGCCTCGGCCCCTGCGCCTGCTTCGACCTCGTCGCCGCCTGCAGCGGCTTCCTCTACAACCTCGAGGTTGCCAGCGCCATGCTCACCTCGGGCCGCTACCGCCGCGCCCTCGTCGTCGGCGCCGACAAGCTCACCTCCATCACCGACTACCAGGACCGCACCACCTGCGTGCTCTTCGGCGACGGCGCCGGCGCCGTCGTCCTCGGCGTCCAGCCGGGCACGGGCACCGGCATCATCGGCACCAAGCTCTACGCCGACGGCAACGCCGGCGACCTCATCAAGATCACCTCCGGCGGCTCCCTCCACCCCGCCTCCGCCGAGACCGTCGCCCGTCGCGAACACTACCTGCAGATGCGCGGCAAGGAGGTCTTCAAGCTCGCCGTCACCGCGATGCAGGACGCCGCCGTTGAACTTCTCGAGAAAAGCGGTGTCTCCCCCGACCAGGTGAAGCTGCTCATCCCGCACCAGGCCAACCAGCGTATCATCGACGCCATCGCGCAGCGCATGAAGCTGCCGCCCGAACGCGTCTTCATGAACCTGGAACGCTACGGGAACACTTCCGCCGCCTCCATCCCCATCGCCCTCGACGAGGCGGTCCGCACCGGCCGTATCGTCTCGGGCGACTACGTCCTGTTCGTCGCCTTCGGCGCCGGCTTGACCTGGGCATCCGCCCTGATTCGCTGGTCCTAAAAATTATGCGCCACTCGCGCCTGTTCCCCCTCCTCGGTTTGCTCCTGGCCACCCTGTTCGCCCCCGTGGCCCTGCGCGCCGGCCTCGTCTGGACCCCCGGCACCGGCTGGCAGGTCGAAGGCGGCGCCCTCGCGGCCATCGCCGGCGAGGACGGCCGCAACGCCCTCGACCTCATGAACCGCGCGCGCACCGCCGAGGAGGCCGGCCACAACGGCCGCGCCCTGCGCCTCTACAAGCGCGTCACCAAAGACTACGGCAAGTCGATCTACGGCCCCGAGGCCTGGTTCCGCATCGCCCAGATCCGCCTCGCGCAGCGCAACTACGCCAAGGCGTTCGAAGCCTACCAGCAGATCGTCGGCCAGTATCCGAACTACGAGAAGTTCAACGACGTCATCGCCGAGCAGTACCGTATCGCCTCCGCCATCGCCGACGGCGCCCGCCGCCGCTGGCTCTGGGGCCTGCTCCCCGGTTTCCCCAAGCGCGAGCGCGCCATCGGCTATTTCGAATACGTCGTGGCCAACGGTCCGTACAGCGACTACGCGCCCCTCGCCCTCATGCGCATCGCCCAGCTGCACAAGCGCTTCAGCAGCAAGATCGAGGCCGTCGACGCCCTCGACCGCATGATCAACTTCTACCCGCAGAGCATCCTCACCCCCGATGCCTACCTGCGCATGGCTCAGGTCCAGGCCTCGCTCGTCGACGGCCCCGAGTACGACCAGTTCTCCGCCAAGGAGTCCGCCACCTACTTCCAGGACTTCCTCATCCTCTACCCCAAGGACCCCGGCGTCGCCACCGCCGAGACCGGTCTCCATGATATGAAGACCGAGCTCGCGATGAGCAAGATGAAGCTCGCCGAATTCTACCACTACAAGCGCCACAACTACATCGCGGCCAAGATCTTCTACAACGAGGCGATCACCACCTATCCGAACTCCGCGGTCGCCGACAAAGCCAAGGCGCGCCTCGAGAAGATCGCGCCCAAGCTCGCCGAGCAGGAGGCCGCCGCGGCCGCCCGCGCCAACCGCATCGAGCCGCCCAAGCCCAAGAAGAAGAAGGTGCTCTGGCTCTTCTGAGCGCGGGCCCCAATGCCGCGCCCTCCGGCTACCCGCCATGCGCCTCCTCTTCCGTAGCCTGTTCGCCCTCGCGCTGCTCGCCGGCCTCGCCGCCTGTTCCCATTACCATCTCGGCGCGCCCGGCCGCCCCGTCGCCCAGTCGCTGTTCGTCGTTCCCGCGACCAACTCCGCCTTTGCTCCGCAGGCTGGCCCGCTCGTCACCGACGCCGTCCGCCTCGCCCTCGCCCGCGACGGCCGCATCACCCTTGCCGCCGACACCGAGGCCGCCGAGGCCCGCCTCCAGATCCATCTCGTCCGCTTCGAGCGCGACGTGCTCGCCGCCCGCCACGACGACACCGCCCTCGCCCGCAAGTTCGCCGCCAAGCTCACCGCCGAGATCACCGTCCGCGATCGCAACGACAAGATCCTGATCGACCGCCGCACCATCGCCGTCGCCCGCGATGTCTTCGTCGACGGCGGCCTCCAGCCCGCCGAATACCAGACGATGCCGCTCCTCGCCGACGCGCTCGCCGTCGAGATCGCGCACGCCGTACTCGACACCTGGTGACCGCGCCCGCCGTGGCCATGCCCGCCCCCCTCCTCGCGCCCTCGCTGCTCGCCGGCGACCACGCCAACCTCGCCGGCAGCGCCGCCGAGGCCGCCGCCGCCGGTGCCTCTTGGCTGCACCTCGACATCATGGACGGGCATTTCGTGCCCAACCTCACCTTCGGCCCCGGCACCGCCGCCGCCCTCCGCCGGCACACCCCCCTCTTCCTCGACACCCACCTGATGCTCGACAACCCCGGCGATCACGTCGAGGCCTTCGCCCGCGCCGGCAGCGACCTGATCAGCATCCACGTCGAGCCCGCCTACGACCACGCCGCCGTCCTCGCGCAGATCCGCGCACTGGGAAAACAGAACGGCGTCGTGCTCAACCCCGGCACGCCCGCGGCCGCCGCCGAGCCCTTCCTCGCCCAAGTCGACCTCGTGCTGCTCATGACGGTCCAGCCCGGCTTCGGCGGCCAATCCTTCCGGCACGACGTATTGCCGAAGATCGAGCAGATCGCCCGCTGGCGCCGCGAACGCAACCTCGCCTTCCGCATCGAGGTCGACGGCGGCGTCGACGAGAAGACCGCCCCGCTCTGCCGCGCCGCCGGCGCCGACACCTTCGTCGCCGGCACCGCCTTTTTCCGCGCCGCCGACCGCGTCGCCTTCCGCCGCTCGATCGAGGGCTGAGGCGCGGTGATTGCGGCCGTCGTCGGGAGCCAGCTGGCTCGCGCCGCCGGCGCCCCGCCGCTCACTCGGTCATCTTGAAGTTGATGACGTACGTCCCGCTCTTCGCGCCCGGCACGGCGCCGATCGAACGCACCTTGCGGAAGGCGTCGATCACCGAGTCGTCGTAGTCGGTGCTCCCCGACGACTTCACGATCTTCACCGCCGAGATCGAGCCGTCGGCCGCGAGGTAGAAGGAGACCTTTGCCACGAGCAGGTCGTTGACCGAGTCGGGCATCTCGTGCGCCGCGCGCAGGGCGCTGATCAACCGGCTGAAATACGCGTCGAGCGCCGCGATCATCACCTTGCTCCCGCCGGTGCCGCCGCCATCGCCACGCGGACCGGCGGCGGACTCCATCAGGTCGTCGACGATGCCCTTCGCATCGATGCCGGGCGCGGGCTTGCCGCCGCCCGCGCTGCGGGTCTTCTGGTTGGCGGCGAGTTGCTTCGAGTTCTTCTTCTGAAAATCGGCGTATGAGGTCGTCTTGTTGCGGGACGCGGCAGTGGTCGAAGTTGGCGTGCTCTTCGTGTCCTTCGCCGCCTGCGCCGCCGCCTTCGCCTCGGCCGCGGCGATCTCCTTCGCGGTCGGGATCTTCACCCGCTTCACCTTCGGCCGGTTGAACTTCACACCGGAGTCCTTGACCCCGGGATTTTTCGACGGCGCTCCGGGCATCTCGAAATGGTCGCCGATCTCGATGTCCTCGGGATTCACCAGATCCGCCACCCAAGGATTGATCTCCGTCGCGCGCCGCACCCACAGCGAAAATATCACGATCGCCCCGATCACGACCGCGTGGAAGGCGGCCGAGAGGACGAAGGCTCCGGGGGAACTGGCGCGCATGGTGGACACGGTAGTTTACGCCGCTTGCGCCTACTTCGCCTGCTGGGTGTTGAGGCTGATCTTCGACAGCCCCGCGTTCTTAACCTCATCCAGCACCGCGACCACCTGCTGGTACTGCAGGCGGAAGTCCGCATCGATGAAGATCACCGGCGGCTTCGGGTTTTCCGCCATCGCCTGGAGGTTGACGCGGATCTGCGCGAGGCTCGTGCGATTGTCGCCCCAGTAGTAGTTGCCATTCCGATCCACCGCGATCCGCTGCGCCTGCTCCTTCGTCGGCTTGTCCGGCTTCGAGCCCTGCACCGGCAGCTCGAGCGGCAGCGACGACGACGACTGGATCAGCGGCGTGGCGATCATGAAGATGATCAGCAGCGTGAAGCCGAGATCGACCAGGTTGGTGATGTTGAGCTCCGCCACCGGATGCAGCTGGCGCTGCCTGCGAAAGGAACGTGCCATGGTCGGGCTCCGTCAGTCCTGCGGGGCGGTGGAGGTGCTGTGCGTGACCGCACCGGTCGTCTCGAGCTCGAGGCGGTCCGCCATGCTGCTGGCGTAGTTCTCCAGTTCGGTGATCAGCACCTTCACCTGGTTGAGCAGGTAGTTGTAGCCGAACACCGCCGGGATGGCGACGATCAGACCCGCGATGGTCGTGGTCAGCGCCGCGCACACGCCGGGGGCGAGCGTCTGGATCGACGCCTGTTGCGAGGTCGCCACTGCGCTGAACGCCACCATCACGCCCCACACCGTGCCGAGCAGGCCGAGAAACGGCGCTCCGGATACGATCGAGGCGAGGAAGATCATGCTGGATTCGTAGCGCAGCGTCTGCCGGGCGAGCGCGCGCTGGAGGGCGTTCTCGGCGTGCTCGATGCGCGAGCGCACGTTCTGCTCGCCGCGTTCCTGTCCGATCTGCGCCGCCCGCCAGTACGCGTCGAGCGCGTCCGCGAAGAGGTCGCCGTACGGGATCGTGCGCTTGGCGCGGAACGACTCGTGGATGTCGAGCAGCCTGCGCTCCTCGCGCAGCCTGTATTCGAAGGCTTGGTTGAGCTGCTTGAGTTTCCGCAGCTCAAGGAACTTCCCGAACATCGTCGACCAGCCGAAAATGCTGAACACGCCCAGCAGGATCGTGATGCCCTGGCCGACATTGTCGGTGTTGGCGAAGACCTGCACGAGGTCCACCTCGGTGGCGAGAAACGGAACCGCGGAAAGTGGGACTGACATGGCGCGCAGTGTTGCGCACACCGCCGCGGCGCTTCAACGGAATTTCCCCCGAAAACAGCGCGCCCGCCGCGGTCTTTTCCGTTGCCGCGCGTTTTCACCGGCCTTTCCCTAGCCGCCCCGCCATCCGCTCCCCTCGCCCAACCGACCCACCTGTGAACCTCCGCGGCAAATTCATCACCTTCGAAGGCTCCGAGGGCAGCGGCAAAAGCACCCAGATCGAGCGCCTCGTCGCCCGCCTCCACGAGAACGGTCTCGAGACCTTCGTCACCCGCGAACCGGGCGGCACCGAGCTGGGCGAGGAGATCCGCAACCTGCTCCTCCACCACCGCGCCGGCGGCGCCATGGCCGCCGAGACCGAGCTCCTCCTCTTCGCCGCCGCACGCGCCCAGCTCGTCCGCGAACGCATCGCCCCCGCGCTGACCGCCGGCAAGGTCGTCATCAGCGACCGTTTCCTCGATTCCACCACGGTCTACCAGGGCGCCGCACGCCGCCTCGCGCCCGAGGCCGTCGCCCGCATCAACCACTTCGCCGTCGGCCACCACCTGCCCGACCTCACCCTCCTGCTCGACGTCCCCGTCGAGGTCAGCCACACCCGCGTGCGCAACCGCGGCACCGGCCAGCCCGACCGCATCGAGAAGGAGTCCTCCGAATTCTTCACCCGCGTGCGCGACGGCTACCTCGCCCTCGCACGTGCCGAGTCCCGCCGCATCGCCGTCGTCGACAGCACCCAGCCTCTCGACACCGTCGCCGCCCTCATCTGGAAAACTGTCCATGAACGCCTGGCCTGATTCCGTCGCCAAGACCCCCGCCGTCGCCGTACTCGACCGCGCCCTGCGCGACGGACGCCTCGCGCACAGCCTCATCTTCCAGGGCGACAACCTCGCCCTCCTCGAGACCGCCGCGCTCGCGCTCGCCGACCGCCTCCTCAACCCGGCCGACACCCCTCAGGTGTACCCGCCGCTCAAGCACCCCGACTTCATCGCGCTCCGCCCCGAGGGGAAGATGCGCCAGATCAAGATCGGCGAGTCCGGCGGCGGCGCCGAAGAGAACACCATGCGCGGTTTCCTCTCCCGCATCGACCTCACCCCGCAGGTCGGCCGCCACAAGGTCGGCGTCATCTACGAGGCCGACCGGATGAACGCGCAAACCTCCAACGCCTTCCTCAAGACCCTCGAGGAGCCGCCGCGCGACACCACGCTCATCCTCCTCACCACGCACCCGTATTCTCTGCTGGCGACGATCCTCAGCCGCTGCCTGCGCTTCCGTTTTCCCTCCGTCGCCTCGCCCGTCACCCACCCCGACCTCCAGCCCTGGCTCGATCTCTACCGTGGCTGGCTGCGCCAGCTCACCGAGGGCGTGTCCGACAAGAAGGGCGCCGCCGCCCAGATCTTCACCCTCTACGCCCTCATCGCCCGCTTCGAGCGCATCCTCGACGAGACCGCCGCCGCCACATTGAAACAGGAAACCGGCGACGCAAAGGACACGATGACCGACGACGAGCTTGAGGCACTCGAAACCGGCATCTCCGTGGGCGTACGCCAGTCGCTCCTCTCCGAGATCGAGCACGCCACCCGCGCCTTCGTCGCCACCCAGCCCGAGAGCGCAGCCCAGTTGCGCGTCCCGCTCGTCGCCTCGATCCGCAAGCTCGAGGAATGCGCCGGCCTGCTCCGCGCCAACCTCAGCACGACCAACGCGCTCGAGGAGTTCTTCCTCACCTCGCTGCGCCTCTGGGCCCAAGTCGGCGTCACCCGCCGCGCCGCCGCCGCGGCGTGAGGTAGGAGCACAAGAATGTGGCGCCGCTCGCCAGAGCGGCGATCCGTGTAGCGATACTCGCCAGAGTTTCGACTCTCCGCGTAGCGATGCCCGTGAGGGCATCGAAGCCATGCCGCTACGCGCAAGGGCGTCCTTCACCGTAGGTCGCGCCTTCAGGCCGACCCGGCAGATGGCGCCTCGCCCCGCGCACAGCCCAATCGAAAACCGCCGATCCACCCTACTTCGCCGCCACCGGCACCGGCGCCGTCTCGGCGTACTTCAGCACCTCGCCGAGCTTCTTGCCGGTGAGCTTCCGATACGCCTTCTCGACGGTCTCCATCCGCACCTTCTTCCGCGGCGTCTTCGCCACTTCCTGGAAAAGCTTGGGGAGAAAGTCCTCGCCGTGCTGCCGCGCCATTTCGAACACGGCCCGAGTCGCGAATGCGTAGTGCGCCTTCATCAACGGCGTGCCGTTCTCCTCCTCCTTCGTATTCTCCGCCGCACGCCACTTTTTCAGATCGATCTGCTTTTGCTGGGCAGCGTGTTGGGCGAGTCGCGTATCGAAAGGATAGCTCTCCTGCGCAAACTCAGCACCGCAGCGGTCGCGTACAAATTTCCACGCCACATAGTTCGCCGCCCCGTCGCAAAGCCAGCGCCGATCCGCGCTACCGATGAAGTTCTCCACGATACCCACCTCGGCGACTTCGTGCAGGATCACATGCAAGAGGACCGGATTGCGGTATCCCGGATTGTCCGGTTGCCCAAACGGTTCGCGCAACCGGTCCACAAACTCACGCGCCACGGTGTCCGGCGACTTCCCGTCATCCTCCGGTTTGAGCACGATCGGCCAGGAAGTATCTCTGAGGTCTTTGAAATACCCTCTAACCTTGGCCGTGTAGAGGTCCCACCGGAACGCCCTTTCCGCCGGCTGCAACGGCTGCGGGTGGCCATCCTTGTCGAAGGTGACCGATGCCGCGATGTTCACCACCCCATCCGCACCAGGCCGGTAGTTGAAAGAGTGTTCGAGGCGCGCAGCCTCGAACTTCTGTGCCGCTTCCTCCTGATTCACGGGAGATTCAAACTCCAGCATCCCGATCCGGTAGTCGAGAGCCTGCGTTTCGGGATCCCAACTGAATCCCTCGAGCTTCTCCCCCGCAACAAGCCGCTGCGACAGGTCCGCCTTGGTCCAGATCTGGGCATCTCGGCACCTTCCCATCGGAAGGGCCGTCACCGGCAGAAGATCCATGAACACTTCGACCATCGCGTAGTACCCAACCATCGTATCAAACACGCGCCCCTGCAGCGCCGTCGGCGCGGGCAAGCCGATCTCCTTCGCCACTGTCGTCAGGATATCATCGCGATGGGCGATCAGATCCTTCGCGCTTCCGGGCAACACCGCCGGCTCCTTCGCAAGAATCTCCGCTTCCTTCTCGGCAAACTCCTGTCGCCACGCCGCCAGCGGCGCAAACACCGCCTCCGCGTACGCCTCCTGACCGGGCGAATACTCGACGCGCAGACCATCCCGCTCGTCCACCAGCCGGCCCTCACGCGTGGGATGCGGCACCGGCGCCGCAAGCGCCGTCGCGGCAATCCAACACACCGCCAACCCGCAGCGCCCCAGCAGGGATAATGTCGTCATGTGCCGCCGAGGCTCGCGGCAGGTAGCCACAATCTCAAGCCGGGACTGGCGCCTCCCGTGGCTCGTCCCTTCAGGGCGCACGCGAGCGGTCCTTCCTCGAGGCATTGTTCAGCCGAACGGCAGAATGCCGGCGAAATCCGCTTCCGCAGCAACGGAGGCCTGCGCCACGCCCTGGGGCTCCGACGACGCACGCGCACGCGTGAAACCGTGCGCACAATGCAGTGCTCTCAGTGATAAATGCAGGCCGAGTCTGCCGGAGCGTGCTGAAGTTCACCCGCCTTCGGCGGCGCCGTAGGCGACCAGGGCAGCGCCCCACGTCCGACCACTCCGCACTCTACCGGCCCCACTTTCCGGCCAATCCGCATTCCGCAATCCGCACTCCGCACTCCGCAATCAGCGGAGAAACTCCGCCACCGCTTCCACAAACGCCGCCCGCGCCTCGATGTGCGGATTGTGGCCGCTCTCGGCCACGGTCACGATGCGCGACTGCGGGAAACGCACCGCGATCTCCGGCCGGTCCTCCTCGCGCACATGCCGCGAGTACCCGCCGATCACGAACAACGTCGGCCCGTCGTAATGATCATCCGGAGTCAGCGAAGTGCGGGCGATCTCGTCGAGCTCCGCGTGCAGCGCGGCCACGTTCACCCGCCACTGGAAACGCCCGTCCTCCCCGCGCTCCAGGTTCGTGGTGAGAAACTTGATCATCGCCCAGTCCTTCACCGTCGCCGCGAGCTGTTCCTCGGCCTCGGCGCGCGAGGCGAGCGTCTCCGGCTGGATCGCCAGCATTGCGTCGAGGATGCCGCGGAACTTCGAAGCGTCGTAGTCGCGCGGCGCGATGTCGACCGACACCAACCGCTCGACGCGCTCGGGGTGGTGACAGGCCAGCGCCATGGCCACTTTGCCACCCATGCTATGGCCCATCACCGCCGCGCGGTCGATCTTCTGCGCGTCCATCCAGCGCAGCACGTCCGCCTCCATCGTGGCGAAATCGTGATTGTCCGCATGCGGCGACAGCCCGTGGTTGCGCAGATCCAGCGCGAGCACATGGCGCTGCCCGCTCAGATCCGCGCCGACCGTCTGCCAGTTGCGCGACGAGCCCAGCAGACCGTGGATGACCACCAGCGGCGGTCTGCCCGCCCCGCCGAAGTCGCGATGATGGAGTTTCAACACCCCACCAGAAAACACCCCCCGCCCGTCCTCCGCCAAGCCCCGAGTGGCCGGCGTGCCCGGTAGTCGGTGAACTGTGGACGGTGACCGGTGGACCGGGATCCCTCGCTCCGCCCCACCGCTCACAGTCCACCGCCCACGGTTCACCGTCCGCTCCCATTTCCGACTTCCGCCTTCGGCTTTCCGCCTTCAGCCTTCGCCCACCCAATGGCCGACGAGAAGCTCACGCCGATGCTGCAGCAGTATTTCGAGGTGAAACGCTCCCTCGCGCCCAACACCCTGCTGCTCTTCCGCCTCGGCGATTTCTACGAGATGTTCTTCGAGGACGCCGAGATCGGCGCCAAGCTCCTCGGCATCACGCTGACCGGGCGCAACGGCCACCCAATGGCCGGCATCCCCTTCCACGCCGCCGACAACTACGTCGGCAAGATCCTCGCCGCCGGCCGCAAGGTCGCCATCTGCGACCAGACCGAGGCGCCCCAGGCCGGCAAACTCGTCCGCCGCGCGCTCACGCGCATCCTGAGCCCGGGCACGACACTCGACGCCAACCAGCTCGACTCCGCCCGCAACCGCTACCTCGCCGCGCTCGCGCGCGACAGCCGCGGTCTCCACGCCGCCTGGATGGATCTCTCCACCGGCGAGTTCCGCCTCGCGACCGACCCGAAGCCGGAAAACCTCCTCCCCGTGCTCCACGCCCTCGCGCCGAGCGAGATCGTGCTGGCCGAGGGCGCGCTCGATGTCTGGCGCGCCGCCCCGCACTCCGAGACCGCGCTCCACGCCCTCGAACGTTTCGCCTCCGAACGCGTGGTGTCCGAGCTTCCGGGTTACCATTTCGAGACGACCACCGCCGCGCAGACCGTGAAGAGCGCACTGGGCGTGCTCAACCTCCAAGGCTTCGGCCTCGCCGACGACCATCCCGGTCTCGGGCCCGCCGGCGCGCTCGTTCACTACGCCACGGAGAACCTTCGCGCGAAGCCGGAGAACCTCCGTTCGCTTCGCGAGTATTCCAGCCGCCGCTCGCTGCTGCTCGACCCGGCCACACTGCGCAACCTCGAGATCTTCGCCTCCGTCTCCGGCAGCCGCACCGGCAGCCTGCTCGCCGCGCTCGACCGCACGCACACGCCCGCCGGCGCACGCCTGCTCGAACGTTTCCTCGCAGCGCCGCCGCTCGACCTCGTCGAGATCGAGCGCCGCCAATCTTCTGTCGGCGAGTTGTTGGACCGCCCCGCCCTGCTCGCCGAACTGCGCGACGCGCTCAAGCACGTGCGCGACATCCCGCGTATCCTCGGCCGTCTGCAGAACCGCCTGCGCAACCCGCGCGAACTCGCCGCCGTGCGCGAGACCCTCGGTCAGTTGCCCGCACTCATCTCCGGCCTCGAACAATCCGCCGCGCCCGGCCTGCTCGCCCTCCGCCAGCGGATCACCGATCTGCCGGCGCTGCGCGACCTGCTCACCGCCGCGCTGCGCGACGAACTGCCCAACGACCTCGCCGAGGGCGGCTACATCCGCGCCGGTTTCGACGCCGAGCTCGACCGCCTCCAGTCGCTCACCTCCGGCAACAAGACCTGGCTCGCCGAGCTTGAGCGCACCGAGCAGGAGCGCACCGGCATCCGCAGCCTGAAGGTGAAATTCAACAACGCTTTCGGCTACTACATCGAGGTTACCAAGGCCAATCTCGCCCTCGTCCCGGCCGACTACATCCGACGCCAGACCACCGTGAACGGCGAGCGGTTCGTGACCGAGGCACTCCGCCAGAAGGAGAAGGAGATCTTCCATGCCGAGGAGAACGCCCTCGCGCGCGAGCAGGCGCTTTTCGCCGAGCTCGTCGCCAAAGTTTTGGACGAGTCCATCGCGCTCACGCAGACCGCCGAGGCGCTCGCCGAGCTCGACGTCTACGGCGGCTGGGCCGTGCTGGCCCGGGAGAACGACTACGTGCGCCCCGTCGTCGACGACAGCGACGCGCTGGAGATCGACGAGGGCCGCCACCCCGTGGTCGAGCAGATGCTCCGCCACAGCGCCGCGGGGCTGGCCGGCACGCAGGCGTTCGTGCCCAACGACACCGCGCTCTCCGGCTCCGACGCGCAGATCATGCTCCTCACCGGCCCGAACATGGCCGGCAAGTCCACCTACATCCGCCAAGTCGCGCTCATCGTGCTCATGGCACACATCGGCTGCTGGGTACCGGCGAAACGCTGCCGTCTCGGCTTCGTGGATCGCGTGTTCTCCCGCGTCGGCGCGAGCGACGACCTCGCGCGCGGCAACTCGACCTTCATGGTCGAGATGAACGAGACCGCCAACATCCTCAACAACGCCACCGACCGCAGCCTGATCATCCTGGATGAGGTCGGCCGCGGCACCTCGACCTACGACGGCCTGAGCATCGCCTGGGCGGTGGTCGAGCACCTGCACCGCGATCCCGCCGCCGGCCCGCGCACGCTCTTCGCCACCCACTACCAGGAGCTCACGCAGCTCGACAAATTCCTGCCGCGCCTGCGCAACTTCTCCATCGCGGTGAAGGAGTGGAACGACGAGATCATCTTCGTGCGCCGCGTGATCCCCGGCGCCGCCGACCGCAGCTACGGTATCCAAGTCGCCCGCCTCGCCGGCCTGCCGCTCACCGTGATCGACCGCGCCAAGGTGATCCTCACCCAGCTCGAGTCCGACGACACGACCGTCACGTTGCCCGCCCCGCAGACCCGCCCCCGCCGCAAGCTCCACGTCGCCCCCGAGGACGACGGCCAACTGAGCCTGCTGTGATGTAGCCGGCCGCGGTGAGGCCGGCAAAAGACGCGATCCTCCCAAGCCGCCGGGGTCACCGCCCCCGGCTACAACCGGCAGGCTTGTCTGCTGTAGCCGGCCGCGTCGAGGCCGGTTGTTCGTCTTCCCGTCGTTACTCCATTTGCCGGGGTCGACGCCCCCGGCTACAGTGCGACCGCATGCAAACCCCGTCGCCGCGGCACAAACACCTCCGCCGACTCGCGGTGGTGTTCGGTCGGCAGCCCGTCTTCTTCCTCACCACCTGCACACACGAACGCCGCCGGCTGCTCACGCAGGAAACCGCAGCCCAGATACTGCTCGCCGAGTGGCGCGGCGCGCAGGAGCGCCACGGCTGGGCCATCGGGCCCTACGTCATCATGCCCGATCACGTCCATTTCTTCGCCAGCCCGGTCGCCGAAGCCGGCGTATCACTCGCGGCCTTCATGGGGTCCTGGAAGGAATGGACGGCCAAACGGCTGGGCCGTGCCGGACTGTGCAATCCACCGGTCTGGCAGGCGGAGTTCTTCGACCATGTGCTGCGCACCGAGGAGAGCTATGCCGAGAAGCGCGAGTACATGCGGCAGAATCCGGTACGTGCGGGATTGAGCGTCACGCCCGAGGCCTGGCCTTTCGCTGGCCGGATCGATTTCGAGTGATCGAGTCCTTGTAGCCGGCCGCGTCGAGGCCGGCTGAGACGTCCGTCCGCGATCCGCCGGGGTCACCGCCCCCGGCTACAGCGCCGCCGGGTCACTGTCCACCGCTCGCCGCCGGCACCAGCCGGTACACACGGAAATCGCGGATGCGCAGGTGGCTCTTCACGGTGCGAAAGGCGAACCAGCCGCGGGTGTACGGCGCCGGATCGTCATAGCTGAAGAGCCGCCGGCCGTTGTGGTAGAAACCGATCGTGCCGCCCGCCGCCACAAGCTGGATGCGCTGCGGGACATTCGGCACGAGCAGGTTCTCCGGGCCGGTCAGGTCGTGCTCGGGCCGCAGCGGCCGGTTGCCGCGCTCGCCGATGTAGCGGCGGAAGCGGCTCGTGGTGTTCGCGTTCCCGCCGTAGCCCACGTAGTAGCAGCGCAGCTGGTCGTAATCCCCGAATACGCCGGTGCGCGCGGTGGCGAACAGGTCGCCCGGGCTGCGCGCGTCGTCGGCCATCCAGAAGCAGTTCAGGTCGCTCACCCGATCGTTCGGCCCGCCGGCGGAGACCGCCGTCGCCTCGTAGGTTATGAGCAGCGGTCCATCGAGCGGCTGCGCGAGCCACACCGAGCAACCCGCCGGCACGTCGACCTCGAGTACGCCGTCGCGTGCCTCCACCGTGCCGCCTTCGGCGAGCTCGGTGCGCCATAGCGCGAGACCGGCGTGGAAGTCGTCGCGCACCAACTCCTCGCCGACCGCGAACCGCGGATCGGGCGAAGGGGGCGGAGGGGTCGCAGCGCACGCGGACAAAACGCCGCCCAGCAGGAGCGCCGCAGCGAGGCGGAGCACGCCGCGAGTCGTCCAGCCGTAGCGAAAGTCACCAAGGCTTTCGGTTCCGGCAACGCCCTTCGAAGTTCTGGCGAACTTCGCTACGTCACGGGAGCAGGGCGAGCCGTCGAGGTTCTCGGCCGTTTCATCGCAACTCTGGCGGGTTGCGCGACGCGGCCGGAATCTTGTCCAGCCCGGGAAATGGACACCGGAGCTCATCGTGCATCCGAGACCGACCTCACGGCCGCCCACCCTTCGCGCCCTCGGGTCCGTACTTCTTGTTCAGCCACGCCTCGGGCACCGGCACGACGCAGATGTTCATCGAACGGTTGTCCTCGGAGAGCATCGCCGACTGGATCTGGATCCTGGTGCTGTCCGCGCTGAAGGTCGGGTGCGGGTGGTCGGCCGCGGTCGCCTTGTGGCCGGTGGTCAGCAGCATCGTCTCGCCGGTGCGGCGGTCGATCAGCCAGAGGTTGCGCGCGAAGTCGTCGCCCACCGCCCAGCGCCCGTCGGGCGAACCATGCACGTGCCAATAGCCGCTGCCCTCGAGCGTTTGCCCCTCGATGCGCATCTCGTTCGTGCGCAGGTTCACGACCGCGTAGCCGGTCGGATGCGCGCGCGAGCCGCAGGAGCCCCACTCGTCGGCGTTGTCGACGGGCCGGTGCCCGAGGATGGCGAGCGCCACCTCGTCCTTCGTGATCACCGCCTCGTGCGTTACCCAGTCGTAGGGTGCCTCCGGATAGAGCGGACGCAGTCCGGTGCCATCGGACCGCACGGTCCAGGTGCGCTGCGGCGCCTTCCCGCCGGTCTCCCAACAGAACACGATCTCGCCGGGCACCCAGGGGTTCGTCTGCACGTGGCCGATCTGGAACGGCACCGCGACAAGGAACTTCACCTCGCCGGTCTTGAGATTCATCGAAGCCAACCCGCCGGGCCCCGCGCCCATCTTCCGCGGGCCGAAGTTTTCCTCGACCTTCGTGCCGGGCGCGAGGTGCCGGCCGGCGAGCTCCTTGTTGCCGATGCGGAAATACACGAATTCCTCGGTCGGATCGAGCGCCACGTCGCCCACCGCGCCCATCTCCAACGGCACCGTGCCGCAGACGTGTTCATATTCCTCGGTCGCCTCCTTGACCGTGCCGGCCGCGCTGTCGGCGAAGAGTTTTCCGAGGTCGACGCGCACGATCTCCGCCGGCTTCTTCTGGTCCTTCACGTCGCTGTAGGCCGGCGCGCCCGAGACGTCGTTGGGCTTCATCTCCGGCACGCGCACGAAGTAGAGGTTCATCGAGTGGTCGGCCAGGCAGAGCATGCCGGTGTAGCCGTTCTCGGTCACCTGCACGATGTCGCCGGTTTCCTCGTTCACCGCCATCGCCTGGCCCTTCACCCGGTTCGAGCGGAACACCAGCCACTTGCCGTCCGCCGTCCACTGGTGGTGCGTCTGGTAGATCTTCGAGTCGCCCGCGGGCTTGCTGGTCAGGAATGTCAGCGGCGTGCCGGTGACCGGGTCCGTCACGATCCTCTTCTCCGAGGGGAAACGGTCGCCGATGCGTGCGGCGGCGGTGGCGGGAAACACGGCGGCGGCGAGCAGCACCGCGGCGACAAAGGGAACAAGCGACTTCTTCATGATGGGAGGGGCAATGACAGGGATGGAGCGAGGCTATGCGCGTCCGGCGAATCCGCCAGAGCGACGCCGCGGAAGACGCGGACCGCCGCCGAGCGTTACGCACCGCCGCACGTACCTCGCGCCGAAATCGCGCGGACAGTCCGTGCCTGTTGCGTCCCAATCCTCGCCACCTCATACATCGACGTGAGGGCAGATCACCTCGTCATCATTTCCTTTGATCGCTCCGTCCGCCCCCATCGCCCGGGCAAGCTTACGGACGTTCAAAAAGCCCCCCC
>JAGVUB010000188.1 GCA_019136515.1 Verrucomicrobiota bacterium
GGGGGCAACAGCATCGGGGTGTCTCGGTCCACGGTCACGAAGCGGGCGGGCATGCTCCTTTCGACGCACGGATCGGGCCGGTGTTCATTCTTCTCCCACGTTTTCTCCAACGGGTGCAGCCCGTTGGTTCAGCAGCCTGCGGACGAAGTCCGACAGGCTGCGAGGTGCGAAGGGCGGTAGCGGGTTGCGGGGCGGCGGGGGCGTCGAGTCTGTAGTTCCACGCCGACCACGCGAGGCGCGCGCGGGGCATCACGGTGGCGGTGGTGTGCAGCGCGACGTCGTTGGCCTGGTAACGGAAAGCGCCGAGGAGGCGGCGCTCCTCAGGGGTGGCTTCGGCGCCGAGCAGCGCGAGGGCGGTGGGCGCGTGGCAGGCGAGGATGACCTTGTCGAAGCGGGTGGTGGCGGTATCGGTCGCGACCTCGACCCCGCCGGAAGGGAGACGGCGGACGGCGCGCACGGGAATCCGAAGGTGGATGCGTTCGCGGGTGGTCAGGAGGCGAACGTATTGGTGCGCGCCGCCGTCGACGGTCCACCAGGGGTGCTGCGTATGGAGGCCGAAGAAACCGTGGTTGTAGAAGAAGCGCAGGAGAGTGGCGGCGGGGAAACAGAGCATCTTCTCCGGCGGCGTGGACCATACGGCAGAGGTCATCGGGAGAAGGTAGAGCTCGAGAAAGTCTTCGCCGTAACGGCCGCGGCGGACGTACTCCTCGAGAGCGAGGCCGCCGAGAGCGGGATCCTCAAGCGCGGCGAGGGCTTCGTGGTTGAAACGGTCGATCTGGAGGAGCAAGCGGTAGAACGACGGGCGGAGGAGGTTGCGGCGCTGGGCGAAGAGGGTGTTGAGGCTGGTGCCGCGGTACTCGATCTCGCGGGGCCTGTGCTGCACGCTGAACGACATGTCGGTGGGCTTTGTGGGCACGCCGAGGGTGTCGAAGAGCCGCGTGAGGTGCGGGTAGGTGACGTGGTTGAACACCATGAACCCGGTGTCGATCGGCACGGGGCGGCCGTCCTCGTCCACGGTGACGGTGTGGGTGTGGCCGCCGATGTGGCCGCCGGCCTCGAAGACCGTGAGGTCGTAGTGGTGACGCAGGAACCAGGCGGCGCCGAGGCCGGAGATGCCGGAACCGATGATGGCGAGGGAGGGCATGGCGAAGATCAGGCGGGTTGCGGCCGGCCGGTGGCGGGCGTCGGGCGGGGCCGGCGGTTGGGCGGAGCGGGCCGATCGGCATCGAGGGCGGCTTGCAGCCGGAGCACCGCGAGCTCCTTGGCCTTCGCTTCGATCTCGACCGTCACCGCGAGCGAGCGCCACTCGGCCGGAAAGTCGGCCGTCGCGATGTAGTCATGGTGGCGCTCCCGATACGGACCGTCCCAGCCGGCGAGCGGGCTGGAGAGGTGGAAGAGCGGCTCGCGGTCCCAGGTGAGCAGCGCGGCGGCGGTCGCCTCGGCGACGGTGAGCCCGTCGGGCAGACAACGGTGGTGGTGCACGTCGTACACTAGCGGTACTCGCTCTGCGTGGCAAAGCGCGAGGAGTTCGGCGGGCGTGTAGCTAGTGTCATCGTTCTCGACGGTGAGGCGTGAGCGCGCGCTGAGGGAGAGCCGCTCGAGATTGCGCCGGAAACGCTCGAGCGCGGCGGGTTTGTCGCCGTAGGCGCCGCCGGCGTGGATGTTGATCGTGTCGGAGTGGGTCCACTCGGCGAGTTCGGCGTGGGCCTCAAGTTCCGCGAGCGAGCGGGCCACGACCTCGGGGTCGGGCGAGTTGAGGACGACGAATTGGTCGGGATGGAACCCGGTCCGGATTCCGTGCTCGCGGGCGAAGTCGCCGCAGAGCAGCAGGCGGGCGACGAGGGTGTCGGCGCCGGGCAGGTCGGCGACATTGTAACCGACTGTCGGATGCGTGCGCAGTGGCAAGAGCGAGCTGATGATTCGGAACGAGCCGATGCGGTGCGTGCGGCAGAAGTCCAGGGAGGCGAGCAGGGCGTCGGCGTTGGCGCGGGCGAGTTCGGCGAGGCGCGTGAGTTGCGCGGGGCGCGGCAGGCGGACGAGGGCCGCGGCGGTGGTGGTTCGGAACTTGATCGTCTCCGCGGCGAACTGGCAGCAGAGGCCCAGGCGTGGTCGCGGGTGCGGTTGGGCCACGCGCCTCATGGCGTTCCTCCGAGGAGCGCATCGAGAGCGGTGCGGCGGTAGGCGAAGATGCGCTCGACCGAGGAGCGCACGAAGAGGGCGTCGACGAGGCGGCCGCCCGGTACGGCGTAGCGGATCTCGTCGGCGCACCGCGTGCCGCCCGGGACGTCGGTGAACGTGTGGGTGTGGACCCAGAGGCGGTAGGGGCCGCGGAGCTGGGTGTCGACGAAGCGGAAGGGCGGTTCCCACTCGGCGATCTCGGTGCGCCAGCGCAGCGGCAGTCCGTGCAGGCGGATCCGGTAGTCGATCAACGCCCCGCGGCGCATCGCGACCGGTGTGGGCGTCAGGATACGGAAGTTCAGCCACGGCGGCGTGATGCGCTCGAGATTCTCGGCGGCGGCGAAGAACGGAAAGATCGCCGCACGCGGATGCGGGAGGAGCTGCGAGAAACGGAGCGTGCGAACGTGCATGGCGTGGTTGAAGGAAAGGGGTCCCGGAGGCGGTTCGTCGGTGGTGGCTGCAGGGCTGGTCCGCGCCGCGCGCGGGTGGGATGTCCGCCTCCGGGACGTGGAGATTGTCTGCGGCGCAGCCGCGTGGGGTCGGCGCCGCAGGTTTGGGTTGGTTACTGGGGAAGGATGACGGAATCGACGACGTGGATGACGCCGTTGCTGGCGGCGACGTCGGTGGCGATCACGTTGGACCCACCTGCGGTCACCTTGCCGTTGGCGACGACGAGCGAGAGCTTCTGGCCGTTGGCGGTCGGGGCCTGGGAGGTCGTCACGTCCGCGGCGAGGACTTTGCCTGGTACCACGTGGTAGGTGAGGATGGAGACGAGCTGGTCCTTGTTCTCGGGCTTGAGCAGCGACTCGACCGTGCCGGCGGGCAGCTTGGCGAAGGCTTCATCGGTCGGTGCGAAGACCGTGAAGGGCCCCTTGCCCTGGAGCGTCTCGGCGAGCCCCGCGGCTTTCACGGCGGCGACCAGCGTGTTGAAGCTACCGGCCGAGGAGGCCACGGCGACGATGTCGCCGGCGGGTTTGGCCGCGGCGGAGTCTTTTGTGGCAGAGCAGGAGCCGGCGTGGGCGGGGAGGGCGACGGTGGCCGCGGCAACGAGGGTGGCGAGGAGGATGGAGAAGGATTTCATGGACGGTATTGGTTTCTGTTCGGGTTGGTGAGCGAGCCGGAGTGGTCGCTGACGGGGCGCAATGTCTATGAAATGTCTAATGTGTCAATTTTCTGTCTAGGATTATTAGACGAGCTATTGGTCAGGTTATCTAGTTGCTGGAATCAATAATGTTAGGCGAAAGACGGGAAACCCGCTTGCCGCCGAGGGCCAGGTAGTTTGTCTAGGTAACGTCTAGAATACCGCATGAGCGCCTACCAACATGCCATCCAAGCCGTCGTGCAGCGCACGGGGCTTTCGGCGCACGTGATCCGGATCTGGGAGAAACGCTACGGCGCAGTGGTGCCCGAGCGTACGGGCACGAACCGCCGGCTCTACTCCGACGAACAGGTCGAGCGGCTGGGCCTGCTGCGGCAGCTCACGCAGGCCGGCCAGAGCATCGGCGCGATCGCGGCGCTGCCGCTGGAGCGCCTCCGCCAAATCGCGGCAGACACGCTCGGGTTCTCCGCGGCGCCCCCGGCGCGCTCCGCCAGTACGCTGGCGGACCCGGCGGCTGCGCTGTTGGAGGCGGGGATCGTGGCGGTGCGCGCGCTCGACGCCGCCGCACTCGGTGCGACGTTGCGGCAGGCGGAGGTTCAGCTCGGTGCACAGGGGATGTTGCAGCGTTTCGCTGCACCGCTGGCGCAGGCGCTCGGCGAGCTGTGGCGCGAGGGCACGATCACCGCGGCGCACGAGCACTTCGCCACCGCGGTGCTGCGGGTGCACTTGGCCCGTGCGGTGGGCGATTTCGCGGCGCGGGCCGATGCGCCGGTGTTGGTGGCGGCGACGCCGACCGGGCAGCTCCATGAGCTTGGCGCGCTGCTCGCCGCCGCCGCGGCGGCCAATCTCGGGTGGAACGTGGTCTATCTCGGTGCGAGCCTGCCGGCCGCGGAGATCGCAGGGGCGGCGGTGCAGCGCAAGGCGCGCGCCGTGGCGCTCAGCCTCGTGTATCCGTACGACGATCCCGCGCTGCCGCCGGCGCTGGAGCTGTTGCGCGAGCTGCTGCCGGGATCGGTTGCGTTGATTGTCGGCGGTCGTGCGGTGCCGGCGGTGCAGCCGGTGCTCGAGCGGCTGGGCGCGCGGATCGTAAACGATGTCGTCAGCCTCGGTGCGTCGCTCGACGCGTTGCGGACCGAGCGGACGGGATGACGGTTCGCCATGGGGACCGTCCGCGACGGCTCCCCACTGTCGCGTAGAAACGGCTTCACTTTCGGCGGCGTTGCGCCGTTCTCGTGGGGCATGAGCAGCACATCGCTCGTCTTCTCCTCCCGCGCGGAACACCGCGCCTGGCTCGCCGCCCAATCCGCCTTGCCGCGCGGTTTCCGCGTGGGCGCGTCGCGCTTCGACTTCGTCCCCTTCGAGGTGCCGAAGCCGGCGAAGATGACCGTGACCCTCATCGCGCTCGACCGGCCTACGGCCGACTTCGCCGCGATGTTCACGAGGAACGCCTTCCCGGGCGCGCCAGTGATCGTGGGCCGCAAGCGCCTCGCCGAGCCGAAGCTCGGGGCGATCATCGTGAACAACAAGATCTCCAACGTCTGCGCCCCCGGCGGCGTCGAGACCTCTGAGAAGCTCTGCGCCGCGACCGCGGCCGCGCTCGGCCTGCAGCCCACCGAGGTGTTGCCGAGCTCCACCGGCGTGATCGGCTGGCGGCTCCCGGCCGACCAGATGATCGCCGCACTGCCGCAGGCCGTGGCGACGCTCAAGCCCGGCTCCATCCTCCCGGCGGCCGAGGGCATCGTCACCACCGATCTGTATCCGAAGATTCGCCGCGCTGACCTGCAGGGCGGCAGCATCGTCGGCATCGCCAAGGGCGCCGGCATGATCGAGCCGAACATGGCGACGATGCTCGTCTACATCCTCACCGACCTCGCCGTGCCGCGCGAGACGTTGCGCGCGATCCTCGTCCGCGCGGTCGACCGCAGCTTCAACCGCATGAGCATCGACAGCGACACGAGCACCTCCGACACCGTCGTGGCGCTCAGCTCCGGCGCGGTGCCGTGCGCGGATCTGGCGGCGTTCGAGGCCGCGCTCACGCAGGTCTGCTCCGATCTTGCCGAGGATGTCGCCCGCAACGGCGAGGGCGTGCGCCATGTGATGCGCGTGACCGTGAAGGGCGCGCCCACCGAGGCCGCGGCCCGCGCCATCGGCAAAACCGTCGTCAACGCCCCGCTGTTCAAGTGCGCCGTCGCCGGCAACGACCCGAACGTCGGCCGCCTCGTGCAGGCGGTGGGCAAGTACGTGGGCGCGCACGAGCCGGGCATCCCGCTCAACCGCACGCGCATGAGCCTCGGCGGCATACAGATCGTGGCCGACGGCATCTTCGCGCTCGATCCCGCGAAGGAGCAGGCGCTGGTCGCGCACCTGAAGGCGGCCGAGCTCTACGCCAGCGCGGAGCCGAAGGACGGCGTGTTCTCGCCGCCGATCGACTTCCCGCCGCACGAGCGTTGCGTGGAGATCGAGATCGACCTCGGCGCGGGCGCCGCGGAGGCGACGGTGATCGGCGCCGACCTCACGCACGAGTACGTGAGCGAGAACGCCGACTACCGGAGCTGAGCCGTAATCCTATAAGGAGCAGTTGGGAGCTGGGCGAAACGGCGGAAGGTGTTTATCTCGCGAGGGATGACACCTTCCGGATTGGCCAAGACGGTTCACCCAGCGGGTGAGGGCTCGG
>JAGVUB010000175.1 GCA_019136515.1 Verrucomicrobiota bacterium
ATCCATGAGCGTGTCGCCGCCCCACTTCACCGACCAACGCATCTTCTCGACCTCCTCGTCGATCGAGGAGGCGACGGCGCTGTTGCCGATGTTGGTGTTGATCTTCACGAGGAAGTTGCGGCCGATGGCCATCGGCTCCGCCTCGGGGTGGTTGATGTTGGCCGGGATGATCGCGCGGCCGCGGGCGACCTCGCTGCGCACGAACTCCGGCGTGATCTCGCGCGGAATGGCGGCGCCGAAGTTCTGGCCGACGTGCTGGCGGAAGAGCGAGTTGCGCGGGCCCTGCTCGGTCATCTCCAGCAACTCGCGCGCGCTCTGCAGGCGCATGTTCTCGCGGATGGCGACGAACTCCATCTCGGGCGTGATGATGCCGCGGCGCGCATAGTGCATCTGCGTGACGCACGCGCCCGGCTTCGCGCGAAGGGTCTTGCGGTCGGCGCGATCGAAAGGCTTGAGCGGATTGCGCTTCCCGTCGCGTTCGGCCTGGTCGCGGTGCTCGGCGGAAAGGTAGCCGTCGTCGAGCGGCAACACGGCGCGGCCGGCGATGGACTCGGTGTCGCCGCGCTCGGCAATCCACGCCGCGCGCAGGGCCGGCACACCCTTGGTCGAGTCGCCGTGGAACGCCGGGTCGCCCCAGGCGCCAGCGGTGTCGTAGACGCGCACCGGGTCGTTCGGCACCTCAGTGCCGTCGGACAGGCGCGTGGGCGTGAGCGCAGATCGGGGCGCGAGCCCGGGAGATAGACGCGGCGGGAGCCCGGGAAAACGGTGTGCCCGGAGGTGGCGGTGGTAGCGGCGGTCGAGGACATGGTGGCGGAGGGTTGTCGATCCGCCCGGCCCCAACGCAGGGAGCCAGAGTCCTCGGGCGTGGCCCAAGTCCTGTTTTCCCTACGGCGTGGCTAGACGCATCAGGTTCGAAGGCTTGAGCGACGGAACGTGTCGCGATCTCAACCCAGCGCCCTGGGTTCACCTAAACGAGGTGCGCGGAGAGAAACCGCGGTCCGCCGGTTTTTCAACCGCGAATTCCGGGACCGCCCGCCGCTTCGGCCGAGCAGTGGCTGTCGGATGCCGAGGTCCGGAAACAGAGAAGGCGCCTCGCCCAGCAGCGGGCGAGGCTGGCTCGCCACAGCATCCCCTCAACCCGTAGTGGCGGGTTTGACCCGAGCACCCGCGTCGACAACATGACGGATCCCGCCCCACCCCGGCTGCCCTCCGCCATAGGACATGGATGCCCTTCGCCGCACTTTCCCTCCGTCCAGGTTCCGCGCCTTCACCGGCCTGCTCCTGCTGGGGTTGTGGACCGCCGCACTCCACAGCGAGGCCCGGGCGAGCGGTCCCGGTCGCGACCCCATAGCCTCGCTGGCCGATCTGTCGCTCGAAGAGCTGGGGCGCATCGAAGTGACGACCGCGACCCAGACCGCGATCCCGATCAACCGCGCGCCGGCGACGGTGTATTCGTTCTCGGCGGAGGAGATCCGGCTCCGTGGCACCCGCAGCCTGCTCGAACTCGTCAACTTCCAGGTGCCCGGCGCGTTCGTCACCGAGGACGGCGACGAACTCATCGCGGCGTTCCGCGGCGTGGCGGTCGACAACAACGCGAAGGTCCTCTTCCTGATCGACGGCCACAATACGAACCTCCAGTACGCCAAGGGCGCCACCCCGGAGCTCGAACTCGGGCTGGTGGAGGACATCGAGCGCGTGGAGGTGATCGTCGGCCCCGGCTCGGCGCTGTACGGCTCGGGCGCCACGATCGCCGTGATCAACGTGATCACGAAGGCCCCGCCGGCGGCGGGCCGCTCCGGCAGCGCCTATGTCGGGCTGGGCAATGGCGGCACGTTCGTCGCCGACGCCGTCTGGCGCGCCCGGCTCGGCGAGGACTGGGCGGTGACGGCCACCGCGGGCGTGCAACGTTCCGACGGTTTCGCCAAGACCAACGCCTCCGGGCGGGACAACTCGCCGCTCAACACCGGGCGCTACCGCCTCAACGTCCGCAGCTCGCTGCGCCTCACCTACGGCGAGCACACCGAGTTCTACGCCCGATTCGACCGTGTCTCCCGCGCGGTCTGGAACAACACCGCCAGCGCGACGAAGCCCTCCCCCCTCGACACCTTCGACTACGCCTTCCTCGAGTTCCGCCAGGGCGTGCCGCTCGCCGACGATCTGCTGCTCAAGCTCACGGCCAGCTACGACACCTACTCCAACAGCAAACGCGACCTCGCCACCGACCTGAAGATCCGCGCCGTGGGCGAGACGCACACCGCCGCCGCCGCCCGCCTCTTCTATACTCCGCGGCCGGCGCTCACCCTCGTCGGCGGCCTGGAGTACCGCCACGATCGTTACGGCGACGACTGGGCGGGCGAAAACTTCAACTTCTCCCCCACCTACGACCCGCTCGCCGGGGTCTGGAGCGGTGTCACACCCGACTACGCCCACCGCATGCTCACGCCCTACAGCCGCGACGAGCTGGGAGCCTTCGCGCAGGCTTCGTTCGACCTCTCCCCCCGCCTCTCGCTCATGCTCGGCGGCCGTTACGATTATCAGGAGACGCCCCACCTGTCCGGCGAACACTCGGCGACGCCGCGCGTCGCCCTGGTCTTCACCCCGCAGCCCGCGCTCACGACCAAGCTCATGTTCACCACCGGATTCCGTCAGCCGATGGCCATTCTCACCACCCCCGACCGGTTCTTCCTCGGTGGCGCCGGGCTCTCCACCATCACCAAGCCCGAGATCGTGCGCTCCCTCGAGCTGAGCACCGCGTGGCGGGCGCGGCCAAACCTCAGCGTGGCGCTGAACACGTTCTACAACCGCTTCGGCAACCCGCACAGCCTCACCACCGATGCCGCCACCGGGAAGCTGTTGTTCACGCAGGGCGGCACGGTGGACTTCGTCGGCGGCGAGCTCGTCGCGCAGTTCCGCCCGGTCGAGAAGCTCGCCCTGTCGCTCGGCCACCAGCTCGTGCGCCTCGGCGACAAGGTCGACGACCCCTACAACACCTTCCGCGCGCCGACCGGGCGCGAGATCATGTTCTACCCGGAGGATGTCACCAAGCTCTCGTGCGACTGGCACTGGAACCGCCACGCCGCGCTGACCCTCACCGGCTCGCTCGTGTACGACTCACTCGGCTACACTCCCGCCGGCACGGTCGCCCGCACGGGGACCTACGGTCTCGTCAACGCCGGCCTCCGGTTCGGCGACCCCCGCCGCCACGGTCAGTGGGGCGTGGATGTTCACAATCTGCTCAACGACAAGACCCGCGTGCCGATGCCCGCCACGGTCGGCCGCCCGAGCGACATGGTGCCCCTGGCCGGCCTGTCGGTGATCGTCAGCTACTACCGGGCGTTCTAGCCGGCCTCACGCGGGCGAACCGTCGTCGCCGGGCCCGGCGGCGCGGCCCGGTTCAGCCGGTCTCGCGGGGGTGTTCGACTCCGGCAGCCGCGGTTCCGCCGGCTTCGGCGGAGCCAGCCGCTCCAGGTCGCGCCGCGCAAGGCCGTATTCGATGAACCCGACAATGCCCGACTGCACACAGTTCTCGAGTTCGCGCCGCGCCGTCTCCCGGTCGCCGGCGGCGAGCGCCACCTCGCCAAGCGCGAAATACGCCTCGCATTGCTGCTCGGTGGTGCGCAGGTCGAACGAATCGCGCGCGGCCTGGAGCAACGCCGTCCGGTCGAGTTCGCCGAGCAGATAGCGCTGGATCGGCGCCGGCCATGCGGTCTCGAGGGAACGGTGCTGCTGGAGCCAGCCGCGGTCCGGCGCGCCACGCCGCAAGCCCGCCAGATAGCCGAAGATCACTTCGTAGGCGAAGTTGCCGTTGTCGGGCTTCACCGCGCGAAACAACGCCTCGGCCTCGGCGAACCGGCCCTCGGCGAACTGGTGCACGGCCAACGTGTTGCGCAGGTAGTCGTCGTCCGGGTGCGTCGCCTTGAGTCGCGCAAATGCCGCATCCGCCTCGGCCGTACGCCCCAGCTTGGAGAGCAGGACCGCGCGGTCGATCTGCCACGCCGTGATCCGGGGCCGAAGCGCGAGCGCCTCGTCGAGGTCGGCAAGCGCGGCAGCGACACGGCCGGCATTGCTGCTGCCGATCGCGCGCAGACGCAGATGCTGGGCGCGCAGCTCCTCGTTGTCCCCGACCGTCTGGATCCACAGCGACTCGCGGGCGTACTCCCGCACCGCGTGGTCGGCCAGCAGCGGATGGATCGCCGGATCCATCCCGTCGAGCACCTCGTTGGGCTGCTCAGGCGGACGGGTGAGCCGGAACAAGGGCAGGCGACCGTCCTCGATCCGGGCGAACAAGCGGTCGGCCTCCGTCGGCGGCAACAACAACGGCAGGCAGCCGCGCACAAACTCAAGGTCGGCCGGCGCGGTGAAGCCGCGCTGCGCTGCCACCGCCCGGCCCGCGATCATCGCCAGCTCGCCCAGCCCAAGCTCACGGGCCCGGGCGGCGAACTGCACGAGTTCGCGCGACTCGACGGCGCGATCCTCGTCGACCAGGCGCGTCCAGAGCCGGCCGAACTCGAGGGCCGCCGCGCGATCCTCGGCGTAGCGGGCGGCGGCGACCGGGTTGATCCGGCCCAGATGTGCCAACTCCTTGGCGACACGTTGCCGCTGGCCGGGGGTGAGCATGACGGGCGCGTTGTCCTCGGGGGAGACCGAACCGGGTTTGAAGCCCGCGCGGCTCTGCAGCAGCACCTCGAGGGCGAAACCGTCGGCCGGCCAGTCGCGCACGATCCGCGCCAAGCCGGCCTCGCGGGCGCGGCGCACACCACCCCACGCCTTCTCGCGCTCACGCAACTCGTCGAGCCGGCGGAAGGCCGTCCAGTGGGTGCGGGCCTGCTGGGTGAACCAGAAGACGCGCTCCTGCACGTTGAGCGGCAATGCCTGGGCGCCGACGGTGAGCACCATCGAGGCGCGGAACACCTCGCCCGCCTCCATCAGCAGACTGGCGTGGAGCATGAGCAGGCTGGAGTCGCGCGGGTCGAACTCGAACCAGGCGTGCCAGAAATTCGGATTCTGCACCGTCAGCCGATCGACCTCGTCGACCTCGAGCCGCTCGCGACCCTCGCGTTTGAGCCGGGCCAGCGCCTCGGCGATGTCGCGGCGCAGGGCGGCCACCCCCGGCGCCTGGTCGGCGGGCAGGTTGGCGTAGACACCGAGGATGTCGTCGATCTCCTCGCGGCCCTCGGTGCGCACGTTCGTCAGCGCCGACTGGAACACGGTCGCGGCGGCGGCGACGGCCGGCGGGGGGCGGGGCGCGGTGGTCGTGCAGCCGGGCTGGAGCGCCGCGACGGCCAACGCGAGCGGAAGCGCGATGACGGGCAGCCGGGACGTCATGGCTGGGAGGCGACGCCGGGCACCGGCGCCACCACGCGGCAGGGCAGCAGGGCCGCGTCCTGCATGCCGTGGATGATCTTCTTGTCGGGCGGGCAGAAGGTGGCGAGCGCCCCGCCGAGCCGGACCTGGCCGGCGACGACAAAGTAGTAGGGACAGAGCCGGAGCCGTCCCTCGTGTTCGTGGGCGTGCCCGTGGACGTCGAAGAGCGGGTGCTTCTCGCGGCGCGGCTTGCGGTAGCGCTGGAGCAGGTGGAGGTGCGTGGACGCACGGGCGAGCGCGGCGTCGAGCGCCGTCTGCCACTCCTCGCGCGAGCAGTCGCTGCCGAGGGTGACGCTGCGCGCACCCCAGGCACTCTCGTCGTAGCCGGAGATCTTGATGATCAGGTCGCGTTCCTTCTGCGACGCGGCGGCAAGCTGCCGCCAGTCGGAGATCGGCCGGCCGCCCACGTGCGGCCCGTCGAGCACGGCGCTGGGCGGCAGCGGCGCGGGATCGATCGCCCACGACTCCGGGATGAGTCCGCGCAACGTGCGCAGCGCCGTGCGGGAGAGGTTCTCCGCCCAGTAGCCCTGGAGCAGGTGGTGATGGAAGAGCGCCAGCGCGATCTTTTCCTCCTGGAACGGCCGCAACGGCGGCGCGATCGCCACCTCGCCACCCGCCCAAGCCTCGAGCAGATGCTGGGCGCAGGCGACGTTGGCGAGGTCGAACAGCTCGAAGAAACGGTAGACGACGTCGATCCGCTCGGGCGTGCCCTCCGCATCGAAATACACCGCGCCGCCGAGGGGGAAGAGCTGTTCGGGCCGCAGACAGACGACGCGGCGCCCGCGCAGCTGCAACTGGGCGGCGAGCCACTCCATTTCCGGCCGATAGGTGGCGGCCTCCTCGCTGACAACCAGGGCGATCGTCGGGTGGTCCTTGCCCGGCGCGAGGGCGGCGAGGGCGGCGTGGAAGCCCTCGATCATCGCGTCGCCCTCGCCGAGCACGCCACCGGCCGGGGCGTAGAGGCGGTTGAGGAAGGCGGTGAGGCCGATGCCGCCGGGCACGGAATCGAGTTCGGTGAGGGCCCAACCCTCCTCCGTCAGGAGAAGATCGGGACGCAGGACCGGCGGGAGCGCGCCGCGCTGGCGCGGATCGCGCGCGTGGGCGAGCAGGCCGGGCGGCTTGCCGCGGTCGAGGTATTCGGCGGCCCAGGGCGCGAGCAGCGGTTTGTTGCGCAGGAGATTCTTCCCGGCGTGCGCGCGCAGGTAGAGGTTCTCGAGCGCCTGGTGGAACTCGAGGCAGGCCTGCCCGATCAGCTCCAGCTCGGCCGCCTGTGCGGGCGCCAACCGCCAGGCCGAGGGCGAGAGCCGCCAGGTCTTGGCCTCGAAAAGCGGCTGCGCGTCGAGCGCGGAGCGGATGGCGGCGTGGGGGAGCATGGGGAGATTGCGGAATTCAGATATCGGAGGACCTCACGTTCTCGCTCGCGAGCGGCTTGGTTCGTTTCATTCCGCAATCCGAAGTCCGCATTCCGCAATCCCTCAGTCCTCCATCTTGATGTCCTTGTTGCGGTGGCGGGGGCTGCCGGCGCGCAGCCAGCCGTTGATGAAGCGGTCGAGGTCGCCGTCGAGCACGGCATCGACGTTGCTGGTCTCCACGCCGGTGCGCAGGTCCTTGACCATCTGGTACGGCTGGAGGACGTAGCTGCGGATCTGGCTGCCCCAGCCGATCTCGCCCTTCTCGCCATAGAAGCGCTCCATCTCGCTGCGCTGCTCGTCGAGTTTCCGCTCGTAGAGGCGGGCCTTGAGCACACTCATCGCACTGGCCTTGTTCTTGATCTGGGAACGCTCGTTCTGGCAGACGACCACCAAGCCGGTCGGCAAGTGCGTGATCCGCACGGCGGAGTCGGTGGTGTTGACGCCCTGGCCGCCCTTGCCGGAGGAGCGGTAGACGTCGACGCGGATGTCGGTGTCTGGGACGTCGATATTGATCTCCTCGTTGATCTCGGCGATCACGTCGACGGCGCAGAAGGAGGTGTGGCGGCGCTTGTTGGCGTCGAACGGGCTGATGCGCACGAGGCGGTGGACGCCGCGCTCGGCCTTGGCATAGCCGTAGGCATTCTCGCCCTTGATGAGCATGGTGGCCTTCGTGATGCCCGCCTGGTCGCCGGCCTGCACGTCCTGCAGTTCCACTGTGAAACCGCGTCGCTCCGCCCAGCGATTGTACATGCGGAACAGGATGTCGGCCCAGTCGTTGGACTCGGTGCCGCCGGCGCCCGACTGGATCGAGAAGATGGCGTTGTTGCGATCGAACTGGCCGGTGAGGAAGGAGGCGATCTCGAGCTCGTCGAGCTCGGCGACCATCGTGACGACGCTCGTCTCGAGCTCGTGCTCGTAGGCTTCCTTCTCGGCCGCCGAGGCGGCCTCGACCAGTTCAAGCATCACGCCAAGGTCGTCGACCTTCTTCTGGAAGGCGACGACGGGGAGGACGGCACGCTTCAGGCCGTTGAGCTTGGCGATGTGGGTCTGGGCGCGTTCCTGGTTGTCCCAGAACGTCGGGGCGCCCATCTGGCCCTCGAGGGCCTCGATCTCACGCTGCTTTTGTTCGCAGTTAAAGAAACCTCCACAGATGGCCGGCGCGCTTGGTGATGTTGTCGATGTGCGAGAAGGTTTCGGGAGCGATCATGGCGAAGCGCCGAGGACATGCTCCTGCCGCGGCTCGCGCAACCGTGAAGTGCAGCGAGGGGGCAGCGGCAGATCGCGTCTGCCGTGGGTCGGCCTTCCCTCAAGGCTGTGTACGCCGGGGTGGGGACCGACAACCAGCCACGCACTTGACGGAGGGAGGCTCCCGCTGGCATCACCACAGCTCGGGCCGTGCCGCGCCCTTTTACCCGAGCGGGCCCGCCGGTCTCGTCCGCCCCATGATCCGCCTCCACCGCCCTCTTCCGCTCGCCTTGACGGTCGCGCTTGTCGCCGTCCTGGCCGTCGCCGGCTGCCGCAAACTCGACGCCCCCAGTGCCGCCACGAGCCGCGCCCGCCGCACCGCTGCAGCACAGAACTATCTCACCTTTTTCGTCCCCGGAGAGATCGGCTCCCCGCTGAGCCAGCCGACGTGGATCGCCCATGTCACGGCCGCCGACCTCGACCGCGACGGCCTGCAAGACGCCGTCGCCTGCGAGGCGAAGGAAAACATGGTGCTCTGGCTGCGCCAGAAAAGCGCGGGCGTCTTCGAGGAACGCGTGCTCGATGACACCGGCAAGGGCCCCGTGCACGTCGAAGCCGTCGACATCGACAAGGACGGCGACCTCGACCTGCTCGTCTCCGAGATGGGCTTCGTCTTCCCCAACAACGACAAGATCGGCACTGTCGTCATCCTCGAGAACGACGGCCGCCAGCACTTCATCCGCCACGAGGTCCTCACCAATACCTCCCGCGTCACCGACATCCGCGCCGCCGACTTCGACGAGGACGGCCAGCTCGACCTCGCCGTCGGCCAGTTCGGCTACGACCAGGGCGAGGTCCGCTGGATGCGCCGCACCGGCCCCTGGACCTTCGACCCGGGCGAGGTTCTCGTCGACCTCTCCGGCGACATCAATGTCTGCGTCGCCGATCTCAACGGCGACGGCCATCAGGACATCGTCGCCCTCATCTCCCAGCAATGGGAGGAGATCTACGCCTTCCTCAACGACGGCAAGGGGCACTTCACCCGCAAGCTGCTTTGGGGATCGACCAACGAGGATTACGGCAGCAGCGGGCTGAACGTGGCTGATCTCAACGGCGACGGCCGCACCGACATTGTCTACACCAACGGCGACGGTTTCGGCCCCGCCGTCACCCCCGGGCCCCGCCCCTGGCACGGCGTGCAGTGGTTCGAGAACACCGGTGGCGGCACCTTCAAATACCACCGGATCGGCGATCTTGCGGGCGCCTACAGCCCGATCACCGTCGATCTCGATCAGGACGGCGCCACCGACATCGTGGTCACGACCGCCTACAACGAGTGGAACCAGAAAGCGTTGCCGCCCTCGCTGGTCTGGTACCACAACGACGGCCAGGGCCGCTTCAGCCCGCGTATCCTCGCCCACACGCCGAAGGACCTGATCTCCGTCACCGCGGGCCTCTTCGACGGCACAGGCCGGCCGGCGCTGATCACCGGCGGTTTCCCGGTGAACCCGCCCTACGAGCGCATCTCGCGCATCACCCTCTGGAGACACTCGGCGCCATGAAACGTCCGCTCCTCCTCGGTCTTCTCGCCACCGTGTTGCTCGCGGGCGCCGGCGCCGGCGTGCACGCCTGGCGCACGGGACAACAGCGCGCGGCCTTGGCGCAGGCCTCGGTGCCCCCGCGGCCCGATCTCGCCACCTGGTCGCCCGAACTGCCCCAGCGCCTCGCAGCCTGCGAAGCGCGAATTCGCGGCGGTCAGGACACTCTCGCGACGCTCGGCGAGCTGAGCCGCCTGTATCACGCCAACGGCTTCCTCGCGGAAGCGCAGCAGTGCTACGAGGGGCTCGAGCAACTCGAACCCGCCAACCCGCGCTGGCTCCACCGCCACGCCACGATCCTCGCCGGTTACGGCGACATCGATCCCGCCCGCAGCCGCTGGCGACGCGCGCGCGAACTCGCGCCCGACTACCGCGCCGTCAGCCTGCGGCTCGCCGAGCTCTCCATCAAGGCCGACGACTTCGCGACCGCCCGGAGGGAGTACGACGCGATCCTCGCCCGGTTCCCCGACGAGCCGTACGCCATCCTCGGCCTGGCCCGCTGCGAAATCCAGGCGGAGCGCTGGTCGGCCGCCCTCCCCTTGCTGGAGCGCTTGGTGAACCAGACCTCCTATCAGCTCGGATACGATCTGCTCGTCACCGTCTACGAGCGGCTCGGCCGGACAGCCGACGCCGAGCGCGTGCGCGCGATGTACCGCGCCTCCGGGGCGTTCCGCGACTACACCGATCCGTGGATGCTCGAGCTCAACGACGACTGCTACAGCGCCTACACCCTCGCCCTGGCCTCCGGCGCCGCCGAGCTCGAGCAGGACTACGCCCTCGCCACCCGGCGGATCGAGCGCGCGATCGCCCTCGCCCCCGCCGAGGGTTCACTGAACTTCCAATACGGCCGGCTCCTCCTGCGACAGAAGCGCTACTCCGCCGCCCGCTCCCAGTTCGAGCAGGCCACCCGCGTCACCCCGGGGTTCAGCGACGGGTGGGCCTATCTCAGCACCCTGCTCGAGACGTTGGGCGACCGCGCCGGCGCCGCCCGTGTGCTCGCCGACGGCCTGCGCGCCTGCCCGGACTCGCCGGGGCTGCATCTCATCCATGCGCGCAACCTCGTGCGCGACCGCAACCCCGAGCAGGCCATCGCCGAGTTCCGCACCACCATCCGCCTGCGCCCCACCGAAGCCGAGGGCTACCTCGGCCTGGCCACGACACTTTTCCAGCTCGGCCGCCAGGAGGAGGGACTGGCCGAGGTCGACCGGGCGCTCGTGGCCGAGCCCGAACATCCGGCCGCACTCAGCCTCCGCACGTTCCACGCCCTCTCCAACGGCAACCGGCCGGAGGCCGAACGCTGGCTGCGCCGGCTCCTGCGCCAGCCGCGTTCCGAGGCGAGGGACCGTGAACAATTCCTGCAGGCATACCGTCAACAGTTCGGACGCGACTTCAATTGACCTGCATCCCGCGCCCGCCTTGCACTCGACGCCCCATCCCGCAGACGACCGCCCCGCTCGCGGCGGGCGCCCCGGTCGCTCCGTCACCATAGTTCCACTTTCCTCATGATCGCCAGAGTGCACCCCTCGGGCCTCCTCCTCGCCACCTTGCTCGCCCTCGCCGCCGGGGTCGGCCTGACCGCCACCGGCTGCCGCAAGCTCGACGCCCCCAGCGCCGCCGCGCGCAAGGCCCGCCAGCCGGCCAGCGACCCGCGGGCTTACCTCAACTACATGCGCCCGACCCATATCGGCGCGCCACTCGTCCCCGGCACCGGTCCGTGGATCGCCCACGTCAACACCGTCGACCTCGACCGGGACGGTCTGGTCGACGTGCTCGCCTGCGAGGCCAAGGAGAACAAGATCCTCTGGCTCCGGCAGGCCAGCCGCGGGAAGTTCGAGGAGATCGTCATCGACGACAAGAGCATCGCCCCCGTGCACGTCGAGACCGCCGACATCGACAAGGACGGCGACCTCGACGTGATCGTCTCCAACATGGGGTTCGTCTTCCCCAACAACGACAAGATCGGCGACGTCACCATCCTCGAGAACGACGGCCGCCAGAACTTCACCCGCCACGTCGTCATCGCCAACACCTCCCGCGTCACCGACGTGCGCGCCGCCGACTTCGACGAGGACGGCCAGCTCGACCTCGCCGTCGGCCAATTCGGCTACGACCAGGGCGAGGTGCGCTGGATGCGCCGCACCGGCCCCTGGACCTGGGACACGGCCGAGATCCTCACCGACCTCTCCGGCGACATCAACGTGTGCGTCGCCGACTTCAATGGCGACGGCCACCAGGACATCGTCGCCCTCATCTCCCAGCAGTGGGAGGAGATCTACTACTTCCAAGGCGACGGCAAAGGTCGCTTCACCCGCCAGATGATCTGGGGTTCGACCAACGAGGACTACGGCAGCAGCGGCATCAACCTCTGCGACGTCAACGGCGACGGCCGCGTCGACATCCTCTACACCAACGGCGACGGCTTCGGCCCCGCGGCCACCCCCGGGCCCCGTCCCTGGCACGGTATCCAGTGGCTGGAAAACACCGGCGGCGGCACCTTCAAGTACCACCGCATCGCCGACCTCCCCGGCGCCTACAGCCCGCTCGGGGTCGACATGGATCGCGACGGCAAGATGGACATCGTCGCCGTGGCCGCCTACGCGGATTGGGACAAGACCAACCCCCTGATCGCCTCGCTGGTCTGGTTCCGCAACGACGGTCAGGAGCGGTTCAGCAAACGTGTCCTCGCCAGCACGCCCAAGGACCTCATCACCCTGGCCTGCGACGACCTCGACGGCACGGGCGAGCCCGTCTTCGTCACCGGCGGCTTCCCGGTCTATCCTCCGTACGAAAACATCGCCCGCATCACCCTCTGGAGGAAAAGCCCATGAACAAGAAGATGCTCCTCGTCGGTGTGCTGGTCGCGGTCCTCGGCGCCGGCGGAGGCGGATACCTCTGGCACCGTTCGCAGCAGCAGGCCGAGATCTTCGCCGCCGCCATCCCCGTCGTGCCCGACCTGTCGCTGTGGCCGGAGCCCATACGCCGCCGCGTCGAAGCCGCCGAACGCAAGCTCGCCGAACAGCCGCTGGAGGGCCTGGCCGAGCTGAGCCGTCTCTACCACGCCAACGGCTTCTTCGCCGAGGCCGCCCAGTGCTACACCGGGCTCACTCAACTCCAGCCCCGCGAGCCCCGCTGGTTCCACCTCCACGCCACCATCCTCGCCGGTTACGGCGATACCGGCCCCGCCCTCCTGCTCTGGGAGCGCACCGTCGCCCTTGCCCCCGACTACCTTCCCGCCCGCCTGCGCCTGGCCGACGTCTACCTCAAGCGCAACGACTTCGCCGCCGCCGCCAAGGAGTACCGCGCCATCCTCGCCGGGACCCCCGACGAGGCCTACGCCACCCTCGGCGTGGCCCGCTGCGAGTTCGAGGCCGGCCGCTGGGAGCAGGCACGCAAGCTCCTCGAACCGTTGGTCGCGAAAACCAACTACAACCTCGGCTACGACCTCATCGTGACCGTCTACGAACGCCTCGGCCTCGAGGCGCAAGCTCGCGCGGTGCGCGGTCGCATGCGCGAATCCGGCGCCTACCGCGACCCCGCCGACCCGTGGGTCGACGCCCTCGCCGACGACTGCTACGACGTCTACCGCCTCTCGCTCGCGTCCGGTGCCGCCCAACGCTACGGCGACATCAAGCAAGCCTTCCGCCGTATCCAGCAGGCCCTGGATCTCGCGCCCGATCAGGCGACACTGCACTTCCAGCTCGGCAACCTCCACGCCGCCCAACGCACCTACTCGAAGGCCCGCCAATGCTTCGAGCTCTGCACCCGGCTCAAACCCGACTTCTCCGACGGCTGGGTGCAGTACGCCATCATGAGCGAGACGCTCGGCGACCGCGCGGCCGCCGACCAGGCGATCCTCGACGGGCTGCGCCACTGCCCCAACTCCCCCGGGCTGCACCTGCAGAACGCCCAGCGGCTCGTCCGCGACAAACACCACGCCGAGGCCGTCCCGGAATTCGAGGCTTCCATCCGGCTCCGGCCCAACGAAGCACCCGCCTACCTCGGCCTCGCCTCCGCCCTGATCACCCTCGGGCGCCGGGAGGAAGGTCTGGCGGCGGTCGACGGCGCCCTCGTCGCCGAACCGGGGCATCCCCTCGCCATCGGAATCCGAGCCTTCAACGCCATCGACACCGGCGACGAACTCGGCGCGCGGCAATGGCTGCAGCGTGCGAAGGAGCAGCCCCGCTTCGACCGCCAGCAGATGACCCAGCTCCTGTCCACCTATCAGGAGCGTTTCGGCCGCGCTTTCGAGTGAGCCGAGATCATGCAGTCCGCGAGTAGGTCCAGTCTCTGACTGGACGCCGGAATACGTGAGCCGGCGGTCACGGCTGGAGTTGGAGGTGTCCGGTCGGAGACCGGACCCACGCAGAGAGCATGCCGGCCGGTGGTTTCACCAGCGGTGGCCGGAGGTTCGCTCGTGGATTTACGGCAAGTGCATGATCACGGATGAGCCGGCGACGGCCACAACCCAGCCGGCAACTTCCGCCGTAGCGAAAACCGCCAAGGTTTTCGCCCGCAGCACAGGCCAGAAACTCTGGCGAATCTCGCCACAGATTGGGGCTGCACCAACCGGTGCAGCCCGTGGCTCAGCAGCAGGGAGGACGAAGCCCGAGAGGCGGCTACGTCGTCGCCGGCGCAGCGCCGGCGGCGGGCAGGTCGGTCGACGAGATACGCTTGTTCGATTCCGGCTTGGCCGACGGTTCCTCGAGCACCGGCGGCAGGGTATGCACAACCGGCGAGGAAATGTGCCCGTCCTTGATGATCTCCATCACGTGCTTGCCCTCGATCGTCTCGTACTGGAGCAACGCTTCGGCGATGCCATCGAGCGCGGCGCGGCGTTCCTTGAGGATCGCGGTGGCGCGGGCGTACTGTTCGTCGACGATCTTGCGCACCTCGGCGTCGATCTTCTGGGCCGTGGCCTCGCTGAAGTTCTCGCTGCGCGAGATCTCGCGTCCGAGGAAAATGGTGTCGCTGTTCTCGCCGTAGGCGATCGGGCCGAGCTCGCTCATGCCCCAGTCGCACACCATGTGGCGGGCCAGCTTGGTGACCTGCTGGATGTCGCTGGAGGCGCCATTGGAGATGTCGTCGAAGACGAGCTCCTCGGCGATGCGGCCGCCGAGGGCCATCGCGATGCGGTTGAGAATCTGTTTCTTGCCGAGGCTGAGCACTTCCTTCTTCGGCAGGTACATGGCCATGCCAAGCGCGCGGCCGCGCGGCAGGATCGTGACCTTGTGGAGCTGGTTCTTGTCGTCCTCGAGCACGGTGCCGATGAGGGCGTGGCCGGCCTCGTGCCAGGCAGTCATGCGCTTCTCCGCGTCGTCCATCATGCGGCGGCGTTCGCGGCCGAAGAGGATCTTCTCCCGCGCATCCTCGATGTCGATGCGCTCGACCTTCTTCTTGTTGCGCCGGGCGGCCAGCAGCGCGCCTTCGTTGAGGAGATTCGCCAAATCGGCGCCGGAGAGACCGGCGGTGGCGCGGGCGAATTCGGCGAGGTCGACATCGTCGTCCAGGTTGATCCGCTTCGCGTGCACGCGGAGAATCTGTTCGCGGCCGATCATGTCGGGCAGGTCGATCATCACCTGACGATCAAAACGGCCCGGGCGCAGCAGCGCGCTGTCGAGCACGTCGGGCCGGTTGGTCGCGGCGATGATGATCACGCCCTCGGTGGTGTCGAAGCCGTCCATCTCGACGAGCAGGGAGTTGAGCGTCTGTTCGCGCTCGTCGTTGCCGCCGCCGAGGCCGGCGCCGCGCTGGCGGCCCACGGCGTCGATCTCGTCGATGAAGACGATGCAGGGCGCGTTCTTGCGGCCCTGCTCGAACATGTCGCGCACGCGGCTCGCGCCCACGCCGACGAACATCTCCACGAAGTCCGAACCGCTGATGGAGAAGAACGGCACGTCGGCCTCGCCGGCGACCGCCTTGGCGAGGAGGGTCTTGCCCGTTCCCGGAGGACCGACCATGAGCACGCCTTTCGGGATACGGCCGCCCATCTTCTGGAACTTCTTCGGGTCCTTGAGGAACTCGACAACCTCGCTGACCTCCTCCTTCGCCTCGTCGCAACCGGCGACATCCTTGAAGGTCACCTTGTCGCGGTCACGAGTGAGAAGTTTCGCGCGGCTCTTGCCGAAGTTGAGCGCCCCGCGACCGGCGGCCCGGATCTGGCGCAGGAACAGGAAGTACAGCACGCCGAGGATGAGCAGGAACGGCAGCAGGCTCACGAGCAGGCTGGAAAGCCAAGTCTCGGCCGCCGGCTCCTTGAAGACGCGCGTGGCCTGCAGGCGGGCCATGCTCTCGTCGATCACGCGGCCCGCGGCGCTGAAATGGGTGCTGTCGACGCCGTCGGCGTTCTTCTGCGGCGTGACGAACTCGCCGACGATCGTCGTGTAGAACGGGCCGCCGGAGGGCTCGGCCTTGATCACGCCGTCCTTGATCTCGCCCTTCTCCGCCAGCTCGACGACCTGCTGGATGTTGAGTTTCACCGGCGCGGCCTTGCGGCCGGGCGGGATGGTCGCGACGGCGACCGCCAAGGCGATGATCGCCGCCCAGATCAACCAAACCTTGGGCTGGAAGCCTTCGGGGCGGGAATTCTTCAACGGGCGACGCTTGGGTGTTTCTTTTTCAGACATGACCGGTGGGTGCGGAGAGTGAGTCGAGAGGCAGATATGTCAATTGAACGGCCATCGTCGTTCCCTCGCGGACGCGCGCTTCATGCGCCGGCGGCAGGCCCGGCACCCATAGAATCGCGCCGTCGGCCGTGCAGATCAGCGGGAGTCGGCCGCGCAACCCGCGGGCGATCCGGCGGTTGACGAACTGGTCCTGCAACTTCGCCGTCCCCACCGTGCCCAGCGGCCGGTAACGGTCGCCGGCTCGCCACGACCGGATGGAAAGTGCGGCGGAGGTTTCCCGTGCCGCCAGAAACGCCGTCCGCCCGTCGTCCAGCTCACCCGCGCAGATCCGCCGACGCCGCTCCACGTCGAGCGCGACCCGCTCCGCGCGCAGCCGCGCCCCGTCGGGCAACTGCACTTCACCGGGCACCGGCAACTCCAGCGGGCCCCACTCCGTCGCCCCGAGTTCGGCCCGTTCCTGAAAACGCAGCATCGCCGCCTCCGTCTCCAGAAATCCGCCATCACCGGCGCTGAGCCGCGTGGCGCTCCCCGCGCGCACCGCCGCAAGCAGATCCTCGAACGCCGCGCTCGCCAACACGCCGCCCAACTCCAACGCGCCGAGCCAGCGATGCAGCGCCCGGCGCGTCACCGCCACCGGCGCGGCGCGCAGCTCCGTCAGCGGCAGCGTCTCGCCGAGCTCCGCCGGCAGGATACGGTCGACCCACAGCTCCAACGCCTCGTCCTCCTCATCAAGCAACGCACGCGAGCGCGCCACCGCCGCCGCTAGATCGGCCGGTGCCGCCTCGCGCCATGCAGGCAGCACGCGGTTGCGCAACCGGTTCCGGAAATACGCCTCGCCGTGGTTCGTCGCATCCTCGCACCACGGCACGCCGGCCGCGCGCAGCGCCGCCACGATCTCCGCCTTCGGCACATCGAGGAACGGACGCAGCCGCACCGTGCCGTCGGCCAACCGCTGCACCGGCCGCGGCGCCGCCAACCCGCGCGCGCCGCTCCCGCGGCTCAGCCGCAGCAACATCGTCTCCACCACATCGTCACGCTGGTGGCCGACCCAGAGCGCCCGCGCCCCGGCCTCGCGCATCGCGCGGTCGAAGAACGCAAACCGCGCGTCGCGGGCCTGCGCCTCGGACACTTCGCTGCCGGGTGCCCACTCCGCCGCGCCCACGCGCAGTTCCACTTCGAGCGCCGCGCACAGCTCCCGGCAGAACGCCTCGTCCGCGTCCGCCGCAGCCCCCCGCAGCCGGTGGTTGAAGTGCAGTGCCACAATCGGCGCTGCACGATTGCGGATTGCGGATTGCGGATTGCGGATGCGCCGTGGGCGTACCACTGCGCCACTTGGCTGAACTTGCCCGCTCGGTAGGGACGCCGCTCCGCCGGCGTCCGTCGGCTCCGCCGGCACCACCACGTTGCCGCAGGGAGTGAGGCTTTGGCCAACGTCACCGGTCTGCTCGGACGCCGGCGGAGCGGCGTCCCTACCCTCGCTCTCCCCGTTCTGCATTCTCCATTCTGCGTTCCGCCTTAGCTCGTCGCGGCACGCGACGAGCGTCAGCAGCAGCGCCACCGAGTCCGCGCCGCCCGAGAGCGCCACGCACCACGGTTCGCTGGCCCGCGCCTCCGTCTCCGCCCAAGCCCGCACCCGCTCCGGCCAGCGCACCGGCGCCAACGCTTCGCCCACCGCCGCGGCGGCGGCGTGCAAGTCGGAGCCAAGTGGTAAGCTCATGTTTCGGTGGAGAACAACGGTGGAGCGAAGGCGCCTCCGCAGGCGCGTCCGCCCGCGACGCAAGCAGACCCGCGCCCCGCCGTCGAGACGAGGAGCGAGCCCCGCCGTTGTCGCGGACACTCCGCGCGAGCAACCATCACGCACCCACGCCTTCCCCTACGGCTCACGGCCACCGCGACCGGTCGGAGACCGGTCCTACTGGCCGGCATGCTCATCCCGTAGGGCCAGTCTCCGACTGGCCGCGCTGGCTTCACGCCGTCTCCCGCACCCACGCCGCTCCCTTCCATCGCTGACGCTCCCGCCCCGCCTCAGAAGATCGAATGCCGTGGCCGCCCTGCTCGACCAGCGCGAGGCGCCCGGCGGGCGCACGATCCAGATGCCCTGGGACGCGCGCGAGTTGATCTTCTCGGTACGCGAGGCGTTCCCCTCGAAGTGGACGCAGACCGGCCTCGTCTTCGGCAAAGTGAAAGGCGACGAGCCGCTCGTCATCGAGTCCGAGAACGCCGAGGGCGGCGTGATCTTCTCCGACGGCATGCAGCACGACGCTCTTGAGTTCAACGCGCCGCTGCGCGCCGAGATCGGCCTGGCCGCCGTCGCCGGCCGCATCGGCTGGCCCGAGAAGAAGGGGCGGTGAGCGGAAGCCCGCCAGCAGGCGAGTGACGAGGGGCGAGTGACTGACACCCACAGATGCAGGTTCCAGCGCAGCCCCACCGTAAATACGTTCACCGCTGGTGTTCCGGCCCTACTCAATAGAGACCACCAACCGCTGATGACTTCGGTTCATGGCAAAGACGTCAATATCGACGGTCGATTCGGTCCGATACCTCAACATCACGAGCCCTTCCCAGAAATATCCCGTCAGGCGTGCCGGATTCATGAACATACTGAGTCCAACTTGGGGGCCATCGTCTATACGCTCAAAAAAACACCGTGCGGCAAAGGGACATGTGATCTTGATTCGTTTCCGACCTGCACTGTCTATGATGAAACCGGTTACCTCAAGTGCAGTGCTCTTCATTATCGCCTCTTCAGTCACAAATGGGCGCCAACCTTCCTCGAACCAAGCGGGCAATGCGCCAGTGCAGCTGGTCACGCGCTGAGTCTGCGATCTCTCGATAGAGCGCTCACTCGGAACAGTCGCCGCATATCGCGCACCGAGCGAAGAATCCGTGCAGGGATGTTTGGGCCAAGGCGGACCCAACTCATCGAAGAACACCCGCCCTCCATATGGTGACTGATAAAAGTAGACCGCCGCACCACAGACAGGGCAAGTAGCGTTCGGGTTGACGTAGCTTGGGAATAGGCCCCACCGATAATTATCGAAGTACGCTTCGTAATGTCTCGGATCTACAATCCGATGGATGCCACCCCAACCCGAGCAGCTCCCGCTGAGATGAATCGGGATAACCTGAAAACCCACATTTCGGAAGATGATCTCCCCTCCGCATCTCGTACAGGTTGGCATCGTCTTGTGTACCTCAGGTCTACAATGCTGGGAATCCGCGCTCACATTGAAGGAGGCACCTTCATACCGGCGCGGTGGTTCCGCCATTCCTTACTCTTGGATAACGTATATGGCTTCTGCCTGAATTTCTACGATAGCGCTACGCCCTCCTGACATGAAAACGCCCATCGAACTGTTTGCAGGCATGTAGACAATCCCATTGGTGCCGGATGAGCTGCCTTCGGGCAGCAGGATGATGCCGGTGGCACCCAATTCGGCCGCTCGTCTTTTGAGTTCTTCTACCGCCTTGGGAAAATTCCTGTTTCGGCTCGGCGTCGATCGATTCATCGCCGAGATCAAACCGATGGAATCGAACTTCGTCGGGGGTCTCAAATAGACCTTAACCTCATCAGCTCGCTTCGCTGGCCGAGAATCGCCGGTGGAAATCACGTTTGAGCTGGTACAACCTGAGACTACGGCGAGCGCAATGACGAGCATGAGGCGGAGGATACTATTGATCATAGATAGAACAGTTTCTTTGCCGAACACTGAGATTCACCAGCGCTCGGCGCGTGGTTTGCGGGTGGAGAGAAGCCGGATAGCGCCCCACCGAGTGAGTCTTCCACCGGAGCCATTCTCGCCCATAGACCAACTCGCTGACGGCTTGATCGGTCCGGAGAAAACGATGGAGGCGGCGGAGTTCACGGCCGAGCAGCGTAACGGAATGTCCGATGCGTGCAAGGGTGTTGTCGGGCGGCGCGGCGGATCGATGGTAGGGACGTTTCTCCGAAACGTCCGTTCGCCCAGTCCGCGTTGGACCCAGCGCCAGACAGCAACCCACGGCAGAGGCAACCCGTCGGCAATCTGCGGCGAGCGCGGTGCCGGCAGCAGGATCACGGGCACGGCGGTTTCGGAGAAACCGCCCTACCTCAAGACAACCGGGGCGAGGAACCTGCGGCAAGGTCACGCACACGGACGGCTCGGAGAGCCGTCCCTACCCGACTGATCCCACACGTACGGCCAGTCCTCCGGGCGCGCGACCAGGCCGGCACGCACCGGATTCATCCGGATGTAGGCGCTCTTCTCCTCGAGATTCTCTCCGCCGCGCAGCCGGTGGTCGAAAAAGTCGCGCTGCCACTCGATCGCTGCCGTCCTCGCCAAGTACCGTTTCCAGCTCCTGACCACCTGCGGCAACGCCTCCGCCGCCGGGACGGCCAGCAGCGCATGCAGGTGGTCGGGCATCAGCACCATCAACCGCACATACCAGCGCCCGCTCGCTTCATAGGCCGCCACCGCCTCGAACAACAGCCGCGCCCTCGCTTCGCTCGCCAGACAGTTCACGCCGCGCGCCCGGCAGCAGATCGTCACGAAGTACAGTTCGCCCGGCCGTACCCATGGCGGCGGCACGTGGGGCAACGTCTTCCGCTGGCTGAACACGCGCCGTGTTGTGCGTCGCCGCACCCCCGGTCGCAAGCGAAGAGTCGAGGTAGGGACGTTTCTCCGAAACGTCCGTTCACACAGTCCGCGAAAGGCTCGGCGCCTCAGGCGAAAACCAGGTGGCTCTTGCCGAACCAGGGCTGCAGGCACTCGGGAATGCGCACACGGCCGTCGGCCTCGAGGTTGTTCTCGAGGAGCGCGGCGAGCACGCGCGGCACGGCGAGGCCGGAGCCGTTGATCGTGTGCACCAGCTCGGGCTTGCCCGTCTCCTTGTTGCGGAAACGGATCTGCGCGCGGCGCGCCTGGAACGACTCGAAGTTCGAGCAGCTCGAGACCTCCAGCCAACGCTTCTGGCCGGCGGCCCAGACCTCGAGGTCGTACTTCTTCGCCTGCGAGAAGCCGAGGTCGCCCGTGCACATGAGCAGGCGGCGGAAGGGCAGCCCGAGCTTCACGAGGATGCGCTCGGCGTCGTCGCGCAGCTTGTCGAGCTCGATGTAGCTCTGCGTCGGATGCACCCACTTGAGCAGCTCGACCTTGTCGAACTGGTGCAGGCGGTTGAGCCCGCGCACGTCCTTGCCGTAGCTGCCGGCCTCGCGGCGGAAGCACGGGGTGTAGGCGCAGCGGTAGATCGGCAGCGCGGCCTCGTCGACGATCTCGTCGCGGAAGAAGTTGGTCAGCGGCGTCTCGGCGGTCGGCACGGCGTAGAAGTCGTCGTCGACGGTCTTGTACATCATGCCCTCCTTGTCGGGCACCTGGCCGACGGCGGTGGCGCTGGCGACGTTGACGAAGATCGGCGGCATCACCTCGGTGTAGCCGTTGGCGGCACCCTCGCTCAGGAAGAACTGGAGCAGCGCGCGCACGAGCCGGGCGCCGTCGCCCACGTAGAAGGGGAAGCCCGCGCCGGTGACCTTCGAGCCGCGGCCGAAGTCGATGATCTTGTCGAAGCCCGGGATCTCCCAGTGCGGCTTGGCGCAGGGCGAGACGGCGTTCACGTCGCCGTTGGTGGCGTCGACGACGTTCTCCTCGGGCGTGCGCCCGACCGGCACGGAGCTGTGCGGGATGTTCGGGACGGTGAGCATCGCCTTGGCCCAGCGCTCCTCGAGCTCCTTCACCTTCACGTCCTGCTCCTTCACCTGCGCGGAGACGGCCTTCATCTCGGCGACCTTGGCGATGAACTCCGGCGAGCCCTTCGGGAGCTTGGCCATGTCGTTGTTGGCGGCCTTCTGGGCGGCGCGCAGCTTCTCGACCTGGGTCAGCGCGGCGCGCCACTCGGTGTCGAGTGCGAGCACGGCGTCGATGTCGCAGTCGTTGCCTTTCTTGCGAATGGCGTCGCGGACGGTTTCGGGGGACTCGCGGAGGATCTTCGGGTCGAGCATGGCGGAAAAGTTGAAGGCGCAGTATCGCGACGCCGCGACTCGCGCGACAAGGGCATTCTTGGCGCGGCCCGGCGGGTGGGCCCCCGCGCCGACCGGCGGGTTTGCCCGTTGAAACGGCGCGGGGCGCCCGCTTTGCTCGGGCCATGCCGAAAAAGGAATTTGTCCCGCCCGCCTTCCTCACCGAGCTGCTCGCCGCGCATTCGCCCTCCGGCTACGAGGCCGAGGCCCAGGCCGTCTTCGACCGCCATGTGCAGCCCGCCGCCGACACCTACGCCAAGGACCGCGTGGGCAACCGCATCGCGACCCTCAACCCCGCCGGCTCGCCCGTGCTCATGCTCGCCGGCCACATCGACGAGCTCGGCCTGCTCGTCACCTACATCAACAAGGACGGCTTCATCTACTTCGACACCATCGGCGGCCACGACCGCACGGTCATCTCCGGCCGCCGTGTGATCATCCACACCGCCAACGGCCCAGTGAAGGGCGTGACCGGCAAACGCGCGATCCACCTCATGACGGAGGAGGACCGCAAGAAGGTTCCCGAGCGGCACGAGATCTGGATCGATATCGGCGCCCGCTCGAAGGAGGAGGCGCTCGCCCGCGTCGCCATCGGCGACCCCGCCACCTACGACCACGAGTTCGAACTGCTCCACGGCACCGTGGGCACGGCCCGCGCGTTCGACGACAAGGTCGGCGCGTACATCATCGGCGAGACGCTGCGCCGCCTCGCCCCGCAGAAGAAGAAGCTCGCCGCCCGCGTCGTCGCCGTCGCCACCGCCCAGGAGGAGATCGGCACGCGCGGCGCCACCGTGGCCGCCTACTCCGTCGATCCTCAGCTCGCCGTGGCCGTCGACGTCGGCCACGCCACCGACCATCCCGACTGCGACAACCGCAAGTTCGGCGAGACCAAGCTCGGCGGCGGCCCGATCCTCTGCCGCGGTGCGAACATCAATCCGCTCGTCTACAAGAAGCTGCTCGCCGCCGCCAAGGCCGCGAAGATCCCGCACCAGTTCGAGGCCGACCCGCGCCCGACCGGCACCGACGCCCGCGCCATCCAGATGGGCCGCGGCGGCGTGGCCACCGGGCTCGTCTCGATCCCGCTGCGCTACATGCACACGCCCAGCGAGGTCGTCGACCTCGAGGACGTGGAGAACTGCGTGAAGCTGCTCGTCGCGTTCGCCCTCTCGCTGGAGAAGGGCGACACCGGCGAGTGGTGACAGTGCGCCGGCGGTGGAGCCCGCCGCCCTGTCCGCCTCGTAGGTCCACGTCTCCGACTGGACCCGGCGGACACCCGCAAGCATCCCGGCTCACGTCTCCCGGGGCCGGTCGCAGACCGGCCCTACTTGCCTCCGAGCCGACTACCGGGTCGCCAGCAGGTCCGCGCGACCCTCGGTCGCTTCGCCCTCTCGCTGGAGAGGCGCGACACAGGCGGATAGTGTCAGTCCGCGCCGGCGGTGGCGCCCGTCACCATGCCCGCCCGTAGGTCCACGTCTCCGACTGGACCCGGCGGACACCCGCAAGCATGCCGGTTCACGTCTCCCGGGGCCGGTCGGAGACCGGCCCTACTTGCCGCCGAGCCGACTACCGGCTCGCCAGCAGGTGCGCGCGACTCTCGGTGGCTTCGCCCTCTCGATGGAGAGGTGCGACACAGGCGCATAGTGTCAGTCCGCGCCGGCGGTGGAGCCCGTCAGCATGCCCGCCCCGTAGGTCCATGTCTCCGACTGGACCCGGCGGACGCCCGCAGGCATCCCGGCTCACGTCTCCCGGGGCCGGTCGGAGACCGGCCCTACTTGCCGCCGAGCCGACTACCGGCTCGCCAGCAGGTCCGCGCGACTTTTGGTGGCTTCGGCACAATCCTGCGCAGTGCGTTGCCGCCCGGCGGCGCCGCAGCGGCGTCTCCAGCAACCGGCGATACCACGGCCAGCACAGATAGAGCGCCACGGCCAGCGCGGCGCCGGCGGTGTCGAAGAGCCAGTCGGCGAACTCGACCGAGCGGCCGGGGGTGAAACTCTGGTGCCACTCGTCGGTGATGCCGAAGAGCGAGACCGCGCCGATCGCGATCGCGGCGCGCCACCCGGGGCGCCGCCATACCCCCTGCGTCCGCAGCAGCAGCGTCGCCAACAGGCCGAACACACCGAGGTGCGCGACCTTGTCGAAGCCGATGAAGGTCGGCACCGGCGCCTGCGGGTTGTTACCCGAGGCGAAGACGATCGTCGCCGTCAGGGCGGAGGCCCAGAGCCAGCGGAGACGGTTCGACGATTGTGGCGACGGTGCGGTCACACCGCGAACAGGGGCGAACGCGTCGCGCGCGGCAATCGGATTCCGGCGCGCAGGGATGGCGCGAACGGTCGCAGCCCGCCACAGCCGGAAGCCGATCGCCGCTGCCCGAGGCAGCGCAGGGGGCGAACACCAAAAGACGCAAAACCCTGTCGCGGTCGGACAGGATTTTGCGTCCTCGGGAGTACAGTCCCAACGATCGAACATGCTGCGGGGCTTCGTGCTGGGGAGCGGGGAACGGCCGAGGAGCCGAGGGGGTGCAAGCGGAGACGCTTGCGCAACGGACCGGAGCGCAGCACGCCGACTGCAACCGCAGCGGACTCCCCGCAAGTCTACTTCGCCAAGCGCCAGTCGAGCAGCTCGAGCTGAAGGAGCTTGCGGCCGTTGAAATGGTTCCACGCCGCCTCGAAGACGAGGTCGACCGGCTTGCCGGCGGGCGGGAGGCGGTCGGCCATCTTCCACGCCACGCCGAAGAGCCGGCGGCCGTTGGCGTCGTCGAGCTGGAAGCGGAAATGCTGGTCCTTGAAGACCTCGGGGCGCTTGGCGAACACCGCGCCGGAGACCGCGAACACCGGCTTCGCGTTGCCCTGGCCGAACGGATGCAGCAGCGCCAACTCGCCCATCAGGTGCTCGTCGACCGTCTCCAAATCGACCCAGGCCGAGATGTCGACGGTGCGGTCGAGTTCGCAGCCGGCGAGCCGCTGCGCGACCGCGGCGTTGAAACGTCCTCGAAACTCGGCGACGTTGGCGCGATCGAGCGCGATGCCGACGGCCATCGGGTGGCCGCCCCAGTTGCTGAGCAGCTCGTTGCTGTCACCGAGCGCCTCGACGAGGTTGACGCCGAAGACGCTGCGGCCGGAGCCCTTCGCCAGCTCGCCCTCGCGACCGAGCACAATGCAGGGGCGGTTGAACTTCCGCGACACGCGGCTGGCGACGATGCCGACCACGCCGGGGTGCCAGTTGTCGTCGTAGAGCACGATGCCGTGGTCGGCCGCGTAGTGTTCCTCGACCTGGCGCTCGGCGTCCTCGGTGATGCGGCGCTCGATGTCCTGCCGCTCGCGGTTGAAACCGTCGAGCTGGCGGGCGGCGTCCTGGCAGAAGGCGCGGTCCTGGCTGAGGATGAGCTCGACGGAGAGCGCGGCGTCGGCGAGGCGGCCGCTGGCGTTGATGCGCGGGCCGAGGCGGAAGGAGATGTCGACCGGTTGGAGACCGTTGGTGCGGTCGATGCCGCTGACATCCATGAGCGCGAGCAGGCCCGGGCGGGTGGTCTGTTCGAGGATCGAGAGTCCGTGCTTGGCCAGGATGCGGTTCTCGCCGAGCAGCGGGACAAGGTCGGCGACGGTGCCCATCGCGACGAGGTCGAGGTAGTCGCGCAGCCGGATCGCATGCGCCTCGGGGTGGTTCGCCTCGCGCATCGCCTTGAGCAGCGCGTGCACGAGCTTGAAGACGAGGCCGACGGTGCAGAGGTTCTGCCAGGCCGGCGAGGCCGACTCGGCGTGGACGTGCGGGTTGACGAGGATCGCCTCCTCCGGCACGGCCTCCTTCGAGCGGTGGTGGTCGACGATGACGACGTCGACACCCCGGGAACGCAGATACGCGACCTCGGCGCAGGAGTTGGTGCCGCAATCCAGCGCGATGAAGAGCTGCGGGACGCCGGCGTCGAGCGCGCGATCGATGGCGTTGCGGCTCAGGCCGTAGCCCTCCTCCAGCCGGAGCGGGACGATGAAGCGCGGCGCGAGGCCGAAGCGCCGCAGGATGCTCACGAGGAAGGCGGTGCTGCTCACGCCGTCGACGTCGTAGTCGCCGAGGATCACGAGCGACTCGCGGCCGGCGATGGCTTTCTGGAGACGCGCGACGGCGCGGTCGATCCCGGCGACCCGGAACGGATCGTCGAGCTCGGCCAGGCGCGGCGCGAGGAAGCGCCGGGCCTCGTCGGGGTCGGCCCAGCCGGCGCGCACGAGCAACTCGGCCAGCACGGGGCTGGTCTGGAGCGCGGTCACAAGCCGCGTGACCGCTTCCGCGTCCACGGGCTGATAGTTCCAACGGTGTTTCACCGTGGCAGGCATGGCAGGCGACGGCGCGCGCCGGCCCCGGAGGGCAAGCGCGCGCAGCAGCTTACTCGGAAGCCTTGCTCGCGCCTTCCCACTCGTACTTCGGCGCGATGTCGCGGTGCGCCTCGACATGCCGGCGATCGCCCTTGTGCCACCAGTAGAAGACCGGGCAGGCGATGAACAGCGAGGAGAACGTACCGGTGAGCACACCGATGAGGAGGGTGAAGGCGATGTCGTTGACGTCACCGGTGGTGACGACGATGAGCGTGATAGCCGTGAGCAGCGTGGTGCCGCCGGTGATGATCGTGCGGGAGAGCGTCAGGTTGAGCGCGCGGTTGAGCATCTCGCGCAGCGTGCCCTCCGGGTTGCCGGCCAGCTCCTCGCGGATGCGGTCGAACACGACGATGGTGTCGTTGATCGAGTAGCCGATGATGAGCAGGATCGCCGCGACCATGGAGGCGTTGAACTGCCGGTCGAACAGCACGAACAGGCCGATCGTAATGAGCAGATCGTGGACGGTGGAGACCACCGCGCCCATGCCGTAGCCGAACTCGAAGCGGAACGCGACGTAGAGCAGGATGCCCACGAGCGCGAGGCCGATGGAGATCACCGCGCTGCGCAGGATCTCGGAACCGACGGAGGGGCCGATGCTGGAAACGCCGGCATCGACAAACTGCGCCTCGGGGAAGGCGGTCTGGAGCGCGGCCACAATGGCGGGACCCTTGCCGAACTCGGTGGTGCACTTGAGCACCTTGGTGCCGGTGCCGCCGAGCTGGGTCTGGTAGGCGAAGGTGGCCTCGCGCACACCGGTGCCCTTCAGGGCCGCCTCGCGCAACACGCCGACGTCCTTCTCCTGTGCGTAGGTGATCGTCACCTGGTCGCCGCCGACGAAGTCGACGCCCATGATCTCCTTGCCCTTGATGGCAACGACGGCCACGCCGATTCCGACGATCACCCATGAGCAGATGAAGGCG
>JAGVUB010000067.1 GCA_019136515.1 Verrucomicrobiota bacterium
GCCGGTGTTCCAGAGTTTGGTGGCGGGGCAGAGGACGTTGGCCTGCGCGTCGAGCACGAGGTACTGGACGAGCGGGTCGGCCTTGAGGGCCTCGAAGCGGATGGCGTCGCGATCGGCCTCGGGCTTGGCGGCGAGTTCGACGAACTCGAGTGCGGGCTTGGTGAGGGCGCGGAACGCCTTCATCTGCTGCATGCCGGTGACGATGCCCTGCTCGGCGAACTTGGCGTCCTTGATCTTCTCGAGCGGGTCGAGCTCGTCGAAGAGACGGGCGGTGGCCATGCCGAGGGCGGCGCCGGCTTCGCCGGTGGCCCAGATGTCGACGAGGCGCTGGAGGCAATCCTCCTTTTGCTGGAGGCCGAGCTCGAAGCGCGGGGTGCCGGGGTTGACGCTGGCGGCGCCGCGGAAACGCGAGCGCTGGTAACGGATGACCGGCTCGACGGCGGAGAGGAGTTTTGTGGAGGTCATCACGCCGACGGGCACGCGGGTGCGGCGGAAGACGGCCTCGATGATCTCGCCGTGCGAATACTTCGGGATGATCACGCCGTCCTTCACGGTGTAACCGCCGATGATGCGCGAGGCGGGCACGGTGACGTTGAAGACCGGATCGTTGGTCGAGGAGAGCTGATGCACCATCTTGTGCGTCGGGGCACCGCGGTCGAAGATGCCGGGGTCGGTGTCCTCGATGACGACCATGCAGCTCGTCTTGATGCGCGGGTCCGCGGAGTCGACGGCGACGGTGGCGAAGTTGGCGAAGCCCATGTTGGTGATGAACCGGGCGCGTTTGTCGATGTGGAGCATGGGCTCCTGGCCTTCCTTCCACTCGGCGATCTTCACCTTGCCGCAGAGCAGGCCGGTCTCGACGCCGACGTAGGGCAGCGGCTCGGTGAGGGCGAACGCGCCGCGCCAGATCTGGCGGTCCTCGCCGGGCTGGGGCGGGACGCACTTGCTCATGTAGTGGTCGCGCTGCTCCTTGGTGCCGCGCTCGTGGATGGGCGAGAGGGCGAGGTTGCCGGCGAGGGAACCGGTGGCGGCGCCGGCGTCGACCCAGGCGAGTTCGTAGCAGATGAGCGAGAGGACGAGATTCTTCGGGCCCTCGATGAAACCGCCCTGGTGCGGGTCCATGAACGCCGTGGTGATGCCGGCGGCGTCGTAGGCGGCGAGGAGCTCGTTTTTCTCGGGCGTCCACTCGTGGGTGTTGCGCGCGCCCTGGGCGACGAGTTTGGCAACGATGCCGCGAGCGACGCTGCGGGTGGACTGCACGAGCATCTGGATGTCGAAGCGGTCGCTGAAGCGCCACATGATCTGGCGCACGTCGTCACCGGGGAGCGTCTGGAGGGTGGGGCGGGGCTGCGAGGAAGTTTGGGTTTCCATGAAAGGGAGCTGGGGATCGGGTTCAGGGCTTGGCGCGGCGTCGGGGGTGCGCGGGAAAGGTGACGTTTAAGCCAGAGGCGGGGGGCGGCGGGCCACTCAAAAATGCGGAGTGCGGAATGGGGATTGCGGAATGGGCGGAGGCCGTCCGGCGGCGAGGGCGACGGCGCGGAGTGGGTTGGTGCGAAGTGGGGCGGTATATTCTTCCAAAGGTAGAACGAAACCGCCGTGAACGATGCAGGTGGTGAGCTTGGCGCAAAACGCGGACGACGGGTGCGGACGGACGTAGCTGGAGCATGTACGCGCTCCGATCCTCGGATTGGTTAACCGCAAGGAACGCAAAGAATGTAGAAAAGCGCCGGAGGTTGCCGGTCACGACACAGAGAGCACTGAGGGGGAGGAGGGCACAGAGGGGGGGAATGTGGAAATGACGGGCGAGGGACCATGCGAGGTCGAAGCCGGAAACCTGGGGTTGGGGGCGTCCGGACCGGCACGCCTCGCACGCAACAAGCATTCAGATGAAGGACTCGGCACTATCGCAACGCGAGAGCGGGCGTCGCTGTGGAGGCAGACTTGCCTGAATACGGCAAGACGCCACGATCAAGGCATGGAGTCCCCCCGAACTTGGCTGTCGTGCCGGCGCTGGATGCTTCCGGTGGTTCTGTGCCTGGTGACCCCGAGCCTCGCGTGGGCGAATGCCGGCACGGCGCTCATTTGGGCGAGGGCTTTCCATCTCCTGTTTGGAAATGCGGTGATCGGGCTGGCTGAGGGGTTGGTGCTCGCCGCCTTGTTCAAGAGCCGGCGGAGAAGTGCGGTTGGTTTGATGATCGTGGCGAACTACGCATCGGCGTGGGCTGGTGGAGCGCTGTTCCTTCAGTGGCTGGCTCCGCAGGTCCCAGTCGATATCGAGAACCTGCGACTGTGGTTCTGGGCGTTCGTCGTACTGGCCTTTGCGGCGACGCTGGCGATCGAGCTCCCGTTTGTTCGCTTGGCGCTTGGTCGAAGGCCGAATGGCTGGCGAGCGGCGATCCGAGGGACTCTGATCGTGAATGCGATCAGTTACCCGGTGTTGTTTGGATGCTATTGGTTGGCGAGCGGTACGAGCTTGCTGACCAGCGTGAGTGTGGTGCGAGCGGCAGAGCTGCAGCCTTCAAGGGACTATGTGCTCTACTATCTGACGAGGGATGGCGGGGTGATGCGGAGCGATCTCACCGGGGTAGGGCGGGCGAAAGTGGCAAAGCTAGGAACGGTTGACCACAACGACAGGCTGTATGTGAGGCCGGACGCCGCTGGTGGCTTCGATCTTTTCGCCGTACAGATATCCGAGAATAGGAACAAGCAGTGGACTGTGCCTGTGCTGCAAAACTTTGCCGAAAATGCCGCCATCGATGAGCGGATGCGCAGACTCGAAGGGCAAGAAGCCGACATGTCATGGTACAATTTTGGCGATGTAGCCAAACTCGGGGCCGATAGTCCGTGGTCCATGAGAGTCGGCTTTTGGCCGGTTGAGGGTCTCTCGGGCCGGAGGGAAGAGTCAGGTGAGCGTTTCCAGTTTTCGCTGGAGACACCGTTTGTTCAGTGGCTGGTGCGCAATGCGACCCATCTCAAGGGCGATCTGGTGCTTTTCCAGCTAGGCGACGATCAGATCTGTCTCCTCGACCCCTTGGGAAAGCGGATTGCGCTGGTCGCTCGTGGCCAAGGTCCTGTGGTGGCGCTCGGTGTGCCGAGAAATCCATTGCCTGCCGAGGCGGTTCCTGCGGACCGGCGGTGAGATCGGGCGGATCGCGAGGTGGCCGACGGGTGCAGTCGCGAGGTCCGCCGAAACTTCGAGGTGGTAGCTGCAAACGAAAGCGACGACTCCGAAACGCTCACGCGTTTCGCTACGGGGCGGCCGCAGGCGCACGCGCTATTCGCGCTGCTTGGTGTCGATGACGAGCGTGACGGGGCCGTCGTTGACGAGGGAGACCTGCATCATCGCGCCGAAACGACCGGTGGCGACGGAGCGGCCGAGCGCGGCGGCGGCCTGGGCGACGAACTTCTCGTAGAGCGGGATGGCGAGGTCGGGCTTGGCGGCGTCGTTGAACGACGGGCGCGTGCCTTTCTTCGTGCTGGCGAAGAGGGTGAACTGGCTCACGACGAGGAGGCCGCCGCCGATGTCGGCCACGGAGCGGTTCATCTGGCCGGCGTCGTCCTCGAAGATGCGCAGGCGGACGAGCTTCTCGGCGAGCCATTGGCCATCGGCTTCGGTGTCGGCGGGATGGATGCCGAGGAGCACGAGCAGCCCGGGGCCGATGGCGCCGGTGGTTTCACGTGTCGGCGAGGCCGACGAGCTGTCGCCGACCGGAGCTTCGACAGTGACGGAGGCGGAGGAGACGCGTTGGACGACGGCGCGCATGAGGCGAAGGGAGTGAGGGAATGAGGGAGTGAAGAGCCCCCGGACTGCGGAATGCGGAAAGGGTAGGCGGCAGGACCGGGCTCGTTGATGGGGCGGGATGGGGAATGTGGAAATCAGGAAAAGGGGAACGGGCGGGAGCGTAGACGGTGGACCGTTGCCGGTGGCCGGTAGCCGGTTGCCGGTGTGGGTGCGGTCGACGGATGCCCGGTCTGCGGCGCCGCGGGACCCGGCGGAGCGAGCGCGGGTCAGGTCCGCCGCGGGGCGAGCGACCACCGCACCGCCGCGGCGCTAGCGAGCCCCATGGCGGCGGCGAAGAACCAAAGGAAGGTCGGGCTCCAGCCGTAGAGGAAGCTGCCGAGCGAGGGGCCGACGATCGTGGCCAGTGACCACATGAGGGTGGCCGCGGCCATGTAGCGGCCGCGCAGATGCGGCGGGGCCATGTTGGCGAGCACGGCGCTCTGGGTGGGCGCGCTGATCATCTCGCCGCAGGTCCAGACGACGACGGTGAGGGCGAGGGTCGCGAAATGGTGGGCGAGGCCGGTACAGGCGTAGCCGATGCCGAGCAGCGTGTAGCCGAGCATGAGCACGTTGACCGGCGAGAAGCGGCGGGTGAAACCGGTGAGCGTGAGCTCGCAGGTGACGATGAGTGCGCCGTTTACGCAGAGGAGCAGACCGAAGTAGAGCGGCGAGAGGCCGAGGTCGGTGGTGTAGAGCGCGAAGCTCGACGCGCCCTGCATGAAGATGAACGTCATCGGGAAGATCGAGGCGAGGAAGAGCAGCAGTCGCCGGTCGGCCAGCACGGCGGACCAGGAGCCTTCCTCCGCCGGCGCGGTGCCGGTCGGTTGCACGTGGGCGGGGAGGCCACGCCAGGCGAGCACGCCGTAGGTGAGATCGGCGAGGGCGTTGCCGAGGAAGATCCAGTGGAACGAGAGGTGCGCGAGGATGCCGCCGACGGCCGGGCCGAGGGCGAAGCCGGCGTTGACGGCGAGCCGGTTGAGCGCGAAGGCGGTGAGGCGGTGCTCGGGCGGGGCGAGTTCGGCGATGAGCGCGCTGGAGGCGGGTCGGAAGAGCTCCGAGGCGAAGCCTTGGAAGAGCACCATCGCAAGGATGGCGGCGTAATCGGTGAGGAAGCCGAGCACGAGCATGCCGGCCGCCGAGCTGAACATCGACACGGCGATCACGAAACGGTGGCCGTGGCGGTCGGTCCACACGCCGCCGAGCAGGGAGGATCCCAGCCGGCCGATGCCGTAGGCGCCGAGCACGAAACCGATCCGTTCGGCGGAGAAGCCGAGGTGGGCGAGGTGGAGGGCCAGCAGCGGGACGACGAAGCCGCCGAACCGGTTCACGAAATTGCCGACCGCCACCACCCACATGGCGCGGGGAAACGATCGAAGGGCATGGCGGGTGGCTTGGTCCACGGAACAAGCAACGGACCGGCGCGGCGCGGTTTCAATCGGGAAGGCGGTTGCCGGTAGCCGGTGGGCGGTGGCCGGTGGGCGGTGGACGGTAGCCGGTGGACGGGGGCGAAACGCTCACGCGTTTCGCTACGACGGAGTGGCGATGGCGCGGGCGTAGCGGAGTCGCGGGTGTGGTTGGCCTGCGGTCTGCTTAGCAGGCTGCTGAAAAAGTCCGAGATTGGTTGAACGAAACGCGGCGTACTTGGTCTATGGTGGCAACATGCGAGGCCATCGTCCCGTCCAGCCCAGTTTCGTGAGTCTGATC
>JAGVUB010000075.1 GCA_019136515.1 Verrucomicrobiota bacterium
GATGCGGCGGCGAAGGCGCTCGGCTGTACGCTGGCCGCGCCGTTCATGACGCTCTCGTTCATGGCGCTGCTGGTGATCCCGGACCTGAAGCTCAGCGACCGCGGGTTGTTCTCGGGCGCGCGTTGGCTGCCGGTGCCGCTGTTCGCGCAGAAGGCCGAGTAGGTCCGGCCTGTGCCCGGACGGGGCGGATACGAATGGCGGAGTCGGAGGGGACGGGAGACCCGCCGGTGCCGCGGGTTCTGCGGGGCGTGGCAGCTCCTCCGGCCGCGCCGCGGCGGGACTCAGGCGGCCGAAGGGGCGGCGGGTTTGCCTGCGGAGGCGCGCAGGTTGAGGATCACATACAGCGCGACACCGCAGACGATGCCCGAGTCGGCGACATTGAAGGTGGGGTAGATGTAGTCGCCGAAGTGGAAGTCGAGGAAGTCGACGACATGTCCGTAGGCGAGGCGGTCGATGAAGTTGCCGACGATGCCGCCGCAGAGCAGGCCGAAGGCGACCTGGACGGACCGCTGGGCGAGGCCGAGGTGGTGGCGAAACCAGAAGATCGCGACGAGGGCGACAAAGGCGAGCAGGGCGAGCAGGCCGCTACGGCCGGCGAGCACGCTCCAAGCCGCGCCGGTGTTGCCGACGTGCACGAGGTTGAAGAACCCGGGCACGATCTCGATGTGGCCGGGGGCCCCGTAGGTGTTGAAGGGCAGGCTCGCCGCGATCCAGAGTTTGGTGATCTGGTCGAGCCCGAGCACGCCCGCGGCGAGGCCGAGCAGCCAGCGGTAGCGGGTAAGGCGGGGGGCGAGGGGGCGCATGCCGGAGTGGGTGGGACGGGGCGCGGTGGATGGACGCGCGCCCCGAGGCGGTGGCCGGTGGGCAGTGGGTGGGGCCGGAGGGCTCACTCGTCGCCGCCACCGCCGTCGTCTTCCATCTTGCCGCCTTCCTCGCCTTCACCAAAGAGGCCGGCGCGGGAGGCGGAGCGGCGCCGGGTCTTCTCGACCTCGGCCTGGCTCTCGACGGAGAAACGCGCGAAGGGCACGGCGAGCAGGCGGTCCTTGTTGATCGGCTTGCCGGTGAGTTCGCAGACGCCGTACGTGCCGTTCTTGATGCGCTGGATGGCGGCCTCGATCTCGGCGAGCGCCTCCTGCTCGCTGGAGACGAGGGAGAGGGCGAAGTCGCGGTCGAAGGTGTCGGTGCCGGCGTCGGCCATGTGCTGGGCGTAGCTGGAGAGGTCGCCGGCGTCGTCTTTGGCGGAGCGCTTGAGGGTCTCGCCGGTGTGGGTGTCGAGGCCGGCGGCGACGTGCTCGCGCAGGTCGATGAGCAGCTTGTAGTAGCGCTGAAACTTCGGCTCGACCTGGCTGGCGTCGAGGACGGTGGCGGGCGTCTGCTTGGCGGGATTGAAACCGAGGATGTCGGCGAGGCTGGCCGCCTTCACGAAGCTCGGCTGGGCGGCTTTCTTGAGCTTGGCCTCGAGTTCCTCGGCGGCGGTGCGGGGCCGGTTGGCCGCGGTCCTGGCGTCGCTGCCGTTCTTGGTGCCGCCGTGGGCGACATTGACCTTTGCGATCTCGCGAACCTCGTCGAGGGTGAAGGCGATGGGCTTGGCCGTGCGGCGTTCGAGGATGCGGGCGCGGAGGGCGTCGGCCTTGCTCACTGCCTTGGGCGCGGAAGCTTTGGCGCTGGCCGGCGCGGGTTTGGGCGCGGGGGCGTGGGCCGCGGCGGGCTTGGTGGCCGGTTTCGCGGGCTCCGACGCTTTGGCGGGCGCGGCGGGTTTGACAGCGGCTGCGGGTTTGGCGGCAGAAGCGGTCTTGGCGGAAGGTTTGCTGGCGGATTTGTGGGAGGAGGGCACGTGCGAAGGATGCGGGTGGTGCTTCGCTGGGGCGGGCTTGGCGGGTTTGGGTTTCGCCGGGGCGGGCTTGGCGGGTTTGGGTTTCGCCGGGGCGGGCTTGTGGTGGACCGGCTTCTTGGATTTTGGGGCCGGTTTGTGCTTGGAAACTGGTTTGTGCGCTGCCGCGGGCTTCTTGGCCGAAGCGTGCTTGGCGGCGGATTTCGGGGCGGGGTGCTTCTTGGCCGGGGCGTGCTTGGTCTTCTTGTTGTTGGGCATAACGCAGTAAGAAAGCGGAACTGTGTTTGGGTGAATCTAGTGCGGCAGAGCCTCGGCGCAGCGGGGGCACACGGCGCCGTGGTTGGAGGTGGGGGTGAGAGTGGATACCCAGCGCCAGCAGCGCGGGCAGCGCTCGCCACCGGCGACGGTGGCGACGATCGAGACCGGGCCGGAACCGGCGACGAGGTCGACGCGCGAGACGATGAAGAGCTCGGCGAGGCTGTCGCGGTGGCGGGCGAGGAGCGCGAAGAACGGATCCGCCGGGCCGCCGGTGAGCTGCACCGCGGCGTCGAGGCCCTTGCCGATCTCGCCGGACTGGCGGAGCGCTTCGAGCTTCTCGTTCACCTTCGCGCGGAAGGCGATGAGCTGGTCGAGCTCGGCGGCGAGTTCGGGCGCGCGCCACGCGGCGGGCACGGCGGGCCAGGTCTGGAGATGGATCGAGTCGTCGGCGTACTCGGTCTTGTGGACGCCGAAGCTCCACGCCTCGTCGGCGGTGAACGTGGTGACCGGGGCCACGAGGCGCGCGAGGGCGGTGAACATCGCGTGGATGGCGGTCTGCGAGCTGCGGCGCTGGCGCGAGTCGGCCGGGAAGGTGTAGAGCCGGTCCTTGAGGATGTCGTGGTACGTCGCGGACAGCGTGACCGAGCAGAACTGGTTCACGAGCTGGTACACGCGGTGGTACTCGTAGGCCTCGTAGGCGGCGGTGGCGGCGTCGACGAGCTCGGCGGTCTTCTGCAGCGCCCAGCGGTCGAGCGGGTCGAGCCGGTCGGCGGCGACGGTGTGCTGCGCCGGGTCGAAGTCGTAGAGGCAGGAGAGCTGGTAACGCAGGGTGTTGCGCAGGAGCCGGTAGGCCTCGCCGACGACGTTGAGGATGCTCGACGGGTTCTTGAGGTCGGGGCCGAGGTCGGAGACGCGGATGTCCTCGGTGAAGTCCTGCGAGGCGATCCAGAGGCGGATCACGTCGGCTCCGTACTGCGCGATATAGTTGTCGGAGGTCGGCGGTTTCTCGTACTGGCCGGACTTGGAGATCTTCTTGCCGTCCTTGCCGACGATGAAGCCGTGGGTGAGCACGGTCTTGTACGGCGCGCCGCCGTGGGCGATGACGCCGGTCCAGAGCGAGGACTGGAACCAGCCGCGGTGCTGGTCGCTGCCTTCGAGATACAGATCGGCGGGCCACTGCGTGGCGCCCTGGCTGTGCTTGAGCACGGCGGCGTGCGAGGAGCCGGAGTCGATCCAGACGTCGAGCGTGTCGCGACCGCAGGTGAGCTTGTCGGCGCTGGGCCAGCCGGCGGGGAGGGCGACGCCCTCGAGGAGCTGGGCGGGCGTGGCGTCGTACCAGAAGTTGGAGCCGCGTTCGGCGACCTTGGCGGCGACGGCGCGGATCACGCCGGCATCGAGGTAGGCGTTCTTCTGCTCGTCGTAGAAGGCGGGGATCGGCACGCCCCAGGTGCGCTGGCGGCTGATGCACCAGTCGGGCCGGGCCTCGACGGCGCCGCGAATGCGCTTTTCTCCGGAGTCGGGCACCCACTTCACGTTGCCGATCTCGGCGAGGGCCTTGGTGCGCGAGGAGGAGCCGGCGGTAGTGGGCTTGTCGAGCGAGACGAACCACTGGTCGACGGCGCGGAAGATGATCGGAGTCTTCGAGCGCCAGCAATGCGGGTAGCTGTGCTCGATGGTCTTCGACTTCACGAGGGCGCCGAGCGCCTCGAGTTTCTTGAGAACGTTGAAGTTCGCCGGCGAGGTGCGCTTCTTCTCCAGCATCTCGACGGTCTCGAGGGTCGAGAGACCGACGAGATCGGCGGGCACGCGGCCGTCGTCGCTGTAGCAGCCGTTGTCGCCGACCGGGCAGTAGATCTCGAGCTTGTAGCGCAGACCGGTCTGGTAGTCGTCCTGACCGTGGCCGGGCGCGGTGTGCACGCAGCCGGTGCCGCTGTCGGTCGTGACGTAGTCGGCGAGGACAACGGGCGAGGCGCGATCGATGAAGGGGTGGCGGGGCTGGAGGCCCTCGAGCGCGGCGCCGCGGACTTTGCGCAGCGTCTCGATCTCGCCTTCGAGTCCGCAGTCGGCGGCGAACTTCTCGAGCAGGTCGGCGGCGACGACGAAGATCTCGGAGCCATGTTTCGCGAAGGCGTAGTCGAGTTCCGGATGGACGGCGATGGCGAGGTTGGCCGGGAGCGTCCACGGGGTGGTCGTCCAGATGACGACGCTGGCCGGCACGCCGGCGGGCAGGCCGAACTTGGCGCACTCGGCCGCGGGCAGCGCGAAGCGCACCCAGATGGAAAGGGAGCGGTGGTCCTTGTACTCGATCTCCGCTTCGGCGAGCGCGGTCTCGAAGGGGATGGACCAATAGACGGGCTTCTTGCTGCGGTAGACGAGGCCCTGTTCGACGAAGCCGGCGAAGGTGCGGAGGATGTCGGCCTCGAAAGCGGGGGCCTTGGTCTTGTACTCGTTGGCCCAGTCGGCGAGGACGCCGAGGCGTTTGAACTGCTTCTTCTGGGTCGCGATCCAGGTCTCGGAAAACGCGTCGCAGCGCTGGCGGAGCTCGGCGGTGGTGAGCGTCTCCTTCTTTGCCTGGATCTCGCGGGAGACCTTCTGCTCGATCGGCAGGCCGTGGCAGTCCCAGCCGGGCACGTACGGCGTGCGGTGGCCGCGCATCGAGCGGTAGCGCAGCGTGATGTCCTTGAGGGTCTTGTTCAGCGCGGTGCCGATGTGGACATCGCCGTTGGTGAAGGGCGGGCCGTCGTGGAGGACGAAGGGCGTGCCGGCGGCATTCTTGGCCTGGATGCGGGAATAGAGGTCGAGTTTCTCCCAGTGCGACACCCGCTGCGGTTCGCGTCCCACGAGGTTGGCCCGCATGGGAAAATCGGTCTTGGGCAGGTTGAGGGTGTCTTTCAGGTCGTTGGCCATGCCGAATAAAAGGCGGCCGAGGGTAGGTGTGCCCCCCCATGAGTCAAGGGGAGAGCCCGGAGTTTGGCGCGTTGTTTCAGGGGGCGGAGCGGAATGGCAGCCGCGCTTGCTCCAGCGTTTGGGCGTTGTCTGGCGCGGATACCCCGAGACAACAAACGCCTCGCGGCGACAGGAGCCGCGTCTGCCGTGCACGAGACGGCCGATCGATTATGCACTCGAGCCGAGCGGGTCGAGGCGGGCGGCGAGCGCTGATCGGGGGCGGGGATGGATCGCAGCGAGGAGCCTGCTTGCAGGCGATTCTGCGGCGTGTGGTTCGCTACGGGTAGGGTCGCCTGCAAGCAGGCTTATGTAAGCGCCCGATGACTCCAGAGGTCGAGCACCGGAGGGGCGCGCGGAGCCGGAGGCGGAGCGCAGCGCGCCCCTCCGAGCGGACGGCGCAGGT
>JAGVUB010000159.1 GCA_019136515.1 Verrucomicrobiota bacterium
AGTTCGGCCTCAAGGGCCTGTGCTGCCGCGCGTTCTGGGCCACCGAGGCGGCGTGCCACTTGGCCATCTGCGCCTACAACCTGTGCGTGGGGCTGCAGCGACGTCTGGGCACCCGGCAACGCGCCGAACTCCACAGCCTGCGCCGGCGCCTGTTCGGCTGCGCGGCGGTCTTCAGCCGCGCCCAAGGCCAGGCCACCCTCAAACTCGCTGTCACCGGCAAGCGAGCACGCCAGTGGTGGCTCGCTGTGCTCCAACGCTTTGCCGATGCTGATCCCGACTGCGATGCAGTTGGCGGACTCTCCGCCAGATCCGCGCTCTTTTCCTTCAAGCCGCCGATCTCAACTGCATGAGTCCGGCTAAGTATGCCGCGTGGGCGTGTGTGGTGCATCTGCGAGCTGATCGCCTCCCCGCAGAAGCAGAAGGGCCAGTACCTGATGGCGCCGATGCTCGTCGAGTTTCGAGGCATCGGCTGATCGGCGGGGGTGCGGCGGCCGGCCGGTATCGGAGAATCGGAAGCAAAACGGCCGGTGGCGCCTGGGGCGCGCACCGGCCGTCGTCGGGTTTGCGGGGGAAGGGGTGCCGCGGGCTCAGTTGCCGGGGACCTTGGGCAGTTCGGCGAGCGCCTCGTCGACTTCCTCGTGGCTGTACTCGTGGTCGACGAGCTTGCCGGCGCGGTAGTCCTGGTAGGCGGGCATGTCGAAATAGCCGTGGCCGGAGAGGTTGAAGAGGATCGTCTCGGCCTTGTTCTCCCGCTTGCAGCGGAGGGCCTCGTCGATGGCGCCCTTGATGGCGTGCGAGCTTTCCGGCGCGGGGAGGAGGCCTTCGGTCTGGGCGAAGGTCATCGCGGCCTCGAAGCAGCCGAGCTGCGGGTAGGCGCGGGCCTCGATCTGGCCGAGGGCCATGAGGTGCGAGACGATCGGGGACATGCCGTGGTAGCGCAGGCCGCCGGCGTGGATGCCCTCGGGCACGAAGGTGTTGCCGAGGGTGTACATCTTCATGAGCGGGGTGAGGTGGGCGGTGTCGCCGAAGTCGTAGGTGAACTTGCCCTTGGTGAGCGAGGGACAGGAGGCCGGCTCGACGGCGAGCACGCGGGTGTTGCGTTCGCCGCGCAGCTTCTTGCCGAGGAAGGGGAAGGCGAGGCCGGCGAAGTTGCTGCCGCCGCCCGCGCAGGCGATGACGACATCGGGATAGTCGCCGGCGGCCTCGAGCTGCTTGAGCGCCTCCAGGCCGATGACGGTCTGATGGAGGGCGACGTGGTTGAGGACGGAGCCGAGGGCGTACTTGGCGTGCGGATCCTGGGCGGCGACCTCGACGGCCTCGGCGATGGCCATGCCGAGCGAGCCGGTGCTGTCGGGGTGCTTGGCGAGGACGGCGCGGCCGGCCGCGGTGGTGTTGGAGGGGCTGGCGATCACCTTGCCGCCCCAGGTCTCCATCAGCGCGCGACGGTAGGGCTTCTGGTGGTAGCTGACCTTCACCATGTAGATGAGGACCTCGATGCCGAAGAACGTGCCGGCGAGGGCGAGGGAGGAGCCCCACTGGCCGGCGCCGGTCTCGGTGATGATGCGCTTCACGCCCTCGCGCTTGTTGTAGTAGGCCTGCGGGATGGCGGAGTTGGGCTTGTGGGAACCGGCGGGGGAGACGCCCTCGTTCTTGAAGTAGATCTTGGCCGGGGTGCCGAGGAACTGCTCAAGGCGGCGGGCGCGGTGCAGCGGGGTGCAGCGCCACTGGCGGTAGATGTCGCGCACCGGCTCCGGAATCTGGATCCAGCGGTCGGTGGAGACCTCCTGCTCGATGACGGCCATCGGGAAGATGGGGGCGAGGTCCTGCGGGCCGATGGGCTTCATCGTGCCGGGGTGGATGACCGGCGGGAGCGGCATGGGCAGATCGGCCGCGATGTTGTACCAGGCGGTCGGGATCTCGGTTTCGGGAAGCAGGTATTTGACGTTGTCCATGAAGGTTGCGGGGACGAAGGGGCGCGGGCCGGCGGGGTGTCGGGGCGCGCGGAAAGGGTTTGGAAGGGGCCAAGCAGAGCGCGCCGCGGGCGGCAGGGAAAGCGCAATTTCTGGCGGCGCGCGGCGGGGATCCGGGCCGGCAACTTGTGTGGGAGGCTGTTTCAGCCAATCTTCGGGGCGATGACGCAGAAGCCCCGCAGGGCGGTCCTGGTCCTCGACGGCGATTCCCCGAATGCGCTCAACGTGGCGCGCGCCCTGGGGCTGGCCGGGGCTTGGCGGGTCCATGTCCTGCGCCCGGGAGCGGTCTGGCGGGCGCGCATCGATTGGAGCCGGCACGTCGCCTCCCACCGGATCGCGCGGAGCGGTGTCGCTACTCCTGGATACATCGAGGAGGTGGTGCGGGCGGCTGAGCGGGTGGGGGCGGAGGTCATCTTCCCGCTGAGCGAAGGGACGGCGTTGCGGTGCCTGGAAGCGCGCGAGCGGCTCGAACACGTGGCCCGGCTGATCCCGCTCGCGGCGCCGGACCGGTTCCGGTGCGCCATCGACAAAGGCTCCTTCAGCGAATTTCTCAGCGCCCACGGGTTGCCCCAGCCCCGCACCGTCGTCCACCGGAGCGGGGCGGCGTTGCCCCCGATCCCGCCGGACTTCGCGTTTCCGGCGATCATGAAGCCGGCGCGGGGCGAATACGGGCGGGGAATCACGAGGTCCGAGACACGGGCGGAACTGGATCGCGCGCTGCGGGGCTTGGGGGCGGATGCCAGCTTCGTAGTCCAGGAGTTCGTGGAAGGAACCGATTTCGACTGCTCGATCGTCGCCCGGGATGGAAGGTTGCTCGCTTGGACGATGCAGGAGGAGACGATGCCGGATGGGCGGGCCTTTGCGCCGGCGGCGGTCACCCGGTTCGTGGAGGACGGACCGACGTTGGCGATGATCGAGCGGCTCGTGGCTGCGCTCGAGTGGTCGGGCTTGGCGCACATCGACATGCGGCGCAGTCGCCGGACCGGCGAGGTGTTGCTGCTGGAGGTCAACGCCCGCCCGTGGGGCAGCCTCCTGGGCTCGGTCGAGGCCGGGGTGAACTTCCCCGACCTGGCCTGCCGGGCGGCGTTGGGGCTGGCGTTGCCGGAGGTGCGGCGGCGGGCGGTGGACTTCCACAAGCATGGATGGAGCGTCCAGGGCCTGCGGGCGTGGCTGCGGCGGAACCCCGGAGACGGTCCGCCCCGGGCGTCCCAGTTCGCCCACTGCCTCGGCGACCCGGTGCCGGAGGTGCTGACCTGGGCTTTCGACCGGTTGCGGGGCAAACGCCGACCAGCCTAGCCGCCGGCGAGCGTCTCCGCGGCGCTCCTTCCCAGATTGGGATTGCCCAGCGCCGGAGCCGCCCGTTTCGTGACCCCTCCTTGTCCTTAACCATGAAGCGTACGCACACCTGCGCCCAGATCACCCGCGCCGACGTCGGCCAGTCCGTCACCCTGTCCGGCTGGGTCGATTCCCTCCGCGACCACGGCGGCATCCTGTTCATCGACCTGCGCGACCGCGCGGGCATCACGCAGGTGAAGCTCAACCCGAAGGCCAGCGCCGAACTGGGGGCGCTGGCCGTGACCCTGCGTCCGGAGTCGGTGGTGACACTGACCGGCGAGGTGGAGCTCCGCCCGGCGGAGATGGTCAACAAGACCCTGCCCACCGGCGAGGTGGAGCTGCAGGTCACCGCGCTCACGGTGCACAATCTTTCCGACACGCCGCCGTTCCCGCTCGACGACGCGGCCGGCGACAAGGTCAACGAGGACCTCCGCCTCACGTACCGCTACCTTGATCTGCGCCGCCCGCGCATGAAGAACGCGATCATTACGCGCTATACGACGACGCGCACGATCCGCACGTTCATGGACGGCCAGGGCTTCCTCGAGATCGAGACGCCGCTGCTCTTCAAGAGCACGCCCGAGGGCGCCCGCGAGTACCTCGTGCCCTCGCGCGTCAATCCGGGCCAGTGCTACGCGCTCCCGCAGTCGCCGCAGCAGTTCAAGCAGATCCTGATGGTGGCCGGCTTCGAGAAGTACTTCCAGATCGCGAAGTGCTTCCGCGACGAGGATCTGCGCGCCGACCGCCAGCCCGAGTTCACCCAGCTCGACATCGAGGCCTCCTTCATCGACCGCGAGGACATCTACGCGCTCATCGAGGGCCTGCTGAAGAAGATCTGGAAGGACGTGAAGGGGATGGACATCCCGACGCCGTTCCCGCGCATGAAGTTCACCGAGGCGATGAACCGCTACGGTGTCGACAAGCCGGACACGCGCTTCGCGATGGAGTTGGTCGACCTCACCGAGACGTTCCGCCACTCCGCCTTCAAGGTCTTCGCCTCCACCGTCGCCAACGGCGGCGTGATCAAGGCCGTCAACGCCAAGAAGCTCGCGGACATCACCCAGGGCGAGCTCTCCGCGCTCGAGGAGACCGCGAAGACGCTCGGCGCCAAGGGTCTCGCCTTCATCAAGGCCGAGAAGGGCGAGTGGAAATCGCCGATCGTGAAGTTCTTCACCGACGCCGAGAAGGCCGCGCTCAAGCAACTCCTCAACATCGAGGACGGCGACATCGTGTTCTTCGCCGCCGCCGGTTGGGAGAAGGCCTGCGCGATCCTCGGCCGCTGCCGCCTCGACTGCGCGCAACTGCTGCAGAAGCGCGGCGTGCTCACGATCCCGGCCGACCAGTTCAATTTCCTCTGGGTCATCGATTTTCCGCTGATGAGCTTCGACGAGGAGGAGAAACGCTTCGTGTCGACGCACCATCCGTTCACCTCGCCCGTCGAGGAGGACATCCCGCTGCTCGACAGCAACCCGCACGCCGTGCGCGGCCAGCACTACGACATCGTGCTCAACGGCGTGGAGCTGGGCGGCGGCTCGATCCGCATCCACCAGCCCGCGCTGCAGAAGAAGGTGTTCGAGGACGTGCTCAAGATCCCGGTCGACATGGTCGAGAGCCGCTTCGGCTACATGCTCAACGCGTTCAAGTACGGCGCGCCCCCGCACGGCGGCATCGCGCTCGGTCTCGACCGCCTGGTGACGATCCTCTGCGGCACCTCCAGCATCCGCGACGTGATCGCCTTCCCGAAGACCCAGAAGGGCCAGTGCCTGATGACGCAGAGCCCCTCGGTGCCGACGGCCAAGCAACTCAAGGATCTGCACATCGCCTCGACCGCGACGCCGCAGGTCTGAGCCAGGATAACGGTTTCGCAAAAAGCCCGGCTCGGAAGAACCGGGCTTTTTCATGTCACGGGCGGCCAATCTGTCGGGCGACACGCCCGCGGCTACTGCGGGGCGCAGACGAGGTTCTCGACCATGAAACCAATCTGGCGGGAGTCGCGACCGAGGCGACGGAGCCGACCAGGGTATTCGAAGGTCAACCGTTGCAGACCGGGCTCAAGCCGGAGTGGCACGCGGCAGTCGAGGCGCCGGCCGCCAAGCAGGTCGACGTGGCCGATCTCGCGGCTGTCGGCCCGGATGACGAGGCGGGCGTCGCCGGCGCTGTTGGCGGTGAAGCGCAGCTCGGCGTCCGTGGCGGGGCCGCGCCAGTCGAGACCGAGCGTGGCGGTGCGCCGCGCCCAGCGCCACACGCGCCCGGGGGCGCGCTCGGCGGGAGACCAGTTGCCGCAGTCGAGCATCCAAGGGCTGGCGTCGGATGGATTCGCGGCGAAGGGATCCCAGAGGGGCAGAATGCGGGCGTCGCCGAGGTTCGGAGCCAAGGCGGGTGTGCGCGGCTGGAGACGGAAGACGGCGATCTCGTCGGCGCGCGCGGTGGGGATCTCGGTCAGACCGAACGCGCGGAGCTGGGCGAGGAGGGCGTCGGCGTTGTCGGCGTAGCCGCGGCGATCGACCCAGAGTACGCCGAAGCCGGTATCCTGGAGGCGGGCGACCATCTCGGGTGCGGCGAGGCGGGCAGTGGCGGCGGTCCAGTTGGTTGCGGCCGGCCCCCGGAGCCCGCCGTAGGAGAAGCGCAACGTGTCGGAGACGAGGTAGGGCCGGAAGTGTTCGTAGTCGGCCAGGCGAGCGGTGCGGCCGGCCTCGGGGAAGGGGACGAAGGGCAGCTGGAAGACGGCGGCGTCTCGCCCGGCAGTCTGCTCAATGGCGGCGACGGTGGCGCGGTCGGCGGCGAGCTTCACGGCGGCCGCGGCGCGGGCGCTCTCGTAACCGTACCACGGAGTCTGTTCGAACCAGCCGGCGACGCTGATGGTGGCGGCGAGGCAGAGGGCGATCCAGCGCGGGCGCGAGCGGGTGGCGCGGTGCAGGGCACCGAAGAGGAAGAACAGCGCCCAGAGCGAGAAGAAGACGCCGATGCGGTTGCTGGCGCGGAACCAGTCGATGCCGGCCAAGGCGAGCGCGGCGGTGCCGCCGCCGACGGTGGCGAGGAGTCCGCACCAGAGCGCCGCGAGCGCGGCCTCGGGCACGCGGCGGGTCGGCGAGGGGCGCGCGGCGCGGCGGAGCGCGACGAGCGCGAGGAGCGCGAGACCGGCGAGGCCGACGAGGCCGATGTAGTTGTAGAACGGCTCGCCCTTGAGCGCGGTGTCGGAGGCGTAGATGCGGCCGAGGTCGCGGAGCAGGTGGCTGCGGTGATCCTCGGGCGGGATGACGAGATCGAGCGGCTTGAGCGCGTAGAGCTCGGCGCCGGTGTAGCCGCGGTCGAACTGTTCGGTGCCGCCAGTGCCGGAGAGTTTGGCGGCGAAGAACGCCCAATGGGCGACGACGACCGAGACGCCCATCGCGGCGACGAGCAGGCCAAGCGGGGCGAGGCGGTGCCACGGGGCGCGGCGGAGGCGGTTGAGGACGAAGGCGCCGGCGATCACGCAGCCGGCGAAGAAGACGAAGTACGGGTTGCCCCAGCCGAGCCAGACGCCGAGCGCGGCCGCGAGCAGGAGCACGCGGCGCCGGTCTCCGCCGACGACCGGCGCCGGGCGGGCGGCGGAGGCGCAGAGCAGGAGCAGCGGCGGGAGCGTCCACGTCTGCGCGAAGCTGAGGGTGACGAGCCAGCGCAGGTGGTAGTTGGAGAAGGCGAAGAGCAGCGCGGCACAGGCGGCCCACTCCGGGCGCCAGCGCAGGTGGCGTGCACAGAGGTAGAAGGAGAGCGCGGCGGCGGCGATGAGCGCGCAGCCGAGCAGGTTGACCGCGGCGAACGGCCCGACGGCGCGGCCGAGCAGGCCGGCGAGCGCGAAGGTGGGTCCGTCGCTGATCGGGTAGCCGCCCCAGTCGGCGCCGAAGGGCGCGGCCAGCCGCGCCAGCTCGTCGTAGCCAAACAACGGTTGCAGCGGGTCGTCGATGCTCGCGCGCACCCGGGCGAAGATCTCGGCGGGGTCGCCCTCGTAGCCCTCGGGCGTGCGCCAGGCGTCGGTGCTCCAACGTTCGGTGTAGCCGATCCAGAGCAACGCCGCGGCGACGGCGACAAGCAGGGGAATGGCGAGGCGGGAGAGGAAAGGATGGGACGGCGGGCGCATGCCTCGTGGGGACGGATGCCAAGAAGCGGCGGCCGGCCCGGCGGCGGCAAGACCTAACTGGGGCAGATCAGCGGCGGCGGCCGGCGACAAACACCGAGCTGCCGAACGGCGAGGCCAGGCCGCAGCGTTGCCACGTGAACTCGGCCCAGGCCAGGGCACCGAACAGCGCCTCGACCGGGGTGGAGTAGTGGCGCACGTCGCTGGTCGGCTGGGCGGGGCGGAGGAGCCGGCGGCGCGCCCAGATGAGCGGAAGCGGCAGGCAGTTTGCGTAGCTGGCGAAGACGATCTCCAGCCCGGCGTCACGGAAAAGTCCCGCCAGCTCGGGCCGGGTGTAACGGTGTTTCGTCTCGCAGGTGTCGTCGTGGTAGGACCACAGCGCCTGGTAGGCGGGGACGTTGACGAGCACGACCCCGCCGGGACGCACGCAGCGGGCGAACTCGCGCAGGGCCCGGGCGCCGTCCTCGACCTGGCAGACGACATCGGCCGAGACCACGGCCTCGAAGGCGGCGTCGGCGAAAGGCAACTCCGTGACCGACCCCTGGACGATTTCGGCGCCGGTGCGCTCGCGGGAGAGGGCGCAGGCCAGCGGCATGAAGTCCAGGCCGGTGGTCTGCCAGGCGGGGTCGATCGCGCGGATCGCCTTGATCAGGCCGCCGGTGCCGCATCCGGCATCGAGCACGCGGGCCGGGCCGGGGGGGAGCAACCGCCGGAGCCAGTGGGTCACGCGCCGGTTGAGGGCGTGGAAGTACCACATGCGGTCCTCGACCGCGGCGAGCTTGCGGTATTCGTCCAGTTGCATGCGACAAGTGGGAGCACACGCGCGCCGCGCATGCGATGGAAAACTCCGGACGACGGGCGGTGGCCGCCGGCGCGCTTGCCACGCCGGGGCGTGCTGGCATCAGGGGACTCGTGCGAATCTCGAACCTTTTGCGCGGCCCGTTCGGGGCGATCCTGCGCTACGCGTTCTCGCTGGGCCTGCTCGGGTGGCTGGCGTGGCGGGTGGACTGGTCGCAGGTCGCCGGGTTGCGGGGACTGGACTGGGCGATGGCGCTGCCGGCGGTGTTGCTGGCGGGCGCCGCCTATCCGTTGCAGGCGTGGCGTTGGCAGGTGTTGCTGCGGGCGCAGGGCATCGCGCGGCCGGCGCGGTGGGTGCACGGCGTGTTTTGGATCGGGCAGTTCTACAATTCGTTTCTGCCCGGCGGGGTGGCCGGAGATGTGGTGCGGCTGAATTTCGTCTGGCAGGCCGACCCGACGCGGCGGGCGGGTGGAGTCGCGAGTCTGCTGGCCGACCGGCTGTTCGGGTTGGGGGCGTTGCTGTTGCTGGCCTCGCTGGCGCTCGGGTGGCATCTGGCCGGCGGCGGACGGGCGACGACGCTGCAACCGCTGCTGTTTGCGAGCGCGGCGGCCTGTGTGGTGATTGTCGTTGTGGGTTGGAGCCTGGTCGGCACGCGCTGGTGGGAGCCGCTGTCGGCCCGGGTGCTCGGGGCGCCGCGGGCGGCGGCGCTGCACGATGCCACAGTGGCGCTGGGAGCCCGGCGCGTGGTGATCGCGCTGGCGGCCGGGCAGAGCGTGTCGGTGTGGCTGGCGGATTTTCTCTCTCTGTGGCTTCTGGCACGGGCCGTGGGGCTGGATGCGGGGTTGCTGGAAGTGACGGTGGCCGCGGCGGCCGCCTACGTGGCGGCGGCGTTGCCGCTGAGCATTGGGGGGCACGGAGTGCGGGAGGTGTCGCTGGTGGGCGTGTTGGCGTTGCTCGGACACGGGACCGACGGGCCGGTGGCGTCGCTGGCGCTGGCGTTCTGGGCGTTGTCGGTGGCGTGGTGCTTGGTGGGCGGCGTGGCGCAGTTGCTTTCGGTGTGCACCGGCTGGCCAGTCGCGCGGTTCCGGCCGGCCGCGGCGGCCTGAGGGGCACTGAGGTGTTTCGCGGTTGAAGGCGGACCGCAGGACGCGATGCTTCGTGCATTATGGTGCGCCACCGCAATCCCGACACGGTCGAGGCCTTCGCCGGCAAACGCGTGCTGATCACCGGCGGGCTCGGCTTCATCGGCTCCAACCTCGCCCGGGAACTTGTGCGGCGCGGGGCCAACGTGCTGGTCGTCGACAGCCTGATCCCCGAATACGGCGGCGCGCTGCGCAACATCCGTGGAATCGAGAAGCAGGTGCAGGTGAACCTTGCCGACGTGCGCGACGCGCATGTGCTGCCGGTGCTGCTGAAGGACCGCGACGTGCTCTTCAACCTCGCCGGGCAGACGAGCCACCTCGACTCGATCCACGATCCGGAGACCGATCTGGAGATCAACTGCCGCGCGCAGCTCTCCATCCTCGAGGCGTGCCGGAAGCACAACCCCGGCATCGCCGTCGTTTTCGCCAGCACGCGCCAGATCTACGGCAAGCCCGACTACCTGCCCGTCGACGAGAAGCACCCGATCCGGCCGGTCGACGTGAACGGCATCAACAAGTGCGCCGGCGAGTGGTACCACACGCTCTACCACCAGGTGCACGGGCTGCGCACCTGCGTGCTGCGGCTAACCAACACGATCGGCCCGCGGATGCGCGTGAAGGACGCGCGGCAGACGTTCCTGGGCGTGTGGGTGCGCCAGCTCCTCGAGGGCAAGCCGATCGAGGTGTGGGGCGGCGAGCAGTTGCGCGACTTCACCTACGTCGACGACTGCGTCGAAGCTTTGCTGCTCGCGGCGCGGCATCCGGCTGCGGCCGGGCGCGTGTTCAATTTGGGTGGCCGCGAGCGCGTTTCGCTGGCGGAGTTGGCTCGGCTGATGGTCGAAGCCAACGGAAGCGGCGAGTACGCAGTGCGCGCGTTTCCCGCCGAGCGGAAGAAGATCGACATCGGCGACTACTACGCGGACTGGACGCTTATCCGCGACACGCTCGGCTGGACGCCGCGCACGGCACTGCCCGTGGCGTTGAAGCGCACGCTGGCCTACTACCGCAAGGAGCTGCGGCACTACCTGTGAGCGACGGACGCAGACATGACCGCGGCGGCTGCGGTGAGACGAACCGGCCAAGTGGGTCCACTCTCCGACTGGACATGGCGGAGGTGAGCTGCCCGTTCCGTACGGAGCGCGGGGCGACCGGTCGGAGACCGGTCCTACGGGGCTCTGTGGCATTTCGATTTTCCCCATGATCGCCAACGCCGACCCGAAAGCCAATCTCGCCACCTGCGACGCAGAAGTGCGCGCGGCCATCACGCGCGTGCTCGACAGCGGGCGCTACATTCTCGGTCCGGAGGTGGCGGCGTTCGAGGGCGAGTTCGCCGCGTGGCTCGGCGCGAAGGCCTGCGTGACGGTGGCCAACGGCACCGACGCAATCGAGCTGGCGCTGCGGGCGGTCGGCGTGCGCGCCGGTGATGGCGTGGTCGTGCCCGCCAACACGGTGTCGGCGACGATCGCCGCGGTTGTCGCCGCCGGTGGAACTCCGGTTTTCGGCGACGTCGACCCGGCGACGATGACGCTTTCGCCCGAACGATTGCGCACGCTCCTGCGCTCGTCGCGCGGCGCGGCGGTGCGCGCGATCGTGCCGGTGCATCTCTACGGACAGCCATGCGCGATGCCGGAGTTCATGGCGTTGGCCGGCGAGCGTGGGCTGAAGGTCGTCGAGGACTGTGCGCAGGCGCACGGTGCGGCGATTGGCGGGCGCGAGGTCGGCACATGGGGCCACGCGGCGGCGTTCAGTTTCTATCCAACGAAGAATCTCGCCGCCCTCGGCGATGGCGGCGCGGTCGCGACGAACGACGAACGCGTGGCCGCCGACGTGCAGGCGTTGCGCCAGTACGGCTGGCGTGAGCGTTACGTGAGCAGCGGCGACGGCGGGCGCAACAGCCGGCTCGACGAGATTCAGGCGGCGGTGCTGCGGGTGCGGTTGCCGCGCCTCGACACCGAGAACGCGCGTCGCCGCGAACTCGCCGCGGTCTATGCACGGGAGCTGGCCGGAACGGACCTCGTGCTGCCGCCGTCGCCGGACGGTGAGCTTGTGCCGGTGTTCCATCAATACGCGGTGCGCACGCCCGGGCGCGAGCGGCTCCGAGTGTGGCTGGAGGCGCGGGGGATCGTTGCGCAGACGTTGTACCCGGTGCCGCTGCACCGGCAGCCGGCGTTTGCCCAATGGGCGCCGGACGGCGCCGGCGCGCTGGCGGTGTGCGAACGTTGCTGCGCCGAGGTGCTCAGCTTGCCCGTGCATCCGGCGCTGACGGAGGCCGAGGTGCGCGAAGTCGCCGCCGCAGTGCGCGAGTGGGTGACGAGCGGGCGCGGTTGAGATCGCAGGACGATGGTGCGGCTTGCAGACGGCAGCGGAACCGTCGAGTCTCGCGCCACGCCCATGAGCGAGAACGCCCCGACCCTGTCCATCGTGATCCCGCTGTACCGCAGCGCGGGACGACACGCTCGGCGTGTGCCGCCGGATCCTGGAGACATGCCCGGTGCCGGTGGTCGTGGCGAGCCATGCGCGCAATTTCGGCGAGCACAACGCCGTGATGACGGGGCTGCGCCACGCGCGTGGTCGTTGGGTGGTGACGATGGACGACGACGGCCAGAATCCGCCCTCCGAGGTGCCGAAGTTGCTCGCGGCGGCGCAGAGCGGCGGACACGACGTCGTGTTTGGCGACTACTCCGCGGCGAAGGAGCATGCGGCGTGGCGCAACTGGGGCAGCCGTTTCACCAATGCGGTGGCCGGGTGGCTCCTGGACAAGCCACGCGGGCTGTACCTCTCGAGCTTCCGGTGCCTGAGCCGGTTCATCGTCGACGAGATCGTGCGCTACGAGGGGCCGTATCCGTACATCGACGGCCTGATTTTGCAGAGCACCCGGGCGGTGACAGCGATCCGGGTCGCGCACAAGGTGCGTGCGCAGGGCGAGAGCGGCTACAACCTGCGCCGGCTGGTGCGGCTGTGGCTAAACATGTTCACGAGCTTCTCGGTGGCGCCGCTCCGGGCGGCGACGGTGCTCGGGCTGGCGCTGAGCGTGCTCGGCGTGCTGGGCGTGGCGGGCGTGGGGTACCTATACCTCGTCGGCGCGGGGCCGGCCTTCGGCTGGGGCTCGCTGATGAGCGCGCTGCTGGTGTTTTCGGGCGCGCAGCTGGTGATGCTCGGGGTGATCGGCGAGTACCTCGGCCGCGCGTACCTCACCGCCAACCGGCGCCCGCAGTCGGTCGTGCGCGAGGTGTGGCGCGGCGGGAAGGCGTGAGGTTGCGGTCGCCGCCCAGCGGGGCGCCGCTTCCGCGCCGTCGGGCTTACCGGTAGCCGAAGAGCTGGATCTTCCAGGCGCGGGCCTGCTCGATGACGCGCGGCTTTTCGAGCATGATGGTGTTGTCGGCCTCGAGGGCGGCGTGCTCGATGCCGGCGTCGCGCATGCTCTCGAGCGTGCGTAACCCGAAAACGGGCACGTCGAAGCGGTAGTCCTGCCGCGGCTTGACGGTTTTGACGAAGAGCAGGTGGTCGGTCTTGAACTCGCCGGCGCGGCGCAGCATGGCGTCGGTGCCCTCGAAGGCCTCGACGGCGACGACGGTGCCCTTGCGGACGACGACGCCCTGGCCGATGTCGAGACGGGCGACCTCCTTGGCGATGTGGATGCCGTGCTGGAGGAACTCGTCGGGCACGGAGAACTTGCCGGTCATCGGGCCCGCGGAGGCGAGTTCGTCGTCGAGGAAGGAGCGGGCGTCGAGCAGGGTGACGCCGAGGGCGGCGATCTCCTGGGCGAGGGCGCCGAAGATGGTCTCGGCGTTGCGGCGTTTGAGGGAGAAAAGGATACGGGCGGCCTTGAAGTCGGGGTGGAGGCCCTTGAAGAGGCGGCGCGGGGTGATCTGGCCGGCCATGATGGCGTAGCCGGCGCGGAACTTCTCGAGGGAGTCGAGGGCCTTGCCGAGCTGGCCGACGAGCAGCATGCGGCGCTCGGCCTCGGGGAAGCAGGCGAAGAGCTCGGCGGGCGTCTCCTCCTCGAAGGCGATGAGGCGCAGCGGCACGCCGGCGCGGCGGATCGCGGCAGCCACGCGGATCGGATACTGGCCCTGGCCGGCGATCAGGGCGATCGGGCGGGCGGGATCGAAATCGGCGGGGAGGAAACGGGAGAGGGCTGGCACGGTTGGGCGGCGGATCGGCCTTCAGCACGGCGCAGAGGGTGGCGGGGGTCAAGGGCGAGGAGCGAGCGACGGAGGACAGAGGACGGACGGCGGAGGACTGGGGACAGACGACGGAGGCGGAGAACCGCGGACTGGGTACGGCAGTGGCGAACACCAGGTGGCCGGTGCGGATGCCGAGCAGGGAAGGGCGGACGACCGAGGACTGCGGAGCGGAGACGCGCGCCGAAGCGGCGAGAATCGGGCTTCCCTCGGACCGGGGCCATCTCTAGCAACAGCGCCGATGCGTACACTTCTGGTTGGTGCCCTTGTCCTTTCCAACGCGGCCGTCTGGGCCGCCGATACCGCCCAGCCGGCAGCCGCCGCGGCGCCTGCGCCGGCAGCGGCTCCCGCGCCGGCCGCGCCCGAGGCGTTGCCTCCGGCTCCCGCGAAGCTCACGCCCGAGCAGGAGAAACAGGCGTTCATGGTGCAGGGCTACTTCATGGCCCAGCAGTTCGGCCTCTCCAGCGTCGTCAAGGAGCTGCGGATGAACGCCGACGAAGTGGCCGCGCTGGTGCAGGGCATGGCCTACGCGGCCAAGGGGGAGGAGCTGCCGTTCCAGTTCGACGCGATCATACCCGGCGCGCAGGCGTTCTTCGAGGGTCGGGCGGCCGTGTCGGCGCAGGAACGCGCGGCGGAGGCCAAGGTCTGGGCCGACGCGAACACCGCGTTCCTCGCGAAGGTCGACGCCGACAAGGCCGTGACCAAGACCGCCTCGGGCCTGCGCTACCAGATCGTCGAGGCCGGCTCGGCTGAGAAGCCCACGGCGACCAGCACCGTGAAGGCGCGCTACACCGGCAAGCTTTGCGACGGCAAGGTCTTCGACAGCACCGACAAGAACGGTGGCGAGCCGATCGAGTTTTCGCTCGCCGGCGTGGTGAAGGGCTGGACCGAGGGCCTGCAGCTCATCGGCAAGGGCGGCAAGATCCGCCTCTGGGTTCCCGCCGAGCTCGGTTATGGCAATCAAGCCGGTGGCCCGCTGCCGGCCGGCTCGGTGCTCGATTTCGAAGTCGAGCTCGTCGACTTCAAATAAGAGGCGGCGCCGCCGACCCGGCACGCCGTTTGATTCACAAAAGGCGCCCTGACGGGCGCCTTTTGTGTTCAGGGTTCGGCGACAGGGGGCGGATCCTCGCGCCGGCCCGGGCGCGGGGCGTCAGTTCTGTTCCTTGAGGAAGGCCTTGAGGAAGGCGACGCTGCTGTTCATCTGCGCCAGGCGCCGGGCCATGCCGGTCGCCACGGCCTTGTAGAACTTCGCCGCGGTCACGGGATTGGTGTCCAGGAAACCCTGCAGGGTGACGTACGGGATGAGGGCGATGTCGGTCGCCTCGAGCGCGGTGCCGGTGGCCGAGCGCAGCCCCTTGCCGAAGAGGGCCATCTCCCCGATGTAGCTGCCGCTGCTGAGCACCGCCACCTCCTCGTCGCCGCCCTCGGGCGCCTGCTTCGTGATCCGCAGCGAACCGTTGGTGATGACGACGAGGCTCTCACCGGGTTCGTTCTCGCGGAACAGGCAGACCCCGGGCTCGATCCGGGAGCGTTGCGTGATGGCTTTCATGGCGGAGAGCTCAACCTGGTTGAACTCGGCGAAGAGCGGGCACTCGTTCAGGGACATGGACATACTCCGGTTGGTGGCGTGGGTCGCGGTGGTGGTGGAGGGTGGACACGGGGGGACCATCGGGCGGCACTCTGCCAGCGGAGCGGGCGGGGCGCGAGAGTGTTTTCCGGCGACGCGCGTGGCGCGGGCGGCGGCGGCGCGAGGACCACCGAAGACGGAGGCCGGCTTTGACCGCCGCCGTTTCCCCCTCCAGCGTGCTCCGTCCCCACGAGCAACCCATGGAACGAAACGACACGAGCGCCGCGCGCGCCTGGAGCTGGATCCCCTCGCTGTACTTCACGCAGGGGCTGCCCAACGCCGCGGCGGCGGCGCTCTCGGTGGTGGTCTACAAGAACCTCGGCGTCTCCAACACCGACATCGCGCTCTACACGGGCTGGCTCTACCTGCCGTGGGTGATCAAGCCGTTGTGGTCGCCGCTGGTCGAACTGCTCGGCCGCAAGCGTGGGTGGATCGTGGCGACGCAGTTCGTGATGGGGGCGCTGCTGGCGTCGGTCGCGCTCGCGTTGCCGGGGCCGGAGTATTTCCGGGCGACGCTGGCGCTGTTCTGGCTGATCGCGTTCGGCTCGGCCACGCACGACATCGCGGCGGACGGGTTCTACCTGTTGGCGTTGCCGGAGCACCAGCGCGCGGCGTTTGTGGGTGTGCGCAGCACCTTCTTCCGGCTGGCGATGCTGGCGGGGCAGGGCGGGCTGGTGCTGCTCGCTGGGGTGTGGATGGAGCGCGGGCTCGCGCCGGCGCAAGCGTGGCGGGGGGTGTTCTGGCTGCTCGGCGGATGGTTGGTGGCGGTCGGGTTGCTGCACGCGTTCGTGCTGCCGCGGCCAGCCGGGGACGGGCCGGCGCCGCACCGGCGGGCCCTGCTGGCGGAGTGGTGGGCGGTGTTCGCGGCGTTCTTCCGCAAGCCGGGCATCGCGACGGCGCTCGCGTTCATGCTCCTGTACCGTTTCGCGGAGGCTCAGCTCACCAAGCTCGTCCAGCCGTTCCTGCTCGATCCGCGCGCCGAGGGCGGGCTGGCGCTCACGACGAAGCAGGTGGGCCTGTTCTACAACACGATTGGGGTGGCGGCGCTGCTCGCCGGCGGCCTGCTCGGCGGCTGGATCGTGTCGCGCCGGGGCTTGAAACGGCTGCTCTGGCCGATGGCGCTGGCGCTCAATGTGCCGAATCTCGTCTACGTCTATCTCTCGCTCGTGCAGCCCGAATCGCTGACGGCCATCGGCGGGGCAGTGGCGGTGGAACAGTTTGGCTACGGGTTCGGATTCACCGCGTACATGCTCTACCTGATGCTCTTTGCCGAGGGGCCGAACAAGACCGCCCACTACGCGATCTGCACCGGCTTCATGGCGCTGGGCATGATGCTGCCCGGGATGATGTCGGGCTGGCTGCAGGCGCAGCTTGGCTATGTGAATTTCTTCGGCTGGGTCTGCCTGGCGACGATCCCGTCGTTCGTGGTGACGGCGCTGATCAAGGTCGACGACCACTTCGGGCGGGCCCGCGCGCGGTGAGCGGTGGGGCGGGCAACGGCGCGGCGCCGAGCGCAGAATCTGCGGGGGCGGGAAATCAGGAGGTCGGATTTTGGCTGACCACTGATGGGCTTCGCCAACGGCGAAGCTTTGGAGGTGTCCTCCGGCTGATCGCCTCCGGGACGCGGTGGTCGGCGCCCGCTGATCGCGGGCGGGATCAACGAGAGAGAGCTTGTTCTTGTCCGAAGAAGTCGACCAGGACGACCTGCCACGTGCCATCGCCCAACTGGCGCAGGTGGTATTGGCCGGGGGCGTCGCCGTAGTCGGGCAGGGTTTTCAAGTAGCGGCGGCTTTCAGCGGAGGGCTTAGCGAATTCCGATTCCAAGCGTGTTCGGACTTCGGGCTCGTGAAGCGAGCGAGGATCAGTGTCGGCCACGGAAAGTTCGAGGCAGGCTTGCAGGGCGCGGATGTCCGATTGGTGGCCGAGGCGGTTTCGGCCGTATTCCACCGCCGTGGTGGGAAAGGCTAGGACGCTGGCGGCACCGATGCCGGTGGCGGCGGCGAGCACCCAGAGGCGGGCGCGGGCGGAGGGATGCTGTGGGCGCCGGATGATGAAGAGGGTTGCTCCTCCGAGCAGCAGACTGCCGAGACCGATCAGCGCGGCATAGCCCCAGGCGTCGGGTTTCGTGAACTTGGCGAGACCGCGCGGTCCTTTGAACGGGCGCCACTCGATGGCCATGTCCTGCCGCAGGTGCTCGGGCTGCAACGTGCCGCAGAGTCGTGTGGCGACCGTGGTGTTGGCGCAGAGTTCGCGCAGTGCCGTGTGGGAGATCTCGATCAGATCCTCTTCGGGCGGGATCCAGGATCCTTTGCGCGACCGTGGCGTGGCTTGGCCGGGGACGGGTACCTCGACCCGTCCGCAGGCGCGGAGCGGGAGGTGCTCGACGTGCGCCACCGCGTCGCCGAACACGAAGAGATCGAGTTCGAGCGTGGTGCGAATGCCCGTGCCGGTGAGTTTCATCGGGTAGACAGGGGCCGAAGTCTTGAACGTGAAGACGAGTGGATGGGGCGCTTGTCTCTGCGATGCAGGCGCAGCGCGACGGAGCTTGGTGGCGATGAAACAGCCACCGGCTGCGGCGTGCTCGGCGAGCACCGGAGTGGCCGCGGCGGGAAGGACGAAACCGTTCTGGTTCAGCCATTGGCCAATGTTGGTGGCATCGTTGCCGCTGAGAATCGCCACGTCGTAGTTCCCAATGACTTGGTGCTCGATGGAGAGGCCGTCGGCCAAGGGACCGGTGGAGGCGCGTACTTTTGAGAATGCCGGGATGGCCATGGCGGCGAGGAGGAGCGTCAGCACGGTCACTCCCCACGCGGCGACCAAGCGCATCGGATGTCGCCAAAGCGCCCAAGCGAGCGCGGCGAGAATCGCGACTGGAATCGCCAGCAGGGCGCCGCCGCGGCCGTGGGCGAGATTATCGATCAGGCCTGCACCTCCGGCGAGAGCAGCCAAACCAAGCATGATGGCGATTGTACGGCTGTAGATGATCCGGGCTCGGGCGGCTTCGAAGCAGAACAGCAGCAGCAACGGGAGACAGAAGAAGAGCGCTGGGACGAGGAAGCCGAGGGCGACGGGAGGAATGATCCGCGGACGGAACACGGCCTGCAGCGATGGCAGAGTGCCGGATGTGGCTGGCCTGATCTCCGGGCGAGCGGGCAGCGGCACCACCCAAGCGAAGTGGTCGTCGGCGGACACGAAGCGCGATTCGATCACAAGTGTCTCGACCCCGTCGCGCCAGACGAGCAGGGCGCGTTGGTCGGGCATCGTGACTTCCGGCGCGGCGATGGGCGGCAGGATGATACCGTCGGCGTGGAGCGAGGTGATTGCCCCGATCCAGAGTATGGCGATAAGCGTGAGAGTCTTGCGCATTGGGATAACGAGGCGACCGCGCATGTACGCGCTAGGCCGCGTGCCGCGGGGAGATGGCGGCGGGTTCGGTGGTGCGAGTGCCGGGCTTACGATTCCGTTTTTGCCGCCGCGGGGTCGGGGATCTCATCGAGGGTGTGGCGTCCTGCATCCTTCTGCTCGGCGAGCCGAATTTCGAGGGCGAGCACGGCGGCGACTATACTCTCGGGGGCGAGCGCGAGACCTTCGCGGGCGCTCGCGACGGCGGACTCGAAGTCGCTGATGCGGCGGGCGAGGTCGGAGAGCAGCACGGCATCGGCCCCTTTCTGCCCATAGAGCGATTTGCCCTCGGACTTGAGCTTCCGCAGGCGTTCGAGTGCGGCGGTGCGGGCTTGTTTCGCCTCGGCGGTTTTGTCGGCGTCGTCGCAGGCCCACGCGGCGCAATGTGCGGAGCGGAGGGCCGACTCGATCCGGCCGGATTGGTCGGAAAGGAGCATCGCGCAGAGGAAGCGGTTGGCCAGCGGAGGAAACAACGGGTTCTTCAGCTGTGATTGATAGGCCGGCGACTTCACGACAGCGGCCTCCGCCGGGGTTCCTTGGGCGAGGTCGCCGGCGCAGTAACCGCAGTGCGGGCACTCCTGCACCCAGAACTCCATCGTGGAGCGCTGCATCTCGGCCGGGCGGAGGTCGAGGTCGGGCGCGCCCATCGTGTTGGTGGAGCCGATCACGGTTTGCTCGCTCTTGGCGGAGCAGACGGCGCAGGCGACTTCGATGCGCCCGAGGGTGGTCGCGTGGAGGAGGGCGGATGCGGCGAGGGCGAACACCGACACAAGAGTGCGGCGGAGGAGTTGTTGAAGCGGGTTCTGGAGCATGGTGAGAAGGTCAGGGGTGGTCGAAGATGTCTGCAAAGCGAGTCGTCGCGGATGGTGGCTATCAATACGCGCTCGCCGAGAGGCGCTGGTAGTCGAGTTTCCCTTTTGGGTCGATGATCAGGATCTTCGCGACGCGCAGTTCGGCGATCAGCGCCTTGGCGTCGGACTCGGTGATCTTGTCGCCGAAGAACGAGCGGGTGTGGCGGATGAGTGTCGCCTCCTTCCCGGGCCGGTTCTTGGCGTTTCTCCGCAGGTACTCCAGCAGGAGACGGGCTTGGTCACCGAGGTGCAGGGTACCGGTGGCAGTGGGTTGGGTGACGGCGATCTTGGTTGGGACTGGGGGCGGTGGCGGGACCGCAACCGGAGTCGGCGCTGGTTTCGTCTGGGGCGCGGAGAGCTTGCCGTCGCCGTCGAAATGCAGGGCGGAGAAATCGTCGTGGCGGCGGGCGCGGATGTGGCGGTGCCGCAGGTGCTCGACGAGTGGATCGTACCCCTTGTCGTGGGAAACAATGTGGAAGAAATCGAGCGGGTCGGTCTGCACGGCCCGGCCGAGGTAGAAGGCGAGGGCGAAATCGAGGGCGTTTCTGCCCGGTTCGGCAAGGCGCACGAGCTCCACCGTGCCGGCGTGGTTGAGCAGTTGCTCGACGAGGGCGGCGTCGAGCTTCTTCTGCACTGGACCGAGCAGCAGCGTGAAACTGACGGATTTGTGACCGAAGACCGCGGGATCGATTTCGTGGACGTTCTCGAAATCCACGAACACGTGGTTGGTGGGCAGGGGTAGCGTCATCGCACCGGCGAGCCTGGGCGAACCGGCGGCTGAATACGAGCTGGTTCGCTCCCGGCTCAACCACGCCAGCCGGCGACGGTGGCGCAGAGGGACTCGACGCAGTCGATCTTCGCCTCGGGAAGGATGCCGTGGCCGAGGTTGCAGATGTGGCCAGGCAGGCCGCGCATCGAGGCGAGGAGACGTTCGGCGGCGGCGGTGACGTTGGTCGGAGTGGTGTTCAGCAGCGCCGGATCGAGGTTGCCCTGCACGGCGACGCGGGGCGGGAGGGCGCGGCGGGCGGTGGCCAGGTCGAGAGTCCAGTCGAGGCCGAGCACGGCGGCGCCGCTGGCGCCGAGTGCGGGCAGGCTGGCGGCGGCGCCCTTGGCGTACACGATCACGGGAAAGCCGGGCGGCAGGGCGGCGATGAGCTGGCGGATCCAACGCAGCGAGGCGGCCTCGTACTCGGCGGCGGGGAGCAGGCCGGCCCAGGAGTCGAAGATCTGGACGGCATCGGCTCCGGCCTCGATCTGCATCCGCACATAGGCGACGAGGGCGCGGACGAGTTTCTCCAGCAGCTTGTCGAAGAGCGGGCGGTCGCCGTAGAGCAGCGCCTTGGCGCGGGCGAACGAGTCGGAGCCTTCGCCCTCGACCATGTAGGCGGCGAGCGTCCACGGGGAGCCGCAGAAACCGAGGAGGGCGCGGTCCGAACCGAGCTGTTCGCGGGTGCGCCTGAGCGCCTCGGCCACGTAGCGCAGGCGCTCGGGCACGAGCTCGACGGCGAGCCGGTCGACCTGCTCCCAACGTTCGATGCGCCAGTCCAGCGCGATGCCGCCTTCCTCCTTGAACCGGTAGCCCTGGCCGAGCGCCTCGGGGACGACGAGGATGTCGGAGAAGACGATGGCGGCATCGAGCTGGGGAAAGCGGCGCATCGGCTGCATGGTGACCTCGGCGGCGAGGTCGGGGGTGCGCACCATCTTGAGGAAGTTGTGCTTGGCCTTGAGCGCGCGGTACTCGGGCAGGTAGCGGCCGGCCTGCCGCATGATCCAGAGCGGCGGGCGCTCGAGCGGTTGGCAGGCGCAGGCGGCAAGGAAACGTTCGCGGGGCGTCATCGGCACGGGAGCGAGAGCACGGACCGGGGCGGGCGGTCGCTCAACAACGAATTTCGGCGACACCGGGGTCGGAACTCCGATTCGGCGGTCGCGAGGGCCCGCGGCAACCCGATGCGGGCGAAATCGCGCGGCGATGGCGGCGGAGTTGCCAAGCGCCCGGGGTTCTCCTCTACTCGGCTCCGATGCCAGCCTCGCCCAATGACGACCCGAAAGCCCGTCGTGCGGTGCGCGCGCTGCGTGTCTGCATGGCGGTGGGCATCGTGCTCCCGTTCCTGCTGTTCTGGCTTTTCCGCTAACTCGTCCCCCCCCTCGCGCCATGGGTCTCAAGCGTACCATCTTCATCATCCGCATCTTCTTTGTGCTGCTCTGTGCCGCGGGCAGCGTGATCGCCGCCATGGCGGTGAAGGAGTGGAACGCCTGGTGGTGGCTGGCGCTGCTGATCGGCGTGCTGGGTGGCTCGCTGGTGGTGCTGGTGGATGTGCAATTGCGTGGTTTCTCGTTGCGCGGGCTCTCGGCGATGACGTTCGGCCTGGCGCTGGGCGCGCTGATCTCGTGGCTGATCGGCTCGTCGCCGCTGTTCGTGTGGGGGGAACCGGCGGTGCTCTTCACCTGCCGGCTCGTGCTGTTCATCGTCTGCATGTACCTCGGCGCGGTCATCGCTCTGCGCGGCAAGGACGAGTTCAACTTCGTCATCCCGTATGTGCGCTTCGTGCCGCACGAGGTCGATGTGCCGCTGGTGATCGTCGATTCCAGTGCGCTGATCGACGGCCGGATCGCGAAGATCTGCGACACGCATTTCATCAGCGCTGCGCTGATCATCCCGCGGTTCGTGCTCAACGATCTGCAACGCATCGCCGACTCTCCGGACCCGGCGCGGAAGGCCCGGGGGCGGCGTGGCTTGGACACGCTCAACGCCCTGCGCGCCATCAAGAATCTCGACCTGCGCATCCACGAGAGCGAGGTCGCCAACCGGCAGGAGCTGGAGTCGAAGCTGGTGTTTTTGGCGCAGTCGATGAAGGCCAAGCTGCTCACCACCGACTACAACCTCGCGCGCATGGCGGAATTCCATGGGGTGACCTGGCTCAATCTCCACGTGCTCGCCAAGGCGGTGCGGCCGGAACTCACGCTCGGCGAGACGATCGAGGTCGATCTCGTGAAGCCCGGTCGCGAGGAAGCGCAGGCGATCGGTTATCTCGAGGACGGCTCGATGGTGGTCGTGGCCGACGCGCGCGCCTCGGTGGGCAAGAAGGTCACCGTGGAGGTCGTGAGCGTGCTGCCTTCGGCCGGCGGCAAGATGGTCTTCGCCCGGCTGCAGAGCGAGATCAGCGGCTGAGCCGCGACGGGGCGCGTGGGACGGTGGGCGCCGTTCGCGCGGGGCCGGGCGCTGGCGTGCGAAGATTCGCGGAAAAAATGCTTGCGGAGGCGGGGGCGCGTTCTTGTGCTCGCCCGCTCAGTTTTGGCCGGACAATTAGCTCAGTTGGTTAGAGCACTTCCTTGACATGGAAGGGGTCACAGGTTCGAGTCCTGTATTGTCCACCATCCCGATACGCCCTCCCGTGCGGAGGGCTTTTTCATGGGCGGATTCCGCGAACGGAGGCGGCGGGCGCGACGGGAGAGATCGGTGCGGTGCGCCGGGACGTTGGCGCTGATTGGGAGTGGCGCGGAAATCGGTCGCAACCGGGCCGGCGGATCCCACCATGGCGCGCACCATGTCACGCCGCCCGCACTTGCCGCCCTGGCCCGCGACGCCCACCAAACGCGGGCCACAGGGGCGGCTGCTGTGCCGTTGCGGGTGCGGGGCCGAGGTGGCGCCGCCGCGTCGCACCTGGGCGACGCCGGAGTGCATCGAGCGCGTGCGCTTGCGCTGCGATTGGGCGTTCGTGCGGAAACACGTCTACGAACTCAACCGTGGGCTGTGTGCGGTGTGCGGCTGCCATCCCGAGAGCCTGCGCGCCAAGGTGCGGGAGGCGTTGCTGGAGGGCGACCCTCGCGCGGTGGAGCATGCAGCGGCGGACGGGTGGCCGCGGCTGGGCCGTGTCTGGTACGAGATCGACCACATCAAGCCGGTGTGCGAGGGCGGCCACGAAGAGGGCCGCGCCAACCTGCGGGTGGTCTGCTATCGTTGCCACAAGGAACTCACCGCGGAGCTGAATCGCGCACGGCGCCAGAAAGCGAAGATAACGAAGTCCGGCGACCGCAAGGGCGCGTAACGTGGCGCGCGCGCGGCGTTCAGCCCGGGGCGGCTTGTCGGCGGTCGAGGACGAGTACGACCTTCTTGGCGGCTTCGTCGATGGTGAGCTTCGCGGTATAGGGCTTCTTGGTGCGCTGCGAGACGAGGTCGGTGAACTCCGCCGGAGCTTGGTCGACGACGCCTTGGATGAGGCGCACGACGTCCTCCGGCGACCACGTGCGGCCGAAGGCGTTTTTCCAGAAACGCACACCGGGAAAACCGGGCGACTCGAGGTAGGCCTCGCGGTCGAGCAGGAGCTTGCCGCACTTCGGGCACTTGATGCCCTTCAGCTTCTTCGCCTCGGGTTCGACGATCACGATCTTCTTCGACTCGGCGTCGATGCCGAGCATCGCCGCGTAGGTCTGGCCGCTGCGCGTGGTGAGATTCTCGAACTTCTTCGGCGTGCCCGCGGCGACGGCTTCGAGCAGCTCGCGGAAGTCCTCGGCGGTCCATTTGCGGCCGAAACACTCCTTCCACAGCAGTGTGCCGGCGAAACCGGGCGCCTCCCAGGCGGCGCCGCGGTCGAGGATCGGTTGTCCGGATGTTGGGCACAGAGTCGCGGTGGGCGTGCCGGTGACGAGTTCGGGGCGCTCCGCCTCGCCGAGGCGGGTGCTGGCGGCCTTGTAGGCTTCGGCGACGCCGAAGAACTGCCGGAGCAGGGCGTCGAGGAACGTCTCGCGCGTGTAGCTGGAGTTGCCGCGCTCCATCTTCTTGAGCTCGTACTCCATCTCGGCGGTCTGCTGCGCGGAGACGGCGGCGGGGTCGATCTTCTTGAGCGCGCGCACGAGGGCGCGGCCGTTCTGGGTGGTGATGAGCGCCTTGCCCTTGCGCTCGATGAAACCGCGTTCGACGAGCGTCTCGATGATGGCGGCGCGCGTGGCGGGCGTGCCGAGGCCACGGTCCTTCATCGCCTCGATCAGCTCCTCGAGGTGCTCGGGCGAGTGCGCGCCCTCCTCGATGGTGGTGCCGGCGTACTCCATCGCGGTGAGGATGGTGGCGTCGTCGTAGGGCTTGGGCGGGTTCGTCTCGAGTTTCTTGATCTCGGTCTTGTCGAGCGGTTGCTCGGCGACGAGGTCGGGCATGCCGGGCGGCGTCTTGGCGTCGCCGGTGTCCTTCACCCAGCGCGTCCAACCGGGTACGAGGATGTTTTCGCGCGCGGTGCGGAAGACGCAGGGCGCGTAGTCGCCGGTGGCGTCCTTCTGCTCCCAGCGGCGCACGATCACCTTGGCCTTGAGCGGCTCGTCGAGCGCGATGAGGCAGGCCTGCGCCACCGCCATCCAGGCGAGCAACTGGTCGCGGTTGGCGCGGGAGAGGCGCGCGAGATCGGAGAGCGGGTGGAGCGCGTAGTGGTCGCTCTCGGAGTTCTTGAACGCCTTGGCCTTGCCCATCTCCTCGTCGGTGCGCAGCTCCTGCGAGGCGAGGTGCGTGGCCGGGTGTTTCTCGCGGATCCAGGCATGCGCGGCGCGGATACCTTCGCAGACCTTCTGGCGCATCTCGGCGGAGTCGGGGAAGTAGCGCGAGTCGGTACGCGGGTAGCTGATGACCTTCAGGTCCTCGTAGAGCGACTGGAGCACCTCGAGCGAGTGCGCGGCCGTCCAACCGAACTTCTTGGAAAAGTACTTCGACGCCTCCTGCAGGTCGAAGGGTAGGGGCGGGCGCTCGGTGCGCTGCGAGGCCGAGTCTTTGACTGAGTAGAGGCGCGGCGTGAGCGCGGCCTCGGTGAACCGCGTCGCGAGCGCCTCGGACCAGAACGCCTTGCGGTCGCGGTCCTCGAGAATCTGGGGACGGCCGAGGAGCTTCTCGCGATTCTCGGCGGCGGCGTAGGCGTCGAGGTCGGCCTTGGCGGTGACGCCGTCGAAGATGCCGTAGACCTCCCAGAAGTTTTGCGGCTTGAAGAACGCGATGGTGCGGTCGCGTTCGTAGATCAGGGCCAGCGTGGGAGTCTGGACACGGCCGACGCTCCAGACGCGCCAGTTGCCGGTGCCGCGCGGGAGGGTCTTGGTCGCGAGCACGGTCTTGTTCATGCCGGAGAACCAGTCGGCCTGGTCGCGGGTGTAGCCGGCGGCGCCGAGGCCGTCGCGCTCGGCGAGCGGGCGGCGCTGGCGGTAGGCGTCGCGGAAGGCCTTCTCGGTCATCTCCTGCATCCACATTCGGGAGAGTGTGGTCTTCGTGGTGTCGACGCCGGAGTGGCGCAGGATCTTGCGGAAGATGAGCTCGCCCTCGCGGCCGGCGTCGCAGGCGTTGACGATCTCGCCGCCCTCGTGGGCGCGCAGGTGGCCGGCGAGGATTTCGAGCGAGCGCTCGGCGCGTTCACGGGGGATCTCGTCGAAATCCCAGCCCGGCTTGGGGAGGATCGGCAGGTCGGCGATGCGCCACTTGCCGTACTGTTTGCCGTGCACGGCGTCGTAGGCCTCGGGCTTGGCGAGCTGGAGGAAATGGCCCGCGGCGCAGGTGATGGTGAGCTCGTCGCCGAGGGGCGTCTGACCCTTGAAGAACTTGCCGGACTCCTCCTTCACTCCGAGCAGCGCCTTGGCGAGGTCGAGCGCGACGGAGGGCTTTTCGGCGACAACGAGGATCTTCATCGGAGCGCCAGATGCTCTGGAACCGCGGCGGCGAAATCAAGCGGCGGCATCGGCTAACGTGGTTTGAGCGAGCGCTGGAACGCGCGCGGCGCGACGCGGTGCACGCTCTTGAAGCAGCGCGAGAAATGATAGGGGTCGCGGAAGCCGACGTGGGCGGCCGCCTCCTTCACGAGGACGTTCGGGTCGAGCAGGAGCTCGGCGGCGAGCGCCATCTTGCGACGCAGGAGATACTGGTAGGGGCTGATGCCTTGGTGGCGGCGGAAGAGTCGGCAGAGGCGCGAGGTGTCAATGCCGACGGCTTTGGTGATGTCGCCGAGCGTGGCGAAGCGGGCGGCGCCGGCCTCGATCGCCGCTTTGCAGTGGAGAAATGTCTCCTCGTCACCACCACCGGCCGGCCCCGCCAGCGCGGCGAGTTCCTCGAACTTGAGGAGCAGCACCTCGACGAGCGCGCTGGCGATGCGGCCGGTGGTGGCGCGGTGGTGCAGCCCCTCGCGGATCAGGTCGTCGAAGACCGCCTGCAGCTCGGGAAACATGGCGATCTGGAGGACGGCGCCGGGGGCAAGTCCGGCGGTCCGCACGCGGCGCGCGGCGCGGTCGCCGGCGAGGCAGAGGAAATACTTCGCCATCGGGCGCTGCGGGTTGGTGCGGATTTCGAGCCGGGTGGTCCGGTCGTAGTGGAAAACGGTTCCGGCGCGCAGCGGCGTGGACGCGCCGTCGAGCACGACGATGCCTTCGCCGGCGACCACGAGCTCGAGCGTCGTGAACTCGATCCGATCGCGTTGCACGAGGTAGTCGGGGTTGCAGTGCTCGAAACCGCCGTAGGCCGGGACGACGTCCGCGTGGCGCGCGTCGCCCAGTGCGAGGAAGAAGTACCGTGGGCCGGAGACCTGCGTGGAAAGCACAGCTTTCGGCGCGGCGGCAGCGGGGGGCGAGCGCATGGCTGGATTCGGCTCCGCCATCCTACGGCTGGCAAGGATATCCATCCTTTAGCCAGCTATCTCCATTGGGAGAGAGTAGCTCAAGAGCACAGAATCGGCAGCATGGCGGGCCTTGGTTCTCCCCTCCCCATGAGTCCCTCCCCCGACAGAAAGCCGGTCCGCTACGGCATGGTGCTGCGCGTGCGGCCCGACCATTTCGAAGAGTACAAGCGCCAGCACGCCGCCGTGTGGCCCGAGGTGCTGGCCACGATCGCGCGGTGCGGGATCCGCAACTACTCGATCTTCCACAAGGACTTCGTCCTCTACAGCTATTTCGAGTACTGGGGCGACGATTTCGCCGCCGACATGGCGCTGATGGCCGCCGACCCCGCGACGCAGCGCTGGTGGGCGGTGATGGAACCGATGCAAGAACCGTTGCCGACGCGTGCGCCCGGCGAGTGGTGGGCACGAATGGAGGAAGTGTTCCACGTCGACTAGATCCCGAACTTCAGACGCCGACTTGCGCCCCTTGTTTACCCCATGAAGAAGAAGCCCGCCAAAACCGTCCTGCTCGTCGCCAACGGCGACCTGCGCCTCTCCGCCAACCAGAAGTGCTGGGCCGCCCAGGCCGCGATGGAACAGCAGCTCATCGCCGCAGTCGCCGCCGCCGGCTACGGGCTCGTGCGCGCGCATCCGTACAAGCCGGAACAGCAACACGGTTTCATCAGCTCACAGAAGGAGGGCATGGCGGTGTTCGCGGAGATCGATCCAGAGTTGCCGCTCATCGTCGCCGAGTCGGTGTGGCAGTACTCCCACCACATTCTCCACGGCCTCATTTCGCACCAGGGGCCGATCCTCACTGTGGCCAACTGGTCGGGCACGTGGCCGGGCCTGGTCGGCATGCTCAACCTCAACGGCTCGATGACCAAGGCCGGCGTGAAGTACTCCACGCTCTGGAGCGAGGACTTCACCGACGAGTATTTCCTTTCTCGCCTGACCGCGTGGTTGAAGACCGGCGCCGTGAAGCATGCCACGAATCACGTGAAGCCGCTGGCGCGTTGCGCTGTGCCGGCAAAGGCCGCCGCTGCCGCGAGAAAGATTGCCGCCGACCTGCGCCGCCGGAAGTCGATCCTCGGCGTTTTCGACGAGGGCTGCATGGGCATGTACAACGCCATTATCCCCGACGAATTGCTGTTCTCGACCGGTGTCTACAAGGAGCGCCTCTCGCAGAGCGCGCTCTACTACGGGGCCACGCAGGTGAGCGACGCCGAGGCGCGCGCGGTCTTCGCGTGGTACAAGGCCAAGGGCCTGAAATTCCACTTTGGCACCGACGAGGCCACCGAGCTCACCGAGGCGCAGGTGCTCTGGCAGTGCAAGACCTACATCGCCGCCGTGCGCATCGCCGACGAGTTCGGGTGCGAAAGCATCGGCATCCAGTACCAGCAGGGGCTCAAGGACCTGCTGCCCGCCTCGGACCTGGTCGAGGGCACGCTCAACTCCACCGAGCGCCCGCCGGTGCAGCGCGCCGACGGCTCCATCATCCGTGCCGGCGAGCCGATCCCGCATTTCAACGAGGTCGACGAGTGCTCCGGTCTCGATGGCATCCTCACCACCCGCGTGCACAAGGCGCTCGGCCAACCGGTCGCCACGACGCTGCACGACCTGCGCTGGGGCGATCGGGACAAGAGCGGCACCACGAAGGAGTATGTGTGGGTGTTCCTCATCTCCGGCAGCGCGCCGGCCGACCACCACATCGATGGCTGGGCCGGCTCGGACTCGTTGCGGCAGCCGCCGATGTATTTCCGCCTTGGAGGCGGCACGCTGCGTGGCATCGCCAAACCCGGCGAGATCGTCTGGAGCCGGGTCTTCATCGAGAAGGGCAAACTCAAGATGGATCTCGGCCGCGCCAAGGTCATCACGCTCCCGCGCGAGGAGACCGAGCGCCGTTGGCGGGAGACCACGATGGAGTGGCCGATCATGCACGCCGTCACCTACGGTGTGAGCCGGGACCAGATGATGGCGCGCCACAAGGCCAACCACATCCAGGTCGCGTACGCCAACTCCGCCCGCGAGGCCGATCTCGCCCTCTACGCGAAGGCCGCGCTGGCCCGCGAACTCGGCCTCGAGGTATCGATCTGCGGCACCAAGGCCAACGGCAGCAAATTCTAGCCCGAATGCTGCAAACCCCTGGTGAAAACGCAGGCGGGCGCGTAGCGAAATTCGCCAGAATTTCGATCTGCCACGCCGGTTCGAAAGCCCTGGAGGCTTCCGCTACGAGTGAAGTTTCCAGGCCGGTTCTTCTCCGGCGGCGGGCTTGCGGCGACCGCCGCCCGCTGCCTTGCTCTTGGCGTGGAGCGTACGCGGACCCTGTCTCCGGAAACTCCCGTCGCGGCATCGCCCGGACTGCGAACCACCCCTTCGGAGTTCGAGCGAAGCCGCGCATCAGCTTCACCCCATACCCTAAACTCCCATGACTCCTTCGGCTGAAAACACCGCCGCACCCTCGCGCCCCATGGACGGCGTCGCCAGACCCACCGGACTGTTCCGGCTCGAGGATGGGCGCAACGTCTTTGTCACGTTCGCCCTCGTTTCGTCGCTCTTCCTGCTGTGGGGCTTCTGCAACGGGATGATCGATGTGATGGACAAGCACTTTCAGGACGAGCTGCACCTCACGCTGGCGCAGTCGGCCTGGGTGCAGTTCGCCCACTACCTCGGCTATTTCCTGATGGCGCTGCCCGCCGGCTGGCTGGCGACGAAGCTCGGCTACAAGGGCGGCATCATCGCCGGCCTGCTCATGGTGGCGGCGGGCGGCTTCTGGTTCATCCCCGCGACCGGCATCGCGCAGTTCTGGGCGTTCCTGCTCGGGGTGTGCGTGATTGCGGCGGGCCTGACGTTCCTCGAGACGATCGCCAATCCGTACACCACGGTGCTCGGGCCGCGCGAATCGGCGGCGACGCGCATCAATCTCGCGCAATCGTGCAACGGCATCGGCTGGATCTTCGGGCCGATCGCCGGCCGCCAGTTCTTCTACTCGATCAACGCTGCCGGCGAGAAGACCGGGGCCCAGACATTGTGGATCCCCTATGCCGCGGTTGGCGTGGTCGTGCTCGTGCTCGCGGTGGTGTTTTTCTTCGCGAAAGTGCCCGACATCCGGACACGCGACGACTACCAACTCGCCGGGGACGACGAGGAGACCGCCCGGAAACGTTCGATCTGGACCCAGCCGCACTTCGTCATGGCGGTGGCGGCGCAGTTCTTCTACGTGGCCGCGCAGGCCGGCATCTTCAGCTTCTTCATCAACTACATGACCTCGCAGACGCCCGTGATGCCGGGCTCTTGGGACTCGTGGATGCTTGACGCGGTGACCGCGGTCGGCCCCGACGGCTTCCGGCATATCACCGACGGAGGGGCGGCGACGCTGGCCTCGCTCGGGTTCGTGTTCTTTCTGGCCGGGCGGTTCAGTGGCGCAGCGATCCTCAAGAAGTGCGCGGCCCACAAGGTGCTTTGGGTCTACGCCGTGGCCAACGTCGCGCTTTGTGCGGTGGTCTTCCTAAAACTCGGCTGGATCTCAGTCGCGGCGGTCTTCGCGAGCTATTTCTTCATGTCGATCATGTTCCCGACGATTTTCGCCCTCGGTATCCACGGACTCGGCGGCCGCGCGAAACGCGCGTCGGCGTACATCGTGATGGCGATCATGGGCGGGGCGATCGTGCCGAAGGTGATGGGCGCCGTCGGCGACCACTATGGCATGTCGAAGGCGTTCATCGTGCCGCTGTGCTGCTTCCTGTTCGTCGCCTGGTACGGCTACAGCTGGACCAGATTGAGCAAGACCGACGGTCTCGTCGGCCTCGCCGCGAACAAGGGCCATTGATCGCGTGCCGGCGGGGCCGGTCGCCCGGGACCAGTGGCCCGGGCGGCGGTGGTGGGTCGTGGTTCAGCCGGCGGGCGGCGGTGGGTCGGTCCGGGCGGCGAGCTCCGGGTGGTGGACGGAAAGGCACTCCGGGCAGATGCCGTGCGTGAAGCGTGTGCCCGCGTGCCGGGCGAAGTAGGTGTCGAGCTGCGACCAGTAGTGTTCGTCGTCGCGGACTTTCTTGCAGTACATGCAGATCGGCAGGATTGCCCGCAGTTCCTGGACCTCAGCCAGCGCCTGTTCGAGTTTGCGGCAGTTCGTCTCGAGCTCGGTGGAGACGCGCTTGCGCTCGGTGATGTCGGTGAAGGTGCGCACGCAACCTCCGCCGGGCAGCGGGCTGTGGGTGAGCAGGCACCAACGCGTATCACCGTGGATCCGTTGCGCGAACTCGAACTCGAACGGCTCGGGCGACTCCAGTTCGCGGAGCGCGCGGGTGAGCATCGCCTCATCCTGGCCGGTGCATTCGGCCCAGGTTCGGAGGATATCGCGGAAGTCGCGGCCGATCCGGAACGTGCCGGCGGGCAGGCGGAAGATCTCTTCGAACCGGTGATTGCAGGCGAGCAGGCGGAAGTCCGGGCCGATCACCGCGAGACCTTGCACGAGGTGCTCAAGGACGATGTGCAGAAGCTCGGCGGAGGCGGTGGCGGGGGCGTTGTCGGCGGGATCCGCTGAAGGGGGTGTCGGGGCGGGCATCAGAGAATATGGACTGCGCCGGATCGCGGCGTGTGGGGTTGGGGGCTAGGAAGGTTTCCACTACTGGATCCCGGTCAACTGCCGACTCGGTATTGTGGTGGCCGCGGTGAAGTGATACGCACAGACCGATCTGACATCGAGTGTGCGGCATCGATCATCCACCTGGCGAACACGGCAATCGCCGGACCCGCCGAGGCGAGGGGCGGAGCGGTGTCGGTGCAGAAGCCTGCGAGCAGCCGAATCCGCGCAATGGTCACCAGCACTCTGGCTCCTCAAGGATAGTCGTCGGCTCAGCCGAGCAATAGGGCGATCTGGCGGCCGGGGCCGTGGACGCCCTCGATGAGGATGCCCTCGACATCGGCGGTCTTCGAGGGGCCGGTGACCCAGATGACGTTCGGGTCGGCGGGGAGCGCGGCGACGGCGGCGGGAAGATCGGCGAAGATCTGCTCGCGGCGGAGCGCGGCGATGTGCACCCACGGCGCGAGCGCGGCGAGACGGCGCGAGGTGCCGCGGTCGGAGAGGACCAGCGTGCCGGTCTCGGCGATGGCACCGGTGGCCGCGGTGATGCCGAAGGCGTAGTCGTCGACGCGCGTGCGGTCGAACTCGGTCTCGACCGTGAAGCTGGCGGGAAACGCGGACTGGAGCTGGGGCCAGAGCGCGGGATCGCAGTAGCCGTGGCGCCAGTTGTTCTGGTCGAGGTAGGCCACCAGCTCGGCGACGGTGGCGAACGGCGTGCCGCTGACGGCCTTCAGGCGCGCGGCGAAGTGCGCCCAGAGATCGGTGACGGCGCGGGCTTCGCGCAGGACGACGAGGTCGCGGTCCCAGTCGGGCAGCGGCGCGCGTTCGGTGAGCGGCGCGAGGGCGGTGCGGACGCGGTTGAGGATCTGTTCGCGGGAGTCGCTCATGACTTTTTCCGGTTCTTCATCCAGCGGCGGAATTCGCCGCCTTGCCACTTGGGGAGGGTTCGTTTCTCGGTCCAAGCCTGCATCGCGGGCACGGGGACGAGCTTGTGCGGGACGACGTCGATCATCTTGCCGCCGAAGAGCGCGGTTTTCCAGATGCTCGGGTTCGAGGCCATCAGCGCCCAACCGCCCATCGGCGGGGTGCCGGCGGAGGCAAGGGCGGCGTGCGCGCGCTTGCCCTGGTCGCGCAGGCGCAGAAGCAGGTCGGGCAGCGGGATGTTGACCGGGCAGGCCTCGTTGCAGGCTCCACAAACCGAGCACGCTTTCGGCAGATCGGCCTTCGTGGCGAACTCGGCGGCGAGCAACGGCGAGAGCACGGAGCCGACCGGGCCGGGATAGACGCTGCGGTAGGCGTGGCCGCTGGCCTGGCGGTAGACCGGGCAGACGTTGAGGCAGGCGCCGCAACGGATGCAGCGCAGGATCGCGCGGCAGTCGCTGGCGAGAACCTCGGTGCGGCGGTTGTCGACGAAGATGACGTGCATCTCTTCGGGGCCGTCGGGTTGCGTGGGCGCCTTCGGCCCGGAGATGAACTCGGTGTAGACGGTGAGCTGCTGCGCGGTCGCGGAGCGGACGAGCAGGTTGAGGAAGAGGCCGAGGTCGCGGTCGCGCGGCACCAGTTTTTCGATGCCGACGAGCGCGATGTGGCACTTCGGCGCGGCGAGGGAGAAGCGCGAGTTGCCCTCGTTGGTCACGACGACGAGCCGGCCGCTCTCGACCGAGACGAAGTTGGCGCCGGTCAGGCCGACATCGGCGGCGAGGAACTTGTGGCGGAGGAAGGCGCGGGCGCGGCGCGTGATCGTCTCGGGATCGTCGTTGTAGGCGCCGAGGCCCTCGCGCTCGAAGCTCTGGGCGATCTCGCGGCGGTTCTTGTGGATGATCGGGCGGACGAGGTGGCTGGGCGTGTCGTGGTCGATCTGGACGATGAACTCGCCGAGATCGGTCTCCAGCGCCTCGATGCCGAACTTCTCGAGGTAGTGGGCGAGCTCGATCTCCTCGCTGACCATGGTCTTGGCCTTGACCATCTTGGTGGCGCCGCGGGCCTGCATGATCTGGCGCACGGTCTCGCATGCTTCCTCTCCGGTGGCGGCCCAGTGGACCTGCGCGCCGTTGGCTTTCAGCTTGGCTTCGACCTGCGGGAGGTAGGTATCGAGATTCTCGACGACGTGCTGCTTGATCTCGCCGGCGAGGCGGCGGAGTTGGTCGGCGTCGGCAAACTGGTCGAGAAGCATCTTGGTGCGCTTCTCGTGGGTGCCCTTGGTGGCTTGGTAGACCGCAGTCCGCGTGGCGGCGGGGAGCTTGGCCACGAACTGGTCGAGTGGTTGCTTGGCCATGGCGTCAGTTGGTTTTGCCGTTCTTGAGCGCGTCGCGCAGGACCTGCGCGAGGTGGCGCGTGACGATCGGCTTGCCCTCCTTCTCGGCGAGGCCGCCGAGGTGCATCATGCAGCTCATGTCGATGCCGACGAGGACATCGGGCTGCACGGCGCGCACGTGCTCGAGCTTCAGGCCGCCCATGCGGGTCGAGACGTTGGGGAACGCGACCGAGAACGTGCCGCCGAAACCGCAGCACTGCTCGGCCTCGCCGATGGGCGCGACGGTGGCGCCGGCGATCGAGGAGAGCAGCGTGAGGGCGGCGGCGCCGGAGTCGGTGCCGCGGGCGTGGCAGGAACGGTGGAAGGCGAACTTGGCGTCGTAGCGGCCGGGCCACTGCTTCACGCCGAGGGCGTTGACGATGAAATCGGCGAGTTCCCAGGTGCGGCCGGCGAGCTGCTGGACTGCGGGCAGATCGGGCTCCTTCTCGAACTCAAGCAGCGCGCCGTGGAAGAGCATCGAGGCGCAGGAGGCCGAGGGCACGATCACCGGCAGGTCACCGGCGAAGGTCTTCACGGCGTGGCGCACGACCTTGCGCGATGCGGCCCAGTCGCCGCCGTTGAAGGCGGGCTGGCCGCAGCACGTCTGCGCCGCGGGGAAGTCGACCGTGCAGCCGAGATGCTCAAGCACCTCGACGGTGGCGCGAGCGGCGTCGGCGAAGAAGGCGTCGCACAGGCACGTGGCCATGAGCTGGACACGCTTGTCGGCGCCGGGGAGCTGGCGGGGAAGGGACATCGGTGGTCGGTAGACGGTGGACGGTGACCGGTGACTTAAGGGGCGGAGTCGAAACCCTTGGCGGGTTTCGCTACGGGGATCGGAAGTAGGAGCGAAAAAGAACGGCGGATGGGCTGAACGACTTCGTCGTTCAGCTACGGGGAGATCAGCGGTTCGCGAGGACGGTCTTCTCGTATTGGGCGACCTGCTTGAGCCAGTCGGCGCCGGCGGGGACGCCGGCGCGGGCGCAGAGCTCGTCCCACACCGCGCCCCACGGGAGCGACTTGGTGAGCTCCATGAGTGCGAGGCGTTCGTGGCCGCGGCCGGCGGCGTCGGCGGTCTGGATCTGCTTGGTCGGATCGAGGAGGCCGGCGAGGATCGCCTGGCGGGTGGCGCGGGCGCCGATCACGTAGGCGGCGATGCGGTTGATCGAGGCGTCGAAGAAATCGAGGGCGACGAAGACGCGGTCCCAGGCGTCGCCGCGGGCGATCTCGAGGAAGAGGTTGCGCACGGCGTCGTCGAGGATGACGACGTGGTCGCTGTCCCAGCGGATCGGGCGGCTGGTGTGGAGGAGGATCCGCGGGTGGAACTGCATGAGCGCGGAGACCTTGTCGGCGACGGACTCGGTCGGGTGGTAGTGGCCGAGGTCGAGGCAGAGCACGAGGCCCTGTTTCTGCGCGTAGCTGGAGTAGAACTCCTGCGAGCCGACGACGTACTCCTCGCTGCCGAGGCCGAAGAGCTTCCCCTCGACGGCGTCGACGCAGAGCTTCCGGTTGACGGACTTGTCGGCGAAGATGGCGTCGTAGGACTCGACGAGGCGGGCGCGGGGCGACCAGCGGTCGGCCGGGCAGTCCTTGGCCCCGTCGGGAATCCAGTGGTTGATGACGCTGGGGGTGCCGAGCTTCTGGGCGAAGTGCTGGGCGATGTGGCGGCAGGCCTTGCCGTGGTTGATCCAGAACTTGCGGATGGACTTATCGGGCGAGGAGAGCGTGAAGCCGGAGGCGGCCTTCGGGTGCGCGAAGTAGGTCGGGTTGAAATCGAGACCGACTTTGCGCGACTTGGCCCAACCGAGCCAGTTGGCGAAGTGCTCGGGCGCGATCTCGTCGCGGTCGACGACCTTGGCGCCGGTCTCGGCGTAGAAGGCGTGGAGGTTGAGGCGCTGCTTGCCGGGGAGGAGCGAGAGCGCGACATCGAGGTCGGCGCGCATCTCGTCGCCGTTGCGGGCGCGGCCGGGATAGCCGCCGGTGGCCATGATGCCACCGCCGGTGACGCCTTCCTTCGGCGTCTCCAGACCGCGGACATCGTCGGCCTGCCAACAGTGGAGCGAGACGGGAATGGAGAGCGCCTGCTTGATGGCGGCTTCGGTGTCGATGCCGAGGTCGGCATAGGCGGCGCGGGCGAGCTTGTAGGCGGCGGAGACTTGCTTGGCGGTAGGCATGGCGGAATTGCGGATTGCGGAAGGCGGATTGCGGATTTCCGGAACGGGAAATGTGGAAATCAGGGAAACAGGAACGGAAGGAGAGTCCGGAAGGGGAGAATCTGGAACTCAGGAAATCAGGAACGGAGGAGGAGGAATTGCGGATCTCCGGAAGGCGAGATGTGGAAACCAGGGAATCAGGAACGGAGGAGGGACGGAGGCGGTGCGACCTTGGGTGCACCGAAAGCGAGCGATCAGCGGCGCGGGGTGTAGGTGGTGGATTCGAGGGTACGGGCGAGGGCGGCGCGGAAGGCGGCTTTGTCCTTCACGGCGCCGAGAGCGATGAGCTGGCTGGCGATGTTGCCGACGGCGGTGCCCTCGAGGCTGAAGGAGACGACGGGGATGCCGGCGGCGTCGGCAGTGGCCTGGCACATGAGCTTGTTGCGCGAGCCGCCGCCGACGACGAGGAAACGGTTGAACTTCCGGCCGGTCATCTTCTCGAAGGCGGCCTTGGCGTTGGCGTGGCCCTGGCCGAGCGAGTCGCAGATGAGGCGCAGGTAGCCGGCGAGATCCCGCGGCGGCGTGGCGCCGCGGGCCCGGAGGTGGGCGTTGATGGCGGTGCGCATCGAGGGCGGGTTGGAGAAGACCGGATCGGTGGTGTCGAGGAGGAGCTTGGGCGCGGGGAGGGCGGCGGCGGCGGCGTTGAGCGCGGCGCGTTCCTCCTCGGCCTTCGGGCGGTCGGGGAACTCCTTCATCACGCCCTCGAGCAACCAGAAACCGATGATGTTGGTGAGCGGGCGGTAGCGGCCGTCGCCGATGCGCTCGTTGGCCACGCGCGCCTTGAGTGCGGCGGGGCCGAGCACGGGCGTGTCGCTCTCGAAGCCGACGAGCGACCAGGTGCCGGAGCTGAGGAAGAGGTCGTTGCCGTCGGGCGCGGCGGGCATGGCGTCGTAGGCGGCGGCGGTGTCGTGGCCGGGGACGACGACGACCTGCGTGCCGGCGAGTTCGGGCAGCGCGGTGACCTTGCCGAGACGGGTGCCGGCGAGGACGGGCGGGGTGAACCATTTCTCCGGGAGGCCGAAGTGGCGCAGCGCGGTGGCCGACCAACCGGTGGAGTTCACGTCGAGCAGCTGCGTGGTGCTCGCGATGGTGAACTCGTTCTCCATGCGGCCGGAGAGCAGGTAGTTGAAATAGTCGGGTAGGAAGAGGCAGCGCGTGGCGAGCTTCGCCACCTCGGGATAGCTCGCGACGGTCTCGGCAAGCTGGAGACTGGAGTTGTAGAAGACGTTGGGGATGCCGGTGGCGGCGTAGATCTTGGCGAGGTCGGCCTTCGATTTGGCGAGTCGCTTGAGGCCGGCTTGGGTGCGCGCGTCGCGGTAGGCGTGCGCGGGGAAGACGAGCCGGCCGGCGTCGTCGAGCAGCACGTAGTCGACGCCCCAGGTATCGACACCGACGGAGGCGATCGGGGCGAACGGCGCGGCGGCCTTGCGCAGGCCGGTCTGGATCTCGTGCCAGAGGCCGGGGACGTTCCAGTAGTCGTGCGCGCCGAGGGACTGGAAGGCGTTGGGGAAACGGTGGACCTCGGTGAGCGTGAGCTTCTCGTTGGCCCAGGTGCCGACGATCACACGGCCGCTGGTGGCGCCGAGATCGACGGCGGCGCAGTGGACGGTGCGGAAGGAGGAACGACGCGGCGTCATGGGAGGGAGGGGGAAGGTGTCGCCGATGGTGGCGAGGGACGAGGCGGCCAGTTTGGGGCCGGGGGTGAACCGGGGAAATTCGGAAAGCGTGCGGACTGTTCGCGCGGGCGAGCGGGAACCGAGACTCTTGGCGAGTTTCGCTCCAAGGATTGGAGGTAGGAGACTGCTGGCAGGCGATCTTGAGCCAAGGTTGCCTGCCAGCAGGCTTATGTAAGCGCCCGATGACTCCAGAGGTCGAGCACCGGAGGGGCGCGCGGAGCCGGAGGCGGAGCGCAGCGCGCCCCTCCGAGCGGACGGCGCAGGTGGGCAAGTC
>JAGVUB010000095.1 GCA_019136515.1 Verrucomicrobiota bacterium
CTTCCGCGCGCGACTCGAGGACCTGTCCGCCACGTGTTTCGAGCCGCCGTTCCGATACTGGCGAGAGAACCGGAAGCGGTGAGGTGGCCCCGCCGCGCGCGAGTGGAGGCCGCACCCCCCGTCTTTTTGCCGCACGCCGCTCCGGTGGGCTCCTTCGGCCTACAGCAGCTTCTCCAGCGCGCGGTGGTCGGTCTTGCCGGTGCCGAGTTTCGGGATCTGTGACACGACCCGCAGTTCGCGGGGTATTGCGAGGTTGGGCAGGCCCTTCTCGCGGAGGACCGCACGGATCGCCTCGAGCGTGAGGCGGGGCTCATTGGTGGCGGCGAGCAGGCGCTCGCCCTTGTCCTCGTCGGGCCGGGCGACGATGGCCACGGCGCAGCGCAGGCCGTACTGCGGGAACGCCCCGGCGAGCGCGTCCTCCACGGCGGCGTCCTCCACGGCGCCGAGGCTGACCATCTCGCCGCTGATCTTGGCGAAACGTTTCAGGCGTCCCTGGATACGAATGAAGTGGTCGGCGTCGATGGTGCAGATGTCGCCGGTGTCGTACCAGCCGGCGAGCGCGCGGAACTTCGCGTCGGGCTCGGGGTTGAGGTAGCCCTTCATCACGTTGGGGCCGCGCACGAAGAGCCGCCCGCCCTCGGGCACGCCTTCGACGGGCTCGAGGCGCGCCTCCATGCCGGGGATGAGCTTGCCGGCGGTGCCGGCCTTCGGGGCGAGCGGCACGTTCACGGCGATGCCGGGGCTGCACTCGGTGGCGCCGTAACACTCGAGGATGCGCACACCGAAGCGCTGGGCGTAGAGCGCGGCCGTGGCCTCCTGCACCTTTTCGGCGCCGGCGAAGAGGTAGCGGAGGAACCGGAAATCGTACGGGTGAGCGCGGCGGGCGTAGAGGTTGAGGAACGTGTTCGTCGCGACGAGCAGCGTGCTGCGCTGCATGTACACGGCGGTCGGCACGATCCGGTAGTGCAGGGGCGACGGGTAGAGGAAGGTGCGGAACCCGCGCAGGAGCGGCAGGAGGAACCCCGCGGTCACGCCGAAGCTGTGGAAGAGCGGCAACGCGCAGAACATCCGATCGTCGTCGGTGAGGTCGCTCACGGTGAGGAGCTGGCGGACGTTGGCCAGGAGGTTGGCGTGGGTGAGTTCCACGCCCTTCGGCACCCCCTCGGAACCGCTGGTGAAGAGCACGACGGCGGTGGGATCGGCGTCGGTGAAGGTCGGTGACGGCAGGCGGATCAGGCCGGCGAGCGCGGCGAGCTTCGCCACGGCGCCGATGCGGGGGCGGACGTCCTCGAGGTAGAGCAGCTCGAGGCCGGCGGCGGTGAGCGGCTCAAGCTTGAGCTTCGCCTTCTCGACGAAGGCGCGGGAGGTGATGATCTGCTTCAGCCCGGCGAGCTGCGCGCAGGTGAGCATGATCGCGGGGCCGGTGGAGTAGTTGAGGAGCGCGGGCGTCTTCCCGAGCGACCAGAGCGAGAGCAGGGTGACGGGCGCGGCGTTGACGTTGGGCAGCAGCACACCGACGCGTTCGGCGCCGGGGGCGAGGAGGGCTCGCCACTGGCGGGCGAGGAGGGTGGCGCCGATGAAGAGGCGGCGATAGCTGAGCGTGCCGTTGATGTCGCTGAGGATCGGTTTGTTGCCGGCGAGCCGGGCGGTCTCGCGGAGGGCCGCGGGGATCGTGCGCGGACCGAAGGCGTGCTCCACGGTGAAGCGCTGTTCGCGCATGCGGTCGAGGGCCCAGTCGCCGAGACGGTCGCGGGCGTCGGCGGTGTTCATGTGGCCGACGGTGGGCGGCGTGAGCACGTCGCTGAAGTGCACGGACACGCGCGGGAACCAGTGTTTGCGGTCCGGGTTGCGCGACCAGGGCAGGCGATGGGCGCCGCGCAGGTAGGCGGTGATGACCTTGGCGTCGGTGCGGTGGAGGAGGAAGCCGGTGCCGTCGAAGAGTTTCATCAACGAACCGGTGAGGGAGATCCGGCCCTCGGGGAAAAGCACGAGGCGGCCGCCGGCCCGGAGGTGCTCGGCCATATGCTTGGCGGCGTAGGGCGAGAGGGGATCCACCGGGAAGGTGCGGCGGCTCTGCATGATCCACCGATGGACGAAGGTCGTCTGCGCGGTGGTCGAGGAGGTGACGAAGCGCCAGTCGCCCTCGAGGCAGACGCCGAGGAAGAGCCAGTCGAACCACGAGACGTGGTTGGGCAGGAGCAGGACCGGACCGGGGGTGCGCAGCACCGCGGTGTTGTACGCGCGAAATCGGTAGAGCAGGCGCAGCAGGAGGCGGAGGAGGAACATCGGTGGGCGGTTGCCGGTGGGCAGTGGACGGTGAGAGGTGTGCAGTGCTTCTGGTGCCGGGTCCTATGCGACCGCTACATCCGTTCGGACGCAGCGGGGATCTCGCCTGCGCCCAGTCGCTCATCCTCGGCGCGGGCGGCGGCGAGACCGCGGCGCTCGTCGACGAGGAGCGTGAGCAGGCCGCCCGCGGCGAGGAAGCCGAGGAGCATGAGCAGTGCGGCGGGCGTGCCCCAGGCGTCCTTGGCAAAGCCGAACGGGATCGTGCAGACGGCCGCGAGCTTGAAGACGAGGCCCCAGAGCCCGAAGAACTCGGCGCTGCGGCTGGCCGGGGTGAGGAAGCCGACGAAGGCGCGGTTGGCGGAGCCGAGCGAACCGAGGCCGAACCCGATCAGGTTGCCGATCAGCCAGAGCGGCCACGTGGGATACTCGGTGGGCACGGCGGCGTGAGCGCGCGCCGCGGCGAACGCGGCGAAGCCGGCGGTGGTCGCGATCCAGACGCCGAGCAGCAACAGCGTGGTGCGCTTGTGGCCGAGGCGGTCCTGCCAGAGCGTCGGGACGAGTGTGCCCAGAATTCCGGACACCGTGATGACGGCGACGAAGAGCACAAGTTGCACGTCGTCGAACCCGAACTCCCGGGCGAGGATCGAGGCGAACATGATGATCACCGACATGCCGGTGCCGTAGAGCCGGGGCGGGACGCTCGCGCAGGAAGAGCAGCGTGGGGATCGCGAAGGCGAAGAACCACAGGCCGGCGAAGACGAAGACGGGCCGCCAGGTGTCGGGCGATCGCCAGTCGAAGGCGAGCATGCCGCCCGCGGTGAGGCCGAGGAGGAGCAGCGCGGCGAAGTAGGCGCAGGCCCATGAGAAACCGGAAACGCAGCCGAGGTTCTCGCGGGTCGAGAGCTCGGGCAGGAAGGAGGCGAGGAAGTTCTCACCGATGGAGAAGAGGAAATTGGCCGGGATGTAGAGCAGGACGGCCAGCCAGAACTGGCCGGGACCGATCAACGCGAGCCCGCAGGTGAAAGCGGCGCACAGGAAGCCGGTGAGCAGCAGCCAGAGTTTCTTGCATGCGCGCTCGTCGGCGATGGCGCCGGCGATCGGTGAGGCGAGCACGACCAGCAGCATGCTGGTGGCGTAGGTGAGGGCCCAGAGCAGGTCGTCGCGCGCCGGGTCCCGCACCACGACCTGCTGGAAGAAGACCGAGAACAGCAGGGTGTTGATGACGAGCGTGAACGACTGGTTCGCGACGTCGAAGGAGATCCAGGACCAGAGTTGGCCCTGCCGGGGCAGGCCGCGCAGCGGGTAAAGGCGGGAGAGCACGGGCGGTGGGCTGGGGGGCGGTGGTTGTTGGTGGGGCGACAGACCGCGCGGGCGGTGCCTCAGCCTCGCGGTGCGTCCTGGGTGCCGGAGAACACCCGGACGAGGGCGGTTTCAAACGCGACGATCGAGAAGGGCTTGTCGATCAGGACATCGACTCCGCTATCCAGCAGCCGGGCGCGTTCGTCGTCGTCGATCCGCCCACTCATGACAATCAACGGGCGGGTGTAGGGCAGCGCGCGGGCGCGTCGGGCGAGTTCCGTCCCCGTGAGCCCCGGCATGTTCAGATCCATGATCACCGCATCAAAGGCGGAGGGATCGGCGGTCAGCGCCTCCCACGCGGCGAGCCCGTCGGCCACCGCGGTGACTTGATGGCCTTTGCGTTCAAGCAGGCGAGTGACGACGCGGGAAACCGAGATCTCATCGTCGGCGAGGAGGAACCGGCGTTGGAGGGCGACCGGCCGCGGCGGTTCCGGGAGCGGGGCGGCGGCCGGCGGCTCCGCGGGAGCGATGCGCACGGGCAGGCCGAGATGGAATGCCGAGCCCTCGTCGGGGATGGAGTCGACATCGACGCGTCCCCCGAACTCGGTGACAAGATGCCAGATGGTGGCGAGCCCGAGGCCGGTACCGCTGCCGACGCCCTTGGTGGTGAAGAACGGTTCGAAGAGGCGTTCGCGGACCGCGGGGGCGATGCCGCAGCCGTTGTCGCGCACCGTCACGCGCAGCCACTGGCCGATGCCGTCGGCCTGGGTTGCCTCGCGGGGGGGGAGTTCGGAGGCGGGAATCAAGACGGCCTCGACCGCGATGTGCGCGGACCAGTCGGCCACCGGCGGCCGGGCGAGTTTGCCGGCGAGGGCGTCGCGGGCGTTGAGCAGGAGGTTGAGCAGAATCTGCTGCAGGTCGCCGGGCGGCAGATGCAGCGGAGGGAGGGATGCCGGCAGGTCGACGGTGATCGCGATGCGGCGGTCGAAGGTGTGACGGACGAGGGCGATGGTCGATTCGACGATGGCGGGGAGCGCGACCAGCTCGGGTTGCGGGTCGGTCCGACGACCGAAGGTGAGGAGGCGGCGGGTGAGTTCGCCCGCGCGGCGGGCCGCATCGGCGATGAGGCCGAGCTCATCGCGGAGCGCGGGGCGGTCGGCGCATTGGCCGAGCAGCAGCTCGGTATTCAGGGCGATGGGGGTGAGCAGATTGTTGAACTCGTGCGCGATGCCACCGACAAGCTCGCCGATCGCCCGGAGGCGGCGGCCCTGGTCGAGCTCGGCGTCCTTGAGCTTGCGGGTGGTGATCTCCTCGGAGAGCAGGCAGCAGCGCGGAGGGAGGCCGGGCAGGATGAGCGGCACCACGGCGGCGGAGAAATGCTTGCGGAGGTGCTCCGACGCGAACTCGAACCGGAGGGTCTCGCCCTGGACGGTGCTGCGGTCGAAACGCTCGCGCCAGAACTGGAGTCGGTCGGCGGGCAGTCCCGTGGTGGTGATCGCCACGCCGGGAACCGCGGTCGCGGTGCCGAGTTGGCGAACCCCCTCGGGGTTGATCGAGAGGATGTACCAGTCGTCGGTGCGACGCTCGACGACACCGAGAGCGAGGGGCAGATGTTCGTAGAGGGCGCGGAGCAGCAGCTCGGATTGCTGGAGCGCGGCGGCGGCGGTGCGTGAGGCGGTGACATCCTGAACCGTGCCGAAGGTGCCATCCTGGCGGCCGGACGGATCGAAGGTGGGGCGGCCGCGGACGTTGAGGATCTTGCGGTGGCCGGCCGGGGTATCGATCGTGATGTCGAAGTCGTAGGGCTCGCCGCCGCAGCGGGTGTGTTCCAGCGCCGCCTGCCAGCGGGCGCAGTCGGTGGGGATGGCGAGCGCGACCAGCCGGTCGAAACCGGGTACGGCCCCGTCCGGGTCGCATTCGAATATTCGGTACGTCTCCTCCGACCACTCGGCGGGGATGGCTGGGTCCAACGAGCGGCGGGAGTGGCCGAGGCGGGCGAACTGCTGCGCCTCGGCGAGGGCTTCATGGCTCAGGCGCAGCTCCTCGGCCTGGCGGGCGAGCCGACGGCGCAGCAGATGCTGTCGACGCAGCAACGCCATCGTGACCAGCAGGGCGAGTGCGAGCACGACCGCCGCCGGGCCGAGCATCTCGCGCAGGCTTGCCGGGCGGCTTTCGTAACGGCCGAACCATCGTGCGTAGATTTCGCCCAGGCGGCCGGTGGTGGAGAGGGTGGCGAGCGCCTCGTTGATCTGTTCGAGCAGCTCGCGATCATCGGGGCGCGTGGCGATGCAGAAGACGACACGGAAGTCGCGCAGGTCCCACCCAAGAGAGGTTACGTTGCGCAACCCGAGATGGTGGGCCTGGGTCAGTCCGGTGAGGCGGCTGGTGAGCACGGCGTCGACCTGGCCGGAGGCGAGTGCGCGCATCGCCTCGCCACTGGTGGCGAGCTGGAACCGGGCGGGGTCGAACCCGCGGGCAAGGAGGTAGTCGCGAGCCTGCACGTGGCCGGCCACTCGGGCGCGGAGCTGCCGGAGATCTTCGAGCGAAGCGAAGCGGCGGTCGCCGGTGCGCACGAACAGATCGCCGGTGTTGACGAGGATCGGCTGTGAGTAGAGGGCGTGGGCGGAACCCCGGTCGCTGGCGTGAAACTGGCCGATGTCATGCCGGCCGGCCCGCAGATTTTCCACGTCCTCGGCGGAGGTGGACTCGGTGCGCCGGAGCCTCACACGCATGACTTCCGCTACGGCATCGAGCAGGTCGACGCCGTAGCCGGTGAGACGGCCGTCCTGGTCGCGGTAGCTGTAGGGGAAATTGTCGGTTGCGGCGCCGACGGTGAGGACGCGTTCTGCCCCGGGCTGTTCGGCGGCCGAGGCCGATCCGTTGGCGAACAACGCGCCGAGCACCGCGGCGATCAGACCGAGGCGCCGAAGAAAGGAGCGGGCCGGGGCGTAGGGCGGGAGGAAGGCCACTGGTGGGACCTGGGCGGTCGCGGGCAGATTGGCGAAGCGCGCGGCCCGGTACCACGAAAAAGGAACGCGGCGTGAACGAACGCCGGGCCGTGGTCAGGACCCCGGGCCGGGGTCGAAGCGGTAGCCGATGTCGCGGATGGTGTGGATGAACTGTGGGGCGCGCGGATCCGCCTCGATCTTGGCGCGCAACGTGGTCACACAGCGGTCGACGCTGCGGTCGGTGACGACAACCTCGTCGCCCCAGACCCCGTCGAGGATGGCATTGCGGGTGAGGGCGCGCCCGGGCCGGGTGACGAGGAAGGCGAGGAGCTTGAACTCCTTCGCGGTGAGCGCGATTTCGGCGGTGTCGCGGAAGAGCTTGTGCGCGGAGATGTCGAGTCGGAACGGACCGAAGGCGCGTACCTCGCCGGATTCATCGTGGCGGCGCAGGAAGGCCTTCACGCGCGCGAGTAGCTCACGAATACCAAAGGGCTTGGTGACGTAGTCGTCGGCGCCGAGCTCGAGGCCACGCACAATGTCGTCCTCCTGCCCCTTGGCGGTGAGCATGATGATCGGCAGGTCGAGTCCGCGGTCGCGCGCGGTGCGGCAGATGTCGTACCCGTTGAGCCGGGGCAGCATGAGGTCGAGGAGAAGCAGGTCGGGCGGCTCGGCGAGCAGGGTGTCGAGGCCGCGTTGGCCATCGGTGGCGGTGCGGACACGGTAGCCGGCGCGCTCGAAGTTGTCCTTGAGGCCGCGGAGCAGGGCGGGGTCGTCCTCGATGATCAGGAGAGAGGAGGGCATGGGAGAGGTGGACGGTAGCTGATGGCCGATGGCGGATGGGCGGGGAGCGGGATCAGGCGGTGGACAGGCAGATGGTGAAGGTGCTGCCGCGGCCGGGAACGCTGTCGACGCGGATGGTGCCGCGATGGGCGGCGACAATCGACTGCACGATGCTCAACCCGAGGCCGCAGCCGCCGGTGGACGGCGAGTGTTGCGGCCGCACCTGGTAGAACCGCTGGAAGATCCGCCGGGCGTCGCGCGGGGCGAGGCCGACGCCGTTGTCGCGCACCGCGAAGGCGACGGCGTCATCGGTCGCAGCGACGGTGAGGGCGATCTCCTTGGGCTCGCCGGTGTACTTCCAGGCGTTGTCGAGGAGGTTGACCAGTGCGGTGGTGAAGGCATCCGGATCGGCGGAGACGGCCGGAAGATCGTCGTCGACGGCGACGGTGAAGGTGCAGCCGGGAACGTGGAAGCGTTCGCGCACGACGGCGGCGGCCTGCTCGGCCAGTGCGGCCGGGGCGACGGGGCGGAAGGCGTAGGAGTACTTCTCGCGCTCGATGCGGGAGAAGGTGAGGAAGTTGTCGATGAGCCGGCTAAGCCGGAGGTTCTCCTGTGCGATGAGCGCGAGGTATTCGCGGGTGGTGCGTTCGTCGAGCTCGGGCGTGTCGAGGAGCGTCTCGACGAAGAGGCGCATCGAGGCCAGCGGGGTCTTGAGCTCGTGGGTGACGTTGGCGACGAGATCGTTGCGGAGTCGCGTGAGGGCGAGTTGGCGACGAAGCAGATCCCAGGCGAGCAGGGCAAGTGCGACCACGACGACGATGGCGAGGGCTCCAGCCCAAACGTAGGAGGTGACACGGGCGGCGGTGGAGGCCGCGAAGGTGCGCGGGTCCCTGAGCGCGAGGGCGACGCGCCAGCCGGGCATCGTGTCGCCGGCCGGGAGCGAGAAGAGCGCGCCCTCGGGGTCGTGGCCGGGCGGCAGGATGTCGAGCCGGATCTCGG
>JAGVUB010000167.1 GCA_019136515.1 Verrucomicrobiota bacterium
ACGAGGCGGATCGCTGCGCTCCGCGTGCTCCGCGGCTCCGCGTGAGGCCGGATCGGGGCCGATGGCCGAAGGGCCGCACGCGGAGACGCAGAGGACGCGGAGGCCGGATCGATGCCCTCACGGGCCTCGCTACGGAGGAGGGACGGGAGCTGGCCTGCCATCACGGCTCCGTGGACTCGGTGGGCTCCGCGACCCCGTAGGTCCTGTCTCCGACTGGGCGCCTGCGATCCCTGCCGGCTCCCGAGTGCGCGCCACAAGCCCGCGCCGTTACCTGCCGACGCATGCCCGCCGGGGCCGGTCGCAGACCGGCCCTACTCCCTTCACGACGCCAATCCGGAGGCCGGCCGCGGGTCCGGGCTCCGTGTGCTCGGCGTTCTTCGTGGCTCAACCCATCTGCTGCTTCCGAGTCTTCGTCCCCTTCGTTGGCTTCTGTCGGATCCGACCGCATCTGCCGGGGCATCGGTGCCGATCGGTGTCAATCGGTGGCCAATGCTTCCGGTCAACTTCGGCAGGATCGTATCCGCGTGCATCCCTCCGTCGCGGAAGGCTACGCAGGGCGCCGCAGCAGTTGCACCTTCCGGAGCTACGTAACCACAGATTCACACAGATCGACGCAGATCCGGAGGACCGGCCTGTTTGCCGACGGTGATCGGTGCCGATCGGTGTCAATCGGTGGCCGGTCTTGCGGCGGATCGAATCCGCGTGCTCCGCGGCTCCACGTGAAGCCGGATCGGGTCCGATGGCCGAAGGGGTTCACGCGGACGGCACGATGGTCTCACGACCATTGCTACGAGGGAACGCCATCTGCGTTCATCCGTGTTCTCTGCCGTACGGCAGAGCGGTTCCATTCCTTGAAGTCGGAAGGGCTCACGCGGAGGCGCAGAGGACGCGGAGGACGGACGATGGACGACCGAGGGCGGATCGATGCGCGCACGCGCATCGCTACGACGGAGGACGGAGGACGGCGTCGCTCAGGGGAGGCTCGCCGCGAACGCGTCGAGTTCGCGCCAGTAGCGGTCGCCGGCGACGGAGATCACGTTGTTGTGCCCCGCCCCCGGCACCCAGAGGCAGCGTTTCGGCCCCGCGGCGGCCTCGTACAGGCGCCGCCCGTGCGTCCACGGGATCATGCCGTCGTCGACACCGTGGACGACCAGCACCGGGCAACGCACCCGCGCCAGCTGCGCCCGATTCGGCATCCGATCGCCCACCACAAGCGGGGCGTCGAGCTTCACCCGGTAGGCGCTCACGAACGTGCTCTGCAGCACCACCCCGCCCACCTGCTCCCGCGCGGCGAGCCACGCCGCCGCCGCACCGCCGAGCGAGAAGCCGTTGGCGATGACCCGCTCCTTCGGCCAGCCGAGCGGGCCGATCGCATAACCGTACGCGGCAGCCGCGGCCGCGTAGACACCGGACTCGCTCGGCGCGCCCCCGGTGAGCCCGTAGCCGGGATAGTCCACGGCGAGCACGGCGAACCCGTGCGCCGCGCGCTCCTCGATCTGGCGGGCGGCCGAACCGAGATCCTCGCCGTTGCCGTGGAAATAGAGGATCAGGTGCTTGGCCTGTGGATTCGGCCGGTGCACCGCGGCGAAGCGTTGCCCGTCCGCACCGGGGATCATCACCAACCCGGGCAGCGTCTCGCCGTAGGTCGGCGGCGGCGCCGGGAAGAGCAACTTGGTCGAGATCCAGCGCGCGCCCAGGCAGGCGAGTGCGTAGAGCGCCGCCAGTATGGCGATGAGGCGCAGCACCCGGCGCAAGAGGCCGGGTTTCGTGGGCTGTTCGATGGTTGTCAAAGTGTTCGCTCGTCGAAGAGCGACTGCGCGTTGGGCCGGCGGAAGGCCGGCCGCTGCAGGATCACGCTGGCGGGGACAGCTCCAACCCAGCGGGTCCAGTCGGAGACTGGACCTACTTGGCGTCACTCTTTTCCGAGCAACTCGCCCACCGCTTGCAGCAGGTGGTCGCGGCGGATCTCGCGTTCGGTGGCGTCGGCCAGGAGCTTCATCTTCACCGCGCCGCGGGCGAGCTCGTCGCCGCCGTAGATGATGGCGAGGCGGGCCTTGTTCTGGTCGGCCTGCTTGAACTGCTTGCCGAAGCCGGCGTCCTTGAGCGGATACTCGACGCGATAGCCCGCGGCGCGCAGGGCGCGGATGTCGGCCAGCGCGGTCTTGCGCTCAGCCGGGCCGCCGATGATGCAGAAGATGTCCGGCGCCGAGACGATCTCGGGCAGGAGGTTCTTCGACTTGAGCATCTCGGTGATGACGACATCGCCGATGGCGAAGCCGGCCGCCGGGAGATCCGGGCCGCCGAGCTTCTTGACGAGATTGTTGTAGCGGCCGCCGCCCGCGATCGCGCGGAACTCGCCGCTGCGGTCGAAGGCCTCGAAGACAAACCCGGTGTAGTAGGCCAGCCCGCGCACCACGCCGAGGTCGACCTGCACGAAGGCGCCGTAGCCCATCGCCTCGAGCCCGCCGAGCAGCGTGCGCCAGTCGGCGAGGCGGGCGGCGAGCGCTTCGGCCGCGGGGCCGCCGGCGGCGGTCACGGGCGCGAGACGCTCCTCGAGGGCGGCCAGCGAGTTGATCTTGGTGAACGACACGATCTCGGCGCGCTTCTCGGGCGCGAGCGGACCGTGTTTCTCCTCGAAGAACTTGAAGGCGTCGTCGCCCTGTTTCTCGAGGCGGTCGATGGTGCCGAGCACGTCGGGCACCTGCGCCTCGGTGTAGCCGATGGCCTGCAGGTAGTAGAACCAGAGGTTGCGGTCGCTGAGGCGGATGAAGAAGTCGCGCTCGGTCAGCCCGGTGGCGGAGATGCACGAGATGAGCAGCGCGATCAGCTCGACCTCGGCCTCGGGGCCGGCCTCGCCGAGCAGATCGGCGTTGAACTGGAAGAAGGCGCGCAGGCGGCCCTTCTGGGCGCGCTCGTAGCGGTAGTGTTCGCCTATGTTGAACCACTTGATCGGGCGCCGCATCGCGCCGGCGCGCTCGCCGACCATGCGGCAGAGCGTCGGAGTCATCTCGGGGCGCAGCGAGACATCGCGCCCGCCCTTGTCGGTGAAGCAGAAGAGCTGCTGCTCGATCTCCTCGCCGGACTTCGCCTTGTAGAGTTCGAGCGGTTCCAGCACGGGGCCGTCGTACTCGAGGAAGTTGCAGGCCACGGCGGCCTGCTTCCACAGGAGGAAAAGGTGGTTACGCCGGGCGGTTTCCTCGGGATAGAACTCCCGGAAACCCGGCAGGGTCTGGAACTGGGCCATGTGGGAACGGAGCGCGCGCGGCGCTGGGAACGGTTGAAAAGGTCGGGACGACCGGCGGCGAAGCCGGCGGGAAAAAAGCCGGGATCGGCGATCCCGGCTCCAGCATTCCGGCGACCGCTCAGGCGGTCGGCGCGGACGGGTTGGCGGAGGGCGGCGGGACGATGCCGCGTTTGTCCACCTTGCTCAGTTCCAGCTTCTTGAGCTTGGCCTTCAAGATCTTGCCCGACTTGAACTTCACCACGGCGCGGGTCGGGATCACGACCTCGGTCTCGGGCTTGTTGGGGTTGCGGCCGATGCGGGCCTTGCGCACCTGGACCTCCAGCACGCCGAAGTTGCGCAGCTCGACGTTGCGGCCCGAGGCGAGGGCGTCCTGGATGATATCCAAGGCCATCTGCACGGACTGCTGCACTTCCTTCTGCGGGAACCCGGTCTTCTGGTAGATTTCCAGAACGATCTCGCGCTTGGTGAGGTTGTTCGACATGGTGCGTGTCTCCTGTTTGCGGAAAGTCTATGGGTGAAACGTGCGGTAAGCTATTGCTGGACGTCATTTTGCGTCAACCCGAAAGCCGAAACTCTCCCGCCATGAGCAACGAAGGCCCGAAAAACCCTCTCGAGGAACTCGAACGCAAGGTGCAGGAGCTCCTCAAAGATCCGCAGGTGCAGGCCTCCGTGCGCCAGATGATGGCCGCCCATCCCCCGCCCCAGCCCGCGCCCGGCGGCGGCTCCGCCAAACCCGCCGCGACGCTCGACGACGCCAACGCCGAAATCCTCCGCCGCATCCGCGCCTTCAACCTCCGGCCCCGCGAGATCCGCGACCACCTCAACCGCTTCGTCATCCAGCAGGACGACGCCAAGAAGATCCTCTCCGTCGCCATCTGCGACCACTACAACCACGTGCGCCAGTGCCTCGACAGCCCCGAGCTGCGCGAGCGCGACTACGCCAAGCAGAACATCATCCTCCTCGGCCCCACCGGCGTCGGCAAAACGTACCTCATGCGCTGCATCGCCAAGCTCATCGGCGTGCCGTTCGTGAAGGCCGACGCGACGAAGTTTTCCGAGACCGGCTATGTCGGCGGCGATGTCGAGGACCTCGTGCGCGACCTCGTGAAGGCGGCCGATGGCGATGTCGAGCTGGCCCGGTACGGCATCATCTACATCGACGAGATCGACAAGATCGCCGCCGCGCAGAACCTCGCCGGCCGCGATGTCTCCGGCCGCGGTGTGCAGATCAACCTGCTCAAGCTCATGGAGGAGACCGATGTCTCCCTCCACAGCCAGACCGACCTGCTCGGCCAGATGCAGGCGATGATGGAGATGCAACGCGGCGGCCCGCCGCGCCCGCGCAAGATCAACACCCGGCACATCCTCTTCATCGTCAGCGGTGCGTTCGACAAACTCGCCGACCAGATCAAACGCCGCGTGCAGAGCACCGCCATCGGCTTCGGCGCCGCCCGCGGCGCCGAGCGCACCGAGGGCGACTACCTCGCACAGGTCACCAGCCAAGATTTCATCACATACGGATTCGAGCCGGAGTTCGTCGGGCGCCTGCCCGTGCGCGTCGCCTGCCAGGCCCTCGCCGCCGAGGATCTCGAGCAGATCCTCACCACCTCCGAGGGCAGCATCCTCCAGCAATACCGCGCCGATTTCGCCGGCTACGGCATCGACTTCCAGATCGGCCGCGACGCGCTCCACGAGATCGCGCAACGCGCCGCCGCCGAGAACACCGGTGCCCGCGGTCTCATGACAGTGCTCGAGCGCATCTTCCGCGACTTCAAGTTCGAGCTCCCCTCCACCGCCACCAAGAACTTCGCCATCGACGCCGCCACCGTCGCCCGCCCCGCCGAGGCGCTCCAGCACCTCCTGCGCGAGAACGCCGACCGGCAGCACGAGGTCCTGCGCGCCGAGGTCTCCGCCTTCGCCGCCCGTTTTCACCAGGACCACGGCTTCGAACTGCTCTTCGCCGACGACGCCGTCTCCGCGCTCATCGACGCCAGCCTCGCGGCCGACAAGACCATCCGCGCGCTCTGCGAGGAGAAGTTCCGCGACTTCCAGCACGGGCTGAAACTGGTGAGCCACAACACCGGGCGCACCCGTTTTCCCATCACGCGCGACGTCGTCGAGCAGCCCGACAAGGTCCTCAGCACGTGGGTCGTCGAGAGGAACCGTGTCGCGGCGGGCACGGGCCGAGTGGAGCGGGACGCCAACTGCGTGATCCCGCCGACGGGCGCGATCGACCAGCGCGCCCTCCTCCGTAGCGATGCGCGTGAGCGCATCCGACTCGGTAGCGATGCGCGTGAGCGCATCGAGCCCGGCCTCGGCGCACCCTGCGTCTCCGCGAGAGCGCTTCCGCTGTCGGGCCCGATCCGGCCTCACGCGGAGCTGCGGAGAACGC
>JAGVUB010000027.1 GCA_019136515.1 Verrucomicrobiota bacterium
GCGCGGCAGGTAGAGCACGTCCTTGGTGGCGTAGGTGAGCAGCTTGTCGGCGATCGGCCGCTTCGACCAGTTGGCCTTCTGGCCCTCCTTCGACATCGTCACGCCGAAATGGTCCTGGAGCAGCGAGGCCAGCCCGAAGCGCGGGCGGTTGAGCAACTGCGCCGCCAGCATGGTGTCGAAGAGCGACGTCGCCACGAAACCATACTCCTCGTACAGGAGCCGCAGGTCGTAGTCGCTGCCGTGCATGATGAGGTGCTTGTGCTTGAGGCGCGCCCACAGCGGGTCGAGCGGAACCTCCGCCAGCAGGTCGAGCAGGAACGTCTCGCCCGCCGCGTAGATCTGCATCAGGCACACGCGCGTGCGGTAGCGGAAAAGGTTGTCCGCCTCGGTGTCGATGGACACCTCGGTCGCGCGGTCGATCGCGGCCAGCAGCGGCCCGAGCTGGTCGGGCTGGGAGACGAGGGTGAAGGATTCGGGATGGGACACGTTCGGAAAAGGCGTACGGGCCGCTCAGCGCGGCGGCACGGGCGGGGTCGCCCAGGCGGAGAGACTCACGCACCCAGCGGCCGAGGCTGCCGAAGTCGGCCGGCTCGAAGGTGAGCTGCGCCACCGGGTCGCGGGCGTAGGCGTCGAACCCGGCGGAGACGAGCACCAGGTCGGGATGGAAGGCGAGCAGCGCATTCCACGACTGGAGCATCACCTCAAGCAGCGCCTCCCGCGGCAACCGCGGCACCACCGGAAAGTTGAGACAGTTGCCCTCCGCGGCCAGCCCGGTGCCCGGGTAGCACGGCGTCTGGTGCACGGACACGTAGAGCGTGCCCGCGACACCGGCGAGGATCTCCTCGGTGCCGTTGCCGTGGTGGGCGTCGAAATCCCACACCGCCACGCGCGCCACGCCCCGGCGGCGCGCCTCGAGCGCCGCGATCGCGACCTGGTTGAGGTAGCAGAACCCCATCGCGCGGTTGCGCGTGGCGTGATGCCCCGGCGGCCGCAGCAACGAGAACGCCCGCCGGCCGGCCAGCGCGTGGTCGAGCGCCGCGAGGGCCCCGCCCACCGAGCGCACCGCGTGCTCGGCGATGCGGTCGAAGTATGGCGTGTCGGCGTCGAACTCCTCGGGTTTGCGCAGCCGCGCGAGCAACGCGGCGTCGTGCGCGAGCAGGATGGTCGATTCCTCGGCCGCTCCGGGCAGCTGCCATTCCCACTCCGGATGGGTGGCGCGCAGCAACTCGGCGGTCTTGGTCACCCGGGCCGGTTGCTCGGGCCGCTCGGGGCTCCCGAACTCCGCACACGCGGGATCGTGGATGACGATCATGTCGTCTCCGAAAATCGTCCGCCGGGCGGCGGAGTAAACTGCGAAAAACAGCCGAACGCGCCCGCACCGTGCCACGCGGCGCTTCCCGCCGATACATCCCGCCGGCGCTCCCGCCGCATCGCTGCCATCCCGGCGCCTCACCGGGCGAGGCGGGCATCGCCGCCGACCGCGGGCCACAGAAAGGTTGCATCGCCCCCGTAGTGATCCATGAAATCCCACCGTCGGCCCCCCCACACACTGGAGTCCCCCCCTCCACGCCCGATGTCTACTCCGAAAACCCGTGCGCCGCGCCCCCGTCGCGCGCAGCCCATCACAGGCCATCGCTTGGCGATGCTCGTGCTCCTGTTCGCGTCGGCCGCACCGTTTGCGCCGAGCGCTGTCGCCGCCGACCCCCGACCGCCGATCCGCACCATCGACGAGTTCTACGCCGTCCCGACCACCGAGACCACGACCGCCCGCGCCTTCGCCTGGGATCTCGACGTCCTCTACTCGGACCCCGACTGGAACCTGCTCTGGGTCGAGAGCGATGGCCTCGCGACCTTCATCCCCACGGCCAAGGATTTCCCGCAATTCCGCTGCGGCCAACGCGTGCGGGCCGAGGGCGAGATCGTTCCCGTCCACGGCGTCTCGCTTGCCACCGCCCGCCTCACCCTGCTGCCGGAACCCTCGGCCATCACGCCGCTCGACGCCACCGGTCGGCTCGCCGACTTCGAAAAGTACAACAACCGGCTCGTCACCCTCGAGGCCGTGATCGACCGCCAGAGCGATCCCGACCCCGCGCACCTGCTGCTCGAGGCCAGCGCCGAGGGTTTCCACATCGCCATCCGGGTCCGGATCGATCCGCAGGCCGAGCGCCCGCGCCTCGCCGGCACGATCATCCGCGCCACCGGCGTCTACGTCGGTCATCGCGATTTCGCGGGCAAACTCAGCAGCATCGCGTTGTGGGTCGGATCGCTCGCCGCCGTCGAGGTGCGCAGCACGCTCGGCGAGGACGCAGCCTTCCAGGAGCCGCTGATCCGAATCGAGGAGACAACCCCGCGCAGCAGCGGCCGCGCCGTCCATCTCATCGGCACCGTCCACGCGCTCGACAACACCGCCGCCACCATCACCCTGCGCGACGCCACCGGCCAGATCGAGGTCCTCACCGCCCAGAACCACAATATCCGGGTCGGCACCACACTCGAGGCCGTCGGCGTCCCCGAGACCGCCGGCATCCACCGCCGCCTCCGCAACGCCCGTGTCCGCCCCCTCGCCGACCGGCCCGGCGCCGCCGGTCCATCGGGCAGCGCCGAGGAGCCGTTGCGCCTCGCCGATCAGGTGCTGGCGCTCGAACCCGAGGCGGCCGACCGCGGGTATTCCGTCCAGCTCTTCGGCATCGCCACCTGGATGGCCCCCGACCGGCGCACCATCTTCCTCCAGGACGTCTCCGGTGGCATCGAGGTCAGTCTGCCGCCCTCGGCACAGCTCCCGCCCGTCCTGCCATGCACCGTCCGCGTCGCCGGGCGCACCGCGCGCGGCGCATTCGCCCCCCTCCTGGCGGCGAGCCAGCTGGTGTGGAGCAACCCGCTCGGCTCGCCCGACCCGCGCCCGGCGACCCTCGCCGACCTGCTCGGCGGCAACCTCCACGGCAACTGGGTCCTCGCCCACGCCTATCTGCGCGCCGTGCGCCAGACCCCGCAGGAGGTCCTCCTCGACCTCACCACCGCCTCCGGCGAGTTTACCGCCGTCCTGCCCCCCGCCGCCCGGCTCGCGGCCACCCCTGGCTCCATCCTTTCGTTACGCGGAGTGTGTGCCGTGTCCGCCAATGCCCGCCGCCAATTGGTCGGCGTCCGCCTCCTCGTGCCGGACCCCGCCTGCATCGAGATCGAGCAAGGCGCCCCAGCCGATCCCTTCGCCCTGCCCGTCCGCTCGCTGGCCGGCCTGCGCGAGTTCGGCCCCACCGACCCCACCCTGCGTCGTATCTGCACCCTCGGCACCGTCCTCCACCACGAACCCGGCCGCTACCTCTGCCTGCAGGACGGCACCGACACCCTCCTCGTCCTCTCCCGCGACACCGCCCCGCTGCAACCCGGCGACCGCGTCGAGGTGGTCGGCCTGCCCGGCACCGAGGGCAGCCGGATGGTGCTGCGCGAGGCCGCCTACCGCCGCACCGGCACCGGCAGCCCGCCCGCTGTCGTGGAGATCCAGCAAGCCGACCCCGTCGACGCCGCGCTCGACGGCCGGCTCGTCGAGATCCGCGGCAGCGTCGTCGCCACCCTGCACCAACCTTCCGGCAGCGTCGTCACCCTGCAGTCCGGCAAACGCCGGTTCGACGCCCTCATCGCCGCCCAACTCGACCCCGCCCATTGCCCCGATCGGGCCGTCGTCGCCCTCCGCGGCGTGTACCGGGTGATCTACGACGAGTACCGCCAGCCGATCGACTTCACGCTGCGCCTGCGCACCGCCGCCGACATCACCCTGCTCGAGCCCCCGTCGGTGCTCACCTTGGAGCGGACGCTCTGGGCCGGCGGCGGATTGCTCCTCCTCACCGGCGCCATCGTCGGCTGGCTCGCGGTGCTCCGGGCCCGGGTCGCCCACCAGACCGCCCAGATCCGCGCCCAAGTGGAGCATCAGGCGAAACTCGAGGCCGACCTCCAGAAGGCCCACCGCATCGAGTCGCTCGGTCTGCTGGCCGGCGGCATCGCCCACGACTTCAACAACCTCCTCACCGGCATCCTCGGCAACCTCAGCTTCGCCCGACTCGAAGCACACGACGGGGATCCGCTCGCGGCCAGCCTCGCCGACGCCGAACTCGCGGCCCTCCGCGCCCGCGACCTCACGCAACGGCTTCTCATCTTCACCAAGGGCGGCACTCCCGCCCGCGCCGCCGTGAGCCTGCCGGAACTCGTCCGGGAGTCCGTCTCGCTCGCGCTCCACGATCCGGCGGTGCGCCCCGAGTTCGAGTTTCCGCCCGCGCTCTGGCTCGCCGACATCGACCGCGTGCAGATCGGGCAGGTCGTGCAGAACCTCGCCATCAACGCCGCGCAGGCCATGCCCGCGGGCGGCGTGCTCCGGATCGCGCTCGCCAACGCCTGCCTCGCCGCCGGCTTCCGCGCCGATCTCGCGCCCGGCCGCTACCTGCGCATCACCGTCTCCGATACCGGCACCGGCATCCCGCCCGATTCGCTCCCGAAGATCTTCGACCCGTATTTCTCCACCAAGAAGACCGGCAACGGCCTCGGCCTCGCCACGGTCTTCTCGATCATCCGCCGCCACGGTGGTCGCATCGAGGTGGAGTCGTCCCTGGGCCACGGGACCACGTTCCGCCTCTGGCTGCCCGCCGCCGCCTCCGACCGCCCCGCCGACGAATCCGGCGGCAGCCCGGCTCCCGTCGCCGCCCCGTCGCCGGAGGCACTGCGGGTGCTCGTGCTCGACGACGATGTGGCCATCCGCCGCATGGCCGCCACCACCCTGCTGCATGCCGGCTACGAGGTCGCCACCGCCGCCAATGGCCGCGAAGCGCTCGCGCTGGCCCGCGCCGCGCAGGACACCGGTCACCCCTTCCGGCTCGCGCTCCTCGACCTCACCGTCCCCGGCGAGCTCGGCGCGAAGGAGATCCTCGCCGGGTTCCGCGCCCTCGATCCGCAACTACGCCTCGTCCTCACCACCGGCCGCACCGACGACCCGACCTTCCTCGCCGCCGCCGAACACGGGTTCGACGCCGCCCTCGCCAAGCCCTACGAGGCCCGGGAACTCCTCGGCCGCGTCGCCGCCACCCTCGCCCCTTTCCCTGCGTCGTGACAGAGGCGGCCCGGTCGCCGGGAACCCGCGGCCGCACTTGCCAGTGACCCCGCGGAGTGTTGCGCTCCGCTCAGCCGCCCGCCCCACGCGCCCTTCTACACCACTCTCATGATACGACCGCTGCTCGCTTTCCTCACCGCCCTCCTGGCCACCGCCTCGCTGCTCGCCCAGTCGTCCGTCTGGAAGATTTCCCGCGGCGGGCAGACGCTCTACCTCGGCGGCACCTGCCATTTCCTGCGCGCCTCCGATCTGCCGCTCCCGCCCGAGTTCGACACCGCGTTCGCCGCGGCAAAGACGGTCTGCTTCGAGACCGACATCGCGAAGCTCCAGTCGCCCGAGGTCCAGCAGATGCTGATGGCCGAGGCCATGTACACCGACGGCACCACGCTCGACACCGTCCTTTCCCCGGAGGCCTGGCGGGCGACCACGGGCTGGTGCGCCCGGAACCATCTCCCCGCCGCCCAGCTCAAGGCGTTCAAGCCGTGGATGCTCATGATGACCATCACCTCGGTGGAGATCCAGCGGCTCGGTTTCACGCCCGAGGGCGTCGACGTCCAGTACCAGAAGAAGGCGACCGCCGCGGGCAAACGCCTCGGCGCGCTGGAGACGGTCGAGCAGCAGATCGGGTTCGTCACCCATCTCGGCGAGGGGCACGAGAGCGAGCATGGCGTGCCGGCGATCTCGCCCAGCTCGACAAGCTGATGTCGGAGGAGATGCGCACGAAGTTTCCCTCGATCTACACTTCGCTGATCGTGCGGCGCAACCAAGCCTGGCTGCCGAAGATCGAGGCGATGCTCGCGAGCGAACCCAAGGAGTTCATCCTCGTCGGCGCCGCCCACCTCGCCGGCAAGGATGGCCTCCTCGAGGCGCTCAAGAAGAAGGGCTGCACCATCGAGCAGGTGCGGGCGACGGCGCCATAGGCCGGCTGGGGCGCGCCAGGCCGGGGCTGGCGGACGTTGACGACACCCCGGGCACGGAGCTACGCCTCGATCGATGAAAACGACGATCTGGCTGGCGGGCGCGACCGGGCTGGTGGGCGGGGCGTGCCTCGCGGCGTTGTTGGCCGATCAGGACGTGGGCGCCGTCGTGGTCGTGGGGCGCCGCGCCCCGGCGACGACGCACCCCAAGCAACGTTTCCTCGCAACGAGCCGGTTCGACGATCTCGCCGAGCCGCTGGCGCGCGAACGCCCCGACGCCGTGCTGTGCGCGTTGGGCACCACGATCAAGCGCGCGGGCAGCCAGGCGGCCTTTCGCGAGGTCGACGGCGAGTATCCCTTGCGGCTCGCGCAAGCGGCCCAAGCGGCCGGGGTGGGTGTCTTCGCGGTAGTGACGGCGATCGGGGCCGACCCGTCATCGCGGATCTTCTACAACCGGGTGAAGGGTGAACTGGAACTGGCGCTGCGTGGGCTGGCGCTGCCAACCGTGCACGTGCTGCACCCGTCGCTCCTGCTCGGGCAGCGGGCGGAGTCGCGCCCGGCCGAGCGGATCGGCGGCGCGCTGGCGTGGTTGTGGGCGCTGCCGTGCCGCGGCCCGTGGCGGAAGTACCGGCCCATCGCCGCGAAAACCGTGGGACACGCCCTCGCCCGGACCGTCAGCCAGACCTCGCCGGGATGGTGGGTGCACGAAGGCGCGGCGCTGGAACGCCTCGGCGCGTGACGCCGGCCGCCGCCGAACCAGCCGCGGACAAGCCTCGACTCGGGTCCCCTCGTTGCTTTGTTTGGCGCCCATGAAGGACGCCTTTCGCCTGTACACGCTCCTCACTGTGAGCCTTGCCCTGGGTTGCGCCGGTCAGCTCTCGGCCAAACCGGCCGCCGCCGTATCGCCGGCGACCGAACAACCCGCTGAGAAGGGGATGGTCGCCCGGCCCGGGCTCACCGCCGCCGAGGTCGATGAGGCCGTGCGCAAGGCCTCCCAGCTGACCCCGAAGATGACGGTCGCCCAAGTCGAGCAGATCGTCGGCTCGTTGAAGGTCGGGGAGAAGAGCGGCTCGCTCCACGACATGCTGAACGCCCTCCCCCGCCTCCCCGGCATCAAGGTGACGGCGAGCAACGGCATCTGCCGGTTCGATTTCACGTCCAACGACAAGGGCCGCTACCTCTTCACCTCCTGGGCCCTGCTGCCCGGCGCCCAGCCGAGCCAGTGAGCGTTCGGCGACGGACACAGAAACGAGAAGATAGAAGCTAGAAGTTAGGCGCTGGAATTCCGGAGGGGACCGCCGCGCGGTGCGTCCGCCAGCGCGCGTTCCTGATCTCGTGAGTTCCAAATTCTCAGTCTCCCGTCTTCCGTCGTCTGTCGTCTGTCCTCTGTCGTCTGTCCTCTGTCGTCTGTCACCTGTCGTCTGTCCTCTGTCGTCTGTCACCTGCCGTCCGTCCTCCGTCCCAGTTCGCCGTTCACCACCCTCCGTATTCCGCCATCCGTCCTCTGTTCACCGTCCACAGTCCACCGTCCACCGGCAACCGGCCACCGTCCACTGTCCACCGTCCACTGCCTACCGTCTACCGGCTACCGCCCACCGAATGATCCGCTTCGCCGTCACCACCCTGCTCGCCGAGACCTCCGAGTACGACCTGCTGGTCTTCCATCTCTCCAGCGACGACCACTACCTCACGATCCAGCGGCGCGCGGACCTCAAGCCCGGCCGCTTCGGCGACATCCGCTTCGAGTGCGACGGCCAGATGTGGAGCGGCTACGACGTGATCCAGCGTCTGCAGTACAGCCCCGCCTTGTTGCGCATCGCGCTCGATCCCGCCAAGGCGACGAAGTTCGAGGGCCGCCACGACTACGAGATCGAGTTCGGCATCGACCCCGCGGACAAGCCCGCCGCCCTGCGCTTCCTCAAGAAACTCTTCGCCGGCACCGAGCTGCTCGAGGAGCAGCCATAGTAGCCGCTGCCCAAGCAGCGGACCGGAAGCATTGGCCACCGATTGACACCGATCTGCACCGATCACCGTCGGCAAACGGACCGGCCTCCGCGTCCTCTGCGCCTCCGCGTGAGCCCCTTCCGCCATCGGCCCCGATCCGGCCTCACGCGGAGCCGCGGAGCACGCGGGGCGCAGCGATCCGCCTCGTTCATACCTTCTGGCTACCTCGCGGTTTGAGCGTCGCGCCGTGGCGCGAGAAGGGATCGATTGATCGGAAATACTCCCGCCCGTCCTTCCCCCTCCCCAAGCGGCGGGCGAAGGGCTCACGCCGCCACGCTCGCCACGGTCGATTCCGGGGTGGTGCCAGGCCGGTTCCCCGCACGTGGCGCCGCTGCGCCGTTGCGCGAGAACTTCCGCTCGCAGCGGACCGGAAGCATTGGCCACCGATGCGCACCGATCTGCACCGATGCCCCGGCAGCCGTCCTCGGAG
>JAGVUB010000144.1 GCA_019136515.1 Verrucomicrobiota bacterium
CCCCTCTTCGACCTCGCCACCGCCCTCGCCCACCTCCGCGCCGCGGACCCCAAGCTCGCGCTCGTGATCGACCGCGCGCGCCCCTGCGACCTCGCGCCGCAGCGCCTGCGCAGCCTCTTCGACGTGCTCCTGCGCGCCATCGTGTACCAGCAGCTCAATGGCAAGGCCGCCGCCTCGATCCTCGCCCGCGTCGAGGCGCTGTTTCCGCGGAACCGCCCCACCCCCGCCGCCCTGCTCGCCCTGCCCGACGAGCCGCTGCGCGCCGCCGGCCTCTCGCGCAACAAGCTCGCCGCCATCCGCGATCTCGCCGCCAAGTGCGCCGACGGCACCGTGCCCACGCCCACCGCTGCGCGGAAGCTTTCCGACGCCGAGCTCATCACGCGCCTCACCGCCGTGCGCGGCATCGGCCCGTGGACGGTGCACATGCTGCTCATGTTCAACCTCGGCCGGCCCGACGTGCTACCCACCGGCGATTTCGGCGTGCGCGAGGGATTCCGCAAACTCCACCGCCAGCGCCGCCAACCCACGCCCGCCGTGCTTGAGAAGCACGCCCGCCGCTGGGCCCCGTACCGCTCAATCGCGGCCTGGTACCTCTGGCGCGTGCACGAGCTCGAGCTGCACGACTGAAGTGGGAACGCTGCGTCGACGATTGCGGTAGCGGAAGTCGCCTGGCTTCGCTGCACACCGCCGAACAACGAAGGCCGCGAGAGCTTTCGCTCCAGTCCCGGCACCGCTATCGGTCCGCGCGGTGAGGCTCACCCGTCGTCATCCGGGTGAAGGTACGCTCCCGTATTTGCGATTCCGCCTGGCGAGCGTTAGTCGCTATTTCGCCGCCACCGCCCAAGTCGGCGGTCTTTCGGCCGATAACAAGGGTCTCCATCACGTGTTTGCCCCGTCTCGTCACTCTCCTGCCGACAACCGGCGCGGCCGCCTCCGCCGCCTGCTGCGCCCCGCGGTGCTGCTGCTTGTCGGCCTTGGGGCGCTCACCACGCCCGGGGTGGATTCGGCGTCGCCGCTCCTTACGGCCGACGCGGTTCGCCAAGCCCAACCGAGTGCGATCGGCGCACCGGCGCCGGTCCGCCTGCGGGGCGTCGTCACCTTCGCGCATCCCTCCGAGCCGCTCCTGTTTCTCCACGATGGCACCAGCCAGGTTGCGGTGGAGTTGCTGGACAACGACACGCCCCGGCCGCGCCCCGGCGATGTGCTCACCCTCGCCGGTCTGGTCGCGCCCGGTCCGCACCTGCCCCGGGTGCAGGCCCGGAGCCTCACCCCCGAAGGCAACGCCCCGCTGCCCTTCGCCCCCGAGATCACCTATCTGCAGGCCCTCGGCGCCGAACGGGAGGACCAGTGGGTGCGCCTCCGCGGCCGTTTGCTCCACAACGAATCCTTCCGCGACTGGCAGCGGTTGACCCTCGGTACCCCGCAGGGCGAGTTCAGCGTAAGCATCCCCTCCGCCACACGGCTCGAGGCGCCGGAAGGCGTCGACCTGGAAGTCCGCGGCGTGTGCCGGCTCTGGACGACGGCCGGGACCGCCGACATCGGCGGCTTCTTCCTGTTCACTCCGTCGCTGGCCGAGGTGCGGATTCTCGCCGCCGACACCGCTCCCAACACCGGATCGCTCAACCGGGTCGGACAGATACGCCGGCTCCCGACGGGACCGGCCGGCGCCGGCCATCCGGTCGATTTGCGCGGGGTCGTCACCTTCACCCATCACGACTCGCAGGTCTTCTACCTCCACGACGACTCCGGCGGCGTGCTGGTCTGGCCCGAGGCGAGCGATGCGCCGTTGCCGGCAGTGGGCGCGACCGTGGCGGTGCAGGGGTGCACCAGCGCCGGCAACCCCGTCACCAGCGTCCGCGCCGTCCACATCGCCGTGACGGGGGCACAGCCGCTGCCGCCCCCGCGTCCGATCAGCCTGACCGACGCGCTCGCCGGCGCGGAAGACGCCCAGTGGGTCGAGATGCGCGGCCGCCTGCGCCAGATCGATGCGCTCGGCGGCTGGCTGCGCCTCTTTCTCACCGCCGCCACCGGTGAGATCACCGTCAGCATCCCGCAGTCCGCCCCGGTCACCGCCGAGGCTGGCGCCTACGTGGCGGTCCGCGGCGTGTGCCAGTCATGGATCGGTCCCGACAACCGCATCGGCGGCGTCTTCCTCTACACGCCCTCGGCCGCCGAACTCACCATCGTGGCGGCGCCGCCGCCCGATCCGTTCGCCGTACCCGAGGAGTCGATCGCCAACCTCGCCCGCTACCGTCCCGAGACGCTGGAGATGCAGCAGTTGCGCCTGCGCGGCACGGTGCTGCTCCACCGGCCCGGACACTCCGTCGTGCTCCAGAACGACTCGGGGGTGGTGCGCGCCTTCGGCCAGGAGACGGACCCGCTCCAGCCGGGCGACCGGATCGAGGTCGCCGGCGTGCCCGGTCGCCGCGGTCCCCGCGCCGTGCTGCGCGGCGCCGTGTTCCGCCGCCTCGGTCCCGGCCCCGTCCCGATGCCGCAACGGCTCCCCGCCCGCCCGCGGGTCGACGTCGCACTCGACCAGCGGCTCGTCACCCTCTCCGGCCAGCTCACCAATCTCACCGTCCGCCGCGGCGACACCCGCTTGCTGCTCGATGCCGGCGGCGTGCCCGTCGAAGTCGTGTACCCCGGCGCGTTGCCCATCGTCTCCGCGGACCGGTTGCGCCTCGGCGCCCGCCTCGGCGTCACCGGTCTCTACCTGCTCGACTACGACCAGGACGACGAACCCACGTCGTTCTCCATCCATCTGCGCACCCCCGCCGACCTCGTCGTCGAGGCCCAGCCGCCGTGGTGGACCCCCGGCCGCGCCCTCGCCGCGCTCGGTTTCATCGGTGTCTGCCTCGGCGCCGGGGTGGTGTGGGTGGTGGTGATGCGTCGCCAGCTCGCGCGGCAGACCGCCCTCATCCGCGAGCAATTGGCCCGGCAGGCTGCGCTCGATGCGCGCCACCGCGAGATCGTCGAGAACGCCAGCGATTTCATCTTCTCAACCGACCTCGCCGGGCGGATCCTTTCCTGCAACCCGGCCGGCGAACGCCTGACCGGCCGCTCCGCCGCCGAGCCGCTCGCGCTCGGGGACCTGTTCGCCACGCCCGAAGCCGTGGCCTTGTTCCTCGACCAGGCCCGGCAACCCGTCACGGCCCCCGCCTCGCACTTCGAGGCCCGGCTGCGCGCAGCCACCGGAGCACCGATCGCGGTGGAGATCAGCGCCCGCGCCATCCGCGAGGACGGCCGGGTGACCGGCCTGCTCGGTATCGCCCGTGACATCACTGCGCGCCGGCGGATGGAGGAGCTTCATCGCCAGCTGCAGACGGCCGAGAGTCTCGGCCGCATGGCGGCCGCCATCGCGCACCATTTCAACAACCAGATCCAAACCGTGCTCATGGGCCTGGAGATGGTGCGGCTCGAGATCCCCCACAGCCCGTCCTCCCACGAGATCCTCGCCGCAGCCGACCGCTCCGCCCGCCAGGCCGCGGAGATCGGGTCGCTGATGCTCACCTATCTCGGGCAGTCCGACGGCGAACGCGAGGAGTTGGATCTCACCGCCACCTGCCGCCCCGCCGTGGCGCAGTTCCGCGGCCGGTTGCCGCCCGGCGCCACGCTCGCCGCCGACCTGCCGGAGAGCGGCCCGCGCGTCGCCGCCGATACCGCCCAGATCCGGCGCGCGCTGCTCTGCCTGCTCGCCAACGCCGCGGAAGCCCTGCCCGCCGCCGGTGGCGAGATCCGCGTCGCAATCGGCACTGTCGCCGCCGATGAGATACCCACGGCGCACCGTGTGCCGCTCGATTTCGCACCGCAGGTCCCGCACTACGCCTGCCTGAGCGTGGCGGACGACGGCGGCGGCATCGGCGAACGCGACCTGGAGCGGATCTTCGATCCGTTCTTCACCACCAAATTCCACGGCCGCGGCACCGGGTTGGCGGTCGTGCTCGGCATCGCGCGCGCCCACAACGGCGCGGTCGTCGTCGAGAGCCGCCCCGGGGCGGGCAGCTGTTTCCGGTTCTACCTGCCGCAGTGCGACTCCGCCCGCGATTGAGTCCGAGCGAGACCAGCGGCCGCGTTTCGTGCCGAAGCCACCGGGATTCCGTGCCGCCTGCGCCCGTGGTCACGCCGCCGAGCGCGGGCTCCGGCTACGCCGGGCGAGCTCGCCCGCACTTTCACGTCGACGGTGAGGCTCTCGGTCGCGCCCGGTCCGCGTGGCCGACTTGAGCGAAATTCCTCGTTTTCCGTCGCCCCAGTTAAGCCACCGCCGGCGACGCCGATACGAGGCAACAGCGTCATGCCCCACATCTACGCCCACCGAAACACCGTGCCCAAGACGATGCGGGCTCTCGCCAAGACCGCCGCCGCCCCGGGCCTCAAACTCATCGAGGCCCTCGTGCCCGCGCCCGGCCCCGGCGAGGTCCTGATCCGGGTGAAACGAACCGCCCTGAGCGCCGCCGCCGCTTCGATCGACCGGTGGGATGCCTGGGCCCAGCGCACCGTCCGGCCGCCGGTGATCGTCGGCCACGAGTTTGTCGGTCTCGTCGCCAGCGTGGGTCCCGGGGTCACGGATCTCCACCTCGGCGATTGCGTGATCGGAGAGCCCTGCGTGGCCTGTGGCACCTGCCGGCATTGCCTCGCCGGTCACCACCACCTTTGCGCATCCGCCCATCGCCTCGGCCAGGATCGCGATGGGGCCTTCGCCGACTACGTCTGCCTGCCGCAAGGCTCGGTCTGGCACGCCGACCCTCGCCTCCCGCTCGATATTCTCGCCTGTTTCGTGCCCCTCGGCCAAGCGGTGCGCATCGCCCGGCGCTTCGACCTGCTCGGCGCCCAAGTGCTGATCACCGGCACCAATGCGCAGGGCTGCATGGCCGCCACCATCGCCAAGTACGCCGGCGCCCGCAACGTGGTCGTCGCCGACTCCCAGCCCGCGGGCCTCGCCCTGGCCGCCTCGCTCGGCGTCGCTCGCATCGTCGACACACGCGATGCCTCGCTCGACACCCTCCGGCGCGAGCTGGGCATCAGCGATGGGTTCGACCTCGGCGTCGACACCACGGGGCGCAGCACCGCCCTCGGCGACCTGCTCACGCACTTGCGCCATAGCGGCCAACTCGCCCTCCTCGGCGCCCCGTTCGACGACGCATGCCTCCATCTGCAGCCGCTGCTTACCAAGCAGCTCTCGGTATACGGCCTCGACGCGCGCGACAATGTGCCCGATTGGGAGCGCCTCACCCAGGCGCTCCAGAGTGGTCTCGACGTTTCCCACGTGATCAGCCGTTGCCTGCCGATCGCCGCTTTCCGCGAAGCCTTCGACCGCGCCGCAGCCGGCGAGCCCGGAAAGCTGATCCTGGACTGGGAGAGCTGATCCGCGCG
>JAGVUB010000161.1 GCA_019136515.1 Verrucomicrobiota bacterium
TCGCGCTCCTGCTCCATCCAGTCGGTGACCGCGGAGCCCTCATGCACCTCGCCCATCTTGTGGACGGTGCCGGTGTAGAAGAGAATGCGCTCGGAAGTGGTGGTCTTGCCGGCGTCGATGTGGGCCGCGATGCCGATGTTGCGCGTCCACTCCATGGGAGCGGGACGGGCCGGGGCGTTGGCGGCGGAAAGCTTGGATTTCTCCGTGACGATCGTGATGGACATGTCGGTCGGGTGCGTGCTGCTCACCAACGCAGGTGGGCAAAGGCGCGGTTGGCCTGCGCCATCTTGTGGACGTCGTCCTTCTTCTTCACCACCGTGCCGGTGTTGTTGTAGGCGTCGACGATCTCGGCCGCGAGCGCATCGCGCATCGAGGTCCCCTTGCGGGCATAGGCGGCATCGACCACCCAGCGGATGCCGAGCGACTCCTGCCGATCGAAGGCGATCTCCACCGGCACCTGGTAGGTGGCGCCACCGACGCGGCGGCTCTTCACCTCGATGCGGGGACGGGCGTTCTCGAGGGCACCGGTGAGAATCTCAACCGGGTTGCCCTTCTCGAGCTTCTCGGAGGCTTTTTCGAAGGCACCGTAAACGATGCGCTGCGCAACGCTCTTCTTACCGCTCTCCATGATCGCGTTGATCAGGTGCGAGACGAGGGTGCTCTGATAGCGGATGTCCGGCTGAACCGGGCGCTTGGTCGCTCTACGACGGCGTGACATGGCGTAAGTTAGGCTTTCTTGGCTTCCTTGGGACGTTTCACGCCGTACTTGGAACGGCTACGGCGACGCTTCTCGACGCCGACGGCGTCAAGGGTACCGCGAACGATGTGGTAACGGACACCGGGCAAATCCTTCACGCGGCCGCCACGCACGAGCACGATCGAGTGCTCCTGAAGGTTGTGGCCCTCGTCCGGAATGTACGAAATGACTTCGGTCCCGTTCGTGAGGCGAACCTTGGCGACCTTGCGGATCGCGGAGTTCGGTTTCTTCGGCGTGCGCGTCATGACCTGCACGCAGACGCCACGGCGGAAAGGATTGCGGTCGAGGGCCGGCGACTTGGATTTCGCACGGACCTTCCGGCGACCTTTTCTCACGAGTTGGTTGATCGTAGGCATGGACGAAGAAGGAGGAAAATAAGGGAAAAGAGGCGGACGCTGTGGAATGCCCCAACACCGTGCAAGAAGTTTTTTTGCCTCCTGTGACGAATGTCGTTTTCAGTGGGCGGCAGCCCCATCCGCAATGCGGGTTGGAACAGGGTCGCCGGATCTGAAGCGGGCGCTGGGTTCGAAAAATAGAAGCGGGCAGATAGACAGGGCCGCGCCGGCGATGTCAACACCGCTGTCGCGCGCGAGAGCAGAAGTCGGCGGCCGCCGGTGGCGGACTGAGTTCTTCGATACACCCATTCCCCTGCGCGGGCGGTCGTCGGGCGGCTCACCGCGCCCGGCCGCACACCGTCAGGACGATGCCCGCCAGCACCCCGAGCACCGCGGGAAGCTTCCGCAGCCCGTTGCGCTCGCCGAACAAATACAGCCCGCCGGCGAAGGCCACCAACGTGCTCCCGCGCCGCAGGCTCGAGACCAGCGAGACCAGCGCGTCGCGGTCCTGCAGCGCCCCGAAGTAGAGGTAGTCGGAGACCAGCAGCATCGCCGCGATGCCGGGGATACTCCAGCGCCAGTGGAACTCGTTGCGCGGCCACCAGCGCCGCTTCCAGCCGATCGCCAGCGGCAGGAAAAACGCGGCAAGGTACACGGAAAACCACGCCTGCACCGTCGGCACCGACAGGCCCACCGTGCCGAGCAGGTACTTGTCGTAGAGCGCGCTCACGGCACCGAGCAGCGTGCCCATCACCATGAAGCCGATCCAGCGGTTGCTCCGAAAGTCGATCCCCTCCCCTCGCCCCGCGAACGACAGTCCCACGAACGACGCCAGCGTCGTCGCGATGCCGAGCCACTCCAGCAGCGTCGGTCGCTCCGCCAGCACCACCAACGCCCCGGCGATCGTCCAGATCGGGCCCGTCGCCCGGATCGGCGAGGTGAGCGAGACCGGCAGGTGTTTCATCGCGAAGTAGGTAAACATCCACGACGACGCCACCAGCGCCGACTTTCCAGCCAGCTGAAGGTGGCCGAGCGAGCCGAGCGGCGCCGTCGTGAGCGCCGACGGCAGGACCCCGGGCCGGAGCGCCGCGAAGACCATCAGGCCGGTCCAGACCGTGGCCGAGCACACCGAGCTCAGGAAGAGCACGGCCACGACGGCATTCTCGCGCACCGCGTGTTTCGTGCACAGTTCGTAGAGGCCGAGGAAGAGCGCCGCCACCAGGCTGGCCAGGATCCAGTTCATGAGGGAAACGGGCGGTTGTGTCGCCCGCGCCACGGCGGTGCAAGGCCTGATCCCGTCTCCACGATTGCCATCCGCCCCGGGCCCGGTTTGTCTCCGCCCACCCCGCCCCAACCCACCTCTTCGGCCCTCGCCCCATGCGCCAACGCCTCCTCCCCGTCCTGCTCCTCGCCCTCGCGCTCCTCGGCTTCGCCGGCTGCAGCCCGGCGCCCTCCGCCACCGCCGAGCGATTCACCGTCGCCCTCGCCAAGGGCGACGTGGCCACCGCCAAGAAATACTGCACGCAATCGACCGCCCAAATGCTCGACTTCGCGGTTTCGATGGGCGCCGTGCAGGCTCAGCCCGATTTCAAGTTCGTCGTCACCGAGCAGAAGATCGACGGCAACCGCGCCACCGTCCGGTTCAAGGACGACAAGGGCAAGGAGGAGAAGATCGACTTGGTGAAGATCGATGGCCGCTGGCAGGTGGAAGTGCGCAAGTAGTCTGCTGCTGGTGGCGCTGGCCGCAGCGCTCATGCTGCACTTGCGGCCCCGCCCCGCGGGGGCGCCGGCCGCCGCACCGCCCGTGATCCCCGTCTCCGCGCTCCACGAAGGCGACCTCGTCTTCCGGCGCGGCCACGGGCTCTGGTCCGAGCTCTTCGCCGAGGCCTCGGCGCACGATCACCGTTTCTCGCACGTGGGCATACTGCTCCGCACCGGGAACACCTGGCTGGTGGCCCACGCCAGCGCCAACGGTTTCACCGGCCACGGCCGCACCGAGGCGGAGCCGCTGGAGGCGTTCCTGCAGGATGCCTCGGCGGTGGAAATACGCCGCCCCCGGCTCGCGCCCGCCCCGCTCGGACTCTTCATCGCGGCGGTGCGTGGTGCCGTCCTCGCGCATACTCCGTTCGACCCGGCCTTCTCCCTCGCCACGCCCGACCGCATCTACTGCACCGAGCTGGTCTGGCAGGCGTGGGTCCGCGCGACCGACACCGATCCCCTCCCCGGGAAAACCCTCTGGCGGGGGCGCACCATCGTCAGCATCGAGGACGTGCTCTCTTTGGGGGAAGTCGTGTCGGAGCAGCCCTGGGACCGGCCGCCGAACCGGCAAAAAAACGTTTGGTTCCGTCGCATCGTCGCTGCGGGTTTGCGTCCCGATCCACTGGAGCACGACGCTGCCCAAGATCTCAACACGGACGTTCGCATGAACCCTTCTCTCGCCTCGGGCTTACTCTGTTATTGCGTGGTCCTCGCCGCCGCAGGTGCGGCGCTGTTCCACTGGCAGCGCACCACGCGCCACCGCCGCCCGCCGGTGGAGTTCAAACTGCTGCGCGGTCCCGGCGAGCTCTCCCTGCGTGCGCTGCGCCGGATCGAAGCCACCCTGCCGCTGCTGCTCCTCGCCGCGGTGCTGCTGCCGCTGTTCCTCGGGATGGTGCTGTTCCTCTACGTGCCACTGATGCAGGGACTGCCACACGTGATCGTCACGACGCTCGGCTGGGCCGCCGAACTCGCGCTGCTCTATTTCGCCGGTCGCCATGTCTATCGCCGGCTCGTTGCACGGCGCACTCTCGAGCTGCGCTACCTCGGCGAACGCGCCGTGGCGGAGGAACTCGCCCCGCTCCTGCCACTGGGGTTCCGCCTTTTCCACGATGTCGCCATCCACGGTGTCGAGTCCGACGTCGACCTCGACCATGTGGTTGTCGGCCCCAACGGCGTGACGGTGATCGAGTGCGAGCCGCGCCAGCGCGAGACCGCGAAGACCGCGCAGCGCGACCACGAGGTCACCTTCGATGGCAAGAACATCGTCTGGCCGTGGGGGCCCGATCGCGACACCGTCGCGAATCTCGAAGGCGAGGCCGCCAGCTTCACGAAGTGGCTCATGCAGACGACCGGTTATCGCATCCAAGCCTACCCGCTGCTCACCGTCCCGGGCTGGTGGGTCGACATCACCGGCCGCGGCCTCATCGAAGTCGTCAACCACAAGCAGGTCCTGCACGCCGTCAACGAGCGTACCGCCACCCCGCTCGAACCCGAGCAGGTCGAGAAGATCTGCCGCGAGCTCGAGCTGCATTGCCGCGACGTCGAGTTCTAGCCGGCAGACACCCCCGATATCCGACCGGGACAGATGCGGCCGCGTCGGCGCCCAAACACACCCAGCAACGCGCCGTGATCGTGGACGACCGGGGTGATCCGGGGGATACCGGCTCGCGCCACCAACCGGCCCACCCCAGCCAAATAAAAAGGCGGACGCCGTGGGAAGCGTCCGCCCTTCGTGTGGGTGGGTCGATCGGGTTTGAGGCTATCGGTTGCGGGGATGAGTCTCCGGCGCGACCTGGGTCGCGCCCTGCGGAGTGATGCCGGAAATCAGACCAGCTCGCACTTGCCGCCGGCGCAGGCGGTGGCGGCGCCGCGCGACTCGTGGCCGGCGGTGTGGTCCTCCTTCTCGGGGACCTTGGCGTAGTCGATCGGGTTGTAGTGCAGGCTGTTCCACTTGCGGATGTCCTCGCGGCCGGCAACGGCCTCGCGGGGGGCCTGGCGGTAGTCCTTGTCACCGCTGGCGCCGAGGAGAGCAACACCGGTGAAGGCGTGCTGGTTCTCCCAGATGAAGTCGGCGACGGCGGGCCACTCGCCGGCCTGCACGGTGATGGTGTTGGAGACGTTGTGGTGGGCGTCGGTGTAGGTGGTGACCGCGCGGCCGCCTTGCACCCAGTTTTCCTGGACGAGGCGGACGTACTCGAGCAGGCGCAGGGCGGGCACATCGTCCTTGAGGAGGGCGTGCGGCGGGGCCTCGACCGGGAAGGTGATGACCTCGGTGCCCTCGTTGTAGACGGACTTCTCGCACATGTGCGGGTTGTTGCGCTTGAACCAGCGGTAGATCGGGTCGTTCGAGCTGGCCTGGACGCGGCGGAAGTAGCGGCGGGCGTGGTGCGGGTGGATGCCGGAGCCGGCGTTGAGAACGAGGGACGAGGTGCCCTCGGGCTTGACGCAGGTGGTGCGGGCGGCGCGGTTGATGCCCAGCGCGGCGGCGGCGGCGGCGTTGACAGCCTTCAC
>JAGVUB010000102.1 GCA_019136515.1 Verrucomicrobiota bacterium
CCTCGCCACCTCATACATCGACGTGAGGGCAGATCACCTCGTCATCATTTCCTTTGATCGCTCCGTCCGCCCCCATCGCCCGGGCAAGCTTACGGACGTTCAAAAAGCCCCCCCCGAAAACCGGGCCCAGCTCATCTCTGAAGCCCGAGCCGTTCAGCAACCGACCGGTTGGTGAACGTTTGTCAGGGGACGTTTGGGACTATGCTCTTCCGCAGGTACGCGATTCTCGTCTTCAGCCTCTCGGCATTTTCACGTGTGGGAGCAACTGCCACCGGAAATGCACTGTCGAGAGGAGCAGCACCCAATGCCGCGTTGATCCAGTCGTCCATCAGATTGCAGTATGACTCAAGGGCAACTCGTGGAGAATCGATTACGTCTGTTACGAGATAGGCACTCGGGAGGTCGCCAACAACGACCCAGAGAGCGGTATCGCCTCCGTCAATGGGTCGCGAGAACTCGACGTAGAAAATGGCGACAACGTCGCCTATGCCGTACGCCAAACGCAACCGCTCGACCGGAGGGCACCAACGAAAGCCCTGTAGATATTGCCTCGCTGCCACCGCCATCCCACGAAGCAGCTGGGTATCATCGCTGCTATCACCAATGATAGCGCTCTCATCTTGGAACTGTTCTTTGTTCATGCGTCGAGTGCTAGGTATTCGGCTGGTCGGTCTGCAGTGGACGATTGGCGCCCCATCGTTTGAAGTCACCTGCATCTTTGTGCCGTTGCACGTGCTCGTTGTGGGGTCTTGGTTTGATATTGCTTAAGTCGTTGGTCCCGCCGTCAGCCAACGGCGTTTCGTGGCTTACGTCTTGGTTTCGGCCAGTTTCCGGGTCCTTAGGCCATGGTTGACCATTGGCAGCTTCCCACTCTTTCCGGATCTGCGCGCTCGACTTTCTCTCTATTTTGGAACTCGCCGCATCCGCAGCAGCTTCCTTCGAATCGGACTTCTCGCTCAAATCCTTCTTCGCCTCGTCCTTTTTCGGTTCTTCCTTCGGCGCATCAGGTTTCGTTTGCGCCGGCGGAGGAGTGTTTTTGACCGTGTCCCCCTGCGAATTCTGCACCGTATTCGGATCGAGCCGTTTCTCCGCCGGAGTCTGCGGATTGGGGTTCGACTGAACTGGCGTGGGCTGATTCTCGGTCCCCGGCGGCTTAATTAGGGGATTTGTCGGTCCGGGTGGAACAGTAGGTTGGACTGCCGGATTGTTGGGCGGCTGAGGGGCGGGTGTTGTATTGTTGTAGTAGTCGTACACCTCGTTGATCGCGATCACGACAATCGCCGTCAGGATCAGACTTTCGCCAATCGGATTCGGGCCGAACTGTTGGGCTCCCTGCTTGAGATCTTGGGCAAGCATCACCAGCTCTGGATTGTACCCCGATGGATCTACAAGATTCAGCGGTCGGTTGAGTACATAGCTGTACCGGTTGAATGCCTGCAGATCCGCTGGGTTGGGCACCACGATGTCCGCGCTGAGGAACCTTCCCAGTAGTGCGTCGTAGATGCGGCCGTTCATGTGAACGAGGCCAACCTCGCACAGTGGTCGACGTACTTCGTGTCCGTGGCAGGCCCGCGGCGTTCACCAATACGCTGGCCACAGGCTATCCGGCGCCAGAAGTGGACAACAAAAAGCCGCGCCTGGCAGAACCGGGAGCGGCGTCGAAATTGGCCGGTGTCGGGGGGATCAGTCGAGGCCAAGCACGGCCTTCGCCTTGTCCCATGCAACGCCGGGCTTGCCCTGATTGCGGGTCACGGCGGCGTTGAGGTCGCGCAAGTCCTCAAGGCCTTCGACCCGGGAACGCAGACGGGCCACCTCGTCGCTGAGCATACGCAGCGTGGGTTTCTTGGCGGAGCGGGACTTAGTGGCGGTAGGCATCTTTGCGGTCCTTCACAAGGTGGATGACGATCAGGTCTTTTTCGAGCGTGAAGAGGAGACGGTGGGTGCCGACGCGCAAGCGGTATTTGCCGTCCTGCCCCGCGAGCTTTCTCACGTCGCCCTGAAGATCGGTCTGCAGCGCTTCGAGCCGCGTCCCGATGCGCTGCCGCAGTTCCTTGGGCAGGGAGCGCAACTGCACCAAGGCCTCCTCGCTGATTTCCAGCCGGTAACGCATGTTGGGACGATGACGTGGGCTCGGTTGCGGGTCGGGGCGACAACCTCGCCCCGGGTTGCGTGGCGACATGGACCACCGTATCCGCACCCGCTGCGCACCTGCGCCGGCTTGCGCGGATTTGCAGACACACCCAATTTTCCCACCAACATGATCACCTCCCAGCTCCACCCACGCGATCAACTCGTCGCCACCATGCAGCGCATCTACCGCCTGCGCATGACGACCACCTCCGGGGGCAACCTCTCCATCTGCGAGCCCGACGGCCGCATCTGGATCACCCCCGCCCGCGTCGACAAGGGCGCGCTCACGCCCGACGACATCGTCTGCGTGCTGCCGGACGGCCGCCACGAGGGCCGGCACCCGCCCTCCTCCGAGCTGCCCTTCCATCGCGAGATCTACCGCCGCCGGCCCGACCTGCGCGCCCTCGTCCACGCTCACCCCGGCGCGCTGGTCGCATTCTCCATGTGCCGCCAGCTTCCCGATACGCGCCTGCAGTCGCACGTCCACCAGGTCTGCGGCCGCGTCGCCATCGCGCCCTACGCCTGCCCGGGCACGCAGGCGCTCGGCGACAACATCGCCGCCACCTTCGCCACCGGCGCCGACTGCGTGCTGCTCGAGAACCACGGCGTCGTGGTCGGCGGTCGCGACCTGCAGGACGCCTTCCAGCGCTTCGAGACCCTCGAGTTCGCCGCGCAGACGCTCAACCGCGCCGCCACCCTCGGGAAGCTCAACGTCCTCCCGCCCGCGTCGCTCTCCGTCGACACGATGCCGGCCTACCGCGAGTTGCCCGCGCACCCGAGCACCTCGCGCGAGGCCGAGCTGCGCCAGCGCCTCTGCGCGTTCGTCCACCGCGGCTACCAACAGCGCCTGCTCATCAGCACCGCCGGCGCATTCTCGGCGCGCCTCGATGGCGACGAGTTTCTCATCACGCCCCGCCGCCGCGACCGCCTCGAGCTCGAGCTGTCCGGCATCGTCCGCGTGCGCGGCGACGCCTGCTCCGCCGGCCAGCAACCCAGCCGCGCCGCGCAGCTCCACGCCGAGATCTACCGGCGCCATCCCGGCGTCGGCGCGATCATCAACGCCCAGCCCGCGCACGCCTCCGCCTTCTGCGTGACCGACACCCCGCTGAGCACGCACACGATCCCGGAGAGCTACGTCGTCCTCAACGACGTCGTGAAACTGCCCTTCCTGCGCATCGTGGAGGACGCCGCCGAGATCGCGTCGAAGCTCACACTGGAGAAATCGCCCGTCGCGCTCATCGCCAACGAGGGCGCCGTGGTGATCGGCCGCACGCTCCTCGAAGCCTTCGACCGGCTCGAGGTGCTCGAGGCCACCACCGAGGCGCTGCTTCTCGCCCGCCCCCTCGGCCCGGTCGTGAACATGCCGCCCAGCGCGATCGACGAACTCCGCCGCGTCTTCAGCATCGCCTGACGCCAAGCGTCCTTCCCCACATCGTGTCCCACCACCGGAACCGAGAATCGTGGACGCTCCGCCGAATCTCCGCCTCGCAACCCCCGCCGACCTGCCGGATCTGCTGCCGCTGTTTCGCGCCTATCAGGAGCATTATGGGCAGCTGACCACAGCCGGAGAGGAGCAGACCCGCGCACTTCTGGCGGACCTGCTTGCGGATCCGTCCGCGGGGTTCGTCGCGCTGGCGCACCGGGGGAACCAACTCGTCGGCTTCGCCGCGGTGTACCTGACGATCTCCGGCTTGATCGCACAACGGATCGCCCATCTGGGCGACCTGTATGTAATCCCCGAATTCCGGCGACACCGCGTCGGCACTGCCCTCTTCGACGCTGTGGCGCTCGAGGCCAGACGGCGGGACATCAACCTGGTCCGTTGGCTCGCCGTGGCAGGCGACACCGAACTGAACGCCTGGTACCGCCGCTTGGTCCCACCACTCGGTAGCTTTGAGCTCTATCTTCGGCCGACCGGAACCCCGCAAGCCGCCGACACCGCTCCGGACCCGCTCGCCTGACGCTCCGCAATTCGCCGGCTCGCCTTCGGCGCGACCGCGGGCCATCTCTTCGTTCATGCGCGTGCCCCTGCACATCGTCGAAGCCCGCCGCGAACACCTCCGCGAGCTCATCCGCACCGACGGTTTCCTGCCGGTCGCGGAACTCGCCAAGCGCCTCGGCGTGTCCGTCGTCACCGCACGGCGCGACCTCGCAACCGTCGCCGCCCGCGGCCACATCACGCGCACCCGCGGCGGCGCCCTCGCCGACTACAACACCACCTTCGCCTCCGCCGACCAACGTGCCCAGCGCGCCCGCACCGCCAAGGAGCGCATCGCCCGCGCCGCCCTCGCCCACCTGCCCACCCACGGCACCATCTTCCTCGACGCCGGCACGACCGTGCAATCGCTCGCGCGCCAGATGCTCCGCCGCCACGATTTCGACGGCCTCACCGTCGTGACCAACAGCCTGCCCGTCGCCAGCATCCTCGGCGGCACCGAGGGCATCGAGCTCCACGTGCTCGGCGGCATCTTTCTCCACCGCCAAGCCATCCTCCTCGGCCCGCAGGCGATCGAGTCCATCGCCCATTGGCAGTTCGACGCCGCATTCCTTGGCGGCGAGGGCATCGACGCCGCCGGCGTCACCAACTCGCACGCCACCATCGCGCTCTTCCAGCAGAACGTGCTCCGCCACGCCGACCGCGTGTTCTACTGTATCGACCAGACCAAGCTCGGCCGCGCCACCCCCCATCGCGTCACCGCCTGGACCAAGGCGCTCACGCTCGTCACCGACGCCCGCCCCGCCGCGCTCACCGCCGCGGGGATCGACCTGCCGGCAAAACAACTGATCACCGCACGGTGAATCCCGCTCCGCGCCTGAGCCCAGACTTTCGCCTACCGGCTGCACCCGCCGGCGTGCTCGCCCCGTAGGTCCAGTCTCCGACTGGACCCCTTCGATTCACGCCGTCCCCCTCGGCTCGAGCGCAACGCGACCGGTCGAAGACCGGTCCTACTGGCCGCGGCTCACACCGCCTCCGTCGACCGGCCCATGCTGCACCCGCCGGCGTGCTCGCCCCGTAGATGCCATGAGGCCGACAGGCGGGACGAAGAGGTCCAACCTGTCGGCCGTATGGTTACTACAACTAACATCCGCAAACTGAACGACCGCATTCTCGCCAGCAAGTGC
>JAGVUB010000077.1 GCA_019136515.1 Verrucomicrobiota bacterium
GCCGAACTGCGCCGCCTCGGTCTGCCCTGCGCCACCGCGCTCGCCGAACCGCCGAATGCTGGCGCGGCCCCCTCCTCCGTCTCCACGCACTAGCCCTCCGCCCGCCGCATACCGACCACGGGCCACCGCCCACCGCTCACCGTCCTCCCTTTTCCATGAATCCAGAATCCTACCTCAACAACGTGTTTGGTCTTTCCGGCCGCGTCGCCGTCGTCATCGGCGGCACGGGCGAACTCTGCGGCGCGATGGCCGAAGGCCTCGCCGGCGCGGGAGCCGAAGTCGTCCTGGTCGGCCGCAACGCCGAGAAGGCGCAGGCCCGCCTCGACAAGATCGCCGCCGCCGGCGGCAAGGCGTGGTTCCACTCCGCCGAGGCCACCAGCAAGGCCGAGCTCGAAGGCCTGCGCGACGCCGTCCTGGAACGCTCCGGCCGCATCGACATCGTCATCAACGGCGCCGGCATCAACTCCGCCACGCCGTTCTTCGACATCACCGAGGAGGAGTTCGATCGCATCGTGCGCGTGAACCTCAAGGGCGTCTTCCTCGGCTGCCAGGTCTTCGGCAAGTACCTCGTCGACCGCGGCCAGGGCGGCTCGATCATCAACCTCGGCTCGATGTCCGGCGTCGTCCCCCTGTCGCGCGTCTTCACCTACTCCGCCACCAAGGGCGCCGTGCACAACCTCTCCCTCAACCTCGCCCGCGAATGGGCGCCCGCCAAGGTGCGCGTCAACGTCCTCGTCCCCGGCTTCTTCCCCGCCGAGCAGAATCGCAAGGTCCTCACCCCCGACCGCGTCACCAGCATCATGGGCCACACCCCGGCGAAACGCTTCGGCGAGGCGCGCGAGCTCATCGGCGCCACCCTCCTGCTCGCCAGCGACGGCGCCGGCTCCTTCATCACCGGCGAGGAGCTCATCGTCGACGGCGGCTACCACGCCATGACGATCTGATCGTCCCCGCCACCGCGGCGCCCTCCCCGGCGCCGCTTCTTTTTACCGCACTCTGCGACACGTGTAGCTCGCAAAATCCGATCCACCCGCTACACTCCCGCCCAGTCCCCAAAAAACCGCCCCTGTCCGCGCCCCGGTTCGATCTTCCGGTCTCCGGTTTCCGGGTTCCGGTTTCAACCTCCCGGCCTCCCTCTCATGAAACCCATCAACGCCTTCCTCCTCGCGAACAACCTCCGCATCGCGCAAAACCCCTGCGTCAGCCCCGACTTCTGCCTCGATTGGCCCTCGCTCCAGCAGAAGTTCTTCGACTCCTCGGCCGCCGGCCTGCTCTTCCACGACAAGTCCGGCTTCGCCACCGCCGCCGGCACCTGGACGCTGGTTGAAGACAAAGCCACCGGCGACTGCGCCTGGCGTCTCGAATCCCCGATCGCCGACCCCTCCGCGCTCCTCGACGACGGCGTGCTCCTCAAACCCGGCCGCGCCATCTTCCCCGCCACCTGGGAAAATCTCCTCGCGCTCAAGAACCTCATCCAGGAGCACGACGCCGGCTCCACCATTTTCCCCACCGCCAACGCCCAGCTCGGCCGCAGCACCCTCGGTGTCGGCGCGCGCTTCACCACACTCCACTGGCCCGCCGTCGAGTGGGCGATGAGCACCCTCGAGATCGGCATGACGGCCAACCAGAACAGCATCCCGCGCGAGCTCGTCTACGACGTCGATGCCATGCTGGCCGGGAAACTGGATACCGTGCCGTTCCCCTTCATCGGCGCCAACGTCCCCGAGGGCCACCAAGGCCAGAGCGTCGAGGGCATGAGCCACGGCTGCGTGCTCTCCAAGCTCAAGACCGGCTTCCACCGCCGCCGCCACTCAACAAGCCCGCCGCCGCGGCTGACGTCCCCGCCGAGCTCCTCGCCAAGGTCCGCGCCCGCGTCGCCGCCGCCGGCCTCACGCTCGACGAAGCCGCGTTCGCCGCCCTCGTCGGCACTGTCTGGCCCTCGCTCCAGAAGATGAAGCGACGCGACGAGAAGTACGCCGCCGCCCGCGACACCGCGTTCACCACCCCCGTCGGCCGCGGCTACCTGCGCGAGCTCTCCATCGACGAACTCCCCGGCCTCACCACCCCGGAGACCACCGCCGTGATGCTCGCCTTCTGCGAGCTGCTCGGCATGCCGGTCAACTTCATCGCCCCCGCCTTCGGGTTCCAGAAGAACTGCCCGTATCCGGACAACAACGCCCTGCGCGCCCTCATCGCCAAGCAATGGACCGTGTGCGAGAAGTTCGGCGTCAGCATCGGCTTCCACTCCGGCTCCGGCAAATCCGCCGAGAACTACCAGATCATGGGCGAGGTCACCGGAAGCCGCCTCGAGATCAAGACCAGCGGCCGCTACACCTACGAGATGGGCCTCGCCGTCGCCGCCTCGAAGAATCCGGCCGATCAGCAGCTCTGGGCCGACTGGTACCGGTTCACCCTCGAGCTCGCCCTGCTCGGCGCCTTCAGCACCGACGCCACCGAGCAGAAGATGGCGCGCACCTTCATCACCACCGCGCTCGCCGCGTGCGGCAAGGCGACCGACGTGTTCGCCGATCCCGCCGCCACCCGCTCCGCGCTTGAGGCGTTGCCGGCCAGCCCCGAGCACATGTTCTTCTTCGAGTACAACTTCCTCTACGTGCTCGCCGGCGGCGGTCGTGCCGAAAAGGCCGCGCTCGGCGACCACACCCCCGCCGGATACAACCAGCGCGCGCGCTTCTACGCGATCAGCCCCGAGGCCCGCCTGCTCTTCGCCAAGGGCATCGCGAGTTATCTCGTTTTCCTCGCCGAGAACACCAAGCTCGTGTCCGCCGAACACTGCGCCAAGGCCCGCGCCCAGCTCGCCGCCTACGCCAGCTACGACGAACTCCTCAACGCCATCGCCTGATGAAACCGTTCATCCACGACAATTTCCTCCTCCGCAACGAGACGGCCTGCGACCTCTACCACTCCTTCGCGAAGGACGAGCCGATCTACGACTACCACTGCCACCTCCCGCAGAAGCTCATCCTCGAGAACCACCGCTTCGCCGACCTCTCCGAGATCTGGCTCGGCGGCGACCACTACAAGTGGCGGGCGATGCGCAGCAACGGCGTGCCCGAGCGCTTTGCCACCGGCAACGCCACCCCGCGCGAGAAGTTCGACGCCTGGTGCGCCACCGTCCCCCACACTCTGCGCAACCCGCTCTACCACTGGTCGCACCTCGAGCTCACCCGCTACTTCGGTCTCGACTGCCTGATCAGCCCCGCCACCGCCGACAAGATCTGGCAGGTCGCCAACGAGCGCCTCGCGACGATGCGCGTGCACGACATTCTCGCCGCCAACAAGGTCGCCGTCGTCTGCACGACCGACGACCCGGCCGACTCGCTCGAGCAGCATGAGCAGATCAAGAAGCTCGGCATCAAGACCCGCGTCTACCCAGCCTACCGGCCCGACAAGGCGCTCATCGTCGACCAACCCGCCGCGTTCAACGCCTGGCTCGAGCGCCTCGCCGGCGCCGTGAAGTCGCCGATCGCCACCTTCGACAACTTCCTCGCCGCACTGGAGCGCCGCCACGCCGACTTCCACGCCGCCGGCGCCCGCGTCTCCGACCACGGCCTCGAGCAGTGCTTCGCCGAGCCCTGCACCGCCGCCGAGGCCAAGTCGATCTTCGACGACGCCCGCGCCGGCAAGGCCGCCTCGCGCGAGCACCAAGCGAAGTTCGCCTCGTTCCTCATGCTCGAGTTCGGCCGCTGGGACGCCAAGCGCGGCTGGGTCAAGCAGCTCCACCTCGGCGCTCTGCGCAACAACAACACCCGGCTCCTCTCCAGCCTCGGGCCCGACACCGGCTTCGACTCCATCGGCGACTTCCCGCAGACCGTCGCCCTCTCGCGCTACCTCAACGCGCTCGACTCCACCAACGAGCTGCCCCGCACCATCCTCTACAACCTCAATCCGGCCGACAACTACGCCTTCGCCTGCATGCTCGGCAACTTCCAGGACGGCACCGTGCCTGGCAAGCTCCAGTACGGCAGCGGCTGGTGGTTCCTCGACCAGAAGGAGGGCATGGAGTGGCAGCTCAACGCCCTGTCCAACCTCGGCCTGCTCAGCCGCTTCGTCGGCATGCTCACCGACTCGCGCAGCTTCCTCAGCTACGCGCGCCACGAGTACTTCCGCCGCATCCTCTGCAACGCCCTCGGTGCCGAGATGGAGCGCGGCGAGATCCCGGCCGACCGCGAGCTCGTCGGCGGCATGGTGCGCAACATCTGCTTCGCCAACGCCCGCGACTACTTCCGCATGGAGCTCGACCCCGCCTACGCCGCGAAGGGCTAAGCCTCCAGCCCCTGGAGCCAAGGCGCGATCCGGTCCGGGCGGGACGTCTCGACGTCCCGCCCATTTTGTACATACACGAAGCCATGGCCCATGGAGCGCTTCGTTCGTACTGGCGAATTCTTCTCCCGACCCTGCTCCTCGGCTTGCTAGCAACTGCCTGCGTCACCCCCAGCGCCCGGCCCAAGCTCACCGCCGAGCTTTCCGTTCCGGCCACCTCGAACGAACGATGCCTCACCATCGTTCGCCGACTGCGCCACGCGGACCTTCGCCAGACCGGCAGCGCGCTCGTCGACCTGCTCGCCAGTGAACGCTTCCAGTTTCCGCGCTACATTCCCTCGGGCTGCGAAGACGCGAATCCGCGAATCGAGGTGAGGATCCGGACGGCGGTGCACGAGATCTTCGAGGCGTATTTTGCAGGCCCAGGCACCGAGGCGGAGAAGGCGGCGTTTCTGTGTCAACTACTCGGATCGAGGCACGACACAGAAGGCCGCGCGGTTTTGCTCCGCTACCTCGAGCACGAATGCTGGCACCCGGTGGCGGAGGCGCCGGTCGCCGCGCTCGCCACCGAACCGAACACGCCCCCGGAACTGCGCGTCATTGCACTCAGCCTTCTCATACGCCGCTGCGATCCCAACCGCTACTGCACCCAAGGTGTGGCGCTGATCGGTGAGTGGCCCTTGCACCAGACCGAACAACTCTGCGCGAGCGAGGGCCGCGAGATGGTATTCCGCAACATCGTCGGAGCTGCCGATTGGTCGGCCCTCTCCGCATCCAACCGCGACCAGTTCATCCGGATCGGTTTCAAGACCGTGCGAGAGGGGCTGTCCATAAGTCCCGTATACGGGTATTTTGTGGCCTGCCAGCTCGGCTCCGCGCTGAAGATCCAAGGCTGCTTCAAACCGGATCAGAGTGCGCCCCAATACCAAGGGGAGGGCCGGCTGAAGGAGTCATTCTTCGAGGACACCGTCCGCAACGCCCTCGCCTGGGCCGACGCCAACGGTTACTGACCCGCCTCACCTTCGCCACAACCGCTCACTCCGCCGGAGCCCAGTCTTCGGGCACCCAACGGTACTGCTCGCCGCCCGCTGCGACCGCCACGATCCGCCCGAGCCCGGGGAACGGCACATGGCTGCCGAACACCCGCACGCCTTCCGCCGCCAACCCCGCGAAGATCCGCTTCCGCGTCGCCGCCGCCAGCGGCTCGTCGCAATCCGATGCGATCGTCCAGTCCGGGTGCGGGAGCATCACGTGCGCATTATGCGTGAGATCCGCGATGTGGTAGAGCGACTCGCCCTGCGACTCGATCCGCAGCGTCATGTGTCCCGGCGTGTGCCCGGGCGCGAGCAGCGGCGTGATGCCCTCCGCCAGCGGCACGTCGGATTGCAGCCGGCGAAACGCGATCTTCGCGAACACCCGCTGCGCCGTCCCCAGCACCGCCTTCGCTCCGAGCCGCAGCTTCGCCAGATCCGGCTGCGGCGCGCTCCAGAAATCAATCTCCTCGGCGAGGCAGCAATGTTCCGCTCGACTAAATACAACGTGCCCGGCGGCGTCGAGCAGGCCGCCGCAGTGGTCGAAGTGCGCATGCGTGAGCACGACGCGAGTCACATCCACCGGCGCGACGCCCAACTTCGCGAGATTCGCCACGAGGTCGCAATCCGCCGGTACGTTGCCCCCGGGCCCCGCATCGATGAGAATCGTCTCGCCCCCGCGGCGCAGCAGCAGCGCGTTGAAATGCATCCGCCCCTTGCTGCCAGCGGCGGCGGCGACCGCCGCCCGGAACGCCTCGGCGCTCGCCTGCGGTGCGTAGAACGGTTGGTGCGGCTCCGCGGCCATGAAACCGGTGACGAGCGCCGTCGCCTTGAACTCGCCGACACGGAAGCGATAGCACCCGGCATTCCCCCTCGAGACTTGCCGGTTCGGTGCGCTCTCCCCGCGGAGGCGCCCCGGCACCAAGGCCAGACCAACGCCGAATCCGGCGAGACGGAGCATTTCGCGACGGGAGCAGGTAGGCATTGGAAAGTGGCGGTCGGGAGCAGGCGACACCCGTCGCCCCTTCCCGTCGAAGGAATTTCGCGCCCCATCCGGGAAAATCCGCCTCGCCGACCTCCGCCTCGCCCGCCAAGACACTCGGCATGAGATTCGCCCTCCCTCTCCGAGCGCTCGTCGTCCTGCTGTTCGTCGGCTCCACCTGTCTCGCACTCGCGAACACGGAGAAGCCCGCAGCGAACGGGCCGGTCCCGGTGCAGTACACCAGGAAGGCGCGCTTCAGCAAACAGTACGACCCGAACCTCAAGCCCGACCGGGAGGCCTTTCCGACTCGCGTCGCGCCGCTCATCTACCCGGCCAAGTGGCGCCAGTGGGGCCAGCCCGCCTACGCCGTCGTCGAGTTTCTCGTCAAGGACACCGGCCTGCCCAGCGAGGTCCAGTGCACCGAGGCCACCGATCGCGCTTTCGCGAAGGCCGCCGAGCAGGCGATCGAACGCTCGTTCTTCTTCCCCGCGGTGAAGCGCCAGCAAGGCGTCTGCAGCAAGCTCGTGCAGCGTATCACCTTCAACCTCCAGCCGCCCCAACCGACGGCCCCCGCACAACCCGCGGTGCCTGCACAGCCGGACGCCCCCACCGCGCCCTGAGGGGCGGCACGACGTCCCTGCCGTCTCGACTTCGCCTCCACCGCGCAACACCCTCGTCCCATGTCCAAGATCTACGAGCAGCTCCGCGCCGACATCGTCACCGCCATGAAGGCCCGCGACTCCGTCGCCGCCCTTGCCCTCCGCACGGCCGACGCCGCGATCCAGCGAGCCGCGATGGACCAGAACAAACCGATCGACGACGCCCTCGTCACCGCAACACTCCGCAAGGCGGTGAAGACCCTCACCGAAGCAAAGGCGGATTTCGAGAAAGGCGGCCGCGCCGACCTCGTTGCCGCCAATGACGGCGAGATCAAGCTCCTCGAGAAGTACCTCCCGCAGGGTTTGAGCGACGCCCAGCTCGACGCCCTCCTCGCCGAGGTTATCGCCGCCACCGGTGCCACCTCGCGCAAAGAGATGGGCAAGGTGATGGGTGCGCTGAAACAGCACCCCCAGGCCGGCCTCATCGACTTCGGCGCCGTCAGCAAGCGCCTCCAGGCCAAGCTGCCCTGAGCGGGCTCAATAGGTCGACTCTCGCCTGCGGGTGGACGTGCTTGCCCCCAAGCGCGTCGAGGCACCCGTCCGAGGCAGGCAGCAAGCTGTTCGCATCCAGATACCGTCCGCAACGGCTCGCCCACGCGACGGCGTTGGGGGCAACGCCGTCCACCTTCGTTCTCTTCTTTACCTTCTGCGGGCCGGAGGACTCCGAGTGCTCGCGCTCAACGCGCCGCAGCCGCCTCCACGCGCAAGCTCGCTGGCGGTCCGAGATAGGTCGGCTTCTGGCCGCCGGCATCGATCACGAAGCGCTGGAGCACCACGCCGGAATCGATCATCCACACCTTCAACGTGTGCCGGCCGGCCGCGAGCGGCTGCCGCGCGGTGGTCAGGATCTTGATGTGGTTGCCCACCGCATCGTTCCACCACTTCGGATACTTCCAGTCGGGCACGTCCTCGCCCGCGTTGATGTTGATGACCTGCGGCGCACCGTCGTCGATCGCGACCGCGAACCGCAGCCCGCCGCCCTTCCGGAAATCCTGCGTCGGCGAGACATGGGCGGCCATGGAGACCGCGGCCGCATCGTCGAGCAGCGTGAAGACATATTCCAGCCGCGGCGCGTCCGCTCCGGGCGTGCAGCTCGCGGCAGTGGTCGGCGCGATGGTGACCGCCGAGTCCGTGCGCCCGAGGTTCGGCACGGTGATCCAGCGCGCCGCCGCGGTGTGCTGCACGCGATCGAAGCGCGCCGCCTCGATCGCGACGACGCCGTTGTTCTCCACGGCGCCCGCGAGCGCCGGCTGTACGTTGTGGATCGGCAACGTCACGGTGTACTCGCTGCCGGCGCCGGCGATCACGAGCTCGCCCACGCTGCGGCCGGGCGGCGCCTTCTGCCAGTCGACGGAGATCTCGATCCGCTCCTCAAACTGAACCGTGCCCTCGCGTTTCGCGGGGCACAGCCACTCCTGCTTCGGCGTGAGCGTGTAGTGCAGCGGCTGGCTGCCGCGGTTGAAGACCTCGACGTAGGGCCGCTGGTCGTTGCTCCGGTCGGCCGGAGGCAGCGCGTGGGTGAAACTCCAGTCGGCCTCGACATCCAGCCAGCCCCAGCGCGGCCGCTCGCCATGCTCGACGAGGAAGCCGAGCTCCGCGCGGTCTCCGATCTGCACATACGAGACCGCCGGCATCCGGTTCAATGGCGGGTGCTGCCAGTAGGTGTAGCCGATGTGGGTCTGGTCCATCATGTGGTTCCACTTGCCGCCGAGCAGCTCGGTGTGGAACTGACGGGTGAGCTCGGCGTCGCGAGCGAAGAGTTCCTTCACGCGGTCGGCGTAATGGTTGGCCGAAGCCGCGCCGCGCTCGGCGTAGTAGGCGTTCTTGCCCGCGGCCACATACATCTCGTTGAGGTTGGCGCACGCCTCGATCGGGAAGAGCGCCAGCTGGTAGAATGCCGGTTTGTGCGAGTCGGGCAGCCGCGCGTAGAGCGCGCGGGCCTTCTCGGCGAGTTGCCGGTACTCCGCCACGATGCGGTCGGCTTCGCGGTAGTTGCCCACGCTGTAAGTGTCGGGCGCGAGCATCTCGGGCGTGCGGCGGGCGTTGTACTTCGTGTAGAGCGCGAGCAGCTCCGCAACCTCCGCCGCGTGCTCGGCGCCGAACTGCTGCCCCGCCCAACTCGTGTAGTACGCGGGCAGGTCCGCGGCGGTGATCGCCTCGGGATTCCACGCGAGGTCGAGGAAGAAGCTCATCGGCAGCTCCATGGGCTTGATGTCGCCCACATTCAGGATCCACAGCCCGCGCACGCCCGACTCGTAGGTGAGGGTCATCTGCTCCCAGACGCGCTCGATCTGGCTCACGTTGAGCCAGCGGTAGGAAACCGGCGCGCCGACATAGTCGACATGGTAATACATCCCGTAGCCGCCGGGGCGGTTGCGCTCCTCGGGACGCGGCAGGAAGCGGACGTTGCCCCAGTTGTCGTCGCTGAAGAGGACGAGGATGTCGTCGTCCACCCGCATGCCCTTGTCATAGTAGTCCTGCACCTCCTTGTAGAGCGCCCACACCTGCGGGGTCTTCGCAGCAGGTTTCCCGGTGACGTCGGCGATGATCTGCCGCTGGTCGGCGATGATCTGCTTGAGCAACGGCACCGCCGCCTCCTCGGCCATCGCCTCGTCGCCGTCGCCGCGCATGCCGACGGTAACCACGCTCTCGTAGTCGCGCACCCGCGCGAAACCGCCGCGCCAGTACTCCCGCAGCTTCGCCGCGTTGCGCTCGTAGTTCCACGGGCCGCTGCCGTACCGCTCCCACTCGTGGTGCGAACGCATCATCGGCTCGTGGTGGCTGGTCGACATGATGATCCCATACTCGTCCGCCAGCCGGGGGTTCTCGGGGTAGTCGTCGTTGAAGGAGACCGGGAGCCACATCGCCGGCCACAGGTAGTTGGCGCGGCAGCGCAGCAGGAGCTCGAAAACGTGACCGTAGAACTCGGGGCCCATGCCGCCGAACTTCTCCTGCGCCCAGCGCCGCAGCGCCGGCGCCTCGTCGTTGATGAAGATGCCGCGGTACTTCACCTTCGGCTCGCCCGAGGCGAAGGTGCCGGGTTTCACGTGCAGCTCAGCGTGGTGCGCCACGGGCGCATCGGCCCAGAAATGCCACGGCGACACGCCGATCTGCCGCGAGAGTTCGTAGATGCCGTAGATCGTTCCGCGCTTGTCGCTGCCCGCGATCACGAGCGCACGCTCCACGCCGGGCACCGGCTTCGCCACGGTCGCGATGATGAAGCTCTCCCATTTGCCCACGAGCTTGCCGCCATCGAGCTGCCCAGCGGCGACCAGGCGGTCGATCAACTCGTTGCGCCCGACCGTGCCGATGATCACCGGCTGCGACGACGCCGGCTGCAGCTCCATCACCTCGGGTTTCTGGCCCGTCACGCGCTCGATGTCCGTTCGCAGGTCGCCGATCGCCCGAATCACACCCTTGTGATCGCGCGCATCGAACCACAGCGGCGACGCCTGCGTGCGCTCCACGAGCGGAAACGCCCCCGGCACCGCCGCCGGCTCGGCCACGATCGGCTCCGCCAGACTCGACGTCGGATCGGCGCCCACGCCGCTCGCGCGCAGGACAAACGAAACGAGCACCGCCAACACCGCGCACCGCGCTGGCACGCCTCGGGATTTCAGGAGGGGAGTAATCATCGGGGAAGCCGGAATGTGAAACCCGAACGGCGGCCATGCAATAGCCCCTGCAACTGCGCGTTGAGCACCCTCCACCGCCCACACGCCTTCGGCACAGCCAGACAGACCACGCCACCCCCGTAGCGGCGCGGTTTCCGCGCCGCACCATGCCATGGCTGCGCTCCCCTCGTCGCCACGGCTTCGTTCCCGCTGTTGCCTTCGGTCATCCCCCGAGTCCGGAGTCGGACTGCCCCGGCCGCGGCACCGTTGTTCCACTCCGTTTGCCGCTGCAACGCTTGCCGTTAACCTTTCCTTCCGAACGCCCATCACCCTGTGCCCCCGGAGGAGTCCACATGCACTCGATCAAGCTTCACCTCGAGCAGGAGGAGTTCCAGCCGCTGGTCCGCCTCGCCGAAGAACTCAAAATCGATCCGGCGGACATTCTCTACGCCGGCCTCAATCGCGTGATGCAGCAGGCCGGCGAGACGGCGATGCAACAGGAGATCATCCTGCTCAAATCCGCCCGCCAAACCCAGCTGCCCAACTGGGCCGACCGCGCCCGCGAGATCCACGCCTACGAGAGCATGACCTGACGGCCCCCGAAGCCGCGGCCAGCGCCCGGCCGCCCGCCGTCACAAGCACCCGGATTCATCGCTGCGCCTGCCGGAGTTCGCGCCACACCGCCTCGGCGATCCGCGCATAGCCGGCGGCGTTGGGATGTACGTAGTCGCTCTTGAGCGCGTTCTTGCTCAACACCTCCGCGATTGCGTCCTCCACGAGCGGCACGCCGTTGCGCTTCGCCACCTCGGCGTAGAGCGGCGCCGCCTTCAGGCGCAGCCCTCTCCGGGGCACCGCAAGCAGCACCACCTCCGCGCCCGCCTCACGGCAGAGTCGGACCATCGCATCGAGGTTGGCCGCGATCGAGGCGCCGGAGCTATCCGCAAGAATGTCGTTCCCCCCGTGGCACAGCAACACGAGCGCCGGACGGTGCTCCTCCAGCACGCCCGGCAGCCGCGCCAAGCCCGCCGCCGACAGCTCGCCCGGGACGCCGGCGTTGACGACCTGCCACCCCGAGAGCTTCGCCAACACGCTCGGGTAGTCCTGCCCCGCCTCCGCGCCATAGCCGGCCGTGAGACTGTCGCCGAACGCCACCACCACTGCGTCCTCCGCCAGCGGGCGGATCTTCGGCCCACGGCCGCAACCGGTAAAGAGCACCAAGACACAGATGAGAAATGCCGCCAGCACTCCCCCGCCACTTCGGTCCCCTCCGTTGCTTCCATCGAAGAATCGCATGGCTTCCAGGAGACCCAACATCCAGACCGCGGCAACGCCGCAGGCGGCAGCGACCTGCGCTGTTCAGGTCCCTTCGCGAGACCCTACTAACATCCTACTAATCGGACCTAAATTAGCAGTTGATGGCCTATCCCTACTAATCTAGCTTCGATTAGTACCTAACTAGTACCTCGTTCGCCTCGCTCCATGCGCCTTCCTCAATCCCCTCCGGACTTCACCAAGTTATTCGGCAAGGTCGGATCGAAGCGCCTGACTGCCATCGTGGCCGAAGCACCGGCGCTCTGGCTCCAGGACCGTTATCTGCACTGGAACGACCTGCGGCGTCGCCCGACACCGCAAGGTCTCACGCACGAGGAGTGGTGGCTCCTCCTCAAGATGGGCCGCATGGGCAAACTGCGCCCGATTCCGCTCCCCGACAAAGCCGGGCGGCCCTTCTTGTTTTCCATCCCCGACCAGCTGATCGAACTGCTCCATTCGATCGACCGCGGCCTCGGGTCCGCTTGGAATCTGCCCGCCACGGTCACCCACCCTAGCACACGTGGCGAGTACGTCGTCAGCACGCTGATCCAGGAAGCCATCACCTCGAGCCAGTTGGAAGGCGCCGTCACCACCCGCGATGTCGCCAAGGAGATGCTCCGCAGTGGTCGGCCGCCGCGCGACAAAAGCGAGCGCATGATCCTGAACAACTATCGGACGATGCAGCGGCTCATGGACATCCGGGCCGAGCCGCTCACGCCGGAACTTGTGTTCGAACTGCACCGCCGGGTGACGGAGGGCACGCTCGACAACCCCGCCGCCGCAGGACGCTTCCGCACCGACGCCGAGAAGATCAGCGTCATGGATATGGAAGGAAACGTCTTCCACGAACCGCCGCCCGCCGCCGAGCTGCCGCAGCGCCTCGCCGCGATGTGCGACTTCGCCAACGGCCGCGCGCCGGAGTACTTCCTGCATCCGGTCGTGCGCGCGATCCTCCTCCACTTCTGGCTGGCCTACGATCACCCGTTCGTGGACGGCAACGGCCGCACCGCCCGCGCGCTCTTCTATTGGTTGATGCTCCACCAAGGGCTGGAACTGTTCGAGTTCATCTCGATCTCACAGATTCTCCTGCAGGCACCCACGCCCTACGCCCTCGCGTTCCTTCATTCCGAGACCGACGACAACGACCTCACCTATTTCATCCTGCATCAGGCCGATGTCATCCGGCGGGCGGTGCTGGCGTTGCACGAATTCGTCTCGAAGAAGACCGCCGCCCTGCGCAGCACCGAGAAGTACCTGCGCAAGACCGACGGCATCAACCACCGCCAGCAGGCGCTGCTCGCCCACGCGATCCGGAATCCGGACACACGCTACACGATCGCCGGCCATCGCAGCAGCCACAACGTCGTCTACCAGACCGCCCGCACCGATCTGCTGGGGCTGGTGGAGTTGGGACTGCTGACCACGAAAAAAGCCGGAGCCGCCTTTGTCTTCCGAGCAGCCGACGATCTGGAGTCCAAGCTTGCCGCGATGGCAAAAGGCCCGAGCCCGGCGCCGCTCACCACCGAAGGATCACTTCCGCTGAACTGGAGTCCCGCCAAACCCACCAGTACCGATCCCTAACCGCACCCGCGGGTGCAGTGGAAATACGCCGCCAGCCGCACCTGTGAGGCGCCGTCAGCGCTGCGGATCACGACTCAGTTCGAGGTGGGGCGCGAGGAACTCGAGGAGCCGCTCCACGGCCTGCTCGGCGCTGAGCTGGTCGGTGCGCAGCTCCAGCTCAGGCTTCGCCGGCGCCTCGTAGGGCGAGCTGATGCCGGTGAACTCCTTGATCTCGCCGCGCTCGGCGCGGGCGTAGAGGCCCTTCGGGTCGCGGGCCTTGCAGACCGCGACGGGGGCGTTGACGTACACCTCGAGGAACCGGCCCGGCTCCAGGATCGAACGCACGCGGTCGCGGTCGGCGGCGAAGGGCGAGATGAACGCCGTGATCACGATCTGCCCGGCCTCGGCCAGGAGCCGCGCGGCCTCGCCGGCGCGACGGATGTTCTCGCGGCGGTCGGCCGCGGAGAAGCCGAGCCCGGCGTTGAGCCCGTGGCGGAGATTGTCGCCGTCGATCAGGTACACCTGGCGCCCGGAGGCGAAGAGCTGCCGTTCCAACGCGAGGGCGATCGTCGACTTGCCCGCCCCGGAGAGGCCGGTGAGCCAGACGACCAGCCCGGGATGGCCGTTGCGCGCCTCGCGGGCGGCGCGGGTCACGGCCCCTTCGGACCAGAAGAGGTTCTCCGCCACACCGCCCTCCTGGCCGCGCTGGAAATAACGGTCCGGGAGGATCACGCCGCCCCCCGAAGGCGCGCGACCGGCGTACAAGGCGAAACGGCTGGTCGGCGCAATCCGGCCGGTGACGTCGAACGCGAGCGGTTTCTTCGTGCGCAGCGTCACCTCCGCGACCTCGTGGCGGGCGACGTGCGAGTCGTCGCCGGGGCGGGCAACCTCGCTGAGTGTGGTGGCGTCGACCACCTTTTCGATCGAGACGACCTCCGCCTGCGCCTCCTGCGTGACCAGGCGCAGCGTGAGTGGCTGCCCCGGGCGGAGCTTCTCCTGCTGAATCCAGAAAATGCGGGCGCGAAACTGCTGGCTCTCGTAGGCGCCATCCTGCTCGTGCGTGGCGATATGACCGCGCTCGACGAATATCTGGTCGGTGAGCGAGAGGCCGACCGACTCGCCGGGGCCGGCCTCCTTACGCTCGGGCGAGCTCCAACGCTCGATCTTGGCGACGGTCGAGGTCTTGCCTCCGGGCGAGAAGACGACGCGGTCGCCCTCCTTCAGCGTGCCCGATTCGATGCGGCCGGCGAAGATGCGCTTGTCGTCCCAGCGGTACACGTCCTGCACGATGAAACGCAGCGGCTTGGTCGAGAGGTCGTCGGTGTCGGTGAAATCGTCGAGCGCCTCGACCGCCGTCGGTCCGGTGTACCACGGCGTGCGCGCGCTGCGGCTGGCGATATTGTCGCCATGCTTGGCGGCGACCGGAATGAAGTGTTGTGGTTTGAGGCCGAGCGTCTCGAGGAACGAGGAGTAGTCGGCCACGATCTGGCGGAAGCGCGCCTCGCCGTAGTCGGCCAAGTCCATCTTGTTCACGAGCACCACAAGCTGGCGCACGCCGAGCAAGGAGAGGAGGAAGGCGTGCCGCTTCGACTGCTCCTTGATGCCCTCCTGCGCGTCGATCAGCAGGAACGCGGCCGAGGCGGACGCCGCGCCGGTGACCATGTTCTTGAGGAACTCGGTGTGGCCGGGCGCATCGATGATCGCGTACTCGCGCTTGGCCGTGTGGAACGGGATGCGCGTGGTGTCGATGGTGATGTTCTGCTCCTGCTCCTCGAGCAGCGCGTCGAGGAGGAAGGCGTATTCGAACTCCATGTTCTCGGCGGCGCAGGCCTTCCGCACTTGCTCGATCTTGCCCTTCATCAGCGAACCGGTGTCGAAGAGCAGCCGCCCGATAAGCGTGGACTTGCCATGGTCGACATGGCCGACGACGACGACGTTGAGGCGCGACTGCTCGGTCGTGGCGATCGAGTAGTCGGCGGCCAGGCGGGTGGGGACGTAGCCGATCTCCGGCGCGAGCGCGCCGGCGGAACTCGGAACGGGAAACGGGGAACTCGGAACGGAAGTGGACATGAGCGAAAGGTGATGGATCAGGTCTGACGACGGGCGGTGCGGATTGAAGAGACGATGATGGCGAGGATCTCGTAGGCCTCGGCGAGAAGCGGTTCGACGCGTGCTTGCGGCACGCTCTCGATCGCGATGAGCAGCTCGATCCAGAAAGCGGTTTCGTCGCACTCTTCCTCGGCGATGCCGAGTTTGGCGATGAACTCCGCTTTGGACCGACCACGCTGAGCTGAGCGATAGTTGGCAGCGACTGAGGTGCCGGACCGAAGCAGTTGCCGGCCGAGCTCCCGCTCGACGACATCCTTGGGAAGAGAACGCACGAGGCGGGCAATGCGCACGGCGAAGTCGAAGGTCCTCTGCTTCAGTTCGGTCGATTTCATGGTGCCGGCTAGGATACGGAAGGAGGAGCTCCATTCAAACGCAGTCCGAAGCCGTTCCGCGTTCCGAGTTCCCCGTTCCGAGTTCTAGAAGAACCCCTTGGCTCTCAGCTTCTGCATGGCGTTGCGTTCGGCGTGGTCCTGGGCGCGACCAGCGCGCTCGCTGGTCCGGGTGGTGCGAAGTTCCTCGATGATCTCGTCGATCGTGGAAGCCCGGCTCTCGACCGGGTGCGTGATCGGCCAACAGCCGAGCGAGCGGTAGCGTTTCCCCTCGCGGGCGAAGTAGAGGCTCGGGATCGGGATGCCCTCGCGGCGGATGTAGAGCCAGATGTCGAGCTCGGTCCAGTCGAGGATCGGCTGCACGCGAACGTTCTCGCCCGGGCCGACGTGGGTGGCGAACTGGTTCCAGAACTCCGGCGGCTGGTCCTTGTAGTTCCACTCGTTGTCCTTGTTGCGCGGGGAGAAGTAGCGCTCCTTCGCGCGGGTCGGATCCTCGTCGCGGCGGATGCCGGTGATGAGCGCCTGCCACTTGCCCTCGGCCAGCGCCTGCTGAAGCGCGAGCGTCTTGAGCTCGTGGGTGACCGTCACCGGATCGTGCGTCTCGTAGCCGATGCCGCGGCGGCGGGCATCCTGGTTGATCGCGACCTTCACGTCGACGTTGTGGAACTTCGTCGCCCACTCGCGGAACTGGTACATCTCCGGAAACTCGTAGGTCGTGTCGATGTGCAGCAGCGGGAACGGCACGCGACCGAGAAACGCCTTCTTCGCGAGCCAGATGAGGACGTTGGAGTCCTTGCCCATCGACCACGGCATGACGATGGAGTCGAAACTGTGGTAGGCCTCGCGGAAGATGAAGATGCTCTGTTGTTCGAGCTTGGTGAGATGGTCCATGGAGAGAGCGGAACGAGGAGACCGGAAACCGTAGAGTAAGGCAAACGTGGTTCACGGGTGAAGCCGGATGGGGCCGGCCCCGCGATCGGCGAAGCCGTGCGTGCCGACCATGCCCGGCGCTTGCGCGCCCCGCAGCCGGCCGGCAACGTGCCGCGATGAAACGCCGCCTCGACCAACTCCTCGCCTCCTCCGGCCTCGGTTCGCGCAGCGAGGTCAAGGAGTTGATCCAGCACCGGCACGTCACCGTCGCCGGCGTGATCGAGCGCAACCCCGCGACCAAGGCCGCCCCGGCCGAGGTGCTCGTCGACGGCGCCCCGCTCGAGTTCCCCGACGGCCTCTTCGTCCTCTTCCACAAGCCCGCCGGCTGCGTGTGCTCCCACGACACCCGCGAAGGGCAGCGCATCTACGACCTCCTCCCCCCGCGCTGGCTCGCGCGCAACCCCGCCGTGACCTCCGTCGGCCGTCTCGACCGCGACACCACCGGCCTGCTCCTGCTCACCGACGACACCGCGCTCGTCCACCGGCTCACGTCGCCGAAGCATCATGTCGACAAGGTCTACGAGGCCACGCTCGACCGCGCGCCCGAGCCGCACCTGATCGAGGCCTTCGCGAGCGGCACGCTGCTGCTCGCCGAGGAGGACAAGCCCTGCGCGCCCGCCCACCTCGTCCTGCGCGGCGGCGCCGAGGCCGAGCTCACACTCACCGAGGGCCGCTTCCATCAGGTGAAACGCATGTTCGCCCATTTCGGCTACGAGGTCCGGCGCCTGCACCGCAGCCGTTTCGGCGAGTACATGCTCGGCGATCTCGCCCCCGGGCAATGGCGCGCGATCCGGCCGCCGGCCTGAACGCCGCCCGCCCTTCGGTTCTTGTGCCGCCGGGGAAAAGCCCGACCGTGCCCCCATGTTCCTGTCACGTCTCCTGTTCGCGTCGTATCTGCTGCTCGCGACCCTCTCCGCCCGTGCCGACCTGATCCTCCAAGCCCCACAGGCCCCGGTCGTCGCCGGTCGGGAGTTTGTTCTCTCCCTCGTCGTCACCAACCCCACCGCCGAGCCGCTCTCGCCCCCCTCCGTTCCCGCGGCGTTCCCGTTGGTCGCCCGCCGTGGCACGCAAGCGGTGTCGGCAGTATTCCATGTCGAAGAGCTTCGCCGCCCTGACGATGGGCCGCTCGCACCGGGCACCTTCCGCCGCATCGCCCTTCGCGGGCGCCTGCCCGCGGAACTCACCGGCCTCATTGTCCTCGACGCCACCGCCAACGCGGCCGGGCGGGTCGCAGTCGAGACCATACCCGATACGCCCGAGATGGCGGCTGCCTCGGCGGAACCGGCGCCGCGCGCCGCCGCAGCGCCCGCCACCTTCCGCCGCGAGTTTGGCCTCTCACCGCACGAGCCGGTCTACTTCTCCGTCGGCGCCAACGGCGGCATCAACGCCCGCTTCCAGCTCAGCTTCAAGTTTCGCCCCATCGGCCCTTCCGATGATCGCGTCGCCGGCCGCGGCTTCTGGGAGGATGTCTACATGAGCTTCACCCAGACCTCGCTCTGGGATCTCCACTCCACCTCCAAACCCTTCACCGACTCCAGCTACCGCCCCGCGCTCTTCTTCCACCGCTACGACACCGGGACCGCATTCCTTGGCGGCCGCCTCGGCTTGGCCGCCGGCTTCGAGCACGAGTCCAACGGCAAGGCCGGCGACGACAGCCGCTCCATCAACATCCTTTTCGCCCGCCCGACCGTGCGCTGGGGCGCGCCCGACAGCTGGCAGTTCGTCGTCTCGCCCAAGCTCTACTGGTACGTCGACAAGGAGGAGAACGACGACATCCAGCGCTTCCGCGGCTACGGCGACTTCCTCTTCGCCCTCGAGCACCCCCGCAGTTGGAAGCTCGCCGCCACCCTGCGCGCGGGCACCTCCGGCCGCGGCAGCGTGCTGGTCGACGCCACCTACCCGTTCGCCAAGGTCAACGACTTCGTCCCGCTCGGGCTCGTCCACGGCTACCTCCACCTGCAGTTCTTCGAGGGCTGGGGCGAGAGTCTCCTCCACTACGACGAGCGGGCCGAGACCCAGTTCCGCCTCGGGTTCATGGCGATCCGCTGAACGCGCGGCCAGCGCGTCTCAACGGGCCGGCCGGGGAGGCGACGGGGTAAGGGCCCGTTGCAAAGCCTCACGCAACGCCGGGCTCGTGAACGGCTTCTGCACAATGCCGTCGAGCCGTTCCTCGGCGAACTGCGCGAGCAGCTCGCCCGCGCCGTGGCCGCTGATCAGCAGCACCGGCACCGCAGGCCGCAACTGCCGGATCTCGTGGAGAACCTCCAACCCGTCACGGCGCGGCATGGACACATCGAGCAACACCGCAACGAAGCGCTCGGGCTCGCGGCGAAAACGGTTGGCGGCCTCGGCGCCATCAGGGGCCGCAACGACGGCAAACCCGAGCCGCGCCAGCATATTGGTCAGCACGTCGCGCACCGGCTCCTCGTCGTCGGCGATGAGGATGGTGCCGGTGCCTTGCCACTCGGCGGAGGCTGCCGCCGTGACCGCCGGAGCGGCGGGCGCGATGGCGACCGGCAGCAGGATGGTGAAAGTGGTGCCGACGCCGGGGGTGCTCGCAACATCGAGGGCGCCGTGGTGGCCGCGCACGATCCCGAGCACCGCGGACAACCCCAGCCCCCGACCGGTGAATTTCGTGGTGAAGAAGGGATCGAAGATGCGCCCGAGCCTCTCCGGCGACATGCCGCAGCCGGTGTCGGCGACGCGCAACTCGAGGCTGTCGCCACCGGGATACTCGCCGCACGTATGAAAAAGCTGGAGCCGCTCCGGGCCGGCGTGGGTGCGGTGGGCGGAGACCGTGATGGTGCCGGCGGTGGTGCCGAGCGCCTCGGCGGCGTTGATCACGAGATTCATCACCACCTGACGCAGCTGGGTCGCATCTGCCAGCACAGGCGGCAAGCCCGCGGCCAGATCGAGAACCAGACGCGCCTTCTTGTTGAGCGAGAGCGTGAGAAGCCGGGCGGTTTCCTCCACGAGGCGGGCAAGATCGACCGGGGCGACGACGAACGGCGCCTTGCCGGAATAGGCGAGCATCTGCCGGCACAGGTCGGCGGCCCGGAGCGCGGCGATCTCGATCTGGCCGATCGTGGGCTCGAGCGGGGAGCCCGCCGGGAGATCGAGCTTAGCGAGCGAAGCGTTGCCAAGGATGCCGGTGAGGAGGTTGTTGAAGTCGTGGGCGATGCCGCCGGCCAGCACCCCCAGGCATTCGAGCTTCTGCGTCTCCTGGAGGCGGCGCTCGAAGGCGACGCGCTCCGCTTCGGCCTGGCGGCGCTCCGTGATGTCGCGCGCGATACCCAGCAGCCCGGCGGGGCGGCCCTCGCAGTCGAGGAACCGGGTGAGCGAGGCCTCGACCCAGACGAGGGTGCCGTCGCGGCGGCACTCGAGGGTCTCGCCCCGCCACTCCTCACCAGCCGCCGCCTGCGCGGTCCGCGCGCGGATCTGGTCGGCGATCTCGGCGGGGTAGCGGCCCAACAGCGGGCGCCCGAGCAGCTCGCCGGCCGTCCAGCCGAAGAGGCGTTCGGCGCCCTCGTTCCAGAATGTCACCGTGCCATCGAGATCGGTGCAGCAGACCGCCTCGGGAAGGCGAGCGAGGAGCAGCGCCGCCCGGGCAAGCGCGGACTCGTTGGCCTTGCGCGCCGAAATGTCGCGGATGTAGCCGGTGACAAAGGCCCGGCCGCCATGGTGGAACCGGTTCGCGGATACCTCGACGGGCACGACGCTGCCGTCGCCGCGCAGGTGGAGCGTCTCGAACACGCACGAGCCGTGCCCGTGCAGCTGCTCGCGCAACTGCTCCGCACGCTCGACGCTGAATGTCGGATCGATGTCCTCGAACCCGAGCCCGACCAACTCCTCCCGCGAGCGGTGGAAGTGCCGGCAACAGGCGTCGTTGATCCACACAAAGCGGAACCGCTGCGAGGCATCGATCCAGTACACGGGATCCTGACTCACCTCGGCGTTGAACTTGAAGGCGGTGGCCTCCCGCTCAAGGTCGCGGCGGGTCCGGTTGCGGTCGACCCGCGCGGCGGCGATGCGCAACCGCACCCGGAGCAACTCGGGCGGGATCGGCTTGGTGAGGTAGTCGTCGGCGCCCGCGTCGAGCACCGCAGCCAGCTTGTTCGGGTCCGTGTGCCCGGTGCAGACCAGGATGAGGACATCGTGCCAGGCGGGGTCGGCGCGAAGCTGGCGGCAGAAGGTCAGACCGTCCACGCCGGGCAGCCCGAGGTCGAGCATGAGCAGGTCAGGCACGGAATCGCCGTTCTGGGCAAGCGCCTCCTCCGCCGACCGGCAGGTGGCAACCTGCCAGCCCTCGCCCTCGAGCACCTTCGCACCAAGGCGCCGCGAGGTCGCGTCGTCTTCGACGATGAGGCAGCGGCGATGGGCAGAGAGGTGCGACATGAACGAGCAGCGCCAATGGAGCGGTTGGTTCCACCGGGCTCCCCGCTTATCGGCGCCACCGCCCGAGGCTGAAGGTCGAAACCGGGGATTTCCGACAGGCATTCATGGGGTCTTCACCCCGGCCATGCAGGCGCGCGCCTCACCCGGAATGCTTGGCTGCGAGCCGGCGACCAACCTCGGCGATGCGCTGGCGCAGATCCTTCGGGCCGAGCACCTCGACGTGTTCTCCCCAACTCAGCACCCACCGCTCGACTTCCGCGAGATCGGCGAGCTGGAGCGTGAGATCGAGGCCACCGTCGCGGCGCTCGGTGAGCTCCTGTGAATCGTGCCAGAAGCGTTCGCGGACGAGCTGGGCGGCCCAGGAGTCGAACCGCAGGCGCACACGGTAGTCGCCCGTGCCGGCGATGATCCCGAAGCTGCCGCCCAGATGCTCGCGGATGGAGAACTGGGCCGGGCGCGGGAACGTGCGCCGCGTGAGCTCGACCGCCGCGATGCGGGGCAGGGCAAAAGTGCGCTTGGCGGCCCGGTCGAGGTCGTTGCCGATCAGATACCATTGGTTGTCGACACAGCACAGGTGCCAGGGTTGCACGCGCCGGCGGGCAGGCTTGGCATCGCCGAGCCCGCGGTAGTCGAAGGCGATCTCGCGGGTCTCGAGCACCGCTTGGCTGAGCTGGCGGAAGAGCTCGAGGTCGGCTCGGGCGGGCCCGGCCGCCTTGAACGAGAACACGTGGCGTGCGGCGCCCAGCGCCACGGTGACGGGGCCGTCGAGCTGCGCGGTGAGCTTGGCGAAGGCGTTGGTCAGCGGCGCCTCAAACGCGGTGCCGGCATACTGCTCCACCGCCTTCTGCGCCACGAGCAGCGCGACCAGCTCGCCCTCGGTCATCGTGACCAGCGGCAGGTTCTCCACGGGCTCCGCGTAGTAGAAGCCGTGGCGCGGCTCGTCGTACTCGATCGGGAGGTTCCAGCGGTCGCGCATGAACTCGAGGTCGCGCTGAATCGTTTTTGTGGAGACCTCGAAATGGGCGGCGAGTGTCGAGCAGTTCGGGTGTTTGTCGAGCTGGAGCTGCTCGTGGATGTAGGTCATCCGCTCGTAGGGCGGGCGGGTGAGGCGCGCGGGGGTGGGCTCGGGCATGCCGCAGTGTGGCCGGGCCGGACCGTGGATGTCCAACCCTCTCGGCTAAGGTGGCCGCATGATCCTCACCGCCCCATCCCGCCACGAAGACCCCGGTTCCGAGAACGCCCTGGAATTCGCCGCCCGCCTGTGGCTGCGCACCGCGCTGCTGGCGTGGCTCCTGTGGCTGGGCCCGCTGGCGGCCGTGGTGCTGGCCGGCCTCTGGCGCCAGAGCTGAGCCTGCGGGCTCGGCTCAGCCGCATTGTCGGGCGCAGACCCGGTCGCGTCGTCAGAACTGGACCAGGGTCTGTCCTCCCGCGCGCCACGCCACGCGGCAGGAGCCGTCGGCTTGCACGGAGACCGCGTCGACCGGGAACAACTCGGCGTCGGTCCATTCCTCGCCCGAGCGTTTCCAGAGCAACAACGTGGCAAAAAGGTGCGGCTCACCACCCTGCGGGACATGCCGGTGCCGCACATTGATGACCGCGCTTTCGTCGCTCTGCGGGTGCAAGCCGTGCGCTCGCACCACTTCGGCCATGTCCCAGCCGGCAAGGGGCACGAGCGCCAGCTGGTACTCGCCGTTGTCGAGAATCGTGGCACGCCGGCCGTGGTCGGTGCGCTCCGTCGCCGCCACCGACCCGCGCAGCTGCGGCAGCGCATAGTGACCGAAGCGCACCGTCGTCGGCGCCGCGGCCGTCACGCGGTCGAGCCGCAACGTCCCGTTGGGAATCGGCAGGTCGGTGAGGTCGAAGCGCACGCGCTCGTCGGTCTCAAGCACCGCCTCGCGGTGGTACACGCCGTCCTCAAACTTCCGGAACGTGTAGAGCCGCAGCGCCTCCCATTTCCGGTCCTTGTTCTCGACGAGATAGTTCATCGCCACCTCGCCGTTCGGGCCGTCGGCCTGCCAGGGAAACGCGCTGTGGTAGGCGAGCCGGTTGTAGTTCTCGGTGGAGCGGAACTGCTGCCAGTCCTTCGCCACCTTCTCGTGGCACCACGCGCGGACCTCCGCGGCACCGAGGTTCGGGTAGTCGGTGATGAGGATCTGCGAGGCGGGCTGGAAGCGGTTGACCACCGTGTCGCGCCGGAACTCGGTCGCCCAGGGGCCTTCGTTCTCCACCGCGGTCCAGAACGGGCTGTCGGCCGGCACCAGCAGGCCGAGGAAGAGCTTGCCCATCCAGTAGACGCTGCCGCGGCAGCTGTACACCTGCACCGCCGGCTCGAACGCGCCGTAGAAACCGAGCGTCGGCACGCGCTGGTCCATGAACTCCGGATGCGTGAGGAACTGCAGGAGCACACCCGAGGCGATGCGCCGCATCCAGCCGTAGTTCACGTCGGCGCGGGGCTCCAGTCCGAGGAGCGGGAGCGGCGCGACCGACGCGAACCGGTACGAACAGCTCCGCCCCCACAGGATCATCTTCCCGTCGCGCCCGAAGAGCAGCGGGTAGTTGTCCTTCATGTCCGCAAAGTTGGCCTCGAACCGCCGCGCCAGCTCCGGATAGTGCCGCGCCCCGAACCAGTGCGCCCAGAGCCGCCCGTACAGCTGGTAGGCCCACATGCTGTAGTAGTCGTAGGCGGGGTTGTCGTTGTACCAGCCCTCGCCGCGGTAGTCGGCGAGCGCCAGCCGCAGGTACTCCTCCAGCCGCGCCTCGTTGACCGCGTAGCCCTGCTGTTTGCAGAAGCTCAGGACGAAGATGTTGAAGAACTTCCAGTTCGACGGGACCGTGGGCCCGTCGCCGTAGCTGAGCATCACCGCCGCGAGCGCATCTTTCCGTTCCCGCGGCAGCGGGTCCCACAGCACCTCGGGCGCGGCGAAGAGCGCCATCGCCAGCGCGCCGAACTCGACGAGGTTCTGGCTCGGCCCGCCGGCCGGCGGCCGCGGCTTGATGAAGCTCGCGCTGGCCGGATCGACCAGCAGACCGATCTGGTGCCGATAGTAATCCGCCACGCGGATACCGTTGAGCGTCAGGCCCGGCTCCTCCTTCAGCAGCGGCACCGCCGCGAAGAGGGTACGGCACAGCCCCTCGAGCTTCTCGGTCGGCACCTCCGCATCGCTGCGCGGGTAGCTCTTCCCCGACTGCTTGGGAAACCGCAGCGGATCGTCGAGCGTGTGCACGTAGCTGAATGCCCCGTCCAGCAGGTAGCGGGCCGCCTCAACCCAATGCCGCCGCACCACGCCAGTGTGCGGGCTCGCCGCGTAGTCGGGATCCTTGACCGCGAACGCCTCCGGCTCCGCGGCACCGCCGCGGACCGAGACCAGTGCGAGCGCCAACAGCGCCGAGCACCACCGCACAGCCGACATCAGGGGTCGCGTCATGCGGCCAGTCTCCGCGGCGCACCGCCGCGCCTTCAAAACAAAACCCCGACCCACCGCAGCGGCCGGCGGCTTTGCGGTGCGGGCGCAGCGCGCGTAGCCGGCCTCAGGGCGCGGCGCGGAGGATCTTCGCCGCCCAGTCCTCGGCGTCCGGGAAGGCGGGGGTGGCGAGCATGCCCGTGGCGTCGGCCGTGAGGACCTCCGGGGCCAGCCACTCGCCGGTGCGCGGGTTGAACCAGGTCCACGAATACTTCGCGGCCGGCGCGAAGCCGGCGATCCGCGCCGGCACGGCCTTGGTCTCGAAGTAGGCGAGCGCGAAGTCGGCGGCGGGGTTGCGCAGGAGGAACGACCAGCCGTCGAGCCCGTCAGCCAGCGCGCCGGAGGCGGCGCGCGGGTTCAGCGCGCCCGGCACCGGGGCGAGCTCGCGGTAGCGCGCGCCCTCGCCGAGCACGAAGTCGCGCAGGTGCCGCATCTGCGCGCCCGACTCGTAGCGCAGCGCCTCCCAGATGAACGGCCGCCAGCCCTCGGGCTCGCCGGTGCTGGTGACATCGTAGGCGGCGGTTCCGTGCACGTGCCCGGCCAGGCCGCCGGAGAGCACCGAGCCGTACATCTGCGCCCGGGCGAAGTAGCAGTCGCGCGCGGAGCCAGCGGGCGGCGTCTCGCCGCCGGGGCGGTTGATGGAGTGGTTCCAGCCGGTGTAGTAGGGCTCGAGATTCGCGGCGGGATAGGCGGGCGCGAGATGGAAGAGCTCCTCCAGGGAGGCGTAGATGGCGTGGTTGCGGGGGTTGTTGCCCACCGTGTGCATCGTGAGCCACGGGCAGGCGTCGCCGTGCCCGAAACGCTGGTACGTGGAGCTGTCGATCAGCGCGGTGACGGGTTGGCCGAAGGGCGGCGGACCATAGGTGCGAAGGTGGAGCTTGAGCGCGTCGTTCCACTCGTGCTCGGTGAGCGAGTAGTCCGCCGGGATCCAGTCGAGGTGGATGCCGCTGATGATGGCGTTGTAGGCCCCGTAGCGGGCGATCAGGTACTGGACGAAGCGGGCGTAGGAGACGCCGAAGTCGAAGTAGGCCTTCCAGGACGGGCCGTGGTCGCGGCGGACGGGCTCGAGGAAGGGCGCGAAGCCCTCGTCGGCGAGGTGGCGCAGCTTGCGGTCGAGGCTGCGGAAGTAGGCGGGGTTGAGGCGGTCGAAGTCGGCGAGCCCGTCGCGGTCGGCGAGGAGGGCGAAGGGCCGCTGCCCCTGCTCGTCGTGCATGTCCTTGGCGGTGGTGGTCGCGCCGTCGTCGGTGGTGATGGCGGCGCCGGGCGCCCAGTGGCCGAACTTCTCCCAGGCGTTGCGCAGATAGACGCCGTCGGCGTTCCTGAAGGTGGCGCCGCGGTGGTCGGCGGCCCAGTTGGGAAACGCCGCGATGAAGCTGACGGAGTTGAAGCCCTGGCGTTTCCGCCACGCGACCGCCTCCTCGAAGCTGATACCGGGACCGGGCGTATAGTCGGCGGCGGCGCGGACGCCGCGGAAGGGCAGGCGCCAGGTCGAGGCCGCCAGCCAGGTGTCGCCGAGCAGGAGGAACGGCGTGCCGTCGGCGTACTGGAGCGTGTGGCCCTCGGGGCCGGAGCGGAGAAACCCGCGACGATTGGGATTCTCCTGTTTCTCGGCATCGGTCCAGGCCACCGCGCGCAACGCGCCGGTGCCGCCGTTGAGGCCGGCGTCGTCGGGCCGGTTCGAGGCCGCCTTCCAGCGCCATTCGCCGGGCGCGGTGGCGACGAAGCGCACCCGGAAAGTGCGCTCGCCGTCCCAGAAACCGTACACGCGTTTCGCGAAGCCCGGCCCCTCGAGGTCGATCCAGCAGACGACCTCGGCGTAGGGGTTGGCGTAGTCGCGGGCGGCCTGGAGCGTGATCTCCTGGCATTCCCAGACGTGGACTTCGCCACGATCGAGTCGGTGGGCGAAGGCGGCGAGGGCGGCGAAGCCCGTGAGAGCGAGAGCAAGGAGATGGCGGAGCATGGGGAGACGGGGAAACGAGAGTGGCTGCGGGGCAAGTCCGCCCGAGAGGATGGCGATGCGGCCCTCCGGGAGAATCCAGCGGTTGTGCACACTATTGCAGGCCGCAGCAGAAGTCGCCGTGGGGGCCGCGCCCCCGTCGCGCCCCCACAGTCCTCCGCCACGGGCGGCCCCAACTTCGCGCTCGTTCCGCCGCCGTTTCGGCGCATGGTGGCGCTCTCCGGCATGCGCCCCGAAGACACGCTCACCCTCGACGATCTCGCCCACTGGTCCGAACCCGGCACGCACCTCGCCGTCCTGGGCCATCCGATCAAGCACTCCCTCTCGCCGCACATGCACAACGCGGCGCTGCGCGCCATGGCGGCCACCGACGCCCGGTTCGCCTCCTGGCATTACTGGAAGTTCGACGTGCCGCCCGAGCGCCTCGCCGAGGCGCTGCCGATCTTCCACGCCCGCGGGTTCGCCGGCCTCAACCTCACCGTGCCGCACAAGATCCTCGCGCTCGACCTGATCGCCGCCGTCGAT
>JAGVUB010000163.1 GCA_019136515.1 Verrucomicrobiota bacterium
ATCCCGCTGCTGGTGGGCGAGGACGGCATTCACGGTCACTCGTTCTGGAAGGGTGCCACGATCTTCCCCACCCAGCTCGCGCTCGCCACGAGCTGGAATCCGGAACTGCTCGAGCAGGTCGGTCGGGTGACCGCCGCGGAGATGGCGCCGACGGGCATCCACTGGACGTTCTCGCCGGTCCTCTGCCTCACCCGCGACCTGCGCTGGGGGCGTACCGGGGAGACCTTCGGCGAGGATCCGTACCTGATCGGTGAATTCGGCGCTGCGCTCATCCGCGGCTATCAGGGCCAGGGGCTCGACGACCCGACCGCTGTGCTCGCCACCGCCAAACACTACGCCGGCTACTCCGAGACGCAGGGCGGGCGCGACGCCTCCGAGGCCGACATCTCGCGCCGCAAGCTGCGCAGCTACTTCCTCCCGCCGTTCGAGCGCGCCGTGCGCGCCGGGGCGATGACGTTCATGACCGGCTACCAGTCGATGGACGGCGTTCCCTCGACCGCGAACCGCTGGCTGCTCACCGAGGTGCTCAAGGACGAGTGGGGTTTTCGCGGCGTGCTGGTGACCGACTGGGACAACGTCGGCCGGCTCGTCCACGAGCAGAAGGTCTGCGCCACCTACGCCGACGCGGCGATCGTGGCGCTGCGTGCCGGCAACGACATCATGATGACGACCCCGCAGTTCTACGAGGGCGCCATCGAGGCGGTGCGCAGCGGCCGGCTCAAGGAATCCGAGATCGACGCGCCGTGCGCGCGTTTCCTCGCGCTGAAGTTCCGCATGGGCCTGTTCGAGAATCCGCGCCGCGCCGACCTCGCCCGCGCCGCCGCCGAGATCGCGCGCCCCGACCATCGGGCGATCAATCTCGAGGCGTCGCGGCAGAGCCTCGTGCTGTTGCAGAACAGCGGCCTGCTCCCGCTCGATCCGACGAAGGTGAAGTCGATCGCGGTGGTTGGCCCCAACGCCGACGACGCGGTGCAGCAGCTCGGCGACTGGACGCTCGGCGCCTCGCAGCACCCGCCCTCGGCCGGCACGCAGCCGCGCGGCTCGATGGTATCCGCGCGCTGGCGCCGCAGGGCTGCACCGTGCGTTACGAGCGCGGCTGCGCGATCACCGACGACGATGAGGCCGGGATTCCGGCGGCGGTCGCGGCGGCGCAGGCGAGCGATGTCGTGGTCGCCGTTGTGGGCGACCACCTGAAGTTCATCGGCGAGGGGCAGAGCACCGCCACACTCGAGCTGCAGGGCGGGCAGGTCGCGCTGCTCGATGCGCTGGAGAAGACCGGCAAGCCGATGATCCTCGTGCTCGTGAACAGCAAGCCGCTCGTGTTGCCCGCCTCCGCCAAGCGGGCGGCGGCGATCCTCGAGGGCTTCAATCCCGGGATGGAGGGCGGCCGGGCGATCGCCGAGGCGGTGTTCGGTCAGCTGAATCCGTCGGGCAAGCTCACGATCTCGGTCCCGGTGCACGTGGGCCAGCAGCCGGTGTTCTACAGCCAGGTGCGCGGCCAGCACGGCGATCGCTACGCCGACCTCACGCAGGAGCCGCTCTTCCCCTTCGGCCACGGCCTGAGCTACACGCGCTATCGGTATTCGAATCTCCGGCTCGCCTCCGCTTCGCTTCCGCGCGGCGGCACCGCAACGGTCTCGGTCGACGTCGAGAACACCGGTGCCCGCGCCGGCGACGAGATTGTGCAGGTCTATGTGAGCGACGTCGTCACCTCGGTCACCTGGGTGAACAAGGCGCTCAAGGGCTTCACCCGCGTGCACCTCGAACCCGGAGAGAAAAAGACTGTGCAGATCGCACTGCCGTACGAGGCGTTCCAGATCGTGGATGCAGAGGGGCGCGGAGTGGTCGAGCCCGGCGACTTCGAGGTGCTGGTCGGCCCGTCGTCGCGCGATCGGGACCTGCTGAAGGCGACGCTGCGGGCGGAGTGAGCGTGTAGGGCCAGTCTTCGACTGGCCCGGCTGATCGGGAAGCGCCCCGGACTGGTCCGGTCGGAGACCGGACCCACTTCATCGCTCCCTACGGTTGCCTCTCCGTGGTGCCCGGCTTGGGGGTCTCCGGCTCCGGGGGCGCGCCGAGCATGGCCAACCCCTCTTCGGAGATGCCGTGGGAGATCTTCAGCCCGAGGTATTTGGCGAGGTATTGATCGATGGGGATCCAGCGGCCGTCGATCTTCACCCGTTTGGTCCACGCGCACACGCTGACGATGGCGTTTTGCAGGTGGGCGATGCGGTCGAGTGCATGCTTTAGTTTCGCGACCTGCTCGGCGAGTTGTTCCTGGGCTTCGCGGCGCTTGGTGATGTTGCGCAGGACCAGGATCGTGAACGGCTGGCTGGTGACGGGATCCGTGAGGTTCACCCCGCGGGGCTCCACCCATAGCGCGGTGCCATCCAATCGCTGGATGCGGAAGGCGGTGGGCTCGTTGGGCTGGCCCGAGATCAGGCGGTCGAGCAGCTCGCGGGCGTGCGGCCGATCCTCTGCGGCGACGAAGTCGATCACGGGGCGCCCCTGCTGCGCGTCGAGGTTGTCGAGGCCGAGGAGCGGAGCGCAGGACTCGGAGGCTTGGCGGACATATCCTTCGCGGTCGAGTATCACGATGCCATCGGGCACGGTCTCGAACAGGGCGCGCAGGCGCGTCTCGCTGGAGCGCACCTTGAGTTCAGTCGCCTTGAGCCCCGAGACATCTTGGAAGGCGCCGATGAGGGCCTGCTGGCCGGCAAATACGATCGGGACGACCGAGCCGAGCGCCGGGAATCGCCGGCCGTCGTAGGCGACGAGCTCCATCTCCTTGTCCAGCACGGCGCCCTCGCGGGCGAGCCGGGCAAGGATCCTCTCCCGCGCAACCGAGCCGTCGGCATAGGGAATGCGTTGGGACGCGTAGCCGGGGGAGGCGAGCCCCAGAAGGGCGATGGCGCGGCGATTGGCGAAGAGCAGCTGGCCCGAGGCGCGCTGGGTGACGGCGATCGCGAAAGGGGCGGCCTCCAGCAGGCCTTGGATCTCGCGTTCGGTGTGGTGGAGCCGCAGAGCGAGCCGCCGGTAGAACCAGGTGGCGACCAGCAGGGTGAGGAGCACGAGCAGCACGCCCGCGATCTTGGCCCAGTGCTCGGCCATCGGGCTGAGCATCACCGGTACACCCAGGGTGGCGAGTAGGTTTCCGGTGCATTCACACGCAGGCGAAGTGCCGCTGGTAAACATGGAACCCACTATCGTCCGGATTCGGTGGTGGCTCAACCGCGCGGTCGACGGATACCTGTGCGGCCTCTGTGGCTCAGTCTTTCCAGTTGCCAGCGCCGGAGAGGGGCCGAACCCTAGATTTTCTTTCGTCGGGGATGGCACCTGCCTTCGTCGTCGATGGTCCTCTCCTGCAATGCGGAAAGTCTACATCACCGGTCTTGGGTTCATCAGCAGCATCGGCAACGACAAGTCGGCCGTGGAAACCAGCCTGCGCGAGATGCGCCACGGGTTCGAACTCTACCCGCCGTTCCAGCAACCGCTGGTGCCGGTCAAGGTGATGGGCACGGTGAAGGACTTCGCGGTCGAGTCCATCGAACCTGAGGACTGGACCTTTCCGGCCCGCTACTCCATCCGCCGCGAGTTGCTCCGCAGCTTGGCGCCCCATGGGCTCTACGCGCACTGCGCGATGTTGCAGGCGGTCGAGGACGCGGGCTTGGCGGCGGGTGAGATCCAGCACGAAGACACCGGGCTGTACTGCGCCTCGGCGGGTTCGCCGATGGTGCTCAGCCACTACCTCAATCGCATGCACGAGCTCGGGGTGATGCGTTGCTCGCCGGTCGCGGTCGTCTCCTCGATCTCGGGCACGCTGAACTTCAACCTCGTGGCGGCGTTCAAGATCCGCGGCCACTCCTGCGGCTTCTCGTCGGCCTGCGCGTCGACCGGGCATGCGCTCGGTTTCGCCTACGACGATATCGCCACGGGGCGACAGGAGCGGATGTTCGTGGTCGGGGCGGAGGACGGCAACACCGACGCCATTCTGCCGTTCGCGGCGATGCGTGCGCTTTCCGTGGCAACTGATCCGGCGCAGGCTTCGCGCCCCTTCGACGTGGCGCGCGACGGATTTGTCGGAACCGGCGGGGCCGCGGTCGTTGTGCTCGAGAGCGAGGAGGCCGTGGCGCGCCGGGGTGCGACGCCTTACGCCGAGCTTGCCGGTTGGGGGCAGGCCTCCGACGGTCACAACGTCGCGATTTCGCACCCGGAGGGAGGGGGGCTCGCACTCGCCATGCAGCGTGCGCTGCGCGCGACCGGGCTGACACCGGTGCAGGTCGACTACATCAACGCGCATGCCACCTCCACGCCGATAGGCGATGCCTCCGAGGTGAATGCGATTCGCAGTGTTTTCGGTGCCGAAGTCGCCCGCGTGGCGGTGAGCAGTACGAAGGGGTTGACGGGCCATGGTCTCTCGATGGCGACGGCGCTCGAGACCGGTATCTGCGCGCTCGCTTTGCGGGGTGGTTTCATTCCCGGTTGCGGTGGGTTGCGCACCGTCGATCCGAAGTTTGCCGACCTGAATCTCCCTCGTGCGACCCTGGCGACCAAGCCGCGCGTCGTGTTGAACAACGCCAGCGGGTTCGGTGGTGCCAACGTCAGTCTCGTCCTGCGCGCGCCCTGAGCGACGGCTACCGCGCCAACGGCACCCGTCCATGTCCCGTACGATACTTTCTCCTCGCATCCGCACGGCGCTCGTCACGGGTGCCGGCGGCGGACTCGGGCGGGCGTTTGCGGAGATGCTCCTCGCCGAGGGAGTCGAAGTCTGGGGCACGTCGCGCCGACCGGACTCGCTGCCAATGAGAGAGCGGTTTCATCCTGTCGGCTTCGATCTCGTGGCCGGCGATCTGGCCGCCGAGGCGCTGATCGCCCGGGTCGAGCGGGAGAGCGGGGGACTTGATCTGCTCGTGCACAACGCCGGCTTCGGCGTCTTCGGTGGACTGCTCGACCAACCGCTGGCGGTCTGGCGCGCACAGCTCGACGCGATGCTCGGCGTATCTTTCGCGCTCGACCGCGCCGCGCTGGCGGCGATGACGCCGCGCCGGCGTGGGACGATCGTCAACGTCACCTCGATGGCCGCAGAGTTCTCGATCCCGTATCTTGCCGGCTACAACGTCGCGAAGGCCGGACTTGTTGCCCTCACGGAAAGCTTGATGTTCGAGGCCGGCGAAGCCGGAATCACCGCCATCGATTTCCGCCCCGGCGATTACCGCACGGGCTTCAACAAGTCCATGTTCGCCGCTCCACCGTCTTCCTGCTCCGACTCCGCCCGTCGCGTGGCTCGTCGACTCGATGCCATCTTGGCCGCCGCACCGCGGCCGGAGCACGCCGCACGCGACCTGCGACGCGCGTTGGCGCGGGGGCGCTCCGGTGTGGTGCGCTCGGGTTCGTTCTTCCAAACCGTGCTCGCGCCCTTGGGCGCGCGTCTGGCCCCGCTCGCGCTGCGGCGCGCCGTGATGGCCCGCTATTTCGCAGCCCGCTGACATGAGCCGGGTCCGCATTCTCGTCCTCACCTCCAGCACCGGCGGCGGCCACGACGCCCGCGCGCAGGCTTTCGCCGAGTGGGCGTTCGAGCTCTACAAGCATCAGGTCGATGTGCGCATCGAGCAACTGCTCGAGAAGTCGTCGTTCATCGGCCGCTGGGGTGTCGACTTCTACAACTGGATCCAGAAGAAGGCGCCGCTGCTCCACCATCCCTACTACACGCTGGTCGAGGGGTTGAGCATCATCAACCGCGACAACATCAGCTTCGGCAAACGTTACTACCGGGAGTTGCTGCGGGACTATCAGCCGCATCTGGTCTTCAGCGTCCACGACTGCCTCAACCGCGGATACTTCGAAGTCGCGCGCCACGAACTCGGGGCGGACAACGTGCGCTGCGCCACGTACTGCGGCGAGTTCTCCGGGGGCTACGGCTACAGCCGCAACTGGGTCGACAAGACGGTGGATCTTTACTTTTCGCGCACGCCCACGGCCCGCGACTACGCCCTGAAGCTCGGACTGGAGCCCGAGCGCGCCCGGGTGCGCGGGCACCTGATGCGCCCGCGTTCGCACCGCGACGTACTTGGGGCGGACAAGCGCCGCCGACACCGACGAGATGCACCGGCTGCTGCAGGTCAGCGACACGATCGTGACCCGAGGCGGGACAACCACCTGCGCGAAGGCGCTGCACTTCCGCTGCCCGATCATCTTCAACGGCTACGGCAGCGTGATGCCGCAGGAGAGCCTCACGGTGAAATTCTTTGATCGCGGCGCCGCCTGCCCGATCATCGACTCGGCGGCGGGGTTGCGCGCGGTGATGGAGGAGTGGATCCGCACGCCCGGCGCCTACGACCGCGCCCGTTTTCGCTTCGAGTCGCTGCGCTACGAGGAGGACCCGACGGTGCTCATCCACGAGTTGATCGGCCTGGGGTTCGACGCCGCCCGGCTCCCGCGGCCGTTCCCGGCGTGAGCGCCATGCCTGCCCCGGCGCCAGCGCAGGTGGAGACCGTCCCGCCCGGGCCCGAGGTGGTGCTGCTCTTCACGCGTTTCCCGTATCCGACCGAGACCTTCCTCCAACGCGAGGTGAAGGCGCTGCGCGCCCTCGGGGTGCGGCTGCGGCTGGTGTCGTTGTGGGGAGGGGAGCCGGAGTTCGACGGCCTGCCGGTGGACCAGTTCAACCGGTGGCGGTTGTTCACTGTGATCTGGCGGCTGCCGCTGGAGACCTGGCGCACGCGGGGCGGACTCCTCGGGGAC
>JAGVUB010000033.1 GCA_019136515.1 Verrucomicrobiota bacterium
AAAGCCGCCGACGATCTTGGGGATGGTGGCGACATCCGATTCCGGGTTGCCCTGGTCTTCGCGCTCCGGGGAGAAGGCGAGGTGGAAGTCCCGGCCGGCGGCCATCCCCGATCCTTTCTCGAGGACAACGCGCAGGGCTTCGTCCGTCGTGCCGGGATAGCTGGTCGACTCAAGGACGACGAGCGCCCCACGGCGCAGGTGGGGAGCGATCGACTGGCCGGTGTTGAGCACGAAGGACAGATCCGGCTCGCGGTTGCGGTTGAGCGGAGTCGGGACGCAGATGACGACTGAATCGCAGTCGGCGAGCTGGGCGAAGTCCGTGCTGGTGTGGAACCGGCCTGACTGCACCGCCTCGGCGATGGCCGTCGCCGGGATGTGGCGGATGTAGCTGCGGCCGTTGTTGAGCGCGTCGACCTTCTGCGCATCGACATCGAGGCCGAGGACGGTGAGGCCGGAGCGGCAGAACTGCAACGAGAGCGGCAGTCCGACGTACCCGAGCCCAACGACGGCGACACGCGCAGGGGTGAAACGGGGTGACGGTTCCATGTGGCGGCGATGATGGTGGTGCCGGACCGGAGATACAAGCCCGTGAAGGGGTACATGGGGTGACGGCCCTGTTTTGGGGGCTTGGATTGCGCTGACCAATCGGTAGTTTTCCCCGGACGCACATGCCCGCATCGCTCTCCATCATCATCGTCGCCTGGCGGTCGCGGGACGAGATCCTGCCGTGCGTGCGATCGATTCCGGCGGTGTTGGCGGGCGGGGCGATCGAGGTGGTCGTGGTCGACAACTCGCGCAACGAGGATGGCACGGTGGATCTGCTCGCACGGGAGGCGCCGCACGTGCGCTGCCTCGTGCCGGCGGAGAACCTCGGCTTCGGGCGGGCGAACAACCTCGGCTTCCGCGAGACGACGGGCGAGTGCGTGCTCTTCCTCAATCCCGACACGGTCTGCAATGCGGCGGCGCTGGAACACTGCCTCGCGCGGGCGCGGGGCGAACCCGGGATCGGGATGATCTCGCCCAAGCTCGTGCTGGCCGACGGCTCGATGGACCTGGCGTGCCGGCGCGCGATCCCGACGGCGTGGGATGGGTTCTGCCGGGCGAGCGGTCTGGCGGCGTGGTTTCCTCGCAGGAAGCTGTTCGCCGGCTACAACCTCACGTATTCGCCCGAAGAGGGCACCTACGATGTGGGCGCGATCAACGGGGCGTTCATGCTCGGCCGGCGCGAGGTGTTCGAGCGCGTGGCTGAGCCTTCGCCTCATGGTGTTTTCGACGAACAATTCTTCATGTACGGCGACGACCTGGATCTATGCATCCGCGTGGCTCGGGCAGGTTACCGGGTCGTGTACGATGGGCGCGTGGCGATCACGCACCTGAAGGGGCAGAGCGTCGCCAAGGACTATACGCGGATGGCCGCGGCGATCTTTGACGCCAACCGCGACGTGTATCTGAAACATTTCAATCCCCGCGGCTCGCGCCTGGTGGCGCTGAAGTACCGCGCGGCCTTCGGTCTCTGGAAGCGCGTGGCGCGGTTTCGGGCTGCCCTTGCGGGACATCGGCAGGTCCGGCCGCGGTGAGCGGCGGGCGGTGGGCGGTGGACCGTGGACGGATAGCGGAAGACAGACGGCAGATGACGGAAGACGGTTGCCGGTTGCCAGTAGCCGGTGACCGGAGGGCGGAAGACGGAGAACCTCGCGCCCGGTCTTCGGCTGCCCCGAGCGGCAGCCAAAGAGCTCACGATGCAAAGCTCGCCACGTTCCCGAGCGCCCATGCCGGAGGGGGATCGGAACCCCAACCCAGAGTTCTCTCGCACGCCGCCACGGTGGGGCGGAGTACGGGTGGTTGACGAAGGGTCTGGTTTGATAGAACAGTTTTGTGCTATTACGAGATACACTCCAGCAGGTTCTCGTGTCCCCGCTCGGACCACGTCTTCCTACCCCGTTGATTCAGAGGGATCTAGGAGAGGGGGGCTCCGCGTCTGTCGCTTCCGCGATGGTGCTGCTGGGCGTGCGGCGTTGCGGGAAAAGTACCTTGCTGGCGCAGTGGATGGGGCGGTGTGCACACGCCTTCTACCTCAATTTCGAAGACCCTCGGCTCTTCGGTCTCGGGCCGGAGGACTTTCCCGCTCTGCTGGATCTCTGCCGGCAGGGCGAGGACGTGCCGGTGTTTCTCGACGAGGTGCAGGAGGTCCCGGAATGGCAACGCTTCGTGCGCGCTTTGCTGGATGCGGGGCGCGCGGTCTGCCTGACCGGTTCGAATGCTTCGTTGCTGGGGCGGGAGCTGGGGAGCAAGCTCACCGGCCGACATCGTTCCCTCGAGGTGTTCCCGTTTTCGTTCACTGAATACCGGAAGTATTGCGGCCGGCCGCCCGATGCCGCGGCGTTGCAGGGGTACTTGGACGACGGGGGCTTCCCCTCCTACCTGCGCGAACGCGACCCCCGGATTTTGCAGGAGTTGCTGCGCGACATCGTCAGTCGCGACATCGCGCAGCGTTATCGCCTGCGCGAGACGCGGCATGTGATGAGCCTGCTGCTGTTTCTGTTGGCCAACACCGGCCAGCCGTTTTCGCTGCAGCGGCTGACCAAGTCGCTGGCGATCCCAACGGTGGGTCAGACCTCCCGTTATCTGGAGTTTCTGCAGGATGCCTATCTGCTGCTGAGCGTGCCGAAGTACAGCGCATCGGTGAGGCAGCGCGTGACGGCTCCGGCGAAATACTACGCGATCGACAACGGCCTGCGGCGGGTCAACACGCCGGCCGGCGCCGCACCGGATCTTGGGCACCGGCTGGAGAACTCGGTCTTTCTGGAGCTGCGACGGCGCGGCGAACATCCGACCTACGCGGCCGAGCGCGACGCGTGGGAATGCGACTTCGTGACCGACACGGCGGCGATCCAGGTGTGTGCGCGGCTGACTCCAGAGAACCTTGCGCGGGAACTGCGCGGCCTCGTGGCGGCATGCCGCCTCCCGGGAACACGGGAGGCGCTGATCCTCTCTCTCGACCAGCGGGACCGGTTGGAGACCGAAGGGGTGGTGGTACACGTCCGTCCGGCCTGGGAATGGATGGAAGAACGCGCGGGCACCGGCGAGGGCGGACTACGGTAGACGTTCTGCCGTTCGGCCTTCATGCCCTCGGCAGAACCTGCGGGAATCTCCGGCGCGGTGCGCCTCCGAGTGGACTGTGGGCGGAGAACGGGCGACGGAGGGCGGAAGGCGGAGGGCGGAAGGCGGAGGGCGGAAGGCGGAGGGATGGCGGAGGACCGCGTAAAGGGCTTCGCCCCACGCGGCGTGGTCGGAGAAACTTCGCGCCCGCGCTCCGCCTGCCCTGAGCCGCAGTCGAAGGGCTCACGGCGTCGCGGCGCTTCGGTTCGATCCGGGGAGTGCCAGCATCAGCGGTTTCTTCACTCTGCGCGCTCCGTGTCTCTGCGTGAGGAACTCCCGGTTTTGTCTTCCAAGAACGGCAAATAGACGGTAGGTAAAGCGGCAATTGGACGGATTGACATCCGGCAATTGGACGGGCTAATAACCGGTAAATGGACGAATCGTCTCAACGTTACCCACGGGTACTGCGGGCCGCGCTGGAAACGGCGTTGGCCGATACCCCGGTGGTGTGTGTGCTGGGGCCCCGCCAGTGCGGAAAGAGCACGCTGGCGCAGACTTTCATGCCGCAGTATGCCGCGGTCACGCTGGATGACTCGGCCTTGCTGGCCACTGCCCGGAGCGACCCGGACGGGTTCGTTGGCGCGCTGCCGCAGGCAGTCATCATCGATGAAGTCCAGCGGGCACCGGAGTTGTTGCGCGCCATCAAGGCGGCGGTGGATCGCGACCGCCGGCCCGGGCGTTTCCTCCTCACTGGCTCGGCCAATCTTCTGCTGTTGCCCCAGATCAGCGACTCGCTGGCGGGGCGTGCGGAGGTGCTTCAGCTGCATCCCTTGACGGAGGCGGAGAAAGAGCGCCACGCCGGGCGCTTCCTCGAGCAATTGCTGCAGGGCGGGTTCGCCCCTGCCATCGTCCCGGCCGAACCGGAGGCGCTGCTCGACCTGCCGCGGCGGCTGGTGGAGGGTGGATACCCCGAGCCGCTGAACCGATCGCCGGAACGGGCCCGGCAATGGCACCGGCAATACTTGCGGACCATCATCGAGCGCGATGTGCAGGATATTGCCCGGGTGCGGGATGTCGGAGCCCTCGGGCGGTTGCTTGAAGTGCTGGCCCTGCGCAACGCGGAGCTGCTCAACAGCAGCAGCCTCGGCAACGAGCTGGATCTGCGCCGGGAGACCATCGATCACTATCTGTCGATCCTGGAACGGCTGTTCTTGATCCGTCGCCTGCCGGCTTGGCATAGCAACGAGGCGAAGCGACTCGTCAAGACACCGAAGATACACCTGCTGGACAGCGGACTGGCCGCAACCTTGGCCGGGCTGACGACCGCCGACTGGCTGCCGCGGCGCGAGCGCTTCGGGCATCTGTTGGAATCCTTCGTCCTGCAGCAGGTCGTGGCGCAGGCGGGGTGGACGAATCCGGAGCTGCGCTTCTGGCACTACCGAGACAAGGATCAGGCGGAGGTCGATGTCGTCATCACGCAAGGCCGCAGAACCTGGGGGATCGAGGTGAAGGCGTCGGCGAGTGTGGCGCCATCGGATGGCCGGGGGTTGCGCCAACTCGCGGCTCAGGCCGGGACGGATTTCCAGGGCGGCGTGGTGCTCTACGCGGGCGCGAGTGTGCTGACGCTTGGGGATCCGCGCCTGTTGGCGGTCCCGCTGAATCGGCTGTGGACGTTGTGATGGGCCCCGTCCCATCAGCGGTTTCTCCACTCTGCGCGCTCTGTGTCTCCGCGTGAGAATGGATCGAGAATCGGTCCGATCACACGAAGATCTGGAACTCATGAACTCAAGAAACCGAGCCACGGAATGGTTAACCACAGATGGACGCAGATGAACACCGATCCGGAGGAGGGCGGAGGACGGATGATGGAGTGCGCCCGTAGCGAGGCTCGTGAGAGCTTCGATCTTTGGCGTCTCCAATCCGTGGTCACGAAAAGGGGGATTTCGTTTTCGTGGGTTTTCGTGCCTCTTTGTGGCGATTCATTCCCCTCTGTCGGCCTTGCTGTCTGAGCGTCGCGCCGTGGCGCCGTTGCGCGAGGATCAGTGGCCGTTCTGCCCTTGGGGGAGTTCGGTGCGTTGCGGCAGAATCTCCGGCGCGGGAGCGCTCCGTTTCCTCGGCTTCGTCGGAGCACATTGAAACCCGTCTTCTTCGTTTCGAGCCTCAGCTAGCGCGCCGTGGCTTCAACGCTAGTCACAACCGCTCAGTTCGTGAGGACAATGTGCAAAGTTTGACCCTCTAATTCCCGCAACGACTAGCAGGATTCATGCACCAACTACGATTCCTGCCCCGCAAACTGGTTCCATCGATTTTGACAACACGACTTAGTGCCGGCCTCGGAAGTTCAACGCCTGAGGGGGCCCGGGCCCGGCTTGACGGTCCAACGAAGTATTCCCAATGTATAACCATGAACACCGTGACATCCAAGCAGGTCCGCGCGGACCTGCCCGCCGTGGAAAAGCTCCTCAAGTCTGGCCCGGTTTCGGTGACGAAACGCGGCCGGGAAATCTTCACGATCCATCCGCCGGTTGGCAAATGGACCGCCCCGGACTTCACCGCCCGCGCCAAGCGCGCGACCGGGAACAAGTATCGCAACGTTTCCCTCTTGGAGGGGGTTGAGCGGTGAAGGAGTACGCGGACAGCTCTTTTATTGTTTCGCTGTACGCCAACGACGCCAACCACCCGCGCGCCGCGGCGTATGCGTCCACCTGGACGGCCGCCCCGATGTTGCCGCTGACGCCGTTTGGGCGTTTCGAGCTCCAGAACACGTTGCGCCGCGTGCTCGTGCCGTTTCAAGCCGCCAGCATAATCCGCAACATCCAAGCGGATGAGCGGGCGGGGGTGTTCCAGTCCCGCCCGCTTGAATCCTATCTGTGGATGCTGCGGGCGGATGAACTCTCACGTCAGTATGTTTGGGGAACCAAGACAAGGGCGCTCGATGTGCTGCACGTTGCCGCCGCATTGGTGCACGGGTGCGTGGTGTTCCTGACGTTCGATGCGAACCAGCGGGCGTTTGCGAAGTCGGTAGGGATGCAGACGCCGCTTTGATCCCGACACGTCCTCCGTCCCGGCTCTCCCTCCGGGGCTTTTTTGTGTCCGAATGTCCTCCCGTGTCCTCTGTGGGAAAACGTGGGCACGCAGCGCGAGCACGCGGTGACTGAAACGAGCGCAGGCGGTCAACGGATCGCAGCGCTCGCGGTTGGTCGGTGTGAACCAGCCTTTGAGGCCTAACGTCCAGACTGCGTTGGGCTCGGCCGGCTGATCTCTTCCCTGTGGGTTACTTGGTTCCAGGGCATGTGCCCTATGTGTCACCCCTCTCTCCGGTTTAGGTGTCGCCTATCTCGCCGGATCGAACCGGCCTCACGCCGCGACGCCCGCCACGTTTCGATCTGGCGGAGGCCCTATCTCGGCTCGAAACGTCGCGCCGTGGCGCCGTTGCGCGAGGATGGATCGGTTGCCGGTGAGCGGTAGCCGGTTGCCGGTGACCGAACCACGGACCTCACGCCCCCGACGGTTCGCGCCGGAGGAACCTCCGCATCGGCGTGTTCTGCCATCCGGCAGAACGGTTTCTCCACTCTGCGCGCTCTGTGGCTCCGCGCGAGGAATCGGTTGCCAGTGGACCGTTGTCGGTGGGCGGATGATCGGAGAGACCTCCCGCCCGCCCTTCACCCGCCCCGAGCCGCGGGCGAAGGGCTCACGCCGCAACGCTTGCCACGTCTCGATCACGGAGGGCGGAATCGCAGGTGGCAGGTGCGAAGGTACTAGGTGACTCCGAAGGCCGACCGTCGCGCCGCTGCGGTAGTCCGATACGGTACTTAGGCGGATCTCATTTTGGTATAGATCAAAATGAGAATGGCCGCATAATGGTCTATCATGTTCAGGGAAAGGGTCTACGACACGATGCTCGCCCACCATCTCGCGCACTATCGCCAGATGGCGTTTGTGGCGGGGCCCCGACAGGTCGGCAAGACGACGACCTGTCGGCAACGGGGCGAGATCTGCCTGAACTGGGACGAGACCGATGCGCAGCGCACCATCCTGAAAGGGACTGCCGCCATCGCCGAGCGGTTGGGCTTGGATGTCGCGCGCAGCATCCCCTTGGTCGTGGTGTTCGACGAGATCCACAAGTATCCGAAGTGGAAGAATGTGTTGAAGGGCTTCTTCGACGGCTACGGCGACCGCTGCCGCACCATCGTGACGGGGAGCTCGCGGCTGGATGTCTATCGCCGCGGGGGCGACAGCCTGATGGGGCGCTATTTTCTGTATCGGATGCATCCCTTCAGTGTGGCGGAGTGCATCGACACCACGCGGCCGGTCGCGCCGATCCGCGCGCCGCGCGCCATCGCCGAGGCGGACTGGGCGGCGCTCTGGGCGCACGGCGGTTTTCCCGAGCCGTTCCTGCAACGCGACGCGAGCTTCACACGGCGCTGGGCGGCGCTGCGCCTCGAGCAGCTCGCCCGCGAGGAGGTGCGGGAGATCTCCCAGGTGCAGCAGCTGGCCCAGATCGGCGTGCTGGCCCGGATCCTCTCCGAACGTTCCGCGCAGCAGCTCGTGTACGCCAGTCTTGCCCAGGAGATCGCGGTGGCGCCCGTCACCGCGAAGGGTTGGGTGCAGTTGCTGGAGTCGCTCCATCTCGGGTTCGCCGTACGGCCGTATTTCCGGAGCGTCGCCAACTCCCTGCGCAAGGAGCCGAAGTGGTTCCTGCGCGACTGGTCGGGGGTCGTCGACGAAGGGGCGCGCTTCGAGACGTTCGTGGCCTGCCACCTTCTCAAGGCGGTGGAGGGGTGGAATGACCTCGGGCTCGGGGCCTTCGAGTTGCACTACCTCCGCACCAAGACCGGGAAGGAGGTCGATTTCCTCGTCACCAGGGAGGCCAAGCCCTGGTGCTTGGTGGAGGCCAAGCGGTCCGAGCGTACGCTTTCCCCCGCCTTGGTCGATTACCACGGCCAACTGGGGACGGCGCATGCCCTGCAGGTTGTCTTCGACCTGCCGTACGACGAAGTGGACTGCTTTGCGCTCGATCGCCCCGCCTCGGTTCCGGCGCGGACGTTTCTGAGTCAATTGCTGTAGGGCCGGTTAGCGGTGGGCGGTGGACGGTGGGCAGTGGACGGTTGCCTGTAGCCGGTGGACCGCGTAAAGGGCTACGCCCCACGCGGCTCGGCCGTAGC
>JAGVUB010000040.1 GCA_019136515.1 Verrucomicrobiota bacterium
CAGGAGCGGGGAAGGAGCTGCGCCCCTTCCCCTGCGCCCCATCCCATAAATCCATTTATCCACTCAGGCCACCAAACCACTGATCCACTTTTGCAGAACTTGACGCACACAACTCTTGGTGGCTTTCGCCACGGCGGAGGACGGCGGCCGGTCGGCTGTCACGACTCTGTGGACTCGGTGTGCTCCGTGACCCAGAGGTCCAGTCTCCGACTGGCCGCCTGCGATCCCTGCCGGCTCCCGAGTGCGCGCCACAAGCCCGGGCCTTAACCTGCCGACTCATGCCCGCCGGGGCCGGTCGCAGACCGGCCCTACTCCCTGCACGACGCCGATCCGGAAGCCGGCCTCGGCGCGGCCGGCTACAGGGCGGGGTGTTCGCCGTGGTACAAACCATCGATTTGCCCGAATCTTCCTTACCTTCGTTGGCTTCTGTCGGCTCCGACTGCGTCTGCCGGTCATCGGTGCGGATCGGTGTCAATCGGTGGCCAATGGTTTTGTGGCCTTTCCGGGCTCGTGAGGGATTGCGGCTCCCGGACGAAAGCCTTGGCGGCTTTCGCTACTACAGGTGCCTCCGGTGGCGGCGCGGGCTATTGGGCGGGCTTGGCGTTCCAGACCTCGAGGAGGTCGGGGGAGCCTTGGGCGCGCACGCCGTTGTCGCCGAGGATCTCCTCGGTGGCGGCGAGCATCTCCTGGCGTTTGAAGACCTGGGCTTCGCCGCCGCGCCGGTCGAAGGCGACCGCGATGAACTCCTCGCGGCTGTCGCGCAGGATCGCGACGAGGTGGGCGAGGTTCTTGATGGCGATGCCGTTGACGGTCTTGACGACGTTGGCGATGGGGTTGTCGTAGCCCTTGGCGAGTTTGTGCGGGAAAAATGGGGAACAGACGACGACGAGCTCCTCGCCGGGGAAGGCCGGCTGGTCGCCGATGCGCAGGAGCAGCGGGTTGGCGGTGTAGCCGAGGGCGAAGCCGATCTGGATTTTGTTGCCGACGACACTGGAGACGAAGGGCTTGGTGGCCGCGGAGAAGACGTAGGGCCCGTAGATGAAGTACGCGGGATAGTCGCCCTTGAGGTCGGGGACGAGCTGCGGGCGCTCGGTGGGGGCGGGCAGTTCGATGGAGAGTTCCTTGCCTTCGCGCACGAGGGTGAGCGGGATCTTGCCGTCGCGGGCGATGTGCTGGGCCTTGTAGCCGAAGGCGACGCGGAGGTTGGGCGTGAGGCGGATCATGCCATCCTCGTCGATCGGGGTGTCGCCGATGTGGGTGACAACATCCCATTCGCGCAACGGGTAGCCGGCCGTGTCGTCGGCGGGTTTGTGGACGACGAGGCCCTTGGTGCCCGGCGGGAGATGGAGGAAGTCGCGCAACGCGGGGTTCTGCAGTGTCTGGAACTCGTCGAAGATGCCGGGTTTGCCGTCGTAGCGGCCGTCGGCGATGTCGTGGAGGAACAGCTGGATCTCCTCGGTGGGGATGATGTAGCCGATGTTGTCGGCGCCGCCGAGGTGGCTGAAGGCGAGGCCGATCATGCGATCGCCGACGACGGCCGGGCCGCCGGAGTTCCCGGGGTTGATGGCGGCATCAATCTGGATACGCAGGCCGGAGGTGCTGTAATTATACCGACCGAACTCGATGCGGGAGACGATGCCCTTGGTGATGGAGAGCTCGGTGCCGCCGGTGGGGAAGCCGTAGGCCATGACGGCGTCCTTCACGGCGGGCATCGTGTCGGCGAAGGCGAGGGGCGGGCGGGTGGCGAAGAGCGTCTCGTCGTCGAGCTTGAGCACGGCCAGATCGATGCCGGGCGCAAGGGCCTCGACGGTGGCGGAGATCTTCTCGCCGGACTGGTTGGCCTGCACCTGCACCTGGCTGGCGTAGAGGACGACGTGGGCGTTGGTGAGGATGCGGTTGCCCGCGATCACGACGCCGCTGCCGGTGGCTTCGGACGGCGCCTGCTTGGTCCAAGGGCGGAAGGTGTCGGGGTTGCGCTTGGTGGCGAAGACCTTCACCACCGAGTTCTCGACGCCGCTGGCCGGGGCGACGACGGGGTCGCTGGCGGCGGTGGGGGCGGTGGGCACCGCCGCCGCCAGCGGGCCGGCGAGGAGGGCGGTGAGAACGCAGAGGGGGGCGAGGCGGCGGAGTGAGGTCATGGGAAGCAGGGGTAGGACCGGATGAAGGGGGCGCGGTTTCCGGGAGACCAGCAGAACTGTGCCATGCCGTTTCGGCTACGGTGCAGGACGGCCGGGGCGGCGAGGGGTCTTCTGGCGGCGGCCCCGGCGCGGGTCAGGGCTCGGGGTGTTTGGTCTTCTCCGTGATGAACTCGCGGATGACAGCCATGCGCTCGCGGACGCGGCGCTCCTCGTCGATGTCGTCCTTGGTGCGCTGGGTCTCGATCCGGCGCATAGCCTTGCGCATCTTGGAGATGGCGAGGTTCTGGAGCTGGCGGACGCGCTCGCGGGTGACGTTGAAGAGCTTGCCGACCTCCTCGAGGGTCATCTCGTTGTTCCCGTCGATGCCGAAGCGCAGCTTGATGATGCGCGCCTCGCGTTCGTCGAGGGAGTCGAGCAGGTCGCGGAGATCGCCCTGGATGTTCTTTTCGCGGAGCGTCTCGTAGGGGCTGGCGGCGTTCTCGTCGCCGACGATCTCGCCGAAGGGGCTGCCGCCCTCCTCGTCGTTGATCGGCGCGTCGAGCGAGGCCGGGCGCACGCTGACGGTCTTCATGTGCGCGATCTTGTTGACCGGGATCTGCATCTCGATGGCGATCTCCTCCTCGGTGGGTTCGCGGCCGAACTCCTCGGTGAGGGCGGTGGCGACCTTGCGCATCTTGGAGATCTTGTCGACGAGGTGGACGGGCAGGCGGATCGTCTTCGACTGGTTGGCGAGCGCGCGCTTGATCGACTGCTTGATCCACCAGGCGGCGTAGGTGGAGAGCTTGCCGCCCTTGGCGGGGTCGAAACGTTCGACGGCCTTGATGAGGCCGATGTTGCCCTCGCTGATGAGGTCGAGCAGCGGGAGGCCGAAGTCCTTGTAGTCGTGCGCAATCTTCACGACGAGGCGGAGGTTCGCCTGGATCATGTGGTTGCGCGCCGCGCGGTCGCCGCGCTTGATGCGCTTGGCGAGAGCGACTTCCTCCGCCGGGGTGAGCAGCGGGGTTTTGCCGATCTCGGTGAGGTATTGTTTGATCGTGCTACGCTCGGGCTGGAGGTCGCGGTCGGCGGCCGGGGCCACGCGGGTGCTCACGGGCTGAAGGGGCGGCGGGGCGTCCACATCGTCGGCAGCGGGCGGTCGGGGCGGGGGGGCGGTGGGTGTCGCAACAGTCCCGCCGTGGTTGGCGGGGGGGCGAACCTTGGCCTTCGGGCGCGATTTTGCGGTAGTGCGAGTCACGGTCGGTCGGTAGCTGGCTGACGGTGCGCGAGATCCTCCCGCGGGTGAGTGGGGCGCAGGCTAGGCGGTCGTGGATGGCGCGGCGAACTCTTTTTGCGGCGTGAGTGCAGGAAATGTTCGGACAATGAATCACGGTGCCCGTGGCGAGCCGCGGGAGCGGAACATTCGGATACGGCTAGAAGGGCAATTCGTCGGCCGGCGTGGGGGCGGTGGCGGGCGCCTCGACCTTCTTCTCGGCGCGGCTGTGGACCGCGTGGGCCTTGACCGTGATGGCGCGCACGGGGCGGACGGGGCAGGCGTATTCGCAGGCGCCGCAGCCGATGCAGAGTTCCGGGTGCATGGTGGGCAGGCGGAGATTGTCGCCGTACGGCACGGTGCTGACGGCCTGCGTCGGGCAGTGTTCGGAGCAGGCGGCGCAGTCGGTGCCGTTGGCCTGCACGATGCACTTGCGGTAGTCGATGTGCGCGACGCCGAGGCGGACGAGCTTCTTCTCCTCGAGGGGGAGCGGGAGGATGGCGCCGTCGGGGCAGACCTCGCCGCAGCGGTTGCACTCGAAGTTGCAGAATGAATGGTCGAAATCGAGGCGCGGCTTCATGAGGCCGACGAAGCCGTATTCGAGAAACGCGGGCTGGAGCACGTGCGTGGGGCAGGCGCTCACGCAGAGCTGGCAGGCGGTGCAGCGGTCGAGGAAGCGGGCGACGCCGCCCGAGCCGGGCGGGCTGAGGGGCGCGCGGCCGAAGCGGCGCGGTGTCTCGGGCGGCCGGCTGTCGTCGAGCGGCTCCTCGGTGCCGGGGGTGGCCGCGGCGGCGACGGCGAGCAGTGTGCCGACACCGGTGGCGGCGGTGAGCGCGGCGGCGGTGCCGGTGATGAAGGCGCGGCGGGAGGCGTCCGGGATGGATGCGGGGGAATGGCCGGTGGGCGATGGCGGAACGGCCAGGGGCGCGGAGGCGGTGGCCGGTAGGCGGTTGCCGGTTGCCGGTTGCCGGTTGCCGGTGTCCGGTCGGCGGTCTCCGGTTTCCGGCTTCCAGCTGAACCGGTGGTGGATGCCGGATTCGTCGCAGGCGCTCACGCAGTTGTAGCAGGCGACGCAGCGGGAGTTGTCGATCGTGCCGGAGCGCAGGTCGATGCACTGGGCCTTGCAGACGCGCAGGCAGTCGCCGCACTTGCGGCAGCGATCCTGGTCGATCGCGAGCCGCCAGGCGCCGATGCCGGAGGCCAGTCCGAGGAGCGTGCCGACGGGGCAGACGGTGTTGCAGTAGAGTCGGCCGCGGCGGGCGGCGAGGAGCGCGACCAGCAACAGCATTGCGGCGGGCACGGCGAGCGCACCGGCGGCGGCCCATTGCGGGGGTACGCGGTAGAGCGAGTCGAGGCCGACGGCGTTGGCCGGGCCGACGAGCCAGTTGTTGATGGCAGTCACGACCGGCCGGAAGAGCATCGAACCGATGCGGCCGAAGATGCTGTAGGGGTCGAGCAATGCCAGCGTGAGGCCGGCCCAGCCCGCCGCGATGCCGGCGACCGTCGCCCACAGAAACCCTTGGCGCACCCATGTGGCCGGCTTGGCGTAGCGGAGCAACTGCGGCTTGCGGCGCATCCAAGAGGCGACGCGGGCGACCGCGTCCTGGAAAAGCCCGAGCGGGCAGAGCACCGAGCAATAGACGCGGCCGAAGGCGAGCGTGGCGACCAGGATGACGACGGCGGCGACCGAGAGCGAGGCGCCGGTGACCAGCGAGAGCGCCGCGGGCACGAACTGCACGGAGGCTAGCGCGTGGGAGAGTTCCTCGTCGACGAGACCGCGGAAGTCGACGAAGGCGGCGGTCAACAACGCGAGAATGACGATCGCGAGGGTGGCGCGGGTGTATTTCAGCCAGTGACGGCGCATGGTGGCGGAGGGGAGCTGGAACGCGCGGGCGCTCGGGGCGCGGGGCGAGCCGAACGACGTTGCCGTTCAGCTACGGTGGTAGGCGAGGGGGCTGAACGACTTTGTCGTCCAGCTACGGTGGAAAGGGGCGGAGGCTGGGCGATCGCGCCGCCCAGCTACGGGAAGGCTCAGGCGAGCTTGATGCTGCGCACCTCGGCGGCGGAGAGGTCGGTGGTGCCGAGGCGCAGGTCGGCGCCGATCTTCACGTGGGTGACCTTCTCGGGCGAATAGCCGAGGAGCTTGGTGCACGCGGTGTCGATCAGCACGGGATCGGTGGAGGCGAGGAGGCGCTTCATCTCGACACAGTCCTCGACGGATTTGCCGCGGGGGCCGTTGCGCACCATCGGGTGGTAGGCATCGACGATGTTGAGGTCGGGTTTCCGGAGGGTGAGGAAGTCGGCGATGGTCTGCTGGAGGTCGGTGCGGTGGTAGACTGGGCGGTCCCAGACGCAGCCCATGAGGTTTTTCATGGCCGAGGACATCTGGGCGCCGCCGTGGTGCTTGAGCACGGGCATGTTGATGAAGACGTCGGACTCGAGGACGAGTTGGTGGACCTTGGCGCTCTTGAGCTTCACGCCGCCGGGGATAGGCGTTTCGCGGTAGAGGGACTCGTCCTTGCCGTTGACGAGGGAGGCGCCGGCGGCGCGGGCGGCCTGCTCGATGCCGCTGTTGGCGTAGCAGCGCTGCCACTGGTCGCAGGTGGCTGGCTTTTCGCATTCGCCCTTGCGAAGCTTCGCCCCTTCTACGTGGGAGGGTTCAGCTGGACCTCGACATCTACTAGTTGGCCTTTTCGGAGGACACGTATGCGGACATTTTGGCCTGCGAGCCCCTCAAGTTGCTTTCCTGCTTCCGCTGGAGACATCACCTCCACGTCCCCGATATGCGTGATAATATCACCCTTTAAGATATTTGCTCTGAAGGCGGGACTGTCGATGATGACTAACGTCACATAGGCTCCGGTGTTGCGTGCGAACTGTTCTCGGAGCGTATTCGGAAGGACTTCCCAATATACCCCCAAGGTTCGGGGCTTGGATCTTCTCCAGAAGGTTGCGGAGTGGCCGTACCGGTGAAACGTGCGTGGCACGAAATGGGTCGAGAATGTGCCCGGTGTTGTGGTTGTGGAGGTCCCAGAGTAGTTGGCTGAAACAGTGCTGCGATCTCCACCTCCATGCATGTTTACGTGAGCTGTTCCTGAGGAAGTGGTAGTGGATACTTGGCCAGGATTATACTGAAGGAACGGGACAGCACCCTGTTCGGCGCCCAAGTATGAGCTTCCCCATAACACGATATCTGCTCCAACCTTCGCGGCGTGCTGCTTTAACTGTTTTTCGGTAACCGCACCCGCTCCTTCGAAAGCAGAGAAGCCGATGCAGACAAAACCCCGTGCAGTCAGATTTTCGGCATCAGCGTCGTGATTCTTCGTGGAGAGGATTTGCGTAGAACCTGTGTATGGGTACAGGCGCTTCGCCACTGCGTCTGCTGGCTCCGTGGAGGTGTTGTCGTGGTAGAACTTTGAAAAGTCGTTAGATGCGCAACCGCTGGAGAGCAGTGCTATGAGTAGTATGACTGAGGTTTTCATATCGAGGTGTTTAGTCTGATATTGCGACGCGAGTGTGGTGCGTTTTTACCCCGCGGTGAGATGGGTTTTTCAGGGGGGCGCACGTCCTGCACCGTAGCAAGCTTTGGAGTCCAAGCGGTTTTGTGACAAGGATGGAGTGTGTAAAGCGCTACATCTTGAGAATTCATCGCTCTGGAAACGTGGGATCGGGTAACATGACGGGTCGGAGGAATGGGGGATGATGGCTTTTCGGGTTTGGACAGGGGCGTGTTAAGGTGGTCGAGTGGGTTCAATTTGACCCGAAGCGCAGGAGTACGGCGCGCGGTTCGCGCGGATGCAGTGCCTCTCCGATACGGCGGCCTGTCGGCCGTGTGGCGGCAGTGACGCCGGCGCCGCGCAATACTGGAGAGAATCTGCCGATTGGTGCCCGCGGGAGCGTGTGACTTTGGGAGGATCTCGGGCAACGGAAGCGCGGCACGAAGTCCCGGCGGCAGGGCAATGGTCTGGGGGCGGGGTTGTGCGGGGACGATCGCTGCTCTTAAACACCGAATCGACGGCCGAATGGCTCGCATCTTTGTGCGCACACAATCTCGTTGCCCACACCTTACGAACGGTGCCGCTTAGTTTGCCGCCTCGTGGTGCGCGTTCTCGCGTTGGCGGAAAAAATGGAGCAGCCCGAGCCCGATCGCGCAGCTGACGGCGCAGAAGACGAAGACGGCGCGGTAGCCATAGGCTTGGGCGAGGCCGCCGAAGGCGAGGTAGCCGGCGATGCCGCCGATGCGCATGGCGTTGGAGTAGAGGTTGGTGGCGGTGCCCACCTGGTCGGGCAGGAAGTTCTGGAAGAACGTGATCGCGATGCCGGAGGTGACGGCGACGATCGCGGCGCTGATCACCTGCAGGGGATAGACGTGCCAGGGGGCGCCCACGACCGCGAGGCCCGCGTAGTAGAGCACGGAGAGCAGGAACGAGAGGCGGATGAGGCTTCCGTGGTTGCCCCGGGTGGCGAGCAGGCCGAAGAAGAACATGAACGGCAGTTCGAACACCGGCGCCACGCTGTAGACGATGCCCACGTGGCGCGGGTCGCCGCCGAGCGTCTCGGTGACGAGCTTGGGCAGGTTGCTCATCGCGATCGTGCCGGCCATGAAGACGAGCGCGAAGGCGATGAAATGCGCGAGCACCACGGGGCGGGTGAGGGCCCGGCCCAGCGGCAGCGGCCGGGTGCCCGTGTCGCGCCCGAACGGCGTCGCGGCCGGCACGAAGCGCAGCACGGCGAGCAGGAAGAGGAAGAACACCGCGGCGGCGACGAGGAACGTCCCTTCGTAGTGGAACTTCAGGTTCACCCAGGCCGCCGCCGCGGGACCCACCGTCCAGGAGAGCGCGAAGAACAGCCGGAAGACGTTCATGTAGAGCGGCGTCTCCGCGGGGGGCACGTCGGAGCGGCTGAGCATCTCGCGGGCGTGGGCGAAGAGCTGCGAGAAGGTGATCGAGGAGGTGCCGAGCACGAACGAGCCGATCAAGGTGAGCCAGACGACATCGCGCACGAAGGCGTAGCCGAGGTAGCCCGCCGTGCCGCAGACGGCGCCGAGCACGAGCATCGAGCGGCGGGAGAAACGCGTGTCCGACCAATGGGCCAGCACCGTGCTCAGCACGATGGAGACGGCGGAGGTGATCGTCATGAAGACGCCGAAGGTGAAGTTGCTCATGCCGACCTCCTGGGTGCCGAAGAGCGACATGAACGGCCCCACGAACGAGTAGGCGAGCCCGAGCAGGATGTTGCAGCCCAGTAGCGCGAGGAAGCTGCGGTGGCGGAGGAGGGTGCGGGCGGTGAGCAGGAAACGTTGCATGCGCGGGACGGGGAGCCTCGCGCGACCGGAACGGGCGGGCGAGTGCCAAGGGGCGAACGGCACAATGGCGCCGGGGGATTAATGCGCGGCGGGTGGGCGCCGGCCCGGCGCCACCGGGGGCGTTGCCGGCGCCGTGGTCGAAAATCCCCCTTGCGTTCGCCCGGGGCGGTCCTTTTTCTGCCCGGCTCCCATCATGCAGAAGACCAAGAAGTCCATCGCCAAGCGGTTCAAAATTTCCGGCACCGGAAAGCTGATCCGCCGCACTCCGGGCTTCCGTCACCTGCTTGCCTCCAAGAGCACGAAGCAGAAGCGTCGTGCCTCCAAGGACAAGCTCGTGGCTCCCGGCCATGCCGAGGCGCTCCTCCGTGGGCTCCCGCACGGCCTCTAAAACCCGGAACAACCACAACCGATCAGGCGGGTAACTCCTGTAGGCGACCTGCCGATCCTCAACCACCCATCCCAACATGCCTCGTGTCACCAATGGTCCGGCCTCCCGCAAGCGCCGGAAGAAAGTCCTGAAGCAGTCGAAAGGCTACTTCGGCAACAAGTCCAAGCTCTTCCGCTACGCCAAGGAGGCGCTCGATCACGCCCTCCAGTACGCGTACGATGACCGGAAGAAGAAGCGCTCGAACGCGCGCGCCCTCTGGATCGTGCGCCTCAACGCCGCCTGCCGCAATGCCGGCATCAGCTACAGCCGCTTCATCGAGGGTCTGAAGGCCGCCAACATCGAGCTCGACCGCAAGGTCCTCTCCGATCTCGCCGTGCGCGACGAAGCCGGTTTTGCCGTCGTTGTCGAGCAGGCCCGCGCCGCCCTCGTCGCCAAGGCTGCCAAGGCCTGAGTCGAGAACCTACGCTCCTTTCACCGAGGCCGGGCGCACGTCGCCCGGCCTTTTTGTTTGGCCGGTCGTGGGGCGGTGCTTCAGCCCGCCCCGCTCGGTTCCGTGCTCGTACTCGGTCCGTGGCTTTAGCGGCCGGCGCCCTGAGTCGTGATCATGCAGTTGCCGCAAATCCACGAGCGAACCTCCGGCCAGCGCTGGTGAAACCACCGGCCGGCATGCTCGCCCTGTGGGTCCGGTCTCCGACCGGACTCCTCCGACTCCAGCCGTGACCGCCGGCTCACGTATTCCGGCGTCCAGTCAAAGACTGGACCTACTCGCGGACTGCATGATCACGGCGGAGGGGCCTCCTCAGTCCGGTCCTGCGCTCCTCCATTTCCGGCGTTGCCCGGCCTCCGTTCTCCTTCACTCTGCGCCTCTTCAATCATGCAAGCCGCCCTCCAAGCCCTCGTCGAGAAAGCCCGCGGTGACCTGGCCGCGCTCAGCGCCCGTCCCGAGTTCGAAGCCGCCAAGGCCCGTTTCGTCGGTCCCAACGGCGAACTCACCGCGCTGATGAAGCAACTCGGTGCCGCGCCGAAGGAGCAGAAGCCGATCCTCGGCAAGCTGATCAACCAGGCCAAGGGCGAGCTGCAGACCCTGCTCGACGCCGCGCTGGCCCGCATCGAGCAGGCCGAGATCGCCGCGCAGCTCGGGCCGGCCATCGATCCCACGCTGCCTTCGCCCGACTCCGGCGCCGGCACCACGCATCCGCTCACGCTCGTGCGCGAGGAGCTCTGCCGCATCTTCCGCAAGGCGGGCTTCGCCGTCGTCGAAGGCCCCGAGGTCGAGACCGAGTGGTTCTGTTTCGACGCGCTGAACACGCCCGCCGACCACCCGGCGCGCGACCTCCAGGACACGTTCTACCTGCCGGAGAACGCGCTCGTGGCCAACGTCTCGCAACGCACGAAGGAGCGCTACCTCCTGCGCACGCACACCTCGTCGGTGCAGATCCGCACGATGCTCAAGCAGAAGCCGCCGGTGCGCATCATCTCGCCCGGCCGCGTCTTCCGCCGCGACACGATCGACGCCACGCACTCCGCCAACTTCCACCAGCTCGAGGGCCTCTATGTCGACCGCAACGTCACGGTGAAGGACCTCAAGGCGATCCTCGACTACCTCTTCCAGTCGTTGCTCGGCAAGGACATCAAGACCCGTTTCCGCCCGCACTACTTCGGCTACACCGAGCCGAGCTTCGAGGTCGACCTCTCGGCCAAGCACCTCGGCAAGATCGGCAAGGAGTGGGTCGAGATCATGGGCTGCGGCATGGTCGACCCGGCCGTGTTCGAGTCCGTGGGCTACGACCCGAAGGAGTGGACCGGCTACGCGTTCGGCATGGGCATCGAGCGCATCGCCATGATGCTCTACGGCGTCGACGACATCCGCTACTTCTACCAGAACGACGCGCGGTTCCTGCGGCAGTTCGTGTGAGCGGGCGGCGCCTTTCCGAACCCGACAGAAGGTAACGAAGAGAACGAAGATCGGAGATGCATCCCAAGTTCCAGCGCGCCGATGAACTCAGCCACATCGTCATCGGTGCGGCCATTGAGGTTCATCGTCACCTGGGGCCGGGACTGATCGAGTCGGTCTACGAGCGTTGCCTTCAGCACGAACTGCAACTCCAGGGGCTTCGTGCCGAGCAGCAGAAAGTCGTCCCCATTCGCTACAAGGGGATCGAGTTCGAAGAGGTGCTACGCCTCGACCAGCTCGTCGAGGATTGCCTGTTGATCGAGAACAAAGCCGCCGAGGATGTGACTCCTCGCCACAAGGCGATCGCCCTAAGCTATATGAAACTCACCGACGCTCCCGTCGGCCTCATCATCAACTACCACGAAACAATTCTGAAGGACGGCATCACCCGGCTGCTGCTGCCCGGCGCCAATCGCCCGTAGGGCTCCGTCCTTCGTTCTCTTCGTTACCTTCTGTCGCTCCGAATCCCTTTTCCGACATGAAACTCTCGCTCAACTGGCTCCGCCGCTATGTCGCGCTCGACCGCCCGGTCGACGAAATCTCCAACGCCCTCACGATGATCGGATTCGAGGTCGAGGGCATTGCCCGTACCGGCCTCTCGCCGATCGCCAACGTCGTCGTCGGCGAGATCGTCACCCGCGACAAGCACCCGGGCGCCGACAAGCTCTCCGTCTGCACCGTGCGCGTCGCCCCCGAGGCCACGCCGATCCAGATCGTCTGTGGCGCGCCCAACTGCGACGCCGGCCACCGCGTGCCCGTCGCGCTCCCCGGCGCCGTGATGCCCGGCGACTTCAAGATCAAGGTCTCCAAGATCCGCGGCGTGGAGTCCAACGGCATGATGTGCTCGGCCCGCGAGCTCGGTCTCGGCGACGACCACGGTGGCCTGCTCGTGCTGCCCAATACCCTCACGCTCGGCACCCCGATTCACGAGGCGATCGGCGCGGGCGACGTCGTCTTCGACCTCGAGATCACGCCCAACCGCCCCGACTGCCTCTCGCACCTCGGCCTCGCGCGCGAACTCGCCGCCTGGTTCCGCCTCCCGCTCCAGTATCCGGCGATCAAGACCGGCGAACCCACCGCCGGCGCGCCGGCCGTGCCGCACCTGCTCGAGTCCGTCGCCGTGACGGCCGAGGAGGATTGCCCGCACTACACCGCGCACGTCGTTTCCGGGGTGAAGATCGGGCCGAGCCCCGCGTGGCTCCAGGAGGCGCTGCAGGCCGTCGGCCTGCGCCCGATCAACAACGTCGTCGACGTCACCAACTTCGTCCTCATGGAGACCGGCCAGCCGCTCCACGCCTTCGACGCCAAGAAGATCGCCGGCCACCGCCTGACCATCCGCCGCGCCGCCGAGGGCGAGAAGCTCGTCACCCTCGACAACAAGGAGCGCGTGCTCACCGAGCGGATGCTCGTCATCGCCGATGCCGAGAAACCGCTCGTCGTGGCCGGCATCATGGGCGGCGCCAACGCCGAGGTCGACGCCACCACGACCGACCTCGTCCTCGAGTCCGCGTTCTTCAAGCCCACCGCCATCCGCGCCACCGCCAAGAAGCTCGGGCTCTCCTCCGACAGCTCCTACCGCTTCGAGCGCGGCATCGATCCGTGCGGCCTGCTGCCCGCGGCGCGCCGCGCGATCGACCTCATCCTCGAGACCGCCGGTGGCCAGGTCGTCGGCCCGCTCTTCAACGTCGGCAGTGCGCCGGCCACCGAGACCGCCATCGAGGTTACGCCCGACTTCATCCGCGCCCGCGCTGGCTACGACATCCCGGACGCCACGATGCGCGAGCTGCTCGAGGCCATCGAGCTCGAGATCGAGGTGCGCAACGACGTCACCCGCCTCACCGGCAGCATCTGGAACGTGAAGGTCCCGAGCTGGCGCGGCGACCTCGACCGCGATGTCGACCTCGTCGAGGAGGTCGTGCGCCTCCATGGCTGCGACAAGATCCCGCCGACGCCGGTGGTCGCGGTCGCGCTGCCCGAGGACGACGATCCGATCACCGAGTTCAACCGCGCCGCGGGCGCGTATCTTGTCGGCCAGCACTTCCACGAGTGCGCCAACTACTCGCAGCGCTCCGGCCCGGAGACCGCCGCGTGGTTCTCCGACGCCGCTGCGAAGACGCTCGGCCTGGCCAATCCGTTCACCGAGGAGTACTCGCACCTGCGCGCCTCGCTCATCAACGGCCTGCTGGAGAACCTCCGCCTCAACCAGGACCGCCGCACCGGCGCCACGAAGCTCTTCGAGGTCGGCCGCACGTTCCGCGAGGTCGACGGCAAGATCCACGAGTGCCTCTCCGTCGGCTTCGTGATCCGCACGGAGTCCGAAGACGCCCAGTGGCTCGCGCGCCCCGCGGCCGACTTCTATACCGCCAAGCGCCACCTCGCCGTGATCGCCGCCAACGCGGGCGTGACGCTCGAGTCGTTGCGCGTCGAGCGCGTGGCCGCGCCCAACGCCGGTTGGCAGCCCGACCACGCCGCGACCTTCGGCCGCCTGACCGATGGTTGCGAGGCCCGCTGCGGTCTCCTGAATCTGGAGATGCTGCGCAAGCTCGGCCTCGCCGGCGGGGTGGTCGCCGGCATGCTGTACGTCCTGCCCGAGAAGGTCGCCGAGGCCAAGCGCCGGGCGAAGTACAAGCCCTTCAGCCTGTTCCCGGCCGCGCTGCGCGACATCGCGCTGGTGGTCGACGCCACGGCCGCCGCCGAGACGGTGCGTCGCGATGTCGCCAAGGCCGCGCGCGCCGCCGCCGGTGGCAAGCTCGCGCTGGAGAACGTGCGCCTCTTCGACGTCTACCAGGGCAAGGGCTTGCCCGAGGGGAAGAAGAGCTTCGCCTTCTCGCTCGTGTACCGCGCCGAGGACCGGACGCTCACCGACGACGAGGTGAATGCCGCGTTCCAGAAGGCGCAGGACGAGCTCACCAAGAACGCCGCCTACGCGATCCGGAAGTAGTCTGCCTGCGCCACGCCCTGCAAGCCGGATGGCCGTGGCGCACGGCCTCCGTGCCGGTGATTCGGAGGCGTCGCGGGGGCGCTGGCGTGAGCCAAGCCCGCAGGCAGGGACGCTTGAGCCAGGCGCTGCAACGCGGATGCACGGCGGCGCCTCACCGCCCCCGTGCCGGCGATGAGCGACTACGCCGGAGCAGAGGGCCGCATTTTAGTCGCCGGCATCCCGCGCGTAGCTGCAACGAAATGGTCTGTCTCTCGCTGTACCAGTTGCGAATGCCCGTTGCGTTGCGCTGTTGTGCGTCCGATGGGCTGGAGATCGAAGGTGTAATGGACACGGCCTAATGGATGGCTTCCGACTGTGCTAGTGTTCGCACGACGGATTCTTTGCGGTGAATCGATGGATATGCGGTTTTGAGCGACGTAATGCCGATGGGAAGCCGCAAACCCCTGCGTCTCGTTTTGGTTGCCGGTGTGCTCGCCGCTGGTGCGGGTGTCGCATTCTGGCTGTGGAGGCCGACGGCGGATCGCGCCGCTATTCGTTCCCCGGAGGTGGCTGCACGGGAGGCGGATGCACGTGCCCAGCTTGCGGTACGCGAAGAGCAACGAAGCGCCGCGGCTGATGCTGACCGGCGGAATCGCCAGGAGTTGGCGGCGTTCGAGGCTGAGCTGGCCCAGGCCCGAGTGGCTAAGGATGCGGGGAAACTTTTCGAACTGGCGCAACGACTCGAGTCCGGCACCGGGGTGGAACGCGATCTGGCGAAGGCGCAGGCGCTCTTCGAGGAGGCCGCGCGAGGCGGTAACGCCAAGGCGATGCTGCGGGCCGGCGATTTTGCGGCAAAGGCGTTGGCCAGTGGCGAACCGCGTGCGGAGGATGCGCTCAGCTGGTACGAGAAGGCGGCCGAGGCGGGAGAGGCCGACGGGCTGGCCCGAATCGCGCGGATGTATTTGGAGGGTACGGCGGTGGCGGTCGATTTGGCGACGGCGCAGCAGTACATCGAGCGCGGGGTCGAGGCCGGGAGCGTCGATGCACTTTTCCTGAAAGGCGTGACGCTGTTCGGGACGAAGGAAACGACCGACGAGGCGCTGCGGTGTTTGGCTGATGCTGCGGCCAAGGGCAGCACCGATGCGCAGGCGTTGCTCGCACGGCTCTATGCTGAGGGCAAGGCGCTGCCGAGGGATATCGGCGAGGCCATGGCGTGGGCCCGAATGGCGGCGGCCAACGGCTCCACCACGGCGGCTGTGGACCTCGCGAAGCTGTTGCTCGCCAATGGAGGAAACTTGGGCGACGCCGCAGCGACAGCGGAGGCAGCGGATCTGCTGCTCAAAGCCGACGACCAGAGGAGCGCCCGGGCGGCGTGGGAACTGGCGGCCCTTCAGATCGGCGAGCGCAATAGAGGAGGCGGTGGCAGCGAGGCGCTGCGGCGAAATTTCCAACAGGCCTACGACCAAGGTTCGACTGCGGCGGCGTTCGGCATGGCCATGACCTACCGCGGGCAGGATACCGGCAGTGTTGTCGCGTGGCTCGACAAGGGAGTTGAGCGGAACGATTGGCGTTCGTCCTACGCCCGTACGCTGTACGGCAAGGGCATGGAGCTCGGCGCGGCGCTGGACACTGCGGCGAAGGCCACGATGGAGCAGTACCTCGCCTACAAGGTGAAGGCAGACAATCAGGACGCCCGGATCGTGATGCCGGTGCCGTTGCAGACCCCGCGGCCGGAGCTGCCTACGGAGTTGAGCGTACTGAGCTTCAAGGGCTCGGCGATGGCGGAGTTCGTGGTCGGCGAGGACGGCACGCCGCAAGCGATCAACGTGGTCGGAGCCACGCACCCGCAGCTCGAAGCTGCGGTGCGCGAGGCGGTGGCCAAGTGGAAGTTCAAGCCCGGCACACGCAATGGTGCCTACTATCCGCAGCCGATGCGCGTGCCTTTCCGCTTCCAGTCCGGAAAATGACTTTTCGAACCCCGATGAGCACAAATCCAAAACTCAGAACGAGTCCGCTCCGCAGTTACCTGTGGGCCATGTTACTACTTGCCTCGACAATCACCGCAGCCCAAGCCGAGGACGAGTTTGGCTGTGGTGGCAGTGGAGGTGGCTACTATGGTGACAGCGGCGGTGGGTATTATGGCGGCGGTGGTGAAGTCGTCGTGCTGCCGCCTTTCGAGGTGAATGGCAATGATCCTGCGACCTTCGATTGGGCCGGATACTTCCAGTATGAGCAAAGTCAGCAGATCGCGCAGATGCAGAGCGAAATCGCTGCCGACCTCGCTCTGCAAGCCGAACTTGCGGCAACCCAACTTCAGCAAGGGCTGGAACAGCAATGTTCCATAATGATTCAGAATAATCTGAATCCACCGGCGATCACTCGAATCACTACTGCGGAGGGTGATACATCGCATACGGGGGTCGGGGCTATACAGATCAATAGAGTCCTTAGTTCTAGCGTGCCCGGTGTCTGGGTCCAAAAGATCACAATCACTTCGAATGTGAGAAATCCCGACGGTACGCCGGCTTCCTCTCTTGCCGGGGGGACAACAGGGGTACGTACCGTCACCTTCTACGAGGCGTTCTCGACAAGTTCAGATAGCGTTAAAGTTGATACTTTCAAATGCCCAGAATGGCCCAAGGGGGTAACTGGGACCTTTACGATCACTGGCCAAGCCCAGTTCCTGCCCGGTGCAGCGATGTCAGACCTGCCGACGCTGCACGCGCCGGGGACACCCGGGCATGTCCCTACTTCGGGCTACGCATCTTCTGGAACAACTGAACCACAACAATTCACAGGGGCGAATTCCGTCGACATCAACCTTACTGTGACCATGACTGGAGGAACGAACAATGCTACGTATTCCGTTACTCCCTAGACTGATCGTTGCGTCGGCCGTAGCGCTCTTGTCGCTTGTACCTGCGATGGCCGAAAAGGCAGAAGTCGATGAGGCCGAGGTCTTGTCTGTGGTAGACATGATTGAGCGCCTTCCCGTCTGGACGACGGCCTCTGAACATGATCGTTCTCTCGACGGGGCGATCTTGAAGGCGATGGCGAAGTTGAACGCGATCGATACATATACAATTGACGCTGCTATCCGAATATTCTGGCGCCGGTATTGCATGCCAACGAGTAAGGGCACGAACATCCGAGCATGGAACGATGGCAAGGCGAAGATCTACCTACTAAATCGCTACTTGTTCGATGTTCCGGAGTGGGTCAAGGGTTCGGCAATTGATTGGGGGGGGGAGTTCATGCCACCCTATAGTGAATCGGGAATCCCTATGCTTTGGCCGTTGAAGAGATCTTCAGATGGCAGGCTGGAGATCGCCAATTACATACCAACGGAATACGTGGGGGGATCTTATGATGGTGTGCGGGATTGGATTTTCATTAAGGAACACTATCCGCGCAGAAGCATGCCTGAAGCTTCGAAATAGCAGCGACAACTACGCTCGGGGTTAACGGTCTCGGCTTGTGAAACGTTGTGGTTTACCCTGCGCGGCGCTCACTTGAGCAACAGCCGTATCCCACAAGCTTAGCCCTTTGCAGTGTCGCGACGCAAATAATCTTCGCCTTATCCCCAAATCAGCGGTTTGAAGTACCGAGCTGCAGTCGCAAATGATCGAACACTTTCGGCTCGGTACATCGATTTGGGGAGGGCCGAGAGCCGGAGGCGTTCGGCGCGCACCCCATCAGCTGGTGCACATGCTAAGACTTGTGGTGATCGGAGTGTTCCTCGTATCGATGGCTCGGGGCTCTCCATTGGATCTCAGGGCGACTGCGCTACCGCCTCAGCCGGCATTCGAGCAATTGGTCCTCGGCGGTGAGCCGGTTGGAGCCTACGCTGGCTACTTCAAGTTCGTGCCGGCCCGAGGCGAATCGCGAAGCATCGTGCCGGATACCGCGCGCTGGGTGGAGACTCAACCGGGGCCGACGGGCATCGACCTCTGGGGCGTTGCAGCGGCCACCGGCGCGCAACCGGGAGCCGCTTTGGTGGTGGCCTTCGATCTCGAACGGACGAAAGCGGGTACCGAGTACCTGCTGCTCGGTTGTGGTGGTGAAGCGGCAGTGCTGGTCAACGATCGTACAGTGTTTGCGTTCCTGGGCGGCAGCCGCTCGCTGCTGCGCAACCAGGATGTGATCGAGCTGCCGTTGGTGGCGGGCCGGAATACCGTGCAGGTCGTCTTCGACCGCGGTGCATGGGACAAGATTCCGGTCGATCACTACGCGCCAGAATGGGCGGCGACGCTGGAACTGGCAAAGGATGCCGATGCGGCGTGGTCGGCGCACGCCGCCCAGGTCATCCATCCGGTTTTCGATCCGGTAGTGGCGAGTTACGACGCCTTACGGGTCGAGGCCGCCGTGCCCGGACACGAGGCGGTGCAACTTTTCGATTTGAACGGAGCGTTGCGAGCGGAGGGCGCGGTGAATCGCGATCTCACGATCCGCTGGGCTGCTGGCACGGTGTTGCCTTCGATGCCGTTTGTCGGGGTGGTCGTGGTCGGTGGCGAGATGGGCGAGACGATTCTGGTCACCGGCGCCGCGACCGTCGATCAGGCGTGTGCGGCGGTCGAATCGCTACGGCCGAGTCTCAACCCAGCCGACCCGTGGTATCTGCGTCTGCGTCATCTCCTCAGCGTGAATTTTCTGCGCGATCGTGGCCTGGGATGGCGGCGCAATCTGGCATTGGTCCTAACGATGGCGGTGGCAGACCGTGACAAGCCCGAAGTCGCGGAGGTATTGCAGCGCTGCAAAGCGGCGCGGATTGAGTGTCGGACCTACGTCTCGGAGATCGATGGCACAACCCAGTACTACCTGCTCTATCGGTGCAAGAAAGCGGAGACGACTCCTTTGGCGGTGGTATTCCCTGCTGTGACCGCGTCAGTGCGGCCATTTCTCGAATCGGGCCCCGTGACCAACCAGCGCGGATTCGAGATGATGGCGACCGTTGCCGAGCAACATGGTGTCAATGTGCTGTGGCCTGGCGTGGCAGACGTGGATTACGGTGGCGACTTGTTGCGGCGCGAGGTGCGCGAATGCGTGGAGGCCGCAAAGCGGGAACTGGGCACGGATTGGCGCGGCGGCATCTATGGCGTCGGGCAGTGTTCGTCGGGCGTGGGCGTCTTGGGGTACGCGCAGAGTGGCCATCCGCTACAGGGCATCGTGCTGCACGATCCGATCGTGCAGCGGACGACCTACCATTGGCTGCCGAAGCTGCCGCAGTTTCCGACCGGTTACACGCGAGCGGTTGGTGAACGCGAGCAGGTCGGCCCTGGAGTCCGGGGGTTGCCGCGGGTGCCGGTGCAATTGATCTACGACATCGATGTGCCCGGGCATGGCGATCGCGAAGGCAGTCGGGCGCTGGAGGCGGATCTCAGGTTGGCCGGCTATGACGTGGCTGCAGAGTGGCCGGAGCCCATGAAGGCAATACCTTGGGGGGAGCGGTCGAAGGCTGTGTCGGGAAAGTGGTTTGCCTGGATGACGGCACAGGAAAGCGCGCGGAAGCACACGGTTGTTGCTGCGGCACATCGGCTGTCGATGCCTGCAATGACGGTGAAGCAGGCGCTGTTGGAAGGATTCAAAGTCGAATGCACGACCGATCCATATCTCCGCGACTGGGCGAAGGGGTGGTCTCGCGCCGTTGCGCGCTACCGTGGGGCCGAGCCAGCGATTCGCGCGAGCGCGGCAACCTCAGTCGTGTTGCGAGTCCTCGGAGCCGAAGAACGCAAACCTGAGCGATTGCTGGAGCGGTTCACGGGCGTGGCGCAATCGGGCACGATGGGGATTCCTGTTGGGCCGCTGATTGCACAGGCTGAGGCGCTTTTCGGATTCCGATTGGTCGAGGCGCAACTGGGTGCGAACACCGTCGAGGTGTTTCGGGCGGGAACCGTCGATGGTGATCAGCCGAACTGCGATCTGCTCCTTGATGGCTGCTGCCGCGGAGCCTTGTGGGCACGACGCGGAGACCGATGGACCTTGGTCGATTTCTGGCTGTGAATAATGGGACGATGAATCTGCCGCCACGCGACGGGGCTATTGCGAGATGAGCGGTCCGTGGTTCTCGGAAAGCGGGCGACTGCTACTCGGCTGGGACTCGCCCATCCCGGCCGGCCTGTTTCTGGCGATGTTGTTGCCCTGGACGATGGTTGCCATGCTGGCGTTCCCAGAGCGTCGCGCGCTTCGTCGGATTACGTATGGCGTATCGTGGGGCATCTCGGGCCTGCTACTCGTTCTGCTCGCAATGACCCAATCACGTGGGCCGATTGCGGCAGCCGGTTTCAGTTTCGCAATCGGCTGGTGGTATGCCGGCCGCCTTGCGCCAAGTCAGCGTGCGCTTGCACGGCAGTGGTTTGTCGGAGCGTTTATCGGACTGGTTCTTGCCTGTTCTATTGCGGGAGTAGGAACGCGCCTGCGGCCCGGCACGTTGGTAGACGATGGATCGGTCCGAAATCGTTTGGCGATCTGGCGTGCGGCGCCGGAGTTACTGTTCCAGCGCCCGATCACCGGCCTGGGCTGCGGGGAGAGCGGGTATTTCTACAGCCAATGGTACCAGCCTCCAGCGACCGACTACCTCTATCGCGGTGTGCTGAACAGCTACTTCGAAGTGGGTATCGAGTACGGGATCGGAGCCTTCGCGGGCGCGATTGGTGTGGCGGCGTTCTTCGCCATCGCATGGCTGCTGATTCGCCACGACAGCGCGACAAACGCCAAGCTGCGTGGCGCGTTTCTCGCAGCCAGCCTTTCGTTGCTGGTCTATGCCGTCGGATCGGTGACCAGCGTTTTCACGAGCTATGGAAGCCTCAGCTGGTTCGCCCTGATAGATCTGGCGGCGTGCGTAGCGGCGCTTTGCCGTTGGGGTGTACCCAGTGCGCTGTGGCGCGGCTTGGGGGTGACGGTTCTGTTTGCGTGCGCGTGTACGTTTGGGGCTCGGTACGCGACTCGTCAGACTCCGGAGGTCACGGTTCGGGCGAGCCGGGGCCAAACCGTGGAACTTCGGCGAACACAAACTCCACAACAGGCTGGAGTCGAAGTGCCCACGGTCGTGGTAGATCGAGAGGTTCTGGGCGAGACGTATGGCCAGACGCTCAGGCGATTGCTGGAACACTCCAGCAGCGTGGGCGGTTTGAAGGTGGCTGATCCGCGGTTCCCGCTCAGCGATGAAACACTGAATAGCCAACCAGCGGTGGTGCTGTTCGGGCGCGCGAGCCGCTTTCTGCGGAGGATCGCAGCGTCACGGGTGCGGCGGGTGCTGGTGATTCATCCCGGGACTCCACCCTGCGAGATAGCCGAAGGGATCGCCGCCGAAGTGTGGTTGCCGAATGCGGATGAGTATGGGGTTGCAGCAGCGTGGAGGACTTGGGCGGCACAGAACGGCGCCGTGGTGCGGGAGACTGGGGCGGAAGGGCAGATTTTCGACGGAAGCGGGGTGGGCCTATGAGCGTGAGGGAGCTGCGATGGAGGGCGCGTGGACGATTGTTTTGCTGGCTGCTGCTGGCGAATATGCTTGGGCGTGGTGCGTGCGTAGTCGCGAATCCGTTTGCCCCAGAGTTTTCACCCGCGCTGGGCGAACTTGCGTGGGATGGTGGGTTGCGCTGGCAGATGCCACTGACGGCCTTGCAGCTCGAGCCAGGAGTGGAGATCGACATCACGCTCGATCACGAACTGGTTGCGCTGGATTATGGAGAGGTCGAAAGCCGGATCGCGGTGCGTCCGCTGGAAACGGGGGTGTATTGCCGCGGATCGAATCGTATTGTCTGGAATCGCCCCGGTGCTGGCAGTCGTGTTTTCTCGGACCGAGACCGTGTTATCCCGCTGCCAGAAGTGTCTGCGATTGTTGGGACTGCGCCGGTTGAATGCTATCGGCAAGGGCCGGTACGCCTGTACTGGAGCGAGGTGGCGCGACGAGCATGGATCGAAGACTCTGGTTGGATCCTCGAATACGAAAGCGGCAGTTTGGTGCGCTTCAGCTCGCCTTCAGGGCGTGTTTACGAAGCCACCAGTCATGGGCGACGAGTCACCGGCATTCGCTTGGGGACGGATCGACTGCTCGCAGTCGACACAGAAGGGCATGGGATAATCGAATGCATGACTGCCCGCGGCGTAGCACGCTTTCACATTGCGTATTCCGATGCTGGGCAGATCGAGAGGGTTACCGATAACAACAAACGCACGCTGGCTGCGTTTGCGTATGGGCCAATGGGGACGGTGACGGCGATACGGCGGGCATCGATGCCATCCTTGGATCTTGCGTGGTTATCGAATGACGGCGCGGCGCGCGGCGACTCGCCCAATCGTTTTCCGGTCCATCTCGCGAAGGCCGGAAGGCGTAGCTACCGGTACTGGATCTCCGGCGGCGTGATCTATATGGAACTGAGCGAGCCAGATACTGCTAAACGACTTCTCCGGATTGGCATGCAGTACGGACGTATCCGGTGGGTGAAAGAGTCGGACTGAATCCGATTCAGCCCGGCGGCTCAGTAGACGGGACTGGTTGGGGCTCACTGCCTCCGGTCGCCACCGATGGAAATGCTATCGTGGGGCGCTCACAGCGGCCGGGAGTGGCCGTTGTGGTGGAAACGTTGCGCGATGGGGGAGAGCTCGTAGGTCGCGACGGCCCCCTCTGTGGCGGCACGATCGGAGTGGTCGGCGATCTGGCGGGCGAGGTGCTCGGTGATGACGGCGCCGCGCTCGGCGATGGGCGGGGTGCCCGGGGGTTGGTCTGCGGGGTAGGGTTCTGCCACCACTTCGTGGAGGCGCAGGTCCCACGGCGACCGGGCGCGGGGATCGCAGGGGAAGCAGACGATGGCGAGATCGAGCTGCACGCCGTCGAGATCAAAACAGTAGCACTCGCTCTCGGCGGGGATGCGCAGGGCGGGGGCCCAGAGATCGCGCTGCTCGGCGCGGGTGAGCAGGGGGGCGGTGACTTCGCAGCCCTTGCCGACGAGCGCGGCCTTGAGGGCGGCGGCGATCACGGTCTGGGTCTCGGCGAGGAAACTGCAGATTTCCGCAGGGGTCTGCGGCCGGCGGCGCAGGGCGCGCTCGTAGACGATCGCGGCGGCGTTGGGATCGATCTCGACGACGAGATCGATCCAGCGGTGGTGTCCCAAATCGAGGAACCCGGCCCAGCTGGTGAAGGAGGCGACTCCGGTGGCGCGTTCGCCGGAGGCGGCGAGCGTGGAGTGGGCGGAGAGCCCGAGTTCGGTGAGCGCGCGGGGCACGAGATGCTGGATCTCGCCAGCGGCGAACCAGATCGGCGGCGGCGCGGTGGGCGCGAGCGGCGGCGCCGCATTCTCCGCCTCGGCGATCGGATCGGGCAGGGGGGCGGCGATGTCCTCGGCGGCGGGCTGGAGCTGTTGGGCAACGATCTCGCCGAGCAGGCTGTAGCGGCGGCCGAGCGACTCGTATTGTTCGAGCTGTTTCTGCTGTGCGAGCTGGTAGCCGACGAGGCGCACGGCCACGCGCAAGCGGGCCAGGAGCTCATCGGTGTCGAAAGGCTTGCTGATGAAATCGTCGGCGCCGGCATCGAGCCCATCGGTGATCTCGCCGGTGCGGAACTTCGAGCTGACGATGACGACGTAGGGCTGGATCGGCGGGTTGGCGGCGCGCAGGCGGCGGCAGACCTCGGTCCCGTCGAGGCCGGGCATGACCCAGTCGAGCAGGGCGATGAGGGGGCCATCATTGCCGAGCAGGGCGGCGAGGGCGTCGTTGCCGTTCGTGACCACGACCGGTTCGTAGCCTGCGTTTTCCAGCGCCCGGGAGAGCACCTCGCGGGAGACTCGATCATCTTCAGCAATCAAGACCTTCATGGAGGGGGCGGTAGCTGGGCGCTGGGATCGGACTTGGAGAGCTACTTATCGGCCGGGGTAGTGGAAACTCAAAGGGGGAGTTGGGGTGTTCTCACCGGTGGTATCGCCATGGGGCGGTCGCGGGCGGCGGGTGTGCCGCGGCCCCCGTGCGGCGGCCAACGAAAGCACGGTGCCACTTGTCCCATTTCGCGGACGATGCGCCAGTCCGGGCCCGATAAGGGCGCGGGGCGTGAAACGCAGGGGCGGGCGCGCGGTCCGCGCCCGAGTGGGTCACCCGGTGCCTTCGTCGTGGAAAAACTTGGCGAGCGGGGTGGGCAGGTAGACGGGGATCGGGTACTGCTCCGAGGTCGCCTCGGCGAACGCGGTGAGTTTCTCGATGCAGTGCGCGTTGAGGATTGCGCCGCGATTGAGCAGGGCGACCTCGTGGACGCGGGGCGGGGGGTAGGCCTCGGCGAGCACTTCGAGCAGATGAAGTTGGTGCGAGGGTTTGCGGCGAACGGGTGCGGCCTGCTCAACGGCGGTGAGCAGCAACGGGTGGCCGGCGAGGTCGAGATGGATGGGCTGGATGTGCTCCGGCACAGGCAGGCGGAGGCGCGGCCGCTCGAGATACAGGCCGCGGGAAAGATACGGCATCAACGAGTCGCAGTCTCGTTGGCGCAGTTCGGTGCGCAGGGCGGAACCGACGATCGTCAGCGCCTCGGCGAGGAACGCATGCCGCGGCAGGTCGGATTTGCCGCGGCGGTGGAGGGTTTTCTCGATGAGGCTGCCGAGGACTTGGGGGGTGCCCTCGAGCACGAGGTCGATCCAGAGTTGTTCATCGATGGCGACCAGCGCAGTCCACGCGGCATAGGAGACGCGGGGCGGTTGGTCGTCGCCGGGGGGCTCGGCGAGGCGCACGTCGCCGAGGCCGAGCTGTGCGAGCGCCACGGTGGCGATCTTCGCCAGTTGCTCGCGCGCGATCGGGCTGTGGGGCTGCGCGGGGGGTTGCCCGGCCTGGGCCGGTGCCGCGATCAGCTCGCCGAGCAGCTGGTGGCGTTGCTGGAGCGAGTCGAACTC
>JAGVUB010000024.1 GCA_019136515.1 Verrucomicrobiota bacterium
GGCTCGGCGGTGGGGGTGTTTTTCTTTTCACACCCTGCCTTCTGGCAGGAAACCACCCTCCCGCCCAGCCCCCTCAATGCCCTCGCCTATGGGACGGCTGTGGTCTCCGACCGGACCCTCTCGGCTCACGCCTGCACGCCAGCCCACGCCCACAGCGACCGGTCGAAGACCGGTCCTATGCGGCGCACCTGGAACGCCGGGCACTCGAAGGCCAATCCGTGACAAACCCGAGCGGCGCCGCGGAACCACCGCAGCGGCCTAACCCGGAGAAAACAAACCCGCCGGGCGCCCATGCGCCCGGCGGGTCGAACCCCATACAAGCAAAGTCAGCCCCGCCCGGATCGGACTCGCTTCCGGTGAAGCGATGCAGACGGCGGTCAGGCCACCGCAATCTTGCGCGGCTTGAGCGCCTCGGCCTTCGGCAGCGTCACGCGCAGCACCCCATCGCGCAGTTCGGCGACGACCTTGTCGGCATCGAACGTGTTGTCGTGCGCCAGCGTGAGGCTGAAGTCCGCCAGCGGCGTCTCGCGATAGAGCTGAGTCCAGCCCTCGGGTTTCTTCCACGCGCGGCGGCCGACGATCGTCAGCTCGCCCTCGTGGATCGTGAGCTCGAGGCCGTCCTTGGCCACGCCGGGCAGCCAGACCTCGAGGCCGAAGGCATCGGCGTTCTCCTTGATCTCGTAGCGGGGGGTGACAGCGGGCGCGGCCGGGGTCTCGGCGGACTCGGGCTGCGTGCGGTTGCGGGACGAAAGCAGAGTGTTGAAGAGCGACATGGTGGATCCCTCCAATGGGAAGTGGTTTCGGGTTTCAGGTTTCGGTTTCAGGTCGTGCGCGGTGTTCATTTCACCTCGACGCTGATCTTGCGCGGCTTGGCCTCCTCGCGCTTGGGCAGCGTGACGGTGAGCACGCCGTTCTCGTAGGCGGCGGCGATCTTGTCGGCCTGCACGCTCTCGGGGATGGTGATCGAGCGGGAGAACTCCACCGCTTCGGTCTCCTTGCCGTCGGCGCCAAAGGCCTTCCGCGAGCCGGAGATGGTCAGGTAGTCGTCGACCATCTCGACGTTGATGTCCTTGCGATCGACGCCCGGCAGCTCGGCGCGCACGTAGGTGTTGTCCTTGTCCTCGTAGAGATCGACGGCGAAGCCGCCGGTGCGGTTCGGCGCCAGGTCCGGCGCGAGCGAGAACACCTCGCCGAACGTGTTGTTGAACAGCCGATCGAACTCGCGCTCGAACGCGACCACCGGATTGCGGCCGGCGTACCCATAGAGCGGAGCGAGAGCGGAGGCGGCGGGTTGGTGATAACGAACGATCTTCATGGCTGATCCTTTCTGGTTTCGAGTTTCGGTTTCGTTTCCGTGTGACGGAAGTGGTTGCTGAACTGCCGCCCAAGGTTGCACACGCGATGCCGGCCCGCGCAGATGCGCTTCTCCCTGAAAACCAAGCAGCTTCCACCGCCCCTCCGCCGCCGCCCTGTGCCAGCCTGTCCAGGTGGGAAATTTCGCCGCGCGTTATTCCGGCACGCCCCGCCGGCGACGCCTCCGAATGGTGGGGAGGGCTTTAAGCCCGCCATCCCGCGCGTCCGAAATTGACGGGCACGCAGCCCGCCTCAGCGACGCAGTGGACAGAGTCGAAGTTCAGGGTTCAGGGTCCAAATTTCGAATCACTTCCGTTCCTGATTCCCTGCTTTCCACATTTTCCCCTCTGCCATTCCGCAATCCGAAATCTCGGAGATTCTTCCACAAGTAGAACGCATTCCGCAATCGCCGCCCCCGCCCCGCCGCGCTTACCTCCTCTCCCCGCCATGCCCACCGATTTCGACCGCATCATCGACCGCCGCCACACCGCCAGCGAAAAATGGGAACGCTACGCCGGCTGCGACGTGCTCCCGATGTGGGTCGCCGACATGGACTTCGCCTCGCCGCCCTGCGTGCTCGAAGCGCTCCACCGCCGCGTCGACCACGGCGTCTTCGGCTACACGCTCCCGCCCCAGTCCGCCGTCGACGCCATCGTCACGCATCTCCTCGAGCGCTACCACTGGCGGATCGACCCCGAGTGGCTCGTCTTCACCCCCGGCGTGAACCGCGGCATGAACCTCGTGTGCCGCGCCATCGGCGAACGCGGCGACGCCATCGTCGTCCCCACGCCCGTCTACCCGCCCTTCTTCGGCGCCGTCGCCAACTCCCAACGCCGCCTCATCGACGTCCCCCTCGCCCGCCGCACCGGCGAACGCTGGGAATTCGACTTCGTCGCCCTCGCCGACCGCACCCCGGCCGACGCCCGCCTGCTGCTCCTCTGCCACCCGCACAACCCCGTCGGCCGCGCCTGGACCCGCGCCGAACTCGAGCAGCTCGCCACCTTCTGCCGCGAACGCGACCTCTGGATCTGCTCCGACGAGATCCACGCCGGCCTCGAGTTCGACGGCCGCGAGCACCTCCCCCTCGCCGCCCTCTCGCCCGAGATCGCCGAGCGCACCATCACCCTCCAGGCCCCCAGCAAGACCTTCAACCTCCCCGGACTCGGCCTCGCCTTCGCCATCGTCCCCGACGCCGCCATCCGCCGCCGCATGCTCGGCGCCCGCGCCGGCCTCGTCCCGCCCGACCTTTCGCCCCTCGCCTACGCCGCCGCCGAAGCCGCGCATCGGGAAGGTGAACCCTGGCGCCGCGAACTCGTCGCCTACCTCCAGGCCAACCGCGACACCCTCGCCACCTTCGTCGCCCGCGAGACGCCCGAGCTGAAACTCGCCCCAATCGAAGCCACCTACCTCGCCTGGATCGACGCCACCGCGCTCGGCCAGCCCGATCCCGCCAAGTATTTCGAGCAACACGGCCTCGGCCTCAACGACGGCGCCAGTTTCGGCGCCCCCGGTTTCGTCCGCCTCAACTTCGGCTGCCCCCGCGCCACCCTCGACGAAGGTCTCCGCCGCCTCCGCGCCGCCGTCCTCGCCGCGCGTCGCTGACCTCGGTAGCGAAGGCCGCCAAGGCCTTCGATCTCCGCGCTGCCCGTGAGGGCAGCGATCCGCTCAGGCGCCCCCAATCGCGTTGCTCACCAGAGCAGCGACCCGGTGTGTGCTAACCTCACCGCCACAGCAGTGCCCGTGCTTCGTCAACGCCAAGGAGCACCACCATCGCCGCCAATGCCGCCCAGCCGGACCGTCGGTTCATGTGGTAACACACGAAAATCGCCGCGTGTGCCAACACGAGTACCAGCAACAGCGGGGCGTCCACTCCACTGGTCGGCCACATCGGAGCACAGTGAACACCCGCACCGGGAATATTCACCAATTCGCGCACCAGTACTTCGCCCACAAAGAACGGCACGCAGCCGATGAGCGCCCAGCTTCGCGGCAGCAACGCGCCGCACAACAGCATCCACATTGTGAAAGCCAAGCTCAGCGGCAGCAGCGACACCGCGAACTCCGCGATCACGACCGGCATCGCCCACAGCGACGCGGTCGCCGCCACCCTGACCATGCCAATGCTGATCGCCACCCCAATCATCGGCGCAACCCCGAGCCATACCAAGGCGCTCGTGAGTTTCCCCGCCGCCCACATCCCGCGCCGCAACGGAAGGGTATGCGTAAAATGCCGCGGCGCGCGCGGCGATCCATCTCGGCCGATCTCAAGCGTCGTGCTGACAAAAAGCAGCAATCCCGCCAGCTGGCATCCCGTCAGGAGAAACCCCATCGCAATAAACTTCGGATTCGGCAGATGCCCGACACGCCCCTCCTTCCCCAAAAGGACGAACGGGATCCAGATCCAGGTCAACGCGAGCGCCAGCAACGCCAGATGCCGCACTCCGTTGCGCTGCCAGTCATACCGAAAATAGGCTGCTATTGTCTTCATGGTTCAGGACCCAGTCCGGATCAGCCACCACGTCAGCGCCCGCACGCCATCGACTCCGCCGAGAACAACGAAGGCCGCGACCAGACCCCAGACCCGGGATCGCCTTTGGTGATAGCGCACGAACACCGCTCCGAGCAGTGCGGCAAGCAACACCAACAGTCCCATATCGAGGGACCTCGCCAGCAGCGTCCCCGCGACGCTCGTCGCCAGCCCATCGAGGCTGGTCGCGCCGCGCGCCAGGCCCTCGCCGAGCACAAACACCGGTATGCCGATCAAAACCCAGCGGTGCGGCAACACCGCCGCCCAGAGCATCGTCCAAACGCCGCCCGCCAGCAGAACGCACAATGAATCGAGAAACCCAGCCTTGATCTCAAACGGCGCGCCGAACGCATGGTTCGCAGTAAAGACCATGGCAACGAACAGCAGCACCGGCACCACCCCCACGTACACCAGTGCGCCTGCCAGCTTCGCCAGTGCCCACTCGCCACGGGCCACCGGCAGGGTGTGCACAAAGTGGTGGGCCTCCCGCGGCGAACCCGCTCGGCCGAGCTCGATCACATCGCTTACCAGCAAAAGCGGGATCGCCAGGAAACTCGCCATCGCGATTACGAATACGGCGGCAGACCACATCACACCGCGCTCCATTCCGGCCTGCGCTCCCGCCATCGCCCACGGCCACATCACAACAAGCGTCGCCAGAGCGACATGCCGTCCCCAGTTCCGCTGCCAGTCGTACCGCCAGAATGCCTTCATTGTTTCCATGGTCGTTCACTCCTTTCGGCCCAGCCGCGCACGGGCGTGGGCCAGGTAGATTTCCTTCAACGTCAGCGGCGCCGTCGTGACGCTCGCCCCGCCGCCGAATTCGCGGTTCCAGTCCGCTTCCTCTGCCGCGCTCGTCGCGACGAACGACACCGTTTCGCCCGCCCGCTCGAAGCCGAGCCACTCGCCGCGCGGACTCGCTTCCGCTCCGGCCGTCGCCAACCGCGCCACCACTTTCTGGTGCCGCGCCCGCAGCGCCTCCGTGCCTTCGGCCAGCACCACGCGCCCGCGGTCGAGGAAGATCACATCGCTCGCGATCCGCTCCACCTCGTCGATGTCGTGCGAGGAGAGCAGCACGGTGCTGCCGTCCTCCAGCGCGAGGTCGATCACCGT
>JAGVUB010000168.1 GCA_019136515.1 Verrucomicrobiota bacterium
TCCGCCCATGCCTGCGCCGAAGCCGCCGATCACCAGCCTGTTCTTCTGGCTGGCTGTGTCCGCGCTTATGCTGGCGGGCGCGCCTGTCGCGCCAAAGTCCGCCGGTACTGCGGGAGAACGGCAGCGGCTGACGACAGCCGACGATCTCGCCCAGGTTGTCGCCGCGCTCGATCTCGCGCCTTCCCAGGATGCCGCGCAGCTTCCGCAGGGGAGCCGCGACGATGTCGCGGATGTCCGCGCTCCAGGCTTCGCCGCTGTCTCCTGTTTCTCGTGCTCATGCCGCAGTGCGCTGCGGCCGGCGTGCACCGCGGTGGTGCCGCGGCGAAGCTTGGTGGGAGTGATCGAGTTGCGGGTTTGAGGAACGTCGCCGCCGGCCGCGGGCTTTCCGTGGTCGGCCCATGGCGCCGTTGCCGCGCGAAACCGCGCGACGTCGGTGCCTCACGTGGCGCTTTGCCTTGCTCGCGGAGCGTCGCCTGCCACCCGCGTGTGCGGGGCATTCCGGCAGGCTTTTCCCAACCGCCCACCACCCGTACTTCGATGTCCTTCGTCCTCAATTTCCTCTCCAACCTCGCCCGCCAGCGCATCCTCAACCGCTACCGGGCGCTTCTTCCCGATATCCGTCGCCGCCAACAGGCGCTGCGCGGCTCCGATCCCGCCGCGCTCACCGCCGAGTTGCGCCAGCAACCCCAGCCGAGCCTGGTCGACGCCTGCGCCAACGTCCTCGTCGCCTGCGACCGGCTCGAGGGCCAAAGTTTCCAGATCCTCGGGGAGAACGTCGTCTGGCGTATCCTTCCGTTCGACTCGCAGATCCTTGGCGGCCTCGTGCTCTTCCACAACCAGGTGGCCGAGATGGGCACCGGCGAGGGCAAGACCCTCTCGGCGGTCGTCGCCGCCTACCTGAGCTTCCTGCACAAGCGGAAGGTCCACGTCATCACCGCCAACGACTACCTGGCCCAGCGCGACTCGATCTGGATGAAGCCGGTCTTCGACGAGCTCGGCTGCACGGTCGGCCTGCTCGCGCCGAACCAGACCGCCGCGCAGCGCCAGGCCGCGTACCGTTGCGACGTGCTCTACGCCACCGCCTCGGCGTTGATCTTCGACTACCTCGGCGACAACGGCCTGATCACCGCCGCCGACCAGCGCCTCCAGCAGGGCCAGGACTTCGCCATCGTCGACGAGGCCGACTCCGTGCTGATCGACGAGGCGCGCACGCCGCTCGTCATCTCCGGCCGCAAGGAATCCGACCTCTCGCTCTACACGCGGCTGCACAAGCCCGTGCTCGAGGTGCACAAGCTCCAGGCCAAGCACGTCGCCGGCCTCGAAGTCGTGGTCGCCGATGCCGTCTCCTCGGGCAACTTCGCGCACCCAGAGCTCGGCCGGAATCTCTACCTCATCCGGCAGGCAGACCCGAACAACGAGCATCTCCAGCAGTGGCTGATGGAGTCCGCCATCCGCAAGAAACTGGAGGAGTTCCAGGAGAAGACGGAGGGCAACGCGCACGCCACCGCCGGGCTTCACAACCAGGGCTACTACTCGATCAGCCAACGCGACCACTCGATCCACCTCTCCGATACCTGCCAGGAGCAGTTCGCCAAGCTCCTCGGCCACTCGCTCGTCATCCCCGACCTCTCCGCGCAGATCAACCGCCTCGAACAGTCCGCCCAGTCCGACGAGGAGAAGCAGCGCCAGCGCGAGGCGCTCTCGGTCGAGATGGATACCGTGGCCAACGAGCTCAACACGATCCACCAGCTCATCAAGGCCTACGCGCTCTACCGCCGCGACATCGAGTACATCGTGCGCGACGGCGCCATCGTCCTCATCGACACCAACACCGGCCGCCCACTGCCGGGCCGGCATTTCTCCGATGGCCTCCATCAGGCCGTCGAGCTCAAGGAGCGCCTGCGCATGTCCCCCGAGTCGCAGACGCTCGCCGAGACCTCGATCCAGAACTTCATCCGGCAGTACAAATTCCTCGGCGGCATGACCGGCACCGCGCGCATCGAGGCCGACGAGTTCTCCAGCACGTACAAACTCGATGTGATCCCGATCCCGCCGCACAAGAAGTGCATCCGCCGCGTGCAGCCGGACCTGCATTTCAAGAGTCTCGACGCGAAGCTGGCCCGCATCATGGCCGACATCCGGCAGGTCCACGCGTTGGGCCGGCCCATCCTCGTCGGCACCTCCTCCGTGCAGGAGTCCGAGCTGGTCAGCGCGCGGCTGAAGGCGCTCAAGCTCGAGCACAGCGTGCTCAACGCGAAGAACCACGCCAAGGAGGCCATGATCATCGCCCAGGCCGGCCGCCGCGACGCGATCACCATTGCCACCTCGATGGCCGGTCGCGGCACCGACATCAAGCTGGCCCCCGGCGTCGCCGACCTCGGTGGTCTCCACATCATCGGCACGACCCGCCACTACCTGCGCCGGCTCGACGAGCAACTTCTCGGCCGCTGCGCCCGCCAGGGCGATCCCGGCTCGGTGCAGTTCTACCTCTCGCTCGAGGACGATCTCCTCAAGGAGGCGAAGGTGCCCGTCGCCCGCTACATGGGTTTCTTCAGGGCCGACGACGCCGGCATCCACCACCTCTTCATCAACAAGATCGTCGAGGAGTCGCAGGAGAAGTTCTCCGGCTACTTCCACGCCGCGCGGCGCCAGCTCGTCGCCTTCGACAACATCGTCTCCACCCAGCGCCAGCAGATCTTCGCCATGCGCAACGACATCGTCGACGGCGCGCTCTCGAGCGAACAGCTCCTCCGCGAGCACCTTGCCGAGATGCAGGCCGCCGGCAAGTCGTGCCTCGACTGGTTCAAGCACACCTTCCCGATCAGCTTCAAAGAGGATCCCGTCGACGCTCCCGCGCCGCTGGTGGAGCTCTACAAGGAGGCGATCGAGCAGTGCGCCACGCAGCTCGGTTTCGACAAGAAGGCCTTCGACCGGCTGGTCCTGCTCGGCAACCTCGACGAGTATTGGCGCGACTACATCACCGCGCTCGGCAACCTCAAGGAGGGCGCGCAGCTCATGAGCTACGCGCAGACCGACCCCGTGACCGACTTCGGCAACAAATCCGCGAAGATGTTCATCCAGTTTCTGGAGCAGTACCGGAACACGGTCTTCAAGCGCGTCTTCCCCACCGTGGCGCTGCTGCGCCGGCAGCAACCCCGGCGGCGCTGAGCTTGCCGCTGCCGTTTCCGGGGTAGGGGCGGCATCTCGCGCCGCCCTCCGCTAAGCCGGACGCGGCGTGGCCGGTTCTGTGTAGCGGAACGCGTGAGCGTTTCGACGCATCGCGCGTGGCGCTCTTGCGCGCGGCGTATTGCGGGACAGGCCGGGCGCGGCATAGTCTCCGCCCACGATGCATCCGTTCCGGATCGTCACCTACAACATCGCCCATGGGCGCGGCATGCTCTCGCCGTACCAGGGGCTCAACACGCACGCCTCCATCCGGCGCAACGCCCTCAAGATCGCCCGCCTGCTCGAGCGCCTGAAGCCGGACGTTGTCGCGTTGCAGGAGATCGACGAGGACTCGCACTGGAACGGCCGGCTCAATCTGCTCGAGTACATCCGCGAGCACGCGCACATGCCCTACGCCGTCATGGGCGTGAACAGCCAGCGGGCCGGCGACAAGCCCCTGCGCTACGGCAACGCCATCCTCTCGCGCCACCGCATCGCCGCCTGGGAGAACATCTCCTTCGAGCACTCCGAGATCGGCGGCAAGGGCTTCCTCTTCGCCGAGATCAACGCCGGCCACCACCATGTCGTCCCGCTGGTGAATCTCCACCTCGCCTTCGCCTCGCGCCGGGCGCGTCTGGCACAGGCTGCGGCGCTCTCCGAGTACCTGGGGATCAAATACCAGCACCGCCAGGCCGACTGGATGATCCCCCCGATCCTCTGCGGCGACTTCAACAACTCCAGCCGCGGTCGCGATGCCACCGCCGCGCTCTTCGGCTATTTCCAGCGCCACGGCCAGTACACCCTGCACCCGGAGGACGAGGGCACCTTCCCGGCGCCGTTGCCCAGCCGCACGCTCGACTTCGTCTTCCTGCCGCCCGCCTGCCGCCTGCCGAAGAGCGCGGTGCTGCGCTCCTACCTCTCCGACCACCGGCCGGTCGTCGTCGACTTCCGCCTGCCGGGCGCGCGGTCGCATTGAGGAGCGGCGGTTGCGCGAAAACAAAAGACCGCGCCCGTGGCGGGCGCGGTCTTGAAGGGTGACGATGGAGCGGGGGCTCAGAGCACGCCCTGGTCGATCATCGCGTCGGCGACCTTCGTGAAGCCGGCGATGTTGGCGCCGAGCACGTAGTTGCCGGCCGCACCGTATTCCTTGGCGGTGGTGGCGCAGTTGTTGTGGATGTTGACCATGATCGTGTGGAGGCGCTGGTCGACTTCCTCGCGGCTCCAGCCCAGGCGCATGGAGTTCTGCGACATCTCGAGACCGGAGGTGGCGACACCGCCGGCGTTGGCGGCCTTGCCCGGGCCGTAGAGGATCTTGGCGCCGAGGTAGGCTTCGATCGCCTCGGGGGTGGAGGGCATGTTGGCGCCTTCGGAGACGAGCTTGCAGCCGTTCTTGATGAGCGTCTTGGCCTCGTCGCCGGTGACCTCGTTCTGGGTCGCGCTCGGGAAGGCGCAGTCGCACTGCACGCCCCACGGACGCTGGCCGTCGAGGTACTGGGCGCCGAACTTGTCGGCGTATTCCTTGATCCGGCCGCGTTTGACGTTCTTGAGCTCCATCACGTACGCGAGCTTCTCGGCGGTGATGCCGGCCGGGTCGAAGATGGAACCGTTGGAGTCGGAGAGGGTGACGACCTTGGCGCCGAGCTCGTTGAGCTTCTGGACGGTGTACTGGGCGACGTTGCCGGAGCCGGACACCGCGCAGACCTTGCCCTTGAAGTCTTCGCCGCGGGTCTTGAGCATCTCCTGCGCGAAGTAGACGTTGCCGAAGCCGGT
>JAGVUB010000148.1 GCA_019136515.1 Verrucomicrobiota bacterium
TGAGCAAGCGCTGCAAACGCAGCGCGCTTCCTGGGGGAAAGGGCTTGGGCGGACGCATGAAAAAACCTCCGGGCGAAGGCTCCGGAGGTTGGGTTATTATACGTTTGTTTGCAATATGGTATAAATCGGTTGCGCTCCCGCGGAACTCCTCGTCTCCCGAGGACCTCAGCCGGTTTGAGGTGAAGAACACTTCTAGGACATATGAAGAGATTCGCAGTCACGCTCCTGCTCATTCTGGCAACCAGTGGGTGCCAGAAGCCGGAGCATACCGCTCAGCCTTGGGTTTTGGGTATCGTTCATCCAGTGCCTGGGCGGGCCGAGTATGTGGAAGCGGAGCGATTACTGGCGTCACCAGCGACGTATAGCGGCAGGCGCATTATCTTGTCGGGAGTCTGGAGCTCCGGTTTCGAGTGCGAGAATCTCGATCTCGAGAGCGCCAAGCAGACCTTTGGCATCTGGGTCGAACTAGACGACGCCAAGATAAAGGAGAAGTATGGGAATCTATCTAGGCCTGCTCAGGTCCCTTCGTCAGAAATTGTAGATCAATATGGCAGGATCGTAAGTCGAGTGGTCGCTGAAGGTTCGTTTTTCTACCGGCGGTTTGATCAAAAGAAGGGACTGAATGGATTTGGGCACTTGGGTGCCTCAGAGGGATTGTTTCTGATCGACCGTATCTTGGTTTCCGAGTTCGTCGGAAAAGACCAAGCCAGCACTCCACTCCAGGAAAAGAGAAGAGAGCCAAACCGTGAGTGATGAGAAGGGGTGGCGGCGTTGAGGCCAGGGAGTCTTTCCGCTCCTGAGTTCCAGATTCTCCTCATCGGGCGGCTCCGTAGGTGCAAACCGGCTTTGACGCCGGGCGGCCGGCCGACTTGCGTGGCGGCGTGCTCCAGTACCTCCGCATCCGCAACCTCGCGCTGCTCGAAGCCGTCGAGCTGGAATTCGGGCCGGGCTTCACCGCCGTGACCGGCGAGACCGGCGCGGGCAAGAGCATCCTGCTCGGCGCGCTGCAACTGCTCGCCGGGGCGCGTGTCGACAAGACGGCGATCCGCCAGGGCGCGGCGGCGGCCGAGGTGGAGGCGTCGCTGTTCGTCCCCAAGAATGCCGCGCTCGACGCGGTGCTGGACCGGCTGGAGTTGCCGCGTTGCGAGGAGGGCGTGCTGCTGCTCAAGCGCACCGTGCCGCGCGACAAGGCGCCGCGCATCACCGTGAACGGTGCACTGGCGACGCTCGCGGCGCTGCAGGAGCTGGGCGAGCTCTGGATCGATTTCCACGGACCGGGCGAACCGCGCCGGTTGCTCAAGGCCGGTTGCCAGCTCGAGCTGCTCGACCTGTTCGCAGGCGACGGCGCGGCGTTGGAGCGCTATGGCGCCGCGTACCGGAAATGGCGCGACCTGGTGGCCGAGATGGAGCGGATCGCGCACGAGACGAAGCTCTCGCCCGACCAGATCGAGTACCTGCGCGGCGAGCTCGAGGGCATCGACGGGCTGGAACTCAGCGAGGAGAACGTCGAGGTGCTGGAGCGCGACTTCCAACGGATGAACAGCGCGCAGGAGCTGCTCAATGCCGCGCGCGCCGTGGCCGACGGACTCAGCGGCGACGACGGGCTGCTCGGGCGGATCGCGCCGCTGGTGCGCGAGGGCCGCGAACTGGAGCAGCTCGATCCTTCGAGCAAGGCGCTGGTGGACCGGTTGGCGGCGCTGTCGTTCGAGGTCGAGGACCTCGGGCGGGAGTTCGAGTCGCTCGGCGGGGATTTCTCGTTCGAGCCGGAGCAGGTCGAGGCGCTCACGCAGCGGATGAACACCTGGCTCGACGCGAAGCGGAAGCACGGCGGCTCGGTGGCGGCGGTGCTCGCGGCGGCCGATGAGATGCGGCGGCGGCTTGCGGTGCAGGGCGACATCGCCGGTGCAATGGCGCGGCTGGAGAAGGAGAGCGCGGCGGCGAAGGCGGCGGCGCTGGCGCTCGCGCGCGACCTGCGCGCCGGCCGCGAGAAGGCGGCGCGCGAATTGGCGAAGGCCGCGGCGAAGCGCATCGCGGAACTCGGTTTCAAGAAGGCGGATTTCACCGTGCGGCTCACGACCGAGCCCGAGCTCGGGCCGACGGGCGACTGCGCATGCGAGTTCCTGTTTTCGCCCAACGTGGGTGAGGCGCCGTTGCCGCTGCACAAGATCGCATCGAGCGGCGAGCTCGCGCGTGTGATGCTCGCGCTCAAGACGATTTTGGCGGACCTGGACAACGTGCCGTTGCTGGTCTTCGACGAGGTCGACGCGAACGTGGGCGGCGAGATCGGACGGATCGTGGGCGAGCGCATGGCCGGCATCGCGAAGAAGCACCAGGTGCTCTGCGTGACGCACCTGCCGCAGGTGGCGGCGCAGGCGGCGGCCCATCTCCTCGTCGAGAAGGACCAGAGCGGCGAGCGCGCCGAGGTGACGATCCGCGCGATCCACGAGGAGAAGCCGGAACGCGTCTCCGAACTGGCGCGCATGCTCGGCGATCGCACCGCGAAATCCGCGCGGCAGCACGCCGAGGAGTTGCTCAAGGGGTAGATAAGGTAGGCGCCTGCTTGCAGGCGATCCACGGCCGTTTGGGCGGCAGAGCCCAGATCGCCTGCAAGCAGGCTCCTACACGAATCGGGTTCAGCTCTCCACGGCGGCGCGGCTGCGCCAGAGCGAGGGCGGGAGGCAGCCGAGGGCGATCACGACGAGCTGCGAGAGCCAGAAGGCGCAAAGCCAGAAGAAGGCCGAGTCCATGAAGCCGTAGCTGTGCAGGCCGACGCCGAGCATATTCACGCCGAACCACGAGGCGGCGGTGATGCAGTTGCCGAAGATCGCGAGGTTCATGAAGCCGCGCGGGCCGACGAGTTTGCCCCAGCGCGCGTGGAGGATGACGGCGTTCCAGAGCACGATGATGAGCGCGCCGTTTTCCTTCGGATCCCAGCCCCAGAAACGGCCCCACGACTGGTCGGCCCAGATGCCGCCGAGCACGGTGCCGACGAGGCTGAAGAGCGTGGCGAAGCAGACGGCGCCGTAGGTCATGCGGAGGAGAGCTTGCGCAGTTGCGGGGTCGAGCGAGCGCGAGAGCGTGCCGCGCAGTACGAAGATCAGCCCGAGCACCCCGGCGACGAAGCAGGCGCCGTAGCCCATGGTGATGGTGACGACGTGTGTCGCCAACCAGAAGTTGGAGTCGAGCACGGCGCGCATCATCTCCATGGTGTCGCCGGTGAACGGGAGATAGATCGCAACGATGAGCGTGAGAAAACCGATCGCGCCGGCGACGACGTTGCCGATGGAGTTGCGGAAGAGACGTTCGAGGAGCAGCGCGAGGCCGGCGCCGACCCAGCCGACGAAGAGGGCGGAGGAGTAGAGGTTGGTGACAGGCGGGCGGCTCTCGATGTACATGCGCGCCGCGATGCCGGCGGTGGTCAGCAGCCAGGCCACGAACCCCACCGAGAGAGCGCAGCGCGCGAGCACCGCGGGCCACGCGAGCCACGAGACGAAGCCGAGGAGGGCGACGAGCACGTAGAGCGCGGCGGCCGTGTAGAACGGCTGGGCGTGGTTGAAGAGGAACTCGAGCGCGGTGCGACCGAGCCGCGGATCGTTGCCGGCGACGAGGTCGGTGCGGAGCGCGGCGACGGCGCGGTTGAAGGTCTCCGGGTCGCCGCTGCGCCAGGCGCTGCCGAGCGCGGCGTAGTCGCGCACGGGCTGGGCGACGCGGCTGGTGGCGAAGGCGGCGAGCAGGGCGTCGCCGAGGTTCGACCACGCGTTGGGATCGTCGAGCACGGGCGGCGGCGGGATGGCGAGCATCGAGGCCTGGCTGCGGAGGAGCTGGAACTTCTTCAGGTAGCCGGCGAGCTCCTTGACCAAGGCCTCGTCGGCGGGTTTGCCGGCCATCGCGGCTTCGGTGGCGGCGAGGGCATCGGGCAGCATCTGCTCGAAGCGGATGAGTTCGGCGGCAAAGTCGTCGCTCTCGGGGAGCTGGAGACTGTAGCGCAGGCCGAGGTAGGTCTGGAGGCGGTTGCGGAGCTTGAGGACCTCGCGCTCGTAGGGGTTCTGCTCGGCGGCCTCGAGCTGGGCGGCGCGCTGGACCTGCTGGTCGAGATCGGCGAGATGCGGCGCGAGCTGGGCGAAGGAGAAACGCACGCCGCCGTCGCCGTCCTCCGGCGACAGGCGGAGCAGGGCGAGGACTTCGTTGTTGTCGATCCGGAAGACCTTGTAGGTGTCGGCGCGCTCGGGCCGGAAGAGCGCGTCGAGCAGCCACTGGCTCGGGGTGAGCGAGTGACCGGCGGGCGTCTTCACGCGCTGGCGGTTCTGGATGAGCAGCAGCGAGGTGCGGGCGACGGTGTCGAGCGGCTTGAGCCGGCCACCGACGAGGACGGGCAGGCGGCCGAAGCCCTCGGTGTCGAAGGCGTCGGGGTTGTCCGGCAGGCGCAGCGTGTACGCGACGGCGGCGAGCACGAGCAGGCCGGCGAGGAAGGGGATCGGGAGAGAACGTTTCATCGGGCACCTCCAGTAGCCGGCCGCGGTGAGGTCGGACTGCCGGGGACTGTGCCCCCGGCGACAGCGGCGCGGTCGCGTTTGATGAAGGCGAAGAGTGAGAGCGCGAAATGATAGAGCAGGCCGAGGCCGGACAGGACGCAGGCGAGGTAGGGAATGAGCCAACCGGGGTTGCGCACGACCTGGAGGATCGTGGTGCGGTCGTCGTTCTTGAAGCCGGATTGGTAGAACGTGTAGCCGCCGTGGCGCAGCGGGTTGTTCATGAAGATACGGACCTCGCGGTCCTCGCTCGCATCGGAGGAGCGGAGACGCACGCGGCTTGAGAAGTTGCGCGGGATCTCGGTGCCGGGGTACTTGTCGTGGCGGAACTCGAGGAGCGAGAGCGAGAAGTCGAAGTAGATCCGCGTGCGGCGCAGCGCGACGGCGTAGGTGCGGCCGGCGGCGGTGAAGGTCTGCGGTTGCGCGATGGCGAGGGTGGCGAGCATCGTGCCGACGGGACCGTCGGGGCCGCGGAACTCGACGAAGGCGGTGGGCGCGTTCTCCTCGTTGGGGCGATAGGTTGGCGCGGCGGGTTGGACCACCACCTGCTGACCGAAGCCGAGGGTGGCGGGCGACGCGGGGGCGTTGGGGGCGTCGCGGCGCATGAAGAAGTTGGCGTTCGGGAAGAACTGGATCGGCAGAATCGTGAGCGGGCAGCCGGGCAGCGCGATCGGCTCGCGGCGCTCGAGGCGCGAGAGCGGTACGGACCAGACTTGGTCGAAGACCGGATCGGTGATGTCGGTGATGGCCAGTTCGCGCTGGAAGGCGGCCTCGGCGTAGTTGCGGGTCTCACCGGTATCCAGCGTGAGGTGGCTCTCGACGGAGAGCAGGCCGGTGACGAGTTCGCCGACGAGCAGCAGGGCGATGCCGAAGTGGGTGAGATGGAGGCCGACGTTGCGCCAGGAGAGCCGGAAGCGGAGGAACTGGGCACAGAGGAGGTTGATCAGCAGCAGGCCGCCGACGAGGTAGCCGCCGGGGAAAAACGGAATCGAAACTCCGGTGCCGGGGAGCTGCTGGACGACGACGAACGAGCGGAAGTACTTCGCCTGCACGGCCCAGATGCCGAGGTGGACCTGGTCGAGCGTCGCGATGACGACGAGCACGATGGCCAGGACGAGCAGGACAATGGTCAGCCGCAACGAGGCGAGGTGCTCGACGAGGGAGCGAAGGAGGGCGCGCATGGTTTCAGGGAGTGGCGGGGCGGACGGTGCGCAGGAAATCGAGGAACGCGGGCTGCTCGGCGGCGACGGCGGCATCGGGCCCGGTGAGCTTGAAGAACCAGGCCTCCTCGCCGCGGTAGAGAATCGCGCCGAGGATGCGGGTGGCCGCGCCTCCGGCGGGCGGCGGGCCCACGAGGTCGACGGTGGTGAAGGAAAGACCGGCGCCGTCGAGCGTGGCGGACTCGGCCGGTAGTTGGGCTGCGGAGATCGGCGTGAGGCCGATCTGGCCGCGCCAGCGGTTGATGTTCTCGAGCAGCGGATTCTGGGCGGCGGCCAGGACGATGATCGAGCAGTCGGCCTCGCCGTGCTCGTTGCGGGTGGTGAAGCTGCCGCGGCGCATCGCACCGAGCGGTTTCGCAGCCCAGTGGTCGGGGGCGGCCCAGATGATCGAGTCGGCCGCGGACGCCGCCGGCATATTCATGGCCTCGGTACCGAGTGGGGGATGGCCGGCGGGGAGTGCGCCGGCGGCGGCCGGGGCGGGAGCGGGCTCGACGGGCGGGAGGGGTTCCTTGCTGGTGCGGTAAGTGCGCACCGGTTCCTCGCGGCAGCCGGTGAGCAGGAGGATGAGCGCGGCGATGGTAGCGCCGATGCTCCGGGGGGCTCGCAGTAGGGTCATGAGTGGGCCCCGAGTAAGCGAGGGAGCCGCGGCTTTTCAACCGGCAAGCGGCCGGGGCTTGTCGTGGGACAAGAAAAAGGCCGGAGCGCGCGAGGCGTTCCGGCCGGAGAAACTGGATGCGCAGCGGGCGCGGCTCAGTTGGCGAAGCGGAAGAGGGCGACGTCGCCGTCCTGGAAGACGTACTCCTTGCCCTCGAGGCGGTACTTGCCGGCCTCGCGGGCGGCGGCGATGGAGCCGAGCTTGGCGAGGTCCTCGTAGGAGACGACCTCGGCCTTGATGAAGCCCTTCTCGAAATCGGTGTGGATGACACCGGCGGCTTGCGGGGCCTTGGTGCCGACGTGGATCGTCCAGGCGCGGACCTCCTTCTCGCCGGCGGTGAAGTAGGTCTCGAGGCCGAGGAGCTTGTAGCTGGCGCGGATGAGGGCGGAGACGCCGGAGTCGTCGACGCCGAGGTCCTTGAGGAACTCCTTGGCCTCCTCGGGTTGGAGGTCGATGAGCTCGGCCTCGATGCGGGCGGAGATCGGCACGTAGGCGGCGTCGTGGTGGTGGGCGACGTAGTCGGCGACCTGGCGCACGAAGGGGTTCTGCTCGGCGGTGGCGAGGTCGCCCTCGGCGACGTTGCAGGCGAAGAGCACGGGCTTGGCGGTGAGCAGCTGGAAGAGGCGCATCAGCTTCCGCTCGTCGTCGTTCACCTCGAGGACGTTGGCGGTCTTGCCGGCGTTGAGGTGGGGGAGGAGTTTCTCCAGAAGGGCGATCTCGGCCTGGGCCTCCTTGTCGCCGGATTTTGCCTTCTTCTGGGACTTGTCGATGCGCTTCTGGACGGCGTCGAGATCGGCGAGCACGAGCTCGGTGGTGATGACCTCGATATCGCGCACGGGGTCGACGCTGCCCATGGTGTGGACGACATCGGGATCCTCGAAGCAGCGCACGACCTCGACGATGGCGTCGACCTCGCGGATGTTGGCGAGGAACTGGTTGCCGAGGCCCTCGCCCTTGCTGGCGCCGGCGACGAGGCCGGCGATGTCGACGAACTCGATGGCGGCCGGGATGACGACCTGGGTCTTGGCGATCTTCTGGAGGACGTACATGCGCTCGTCGGGGACGAGGACGACGCCGACGTTGGGGTCGATCGTGCAGAAGGGGTAGTTGGCCGCCTCGGCCTTGCGGGAACGAGTGAGGGCGTTGAAGAGGGTGGACTTGCCAACGTTGGGCAGACCGACGATGCCGGCTTTCATAAGAGGGCGGACTGCACCGGCGGGGATGTGGCTTGACAAGAGGATTCTTCGACTGCGAACTCGCCCCTTCATTTTTCCGAAACACCGTTCGTATCGTCCGCCCCCTTTCCACTAGCATGGCACTGAAAATCCGTATGACCCGCGTCGGCTCGACGCACAACCCGATCTATCGCGTGGCCGTGGCCGAAGCGCGTTCCCGTCGCGATGGCGCCGCCGTCGAGCAGATCGGCAACTACAACCCGCGCGCCAAGGGCAACCAGCTCACGCTGGATGTCGCTCGCTACGAGTATTGGCTGAGTCAGGGCGCCAAGCCGTCCGACACCGTCAACGGTCTCTACAAGCGGGCGAAGCGCGCTGCGGCCGCCACGGCCTGATCGCGGTTCCCCTTCGAAGTTTTCCGAGATCGCCGTGCCCCGGACGGGCCGGCGATTTCGTGTTTCTACCGGGCGACACCGCCCGCGCGTTCGGCGCCGAGGCCGGCGCCCGGCACTCTTTCCTCCCGCACTGTGCGCATCGACATTCTCACGCTCTTCCCCGCCATGCTCGACGGCTTTCTGTCGGAGAGCATCATCGGGCGTGCGCTCGAGGCGAAGCTGGCGGAGATCAACGTGCGCAACCTGCGCGACTGGACAACCGACAAGCACCGGACGACCGACGACCGGCCGTTTGGCGGCGGGGCGGGGATGGTGCTCAAGCCCGAGCCGATCTACGCCGCGATGGAGGAGCTGGGCACGCCCGGCTGTCGCCGCATCTACCTCACGCCCGACGGGGTGCCGCTCACGCAGAAGCTCGTCGTCGAGTTGGCGCAGGTGCCGCACCTGATCCTGCTTAGCGGCCACTATGAAGGGGTGGACCAGCGGGCGCGCGACGGGGTGATCGATCAGGAGATCAGCATCGGCGACTATGTGCTCACGAACGGCACGATCGCGGCGGCGGTTTTGGTCGATGCCATCGTGCGCAACATCCCGGGTGTGCTCGGGGATGAAAACTCATTGACGCACGAATCCTTCAACAACAACTTGCTCGATTTTCCTCAGTTCACACGTCCCGCGGAGTTTCGCGGCATGGTCGTTCCGGACGTCCTTCTCTCCGGCAATCATGCGGCAATCGAGCGGTGGCGACACGAGATGAGGCTCGCGAAAACCACCAAAGTCAGACCCGATTTACTCAGGAACAAGTCATGAATCCCATCATCAAGGAAATCACGGCCCCGCAGCTGAAGACTGATCTCCCGGCCTTCAAGGTCGGCGACGGTGTCCGTGTCCACACCAAGGTCCGTGAAGGTGACAAGGAGCGCATCCAGGTGTTCTCCGGTATCGTTATCGCCCGCAAGGGGCACGGCATCCACGAGGCCTTCACGGTCCGCCGTATTTCCTATGGCGAGGGCGTCGAGCGCGTGTTCCCGGTGAACTCGCCGATGATCGAGAAGATCGAGGTCGAGCGCGAGTCGCAGAACATGCGTGCGCGTCTCTACTACCTGCGCGACCGCGTGGGCAAGAAGGCCGTCCAGGTCAAGGAGAAGCGCTGGGCCGAGGCGATGGGTGCGACCGAGACCGCGCCGGCGACCGAGACTCCGGCCCAGGCCTGAGCTTGTTCTGCCAGATTTTTGCAGGCGGGCTTCATCGCCCGCCTTTTTTGTGCCCGGTGCTCCGGCATCGGGATATATCCGATTGTTAGTACAACCGTCGCCGCAACGTTTTCGGCTTTTTCCTTTCGTCATCAACCCGACCACCGGTAGCGTCGGCCTTTTCTTACTCCCATGCCTCTCAACGTCGAAGTCCTCGCCCAAGCCAGCAACATCGCCCGTGGCCTCGCCATCGATGCGATCCACAAGTGCAGCTCCGGCCACCTCGGCCTGCCGCTCGGCGCCGCCGAGATCGGCGCCGCCCTCTACGGTCACGCCCTCGTGCACAACCCCGCCGAGCCGCGCTGGCTCAACCGCGACCGACTCATCCTCTCCGCCGGCCACGGCTCCATGTTCCTCTACTCGTGGCTGCACCTCAGCGGCTACGACCTGTCGCTCGAGGAGCTGAAGAATTTCCGCCAGCTCCACTCCAAGACCCCGGGCCATCCCGAGTTCCACGAGACTCCCGGCGTCGAGACCACCAGCGGCCCGCTCGGCCAAGGTATCGCCAACGCCGTCGGCTTCGCGGTCTCCGGCCAGATGGCCGCCGCCCGCTTCAACACCGCCGAGCACCCGATCTTCGACAGCCACGTGATCGTGCTTGCCGGCGACGGCTGCATGCAGGAAGGCGTCGCCATGGAGGCCGTCGCCATCGCCGGTCACCAGAAGCTGGATAACCTCATCCTCATCTACGACTCCAACGACGTCACCCTCGATGCCGCGGCCGACAAGTCGCAGAGCGAAAATGTGACCGCGCGTTTCAAGGCCATCGGCTGGGACGTGCAGACCATCGACGGCCACGACCTCGTCGCGATCGTCAAGGCGGTCAACAAGGCCAAGAAGACCAAGAGCGGCAAGCCGCAGCTCATCGTCGCCAAGACGATCATCGGCAAGGGCATCGCCGAGGTGCAGGGCACCTCGAAGGGCCACGGTGAAGGCGGCGCCAAGTTCGCCGACGCCGCCCGCGCCAGCCTCGGCCTCCCGGCCGACCAGCACTTCTTCGTCAGCGACGAGGTGAAGGCCTACTTCGCCGACCACAAGGCCCGCCTCGTGCGCGCCTACAAGAAGTGGAACAAGACCTTCGCCGCGTGGCAGGCCGCCAATCCCGATAAGGCCGCCCTCCTCGCCAGCGCCGGCCAGGCCGGTTCTGCCGAGGAACTCCTCGCCAAGATCCCGGCTTTCCCGCTCGATGCCAAGCTGGCGACCCGCGCCGCCGGCAAGGACGTGCTCCAGCCCGTCGCCGCCGCGCTCCCGCTCTTCATCTCCGGCAGCGCCGACCTCTATGGTTCGACGCTCAACTACATCGCGGCCGACAAGGATTTCGAGCCGACCAACCGCGCCGGCCGCAACATCCGCTTCGGCATCCGCGAGCACGCGATGGCCGCCATCAACAACGGCATCGCCTACGACGGCATCTTCCGCACCTCGTGCGCGACGTTCCTCGTCTTCGCCGACTACTCGCGTCCCGCGATGCGCATCGCCGCGCTGGCGAAGTTGCCCGTCACCTACATCTACACGCACGACTCGATCGGCGTGGGTGAGGACGGCCCGACCCACCAGCCGGTGGAGACAGTGTCTGGTCTGCGCGTGATCCCGAATCTCGACGTCATCCGTCCGGCCGATCCGGAGGAGACCGCCGGCGCGTTCGCCGCCGCCGCGACCCGCAACGACGGCCCGACGCTGCTCGCGCTCACCCGCCAGGCCGTGCCGATGCTCAACGACATCCCGGTGCAGACCCGCCGCGAGGGCGTGCTCCGCGGTGCGTACATCGCCGTGAAGGAGACCGCCGAGCTCACGCACATCCTGCTCGCCGCCGGCTCGGAGGTGCAGCTTGCCATCGCTGCTGCCAAGCAGCTCGGCGCCGGCGTCCGCGTGGTGTCCGTGCCCAGCTTCGAGCGGTTCAACCGCCAGTCGGCCGAGTACAAGGCCGAGGTGTTGCCGGCCTCCGTCCGCAAGCGCGTGGCCATCGAGGCGGGCGTGACCGGCCTCTGGCACCAGTACGTCGGTCTCGACGGCAAGGTGATCGGCATCGATCGCTTCGGCATCAGCGCCCCCGGCGGCACGGTGTTCAAGGAACTCGGCATCACCGCCGACGCCGTGGTCGCCGCCGCCAAGGCGCTTTGATCATAGCTGTGAGTGGGGCGCTGTGCGCAGCGCCCTTGCTTTGCTTCTAAAACAGAAAGGCCGCGGGCTTTGGAGCCCGCGGCCTTTCGCGCAGATGAGAGGTCTGTGTGTCTGTGTGGGCGGGGGACGGTGGGCCCGATGGCCGCGACTCAACGGTTCCGCCAACGGCGCACCGCGACCAAAACGACCAGCGCCAGCACTCCGATCAGGCCATAGGTCGACGGCTCCGGTACGGCGCCCGCGGTCCCTTGGCTGAGCAAGACGTCATCAAGGTAGTAGAAGGACGGCACATTGTAGAACCCGAATTTAAGAGTGCTGACGGAGTCTGTCGCGAGAAGGTCGAACGAGTAGTGACTCCAGCTGAACAACGCCAATTCCGACCCGGAAGCGATCTCCGTGCCGTTCCAGCTTACGCTGAATGAGTTGCTGTGGCTCGAGTAGTTGGCGAGGAAGAACGAAAGATCGTACGTCGCCCCGGGGGTGGTCGCCACGGACTGCTCGATGTAGCCCATTCCGCCGGTGGGGCCGAACGACCCGCTGAATTCACCGGAATAGTGCGTTCCGCTCGAGACTGAAGTCCAGCCAAGGTCCCCGGACTGGGTCCAGCCGGTGAAATCGCCGTTTTCGAACCCGCCGTTCGTGATGAGCTGAGCGTGGGCGTGCGATGCGATCGCGAGCGAAAGCGCCAGAAGACTGAGACGGATGAATGTGTTCATCGAACAACTTTCCCTGACTGGAGACGTGGTTAGGATTTGCTGGAAGAAACCGACGGGGTCCGCGAGCGCGGCCGTGTGGTTCCTCTGGACCCAACGTCGAGTTCTCGGGCGACGATGGTACAGGTCGGCAATGACGCGACCAAAGGTTTGTATCGGCAAGTGCAAACTCCCGGATGCCAGGCCGGGGGGGCGGATATCTCTCCAGTGCATGGCGCTCCCAACGGAGGTCGGATCGATGGGAGGCGCGGTGGCCGAGGGCAAGGAGGAGGTTCCGCTCCCTCCTCACGTCTCCCCGGGGCGATTCGGTCAGAGCACCTGCAGGGTGCGGCGGTAGAAGGCGACGACCTCGTCGGGCCGGTCGGAGAAGAGGATGTAGTCCTCCATCCAGCGTGGCGCGCGCTTCTCGGCGATCATCGTTTTGACCTGCTTCTTGAGGTCGCGCCAGTACTCGGTGCTGTAGAAGACGTAAGGCACGCGGGGGCGGATGCCGAGCTTGAGGTTGCACATCTCGATGCCGACCTCCTCGAGCGTGCCGACGCCGCCGACGTTGAAGATGCAGAAATCGGCGACTTCGAACCACTTTTGGCGGTTGTGGCGTGCGGTCTCCTGGAAGGTGTTGAAGAAGTCGACGCCGAGCTTGGGCGGCTGGGCCTCAAGCTCGAGGAAGCAGGAGCCGGTGAGTGCGCCCTTGATCCGCGCTTGTTCGGTGGCCAGCCCCATGACGCCGCCGCCGCCGCCGGTGAGCACACCGACGGTGGGTCCGAAGAAGTCGGTGAGCTTGGTGAGGAGTTCCTGGATGCTGCGGCCGGTCTCGTCGCTGAGGTCGAGGGCGGAGCCGTAGAAGGCGAGGATCGTCGACTCCATGAACTTGCGGATGAGTTCCTCGCGCACGAAGAAGCCGCAGCCCTTCTTGTAGACGTGGCGGTACACGTCCTTGGTGTCCTCGTGGTAGAAATAGACCCCGAGGCCGATCGAGTCGTAGTGGTCGATGCGGGTGTGGGCGTTGGTCGAGAAGAAGAAGCCGTGGGTGCGGGACGGCCGGCGGAAGACGAGGCGCTTGAGCCCGAGGTTGGGCAGGCGGGTGAGGAGCTCGATGTGCTCGAGCAAATTCGGAAAACAGTCGCAGATGAGTGTGTCGGCCCCGGCTGGGGCGTTGTCGAGGGCCTCGACAATGGTGCGGTGTGGCGCGGGCAGCGCAGCCGCGGCGGCGAGCTCGCGGAAGTCGGAGCCGCAGGCGAGGAAGAGGCTACGGTTCTCCATCAGGGCATTCTGACCCTTGACGGTGATCTTGGTTCGCGGCTTGGGTGCGCCGAGCTCCTGCGGGTGGCGGGAGTCGAGGTGCTTGAAGGCGCGGCCCGCGAAGGTGAGCATGCGCTTGCGCCGGCCGAGCAGGGCCTGCTCCTCGGAGTCGTCGGGGGCGGGGGCGCGGAAAACTTCGACGGAGACCATCGGGTTCACCACCGGCTGGTCGCCGGTGTTGTAGATCTCCAGCATGATGTTCGTGCCGAAGGTCTTGATAGGATCGAGGAGCACGGCGGAGCAGTGGAGCCCGAAGTTGTCCTCGCCGCGGTTGAGCACCACATAGTGCTCCTTCAGGTACATCGAGCAGCTGGTGAGGATGCCGGAGCGCGGTGGGATGAGCAGCGGGGCGACGTCCTCGCGCTGCTGGACCTTGTCGAGGAAACCGCGGGTCTGCTCGCCGCTGACGACCCGCTCGAACTGGAGGCGGGTGACGGCGGGGTTGATGGTGTAGCGGACGGAGTGGGGGACGATGAAGACGCGGCCGAAGCGGTCGATCGAGACGGTGTTGGGGAGCTTGATGCGGTTGTCCTTCACGGCGCGCCAGATCTCGTCGGAGGAGAGCTTGGCGGACTCGGGGGCGAAGAAGAGCCGGCCGACGGGCGTGCCGGGGCGCAGGAGCTTCTGGAAGTAGGTGGCGTTGGGGAACCCGCGGTCGAAGACGAGGGCCTCGGCTTCGAGGAGCACTTTGTTGTTCTCGATGACCGGGGTGCCGGTGGTGAGCATCTCGATGCCGATGCGGGCCAGCGAGCTGCGCTCGGTGAAGTGCAGGGTCCCGAGGTGCTCGCGCATGAAGGTCAGCTCGGCGGTCGAGCGCGGGCGGAAGGCGAGGGTGAGGGCGAGCGAGTCGTTCTTTTTGCGGAGGGCGTGGATGAGCCCGTCCTGGCTGTGCCAGAATTGTTCGGAAATCATGGGGAGAGGGAAACCCCGGCAGGGGCGGAAACAGTCCGCCCGGAGGTGGAAACACAGGCGCGGGGGAAGGATTGCTTTTTGAAAAACCGGTCTTCATCTTCCGCGCCTTTCCGACGCACGCAAGCTTGCGCCTGCGCCGCCCAAAACACTTCAAACCTCAGATGAAACCCACCCTTCCCATTCTTGCCGGGCTTCTGGCTCTTGCCGCGCCGCTCGGTGCCCAAAACATCAAGATCGACATCGATCCGGCCAAGCCCGCCCAGCCAGCGGCCCCCGCGGCGACCACGCCCGCGGCACAGCCTGCCGCTCCGGCGGCGAGCCAGCCCGAGATCATCGCACCGGTCGATGGCAAGTACTCGGATGTGCAGAAGATGGAGTTCTACGGTTACATGATCGCCCAGCGGCTGAACATGCCGCGCGACTTGGCGCCGCTCATCCGCAGCGAGGATGAGTTGGTCGGATTCCTGCGTGGTCTCGGGGCGTCGATGGCCGGTGCCGAGCTCCCCTATGAGATGAGCGTGCTCGTCCCGCAGGCGCAGGCGTTGCTCAAGGCGCGTGGTGAGGAAGTCTCGGCTGCGATGAACAAGATGCGCACGGAGACCAACGAGCGGAACCAGAAGGAGGCCAAGGAATTTCTGGTGAAGCTGGACGCCACCCCGGGGGTCAAGAAGACCTCCAGCGGTCTGCGTTACGAGATCATCACCGAGGGCAAGGGCGCGAAGGCGAAGCCGACCCAGGCGGTGCGTGGCTACGTCAAGACCACCTTCGTCAACGGCGACGTCCTCGTCGATCCCAAGGATAAGGATGGCAAGCCGGTCGCGATCGAGATGGCCTTGGAGCCTTCGATTCCCGGACTGAAGGAGGGGCTGCAGCTCACCGGTGTGGGTGGTAAGCTCAAGCTCTACGTCCCGGCCGAGCTCGGCTACGGCGACAAGGGGATGTTCCCCGGCGCGCTCACCATCTTCGAGGTCGAGATTCTCGAGGTGAAGGAGCCGACCAAGCAGCCCGAGGAGAAGAAGTAACCCCGGTTTTTCGCGACGCCCTCCGGATTTCTTCCGGAGGGCGTTTTGTTTTTCTGGCCAGAGCGAGTGGGCTGCTCTTCGCTCGCTCACCAACCATTTCCGGCCCGTGCCTCTCCTGTGAAACTCGTCCTCGTCACCGAAACCTACCCGCCGGAAGTCAATGGCGTGGCGATGACCTTGCAGCGGTTGATGCGCGGGTTGGCCGACGGCGGGCATGCGATCGAGATCGTGCGGCCGCGGTTGCCGGGGGCGCTCGCGTGCGACCCGGCCGATCCGTCCGGGTTGCAGCACTTTCTTGTGCCGAGTCTGCCCTTGCCGTTCTACCGGGAGTTGCGGATCGGGCTGCCGTTGTACCTGCGCCTGAAAACGCGCTGGAGTCGCGCGCGCCCCGAGGTGGTGCACATCGCGACCGAGGGGCCCTTGGGCTGGGCCGCACTTTGGGCGGCCCGGCGACTCGGGATTCCGGTCAGTTCGAGCTTTCACACGAACTTCCAGCAGTACACCCAGCAATACATGTTTCGGGCGATGCACGACATCGCGCTCGGTTACCTGCGTGCCTTCCACAATCGCGCGGCCTGCACGTTGGTCCCCACCGACCAGGCAAGAGCGGAGCTCGTCGCCCACGGCTTCCAGCGGGTCGGAGTGATGTCGCGAGGAGTGGACGGGCGCTTGTTCAGCCCGGCGCGGCGTAGCGAGGCGCTCCGCCGCGGGTGGGGGGCGGACGCGGATGTGCCGGTGTTCCTCTATGTCGGGCGGTTGGCCGTGGAGAAGAACATCGATCTCGCGGTGCGGGCGTTCCTGCGGGCGCAGGCGGTGGAGCCGCGGGCGCAGTTCGTCTTGGTGGGCGACGGTCCGGCGCGCGCCGCTCTGGAGAAGCGGTACCCGCAATTCCATTTCGCCGGGATGCGGCGCGGCGAAGAGCTCGCCGCGCACTACGCCTCGGGCGACGTCTTCCTTTTCCCCAGCACGACCGAGACTTTCGGCAACGTCGTCACGGAGGCCCTGGCGAGCGGGCTCGCGGTGCTTTGCTACGACTATGCGGCAGGCCGCCAGCACATCCGGCACTGGACCAGCGGTGTGCTCGCCCCGTTCGGCGATGATGGAGCCTTCGCGGCCGCCGCGGAGGAGTTGCTGCGACGCCGGGCGGAGTGGCCGGGGCTGCGCGCCGCGGCGCGCGCCACGGCCGAGGGGATCACCTGGGACCGGGTGTTTGCGGCTTTTGAGGACACGTTGCAGCAGGTGGTCGCCGGCCGGTTCGGGCAGGCGTGAGGCGGCGGGGACCGTCGCAACCCGCACTTGCTCCGTGGACGCAGGTGGGCATGCTGGGAGCACGATGTCCAGCGAGTGCGCCAATCTCTATCTCGTCGGCTTTATGGGGACGGGCAAGACGACGGTCGGTCGCGGGGTGGCGGCGCGGCTCGGGTTCGAGTTTCTCGACTCCGACCACGAGATCGAGCGTCTGCACGGGAAGACCGTCAGCGAGATCTTCGCCAGCGACGGGGAGCCGGCCTTCCGGCGCTACGAGCGCGAGTTCATCGAGCACGGCCACCCGGCCACCAGCCAGATCGTGGCCTGCGGTGGAGGCTTGATCGTGCAGGAGGGCATGCTCGAGCTGGTCCGCACCAAGGGCATCCTCGTCTGCCTGCATGCCTCGGTGGAAACGATTCTCCGGCGCACCGCGCAAAGCCGGGCGCGGCCCCTGCTCGAGGTCGAAGACCCGGCGGCGCGCATCCGCACCTTGTTCGCACAGCGCGAGCCGATCTATCGTCGCGCCGGCACGATGATCCTGACCGAGGGGCGTCCGGTCTCGGAGATCGTGAACCACGTGTTGCGGGTGTACCATCGCGAGGCGCGGGATTTCCGGCCGCAAACCTTGGCGACCCCGTGAGCGAGTCGCTCCGCGAAACGTTGCGCGGGCGTCTGCACGCCCTCGGTTTCGACGTGGTCCGGTTCGCCTCCGCCGCCGCTGCGGGCGATCCCGGGCTGCGCGACTGGCTCGCCGCCGGGCACCACGCCGACATGGACTGGCTGGCCCGCACGGCCGAACTGCGGTTGGACCCGCAGCAGGTGCTTCCCGGCGCGCGGACGGTGATTGTGCTGGGCGTGAACTACTGGCCCGGAGCGGCGATCGGTGGCGAACCGTTCGCCCGGTACGCGCTGCATTCCGACTACCACGACACGATCAAACCTGGCCTGGTGGCCGCCGGGCGCGTGTTGGAGGAACTGGGCGGGCTGGGCGCGATGGACTACCGCTACTATGTCGATGCCGGACCGGTGCAGGAGCGCGGCTGGGCCGCGGCGGCGGGCGTCGGCTTCCGGGGGAAGAACGGCAACCTGATCTCGCGTGAGTTTGGAAACTGGATGCTGTTGGCGGCGATCCTTGTGCGGGCCCAGGTGCCGGCTGACGCTCCGCTGGCGGCGCAGGATTCCGGGCGCACGGGGCTCCATTGTGGCAAGTGTCGGCGCTGTCTGGATGCCTGCCCGACCGCGGCGTTCCCGGCCCCGGGGTTGGTCGATGCGCGGCGCTGCATCAGCTACCACACCATCGAGAACCGCGGCTTTGTGCCGCGGGAGCTGCGTGCGGCCTTCGGTGCCCGGGTTTTCGGCTGCGACGAGTGCTTGGCGGTGTGCCCCTGGAACCGGTTCGCGCAGGCGGGCCGCAGCGCGTTGCTGGCGCGGCGGCACGATCTTGCCGCACTCGGGCTGCTCGAGCTGCTGCGGCTCACACCGGAGCGCTACCGCGAGTTGTTCAAGGGCACGGCGATGAAGCGGACCAAACTCACGGGGTTGCTGCGCAACGCCTGCATCGCCGCCGGCAATGTGTGGCAAAGTGGTGCGGCGGGATCCGCACAAGAGAGGGCTGAGGTCTCGGCGGAGTTGCTGCGGTTGGTGCGCCATGAGTCGCCGATCGTGCGCGGACATGCCGTCTGGGCGGTGTGGCGGGTGCTGGGCGCCGCGGCCGGCGCGGCCGCCCTGACCGCCACCCGGGCTGACGAAGTCGACCCGGCGGTGCTCGACGAATACGACGCGGGAGCCGGGCCGGTGCCGGAGTCGCGGGCGGGCTAGGCGGACGCGCGGCCGAAGAGCTCGTGCATCTTCTCGGCGAAGACGGCCGGTGGGCGGACGGGCGCACCCTCGCGGTTGATGAAGGCGTGCAGGGTGTGGCCGGTGACGAGCTTGTGCCCGCGGGCGTGCACCTCGTAATCGATCCGGAGGCGCACGACGGGTTGCTCCTTCATGCGCGAGACGATGGTGACGATGTCGTCGTAGAGCGCCGGCCGATGGTAGCGGGCCTGCACCTCGATCACGGGGAGCCGGTAGCCGAGGTCCTCGAGCGAGCGGTAGGCGATCCCGTGGGAGCGGAGGAGCTCGGTACGGCCGACCTCGAACCACGCCAGGTAGTGCGCGTGGTACACGATGCCCATCATGTCGGTTTCCGCGTAGCGGACGCGGAGCTCGGTGCGACCTTCGATCATGCGCGCAGTTGGCCAGAAAACCGCGCGCAGGCCAAGTCTCGCGCTCGCGGTGCCTGGCGGTGCTGGCGCTGGCGCTCTCGCGGGCGTCGACCGCGAAAAGCGCCGGTCAGCTGCCGAGGAGCACGCCGGCCGAACGCGCCCAGCAATTGCGGCGGGCCCAGTCCTGCCCGTTCGTGCCGAGGGTGCGCCGGAACTCCGCGTCGGTCACCAGACGTTGGAATGCGGTGGTGAGAGCGGGAAGGTTGACAGGCGGCACAAGCAGGCCGGTGACCCCATCGACAACGGCCTCGGGCACGCCGCCGACGGCGTGGGCGACCACCGGGAGGCCGTGGGCGGAGGCTTCGAGATAGACGAGCCCGAAGCCTTCGACGCTCGTCTCGTGGTTGATGCTCGTCATCGCGAAGATATCGGCCTGGTCGTAAACATCGTCGAGTTGGTCGTCGCCGACGTCGCCGAAAAAACGGGTGGTGACGCCGCTGTCCTCGGCGCTGGTGCGGAGCAGCATCTCGTAGTCGGAGTGCCGCCCGGTGCCGACCATCCAATATTCGATGCGTTGGCGCAGATGGGGCGGGAGGGCCTTGAGCGCCTCGAGGATGAACATCTGGCCTTTGCGCGGATGGAGGCGGCCGACGGTGAGGATGACCACCTTGTCGCTGCAGATGGTGCGGCGCGGTTGGGCCGTGGCGAAATCGGAGCGGAGCGCGCCGGGGGTGATCACGGTTTTCGCCTCGGCCTCGGGAAAATGGGTGCAGAGCAGGCGCCGCGTGTAGTTGGTGAGTGTGCTGATCCGGTCGGCGCGGTTGATGAGGGCGCGGGCGAGGCAGCGGCGGGTGCTGCTTTCGGCGAACCGCAGGATCTCGGATCCGTGGAAAGTGAGCAGGAGGCGGCGCGGGCGCAGGGCCTTGAAGAACTGGAGCGTCATCATCGCCAGCATCGGCCCGGGTTCGGGCAGATAGACGGTGGCGCGGCGCAGGGTGCGGCGGTTGGCGACAAGGTGGCGGGCCAGGCGCATCTGGCACGAGAAGTCGTGGGTGCCCTTGAGTGGGAGGCGGCGAATCGGGAAGGGCCAGCTCTTCTCCTTTTCCCCCGGGGCATGGGGCGCCCAGACCTCAGTGGGGTAACCGAGTCCGGATGAGGCCTTGGCAATCTCCTCGGTGAACGTCGCGATACCGCCCCGCCGAGGATAGAACTCGTGGGTGATGATGAAGACGGATTGTCTTGCGACGGCGGAGACCATTAGCGGACAGACGATCCGACCTTACCTGTTTCCCATCGTTCCAGGTCGAACCACAGGGTTTCGGGTTTAGCGGTTCCGGTCGTTCTGGCAAAACCAATCGCGGACCGTCGTTTGCTCCGTCGCTCGGGACTGGGGCCGGCTTCGACGGATCGATCATGGTCGCGTGCCGGCCGCCGGCGGGGCGCGCCGGGGGGCGCGCCAACGTGTGTAGAAGATCGTGAGGATGCCGGCGATCAGCAGGAACACGGAGTAGAACGTGCCGCGGCTCACTCCGGCAATCAGGGCCGCGTCGGGTTCGCGGAACTGCTCGCAGATGATGCGCCCGACGGCATAGAGGACGAGAAACTCGCCCGCGAGCTGGCCGGGGCGGTCCTGCGCGGTGCGGCTGCGCCAGAAACGCAGCTGGAGGTAGAACAGGGGGAGGAGCCCCTCGAGTCCCGCCTCGTACAGCTGGGAAGGATGGCGTGGGGGGATCGCAGCGACGGGAGTGCCGGGGTCGGCGCTGAGCGGGAAGATCACCGCCCAGGGGACTTGGCTCACGTTGCCCCAGAGTTCGCCGTTGATGAAGTTGGCGAGTCGGCCGAGCAGCAGGCCGGGCGGCGTGATGGTGGCGATGAGATCGGCGAGCGTCCAGGCGCTGGTCCGGCTCTGCCGCGCGAACCAGACGAGCGCGATCAATACGCCGACGAAGCCACCGTGGCTCGCCATGCCACCGTCCCAGACGCGGAAGAAGGTCAGCGGACTGGCGAGGAGCGCGCCCGGGGCATAGAGCAGGAAATACCCGAGCCGGCCGCCGAGCAGCACGCCGAGCACGAGGGAGAAGAGCAGGTCGCCGTTGCTCTCCGGGGTGAGCGGCGAACGGCCCGCGCGCGAGTAGCGGTTGAGCAACCAATAACCGGCGACGAAACCCAGCACGTAGGCCAGCCCGTAGTAACGGATGCCCAGCCCCGGGGCGAACTCCCAGAGAAACGGGCTCAGGTTGTGGACCCAGTGTTGGGTGGAGAGCGGATCGGGCGGCATCTGGACGAGGTGGCGATGCTCGCGGTCCGGTGTGCGGGTGGCAAGCGAGTCGGCGGGGGCCGGACACGAAAAAGCCGGCCCGCGCAGGGGCCGGCGATAGTGCGGGGCGCGAGAGCGCTCAGAGCTTCACGGCGATTTTGGCGCGCAGAGTGGCCTTGTCGACCAGGCCGACGAAGGTGTCGACGGGCTGGCCGCCCTTGAAGAGGATCATCGTCGGGATCGCGCGGATGCCGAACTGCGCGGCGATTTCGCCGGCTTCATCGACGTTGACCTTGGTGATGCTCAGTTTGCCGGCGAGGTCCTTGGCGAGTTCCTCGAGGATGGGGGCGATCGCTTTGCAGGGGCCGCACCACGGGGCCCAAAAATCGACGAGCACCGGAGTCGACGATTTGGTGATGGTATCCTGGAAAGTGGCGGTCGTGAGTTGGGCGATGTTCTCGGACATGGTAGTTCGGTCGGGGGTTGGTCGGTGAATAGACGCGCGGCAAACTGGGCGGTTGTTGTGGGCGAGTCAAGGGATGGAACCTCGGGATAACGATCCCTACTCGAGACCGGGCCGGTGGGCGCTGTTTCGTGATTCCCACGGCCCGTTTCTGTGCATTGGCTCTGTGCGCACGCCATGGCCAGCCCCACTGATTTCGATTTCCTGCACGACGAGACGCTCGCCGCCCGGTTGGTGGCGCTGGGGGTGCTGGCGGCGGATTGCGAGGAGCGGTTCATTCTCGGAAGCGGGCCGGGGGGCCAGAAGGTCAACAAAACCTCGTCCACGGTGCAGTTGCGCCATCGCCCGACCGGAGTGGAGGTGCGGATGCAGCGGGAGCGTTCCCAGACGCGCAATCGCGCGCTGGCCTGGGCGGAGTTGGCGGCACGTCTGGAGGAGCGGAAACGCGCGGTGGCGACGGCGGCGCGCGACGAGCGCGAGCTGGAGCGGCGGCGCAACCGGCAGCGCTCCCGGGCGCAGAAGGCGCGAATGCTGGCCGGCAAGAAGCAACGGGCGCGCCGCAAGTCGGAGCGGCGGGGCGGCTGGAGCGAGTAGGGGGTCCGGGCGGGCGTGGATTCGCCCGCGGCAACCGTAGTCGATCGTGCGAGACTCTACGTTTCGGCGGAGCCCTGCGGCCGGCCGCGGCGGCGGATGAGCGCGAGGATCTTGTCGTGGATCACCCGGCGCGGCTCGCGCTTGTTGGCCTCGGCGATGACCGTGTCCCAGTCGTCGTCGTCGGGCGCGGGGTAGGGTTCCCAGTCCTGGAAACGCGCGGGCTGGCACTCCCAGCGGATGTTGCCGCCGAAGACGCGCAGGCGCACCTGGAACTTGCGGCCGTCCTCCGTGCGTTTCCAGAAACCGATCTCGACGTTCATGGGCGCGCACTCTCAACAGGGGGATGGCCGGGCGGCGAGCGAAAGTTTCGTCCGACCGGGGCTGGGCGCCGCGTGCCGCTGGCGCCGGCGCCGCCATGCCGCCCGAAATTTGCTTGAGCCCGACTGGGCGGGCCCGAAGGTCTCCACCCACCATGGCGGTCTTTGGCTCCTACGGCGATCTCTCCGAACTGTTCCGCGAACTCCCGCTTTTTGCGGAGGCGTTCGAGTACCTGCGGCACTGCTTTGCCAAGGGCACGGCGGAGAATGCCGGCCTGCTGGCCTTGGCCGAGGGCGAGACCCGTCGCCAAGACCTGCGCAACGGTGTGTACGCCATGGAGTCGGTCTATCGTACCCGCACCCGCGGCGACTGCTTCTTCGAGTCGCATCGCCGCTATATCGATGTGCAGGCGCTGGTCGAGGGCGAGGAGGCGGTCGAGGTGACCGGCATCGACCGGCTGCGGGTGACAGTCGACTACGTGCCCGACAAGGATCTGGTGAAGTACGCGGACTCCGACTTTGCCTCCCGGCTGCGGCTGGTGCCGGGCGACCTCGTGATCCTCTTCCCGCCCGACGGCCACATGCCCTGCCTGCGGCTCGCGGAAACGTCCCCGGTGCTCGTGCGCAAGACCGTGGTGAAGGTGCCGGTGCCGGCCGGGTTCGCGTTGCGATGAACTACCGGCACTCCTTCCACGCCGGGAACTTTGCCGACGTGTTCAAGCATGTGCTGCTGCGCGAGCTCATCTGCGCGATGCAGCGCAAGCCCAAGCCGTTCCTCTTCCTCGACACCCACGCGGGCCGGGGCCGCTACGACCTCTCCCGGGCCGCCGAGGGTGGCCGGTCTCCGGAATGGCCCGATGGCATCGGCCGGCTTTTGGCCGCGAGCGGCTTGCCGGCACCGGTTGCCGACTACGTCGAGGCGGTGCGGGAGTACAACCGGGCCTGCGGCGCCGGTGCGGACACGCTGCGCTACTATCCCGGCTCGCCGGTGCTCGCGCTCCAGCTCGCCCGACCCGCCGACCGCTGCGCCTTCTGCGAGCTGCAGCCCGAGGAAGCGGACGCGCTCGAACGCGAGTGTGCCGGCCACCGCAAGGCGCGCGTGCATCGGATCGACGGTTACGGCGCGCCCCGTGCGATGCTGCCGCCGCTGGAGAAACGCGCGCTGGTGCTGATCGATCCGCCGTTCGAGGCCGCCGACGAGATGCGGCAGGTCGCCGCGGCGGTCGAGGAGGGGTTGCGCCGCAGCCCGGCCGCGGTCTTCGCCATCTGGTATCCGCTGACCGGGCGCGCGGCCACGGCGCCGTTGTTCCTCCCGCTGCGCGAACGCCGCCTGGCGCCCACCCTCGTGATTGAGCTGCGCGTGCAGGCGGAGGCCGCCGGTGCTGGCATGGGCGGCTGCGGGCTGGCGATCCTCAATCCCCCGTGGCAGTTCGACACCGCGCTGCGGCCGGTGCTCGCGCAGCTTGCGCCGCTGCTGGCGCTCGACGGTGAGGCGGATGTGCGGTTCGAGTGGCTTGTGCCGGAAGCGCCCTGAGCCGAGCAGGGCGTCGAGCGACGCGCGGACGAGGGACGAGCTCCGATGCCCGCGAGCAAGATGGCCAACGCCCTGAGCCTGGCCGCCCAATCGGCCGACATGAGCGTGCTGCAGAACCTGCCGGCGGTGGGCATCGCGGTGCGCGGCCTCTCCCCGGACGGCGCGAAGCTCGGCCTCACCGAGTCCGGCCTGATCGCGGTGGTGCGCGCGGTGGTCGAGGAGGTCGGGGTGCAGGTGATCCCGCCGCCGGTGCTGGAGCGGACCCCCGGGGCGCCGGTGCTCGAGATCTCGGCCAACGTGAGCCTCGCCGGGCGCACGAGCTATTTCTACATCCTCGACGTGCAGCTGCGCGAGGCGGTGAAGCCGCTCCGCAAACACGAGACTTTGGCGACGCTGCCGGCGGTCACCTGGGCGGAGCAGACCGGTGGTGTGACCGCGAAGGCGGAGACCGTCGAGGCCGCGCTGGGGCGCCTGGCCCGGCGGTTCGCGGAGGAGTGGAAGCAGGCCCGCGGACCGGGCACCGGCGGCGCTACGCCTTCACGTTGAGCGAGGTGCCGACGCGCTCCCGCGTCGGTTCCGGCTGCCGGATCACTTCGGTGCGCCCTCGTGCTTCCACGCGGCTGGTGCCGTCGGCCGGGCGCTCGACCCGGGGCGAGGGCTCGTCTCTGCGGAGCGCGGCAACCGCCCGCTGGGTGGCGGTGTTGTCGCGGGCGCGCTGGGCCGTGGCGATCTGGGCGTTGTCCTTCTGGACCCTTGCGGCGTCGGGTTGCCGGACGGGCGGAGCGGAGCGGTAGGCGGAGCTGGCGGTGGAAACGGTCATGGTGGTGGGGCGACGCGTTGAGGCTGTGGCGAAGCGGGCCCTTCGCAATTGTGATGGCCGCGAATGAGGCGAACCCCCGGGCTGCGCCGTGCGCTTGCCGGGGCGCCGGCGGGCCCTTTTCCTTGCGGAATGACCCGACAACAGCGTGCCGATCTCGTGGCGAGGCGTCTCGCGGAGCTGTATCCCGCACCGGCGGTTCCGCTCGCCCACCGCGATCCATACACGCTGCTCGTCGCCGTGCTGCTCTCGGCGCAGTGCACGGACAAACGGGTGAATGAGGTCACTCCGGCGCTTTTCGCGCGGGCCGGCGACGCGGAGGCGATGGCGAGCGTGCCGGTTGCCGAGATACAGGCGATCGTGCGGCCGTGCGGTCTGGCGCCGCAGAAGGCGAAGGCGATCCGCGGCTTGAGCGAGATTCTCGTGGCCCGGCATGGCGGTGCGGTGCCGCGCGATTGGGACGCGCTGGAGGCGTTGCCCGGGGTGGGGCACAAGACGGCGTCGGTGGTGATGGCGCAGGCCTTCGGCGAGCCTGCGTTCCCTGTCGATACGCACATCCACCGGTTGGCTCAGCGCTGGGGATTGAGCGACGGACGCAGCGTCGAGCAGACGGAACGCGACCTGAAGGCGCTGTTTCCGCGGGAGCAGTGGAACGTGCTCCATCTGCAAATCATCTACTACGGGCGCGAACACTGCACGGCCCGCGGTTGCGACGGCACGATCTGTCCCGTGTGCCGCGAGCTGTTCCCAGGGCGGCGGAAAGCCGTGACGAGGCGCAAGTAGCGACGCGGGGCCGTGCGTCGCCACCGGAAAAAGAAAGGCCCGCCCTCGTGAGGAAGGGCGGGCGGGGGGGGCAGCGGAGGATGGTTATTTCTTGGTCTCGGTCTTGGGTGCGTCGCACTGCGGCTTGGCGCACTCGCACTTGGCGCCGCACTTGTCCTTGCAGGCGTCGCCGCATTTACAGGCGGGCGCCTGGGGTTTGTCGCAACCGGAGCCGCAGCCGGTGCCGGCGAAGGCGGACGTCGCGAGACCGAGGACGAGGAGGGGGAGGAGGAGTATCTTCATGGTAGGAACGGTGGTTGTTGGGTTGGTCGGCGGGACACGGGTCCCGTTGCCGAGTTGTACACCGCCTTCTTCGTAATCCCTCGAAAGATTTTGGTGGATTTCGCCCGGGGAATATGCGTTTTCCTGCATCCCGTTCGGGCGATTAGCTCAGTTGGTTAGAGCACCTGCATCACACGCAGGGGGTCACAGGTTCGAGTCCTGTATCGCCCACCATCCCCGGCTTGGGGCTGCCAAGACCGTTTTCCCGTCTGCTCCCGACGGGTCTGGACTGGGACGAGCCGTCCGCCCGCCCGTTGAACCGCAGATCGTGGAGTTCGACCATCCGGACTGGAGTGGAAACTTTTTGCTCCGCACGCCGTCATAATCCGGCGAACGTCAACAACCGTTCCTCTCACACTATGCGTACGAAATCTGCCTTCATCCTCACCGGTATGGTGGCGCTTTCCCTTTGTTCGGCCGCGATCGCCGGAGATCACGACCGTCGCCACGATTCCCGCCGCGGCGACGACCGCCGCGGGCATCATGTATCCCGCCACGATGGTCCGCGTGGCCATGGATTCGATGTCTGGTCGCACCATCGCCCCCGTCCCCATTATCGCGCCTATCGTCTTCCTCCGCCGTTGCGCCACCAGTGGGTGCCACATCGCCCGGGCCCGCACCATATCTGGATCTCGGGCTACTGGCAGTGGCACTCGCCCTTCGCCGATTGGGTCTGGGTCGACGGGTACTGGGCGCTTCCGCCGCGGTCGGGCGTTGTCTATGTCGGCCCGCGGTATGTTGAGGTTGCCGGTGGCGTCGAGTACGTCGAAGGCGGTTGGTGCGAGTCGTCCTACGCCTCCAACAACGACGGGGCGGCCACCGGTGTGGTCTTGGGCGGCGTGGCCGGCGGCATCATCGGCCATCAGTCCAAGAACACCGCGGCTGGTGCGCTGATCGGTGCGGTGGTTGGCGGACTCATCGGACACAGCGCCGACGAGCACAAAGCCGAGGTCCGCGCCGAGAAACGCGAGGCGGCCCGCATCCAGGCCGAAGTGGAGGCCGAACGCCGCACGGAGGAGCAGATCGCCCTCGGCCAGCAGACCTCGGACGAGGAGCTTGCGGCGGCGCAGGAGCGTGCGCGTGTGGCGAAGGAGAAGCTGGCCGCCGCGAAGGCGGAACGCGAGGCGGCGCGCGGGCGTGCCGCCGCCCTCGAGAAGGCCGAGCGCGAGGCCGCCGCGGCCGAGGCGGAACTCAGCGCCCTCGACAAAAAGTAGATCCGACAGCCTTTCCCACGAGCCCGGGGTGCGCCTGCGCCCCGGGCTTTTTTTGGGGCCGTGCGGCCGGGGCCGACACGGTGGAAAGCCGCTTGCTCCGCCGCGGGCGCGGGCCGTTGACTCTGGGCATGCCGAAGACCCTCTGCGTGTATTGTTCATCCAGCGACCGCCTCGCGCCGAAGTATTTCGCCGCGGCGGAGGCGCTGGGCCGCGCGATGGTCGGGCGCGGCTGGGGCCTGGTCTACGGCGGCGGGCGTACCGGGCTCATGGGCACAGTGGCGCGCACGGTCAAGGAGGGCGGCGGCCGGGTGGTCGGCGTGATCCCGGAGTTCATGAAGGTGAAGGAGCTCGCCTACGACGAGGCCGACGAACTCGTGACCGTCGTCACCATGCGCGAACGCAAGCTGCTCATGGAGTCGCGCGCCGACGCGTTCGTGGCGCTGCCGGGCGGCTGGGGCACGCTGGAGGAGATGATGGAGATCCTCGCGCTGCGGCAGCTCGACGTGCTGCGGAAACCCTGCGTGTTCCTCAACCAGGACGGGTTCTACGACGA
>JAGVUB010000034.1 GCA_019136515.1 Verrucomicrobiota bacterium
GCCGGCAGCATGGCGACGTGCTGTTTCTGCACGGAGAAGCCGCAGCCGCAGCCGCTGAGCAGGAGGAAGAAGTACTCGCGGAAGAACTCGATGCGGTTCACCGGCGAGGCCGTGCAGTTGTAGATGCGGGCGTTGGAGACCTCGATGGCCTTGCCACCGAACTGGAGCGAACGCATCGAGGGCAGCACCTTCTTGGCCTTCACCAAATTGTACGCGCGGATGATCTCGTCGGAGAGCGAGCCGAGCGGGCCGGCATCGCGCGCGGCCTCGGCGGTGACGGTGCCCTTGGCGACGAGCTCGCGCAAGGAGGCGTTGAGATCCTTGTCGGCGATCTTCGCCACGCGGCGCAGGTGCATCTGGGCGACGCGCTCGACGGCCTCCGGCCAGATCTCGCGACGGCCGAGGTTCTCGTCGTAGCGGCAGTAGCGGCTGATGGCGATGTAGTCCTGCAGACCGCAGTCGCCGTGCGTGACCGGGCGGAGCTCGGAATGCTGGATGCGGTAGAAGATGTAGTGGCGGGCGATCTCGTAGCGGTCGTGTTTGAGCAGCGTGAGCTCGATGAGATCCTGCACGTCCTCGACGCCGGGGGCGCCGCCGGTGCCGAACTTCTCGATCACCATGTCGCGCACCTCGGCGGAGAGATCGAAGACGTCCTTGAACGTCGCCTCGTCCAAACCGTAGCGCAGCTCCGGATTGTCGCGGTGCGGGTTCTTGGATTCATCGTGCTTGGCGCCGTAGGCGGCCAGGGCGATGGCGCGGACGATGCGCTCGAGTTTGAAGGGAGCGGCTTTGCCGTCGCGCTTCTTGACGGTGAGGAGGATTTCCGACTCGGACATGGAAGTGGTTCGTTCGATGGTGAAGAAAGAGTGGTTGGCAGACATGGGCGGGACCGGGGTAAAGGGGGACTGGTTGACGTGATGAGGGCGAAAAAACGGAGTGAGCCGGCTCAGCCGGACGGGGGCTTGGCCGCATGGGCCGAAACAAGGCGCCAGACCGACTTCAGGCCCATGCGCCACGCGGTGAGCAAAAGTGCGGCCACAGCGGCGCTGTCGGCATGCGCCGGCGGCAGGTCGAGCCGGAGCGCCTGCGACTGGTCGAGCCACTTCTGCCGCCGCGCCGCGGCGCGCAGCAGACTGAGCGGATCGATGTCGCCGGCCGTGCGGTGCTTCTCCTTCACATCGGCGGGAATGGTGGCGATCTCCTGCACCTCACCATCGAAGTACTTGAGCTGCTCGACCATCTCGGACGTCCACAGACCGCGGGCCTTGAGGTCGCGCACCAGCGCCGCGGCAAACACGAGAAACTCGCCCGACAGCGTGGACCGCACCTGGAGGTTGCGCGCAGCGGGATCGACGGAAGCCGTGGTGCCGGCGACCTGGTCGATGCCCGGCGTGGGCGAGATCGCCAGCAATGCGGAGTGGCGCAGACCGTGGGCGGCGACGAGCGCGCGCACCGGCTGCCAGTCGAGGCGTCCGCCCTGCGGCACCTCGGTGGCGAGGCTGCGATCCTGCTCGAGCAGCGCGAAGGTGTCGGCCGGGAACAGGCCGCGGTCCCACTTCGATCCCTTGAACGTCGGATACGAGCCGCGCTCGGCCGCAAGCTCGGCGGAGGCTGCGATGGCGCAATGCGCGAGCGCCTCGAGGCACTCGTCGCTGAACTGCTCGGCCGCAGCCGAGCCGAACGCGAGGCCCTTGGCGTGCAACGCGCGCGCCAACCCCATGACGCCCAGCCCGAGCGGGCGGTGGCGCCGCGCGGCGCGGCGGGCGGACTCGGTCGGGAACCGATGGCAGTCGAGCACGTTGTCGAGAGCCCGCACCGCGAGGCGCACAGTGGCGCGCAGCGCGTCGAGATCCAGGTCGCCCGAGTCGTCGAGGTGGGCGTCGAGCGCGACCGAGCCGAGCGCCGCGCCGGCAGTCTCACCGTCGTCCGCACCAAGTGTGAGCTCGGTGGCGTAACTCGCGCAATGCAACCGGCCGACATGGTCCTGCGCGGCGCGCAGGGTGCAGGCGTCCTTGAAGGCGATCGAGGCCGCACCCTCGAGCATCGCCTGCACGAGGCCCCGCCAAAGGTCGGCCGCGGGCAGGCGGCGGCTCCAGAGCCGCCCCTCCGCCGATTGCGCCTCGTACTCCGCATAGCGGCGGGCAAAGGCGGCGCCGACGAGGTCGGGCAGATCGGCGACATCGGCGGGGCGGAAGAGCGTCCACTCGCCGCCGGCGACCACCCGCTGCAGGAAGAGATCGGGCACCCAATGCGCCAGGATCAGCGCACCGGGCTTGGCCGGGCGCCGGGCGAGCAGGTCCGCCAGATCGGCGTGCCAAGTCTCAAGATACGCAGCGCCCTCGACGGGGCCGACGGCGGCGAGCATCGCCTGATGCAGGTCGAGGTAGGCGGCGAGGCCGCGGGCCGCGGGCTCGTGGGCCGGCGGCTCGGCGGAGCCGACGGCGGTCCAGGATCCGGCGAGCGTGCCGCCGCGCACCGCGAGGTAGGCGTTGTCGGCGATGCCCTGCTGCATCACGCCTTTGAGGCTGTCGGCGACATGGTACGTGTACTGCGCGATGAGCTGGCCACCGGGGGTGCCGGCGTGGGCGAGCACCGGCGCGGCGGGCAGGAAGCGGCGGGACTGGAGCAGGGCGTGGAGGTCGAGGCAGTGGTTGTCGCGGCCGCTCCGCTCCTCGATGCACAGGCCCATCGCCACCCGCATCCAGAGGAACTGCGGCACTTCGAGGTGCCGGACTTTGGCGCCGTCGCGCCGCGCGGTGACGAGGAAACGCTCGGCAAGCGCCTGCACCGCGGGAAGGTCGAGCGCAAGGTCGGCCGTGGGATCGAGCGCCGCAGCAAGCTTCTCGAGGTCGAAGCGCTCGAGCAGGCGCGGCTGGAGCAGACCGAGGCCGGCGGCCTCGAGAAGATACTCGGCGAAACCGCGCCGGTGGAAATCGCGCAGGCGATCGACGCCGTCGCGGACAATGTCCCATCCGAGCGCCTCCTCGTAGAGATAGGTGAGCTGGAGACGTCCGGCGAACAGGGCGAAGTCGCTGTCGCGCTCGATGAGGGCGCGGGCGTTGCGGGCGACGGCGGCGGCGAGATCGGCGCCCGAAATGTTGTCGTAGATGGAGCGGCGCAGCTCGTGCTCGAGTTCCTCGGGCGACAGCGGCAGCGCGAGGCCGGCAGCGGCGAAGGCGATGCGCAGGCGCAGGTCGTGGCCGTCCCATAGGAAGGTGTCGCCCGCGGTGCGCACGACGACCACCATCGAAGGCTGGGCGGCGGCCGGCGCCGGGACGGCCTCGTGGCCGCGGGTGGCGGCGCGCATCGAGCGGTAGATGATGAATGCCTCGGCCACCTTGAAGTGTCCGGCACGCATCAACTCTTCCTGGACAACATCCTGGACCTCCTCGATGTGGAGGAACGTCTCGTGGGTGGCCAGGGCACGGGCGGTCACGGCGCGCGCAATCTCGGTGGCGGGCGCGGGACTCTGTTGGAGCGCGAGGAAGGCCTTGCGGATCGCGATCTCGATCTTGGCCTCGTTCCACGGGACAACATGACCGTTGCGCCGGATGAGGCGCACGGCGGTGGCGCCGGCGCCACGATCGGTGCCGAGCTTGGCGCCGCGGCTGTAGAGCAGGCTCTGGGCGACGTCGTAGGCGTTGTTGTCGACAAGCGTCTGCTCGATCAGGACGTACAGCTCCTGCAGGTCGAGACGCAGCGGACGCTGGCGCAGCGCCAACGCGGTGAGGTTGCCGGCGACCTCACCGGCGATGCGGGCCACGAACTGTTTGTGCTCCTCGGTGAAGATGGCCGTCTCGCCGCGGGCGAGCAGCAGCGTGGTGAGCGACTTGCCGACGGTGTCGGCGATCTCGCCGAGGTCGAACGGCTCCAATCCTTGGGGACAAGCCACCTGCACGTCGGGCAACGTCGGGCACTGCTCGCGGACCGCCTCGCGCCACGGATAGTTCGGCTTCCGATCCTTGGGAGCGGAGGCGAAGCGCTTGAGCGCGAGGTCGTGCTCGAGACTGGAGTGCGGTGTCATCCCAAGGAAACGCAGTCGGTCGGTAGCTTGTTGAGGGGTTGCGAAACGGGAAACACCCGACGCCGCATGGCGCCGGGTGCTCACGCTGGAAAATCAAGTTCGGACGCTGCCGGGGGTACGAAAAACGGCAGTGGCCCAAGCAGCGTCACCAACCTGTGCGCAGGCCAAAGCCGCAGCCGAACCGCGGTGGTTCGGGCATTGAGCGATGGCAAGGAAGCGGGTCATGGGAGGAGGCGTGGGATGGGCAGGAGGAACGGAAACGAAAGGCGCCGAAAAACGACGATCCGGGAGGTTTGGCCACACAAAGTTGTTTCGAGTTATTTACCGGTTGCTCACCACTACGGGTTGTGGGTGGCCAAAAGCGAAGGCACAACATATGGGTTTAGCCGAAAAACCCGTCAACCGGTTTCTGGTCAGGAAAGTGGAAAAAAACCGGTGCAAGAGGCACGCCGGCTGCACACGCCCGGAAGACCCCAAAACTCCACGCAAACTCTCCGAGGAAACGCGCCTCCCGACAAGTGCACCAGTGTGGTGGTTTTCAACTGCGCTTCCCCACCCCCGCCCCACCAGCCCCCTGAACCTAGAAACGGCAGTTCGTGCAGGTCACAGAGGCAAAGGAGACGGAAGGAGGGCACAGCGAGGAACTTGGTGTTGAAGAACCCAGATTCGGGGTGCGCACCCAGCAGGTGGCTGTCTCCGAGTGCCGGTCTTCATCCGAACTCTCTGTGATCATCTCTGTGCCCTCTGTGTCCAACGGCTTCGTTTAGGCCGAATCGTCGCCGGCGGCGGCCTCCCCGGGGCCAGCTCCACACGGTCTGCGCGCCGCGGCGCCGTTCGGCCAGCGGGCGGCCTCCCCGGGGCCAGCTCCACACGGTCTGCGCGCCGCGGCGCCGTTCGGCCAGCGGGGGACAATGAGGCCACCGCCCACCGGGCCACCCGGAGCGGCCACCGCGACAAAAAAAAAGGGCGACGGCCCGTGGGACCGCCGCCTTCCGAATCCGAGGTTCGGCGACAGATCAGCGCAGATTGGGCGTCACGTAGTCGCGCTTCACGGCGCCGGTGTAGATCTGGCGCGGGCGGTAGATGCGCGCCTTGGAGGTGGAGGCGACCTCGCGCCAGTTGGCGATCCAGCCGGGCATGCGGCCGATGGCGAACATGACCGTGAACATGTTCAGCGGGATGCCGATGGCGCGCATGATGATGCCGCTGTAGAAATCGACGTTCGGA
>JAGVUB010000154.1 GCA_019136515.1 Verrucomicrobiota bacterium
GGCTTGGGCTTCGACTCATGAAGTTTCGACCGAACCAGTCAGTAGTGGGAACGCCGGCCAAACGCCCGCCTTCCAAGCAAAGTCTGGTGTCCGGCGTTCCACACTTTTAGCGTTAGCCGAAGAAAGATGACCGCCAGCATTCACGAATGGAAAGAGCCACCGCAGATGGATGTTGGCGCCCCATTGCCGTCCATCCGTCCTGACGGCGATTGTCTCTGGGTTGCATATCTACGGCGCGATCCGGAAGCGACCGGAGCTGTTTTGAGATTCGACGGTGTTTCAGACTACAAGTTTGGCGCACCGAGCGACGAGCGCTTGCACGAGCATCCACTCTATGGCGCCGGTCTTGGCTTCTACGGTTTCTACGAAGTTTCCGGGTCAGACCAAGTTCGCGGAAAGAAGAAGAGGCACTGGATTGCGACTTTCCACGACGAGACGCTCGAAGTCGTTGCCGATTCTGCTGTCGTTGTGCACGAGCAGATTGAAGGAGAAGACACCCATGCGATGCTCAAAAGAGGAGGCTAACCAGCGGCCAGAGCGCAACGCCGGGGCGACGCCCGTTTCACCTTCCATGCCGTCCGCCGGCGTGGCTCATCCGTAAACGTTGGCCGGAAGAATTCCGTTATGCTGAGTCTCTTCAAGAAACCGATTGTCTCCCAGTCCGAGTTCACCGCAGGCCGGGCAGTCTCCGTCTGGGTTGGCGATTTTCGAGACGAGGAAGCCTTCGACGCATATCTTCAGGAAGAGAAGGGCTTCGCTGCCGATTTCGGATTCAAGATTGATGATCGCAGCGGTCCCGAGATCAGCGTCGAGCAGGAAGAAATCGGGATTCGGCAGTTACTGACCGGCTTTTCGATCTACGAGCAGTTCATCGATGCAGCCGTGAAGCGCGCGGAAGAGAAGAAGATTCCAAGTGCATCCGCGGCGGCGGTGTTTCACTTCGTTTCTTACCCCGATTCAGCTATCCGTTCGCAGAAGCGCATGCGCTTTCTTGGATGTTTCCCCGTGGACGGATTCAAATGAAGAAGAAGGGCCAACCAGTCGGCACAGACAACGAGCGGGCTGCGCCCGCTCGTGTCTGACCTCAATCGTTCGCCAACGAAGAGACGCCATGCCTCGCGACATCGACACCGTGATCGAAAGAGTTCGGGCGCTGCACCCGGAAGAGGGCCGAGAAGGGGTCAGGTTTTACCCTTTACCTTGACGGTTGGTGACGCGCCGGCAGGCTGCGCGGCATGGCACGGAAGCTGAGGTTGGAATATCCTGGGGCGTGTTACCACGTGATCAACCGGGGTAACTACCGCGGGGACATCTTCGCGACGGAGAAGACGAAGGTGGCGTTCGAGGACTGCGTGTTCGAGGCGTGCGTGAAGCACGGGTGGGTGCTGCACGCCTACGTGGTGATGCGCAACCACTACCACTTGGCGCTGGAGACGCCGGAAGGGAACCTCGTCGTGGGGATGCAGTGGCTGCAGGCGACGTTCGCCAACCGGTTCAACCGGCTGCGCGGTGAGCGGGGGCATCTGTTCCAGGGGCGGTACAAGGCATTGGCGGTGGAGGAGGGAGCGGCGTTGGGGCTGTTGTGCGACTACATCCACCTTAACCCGGTGCGGGCGGGGGTGGCCACGGTGGCGGAGCTGCCGGAGGTGCGGTTCTCCAGTTACTGGCACCTGTGGCGGCCGAAGATGCGGCCGGCGTTCCTGCGGGTGCAGACGGCGCTGGAGGATGCCGGCGGATTGGCGGACACCAAGGCCGGCTGGGCCGCCTATGCGCGGCATCTGGAATGGCATGCGGAAGCCGGTCCGGCGGGCAAGAATGCGGCCTATGTGAACCTCAGCAAAGGCTGGGCGCTGGGGACTTCGGGCTTCAAGGCGGATCTGGTGGTCTCGCACAAAGTGACGGAGTCGGCGCGGGCGTTGGAGCAACACGGTGCCGAAGAGGTGCGGCGGATGCGCTGGGCGCAGGCTTGCACGGCGGCACTGGCGAAGCTGCCGGCCGCCGCGCGGCAGTCCGCGGATGCCGCGGCCAAGAGCGCCGCGTGGAAGGTGGCGGTGGCCGCGCATCTGAAGGCGACCACTGATGTGAGCAACGGCTGGCTGGCCGAGCGCCTGGGCGTGTACGTGAGCAAGCACGTTGGTCTGCTGCGGCGCGGAACCGGCCGGGGCGGCGAGTGGTTGGCCAAACTCGCTGAAGGTAAAGGGTAAAACCTGACCCCTTATCGAGGAGACCCCTTATCGAGGAGCGATTATCATCCGGAGGCCCGGAGGCGAGGAAACGAAGGCAACCAAGGCCGACCCGACAGAGGGAAGACGATACGGCCCCATGTTGCCTGCGAGTGGACGAAAGCCTGGCGGCTTTCGCGGCAAAGGGGGATCAATCGGGACGGAGTCGAAGCCCTCAGGGGCTTCTCCACGGGAGCGGCAACCATCGGCGTGCATCCCTTCTACGCCAAAGCCTACGCGGGGCACGGCTGCGGTTCCACTTTCCGAAGTTGAGGTAACCACAGATGGACGCAGATACGGAGGCCGGCCTCGACGCGGCCGCCTACATGGGACCGTGGCGAGCGGGAGGATCGCGGTGGCGGCGTTGGGCGGCGGCCAGTCCGGCGTTGCACCGGGGCACGGTTCCTGCGGTGAATGGCGGTCCCGCATTCCACGCCCATGGCTGATGACTCCCATTCCCCGCGCGGCTTCGAGCCGTTCATCCCCGCCACGACCCAACTGCCCGAGTTCACCCTGCGTGCCCTGATCACGGGCACGGTGCTGGGCATCCTCTTCGGCGCGTCGTCGCTCTATCTCGTGCTCAAGGTCGGCCTGACCGTGAGCGCGTCGATCCCGGTGGCGGTGATCTCGCTGGCGCTGTTCCGCGGCTGGTCGAAGGTCGGCGGGCGCGACGCCTCGATCCTGGAGAACAACATCGCACAGACGGCGGGCTCGGCGGGCGAGTCGATCGCGTTCGGCATCGGCGCAACGATGCCGGCGATCCTCATCCTCGGTTTCGACCTGGAGATCACGCGCGTGATGCTCGTGGCGGTGCTGGGCGGGTTGCTCGGCATCCTGATGATGATCCCGCTGCGCCGGGCGCTGATCGTGAAGGAACACGGCGTGCTCAAGTATCCGGAGGGCACGGCCTGCGCCGCGGTGTTGATCGCGGGGGCTTCGGCGGAGAGCAAAGCCGCGGCCTCGGAGTCGGCCCGGGAGGACATGCGGGCGGCGGCGAACGCGGGGGTGGGGAAGCTGCCCGGCGCGAAAGTGATCTTCGCCGGCTTCGGCATCGGGCTGCTCTACAAGACGCTCAACGTGGCGCTGCGCGGGTGGAAGGACGTGCCCGAGAAAGTCTTCGGGGCGCCGTTCAAGAGCGGTTCGGTGGGCATGGAGATCTCGCCGGAGTTGCTCGGCGTGGGCTACATCATCGGCACGCGGATCGCGTCGATCATGTGCGCGGGCGGCGTGCTCGCCTACCTCGTGCTCATCCCGATGATCAAGTTCTTCGGCGAACGCGTGGCGGGCCCGCTGGCGCCCGGCACGGTGCCGATCGCGGACATGAGCCCCGACCAGATCCGCGGCGCCTACGTGCTCTACATCGGCGCGGGCGCGGTCGCGGCCGGTGGTATCATCAGCGTGGTGCGTTCGCTGCCGACGATCTGGCACGGGCTGCGCGGCGGCTTGGCCGACCTGAAACTCGGCCGGAGCGATCCGCAGGGTGGGAGCCCAGCGGCGGTGGCGCGCACCGACCACGATCTGCCGATGAAGTTCGTCGGTATCGGAACCGTGGTGCTGTTGGCGGCGATCACGCTGGCGCGGCCGTTGGAGATGAACCTGCTCGGGGCGCTGCTGATCGTGGTGTTCGGCTTCATCTTCGTGACGGTGTCGTCGCGGCTGACCGGGGAGATCGGTTCCTCCTCGAACCCGATCTCGGGCATGACGGTGGCGACGCTGTTGCTCACCTGCCTGATCTTCCTGGTGATCGGCCGCACCGGCGGCACGGCCTACGTGACGGCGCTCTCGGTGGGCGCGATCGTGTGCATCGCGGCCTCCAACGGCGGCACGACCTCGCAGGACCTGAAGACGGGGTTCCTGGTCGGCGGCACGCCGAAGCTCCAGCAGTACGCGATCCTTGTGGGTGCGCTCGTCTCGGCGCTGGCGCTCGGCCCCATCCTGCTCGCGCTCAACCAGGACGGCGTGGTGTACGTGCCTGCGGCGCAGGTGGCGCCCGGGCTGCGCATCGAGGCGGCGGCGCTGGCCGGCGCGCACGAGGAGAGACTCGGCGGGCCGCAGGCCGCGGGCGACTCGGCCACGTACCGCACCTGGCACAAGACCGACGACAGGGGCGGTCCGGCGGGCAAGTATCTCATGAATGAGCACGGCGAGGCTGTGTGGCTGGTCGACCCGGGCATCAACGGCGCGTTTTCCAAGCGGCCCGACGGCACCGAGGTGCGCAAGTACGCCGCGCCGAAGGCCACGTTGATGAGCTACATCATCAAGGGCATCCTCGACCGGCAGCTGCCGTGGGCGCTGGTGCTGCTGGGCGTGTTCATCGCCGTCACGCTGGAGTTGGCGGGCGTGTCGTCTCTGGCGTTCGCGGTGGGCGTGTATCTGCCGCTCTCGGCCTCGACGCCGATCTTCGTCGGCGGGCTGGTGCGCTGGCTGGTCGACCGGAAGAAGCGCCACGAGCTCCGGCACGCGGCGCTCGACGAGGCGCAACTGGCGGCGGAGAGCGACAAGAGCCCCGGGGTGTTGTTGGCCTCCGGCTACATCGCCGGCGGGGCGATCGCGGGCATCGTGATCGCGCTGATGACCGGCGTGCTCGGCCCGATCGACGCGAAGATCGGGGCGTGGGCCAGTGCCCACAATCCCTTCTACGCCGGCGCGTGGGCCGACGGGCTGGCGCTTGTCCCGTTCGGGCTGTTGACCGGCTTCCTCCTGTTTGTCGCCCGCGAGAAGCTGCTCGCCGGCAAGGAGCGGTGAGCGGCGACCAAGCAGTCGAGCGACGAGCGGCGAGGGACGAGTGCCAAGCGACGAGCGTCGAGGCGCCGGGCGGTGATGCCGGGCGGGTGGGCGCGGGCGCGTTGGCCAGTCGGATGGCGCCAATGAAAAGGCGCCGGACGAGTGGTCCGGCGCCCGGTGAGTCAAAACGGTCGGTTCAGCGCGGGGCGCCCGCGCCGGCGCGGAAGGGCGAGGCCGGCAGGCCGGCGGCGTTGAAGAGGTTGCAGTCGGGCACGTTGGCCCAGCCGTAACGCACCGCCATCGGCGCGGCCACGGCGGCCGCGGACACTTCGACGGTCTCGCCGACGATGCGCGCCTCGGCGGGATGGAAGACGCCGTCGGCCCCGGCGAGTTCGAAGCCGCGCAGCGTGCCGCCGGGGGCGACGAGCCCTCCGCCGCGATGCGTGAATTGCACGACGGCCTTGCCGTCCGCGAACGCCGCGGCGGCGAAGACGGGCCCGGAGTACTCGATCGCCTCGCCGTAGGCCACGGCGCGCGCGGCGAGCGCGAGTCGCTCGCCGACCGGGCGCTTGTCGGCCGGGTGGATGTCCTCGGCGTCGCCGCAATCGGTGGTGACGACCATGGCCGTATTCTTGGTTTCCTGCCAGACTTGGAGCTGCGCCTCGCGCAGCTCGGGGCTCATCTCCTTGAACGGGGCGATCTGCACGAAGAGGAAGGGGAAGTCGCCCTGGCCCCAGCCCTCGCGCCAGTCGGCGATGGTGGCGGGCAGCAGCCGGCGGTATTCCTGCGGGGCGTCGTTGTTGGCCTCGCCCTGGTACCAGATCGCGCCGGCGATGGCGTAGGGTTGGAGCGGCGCGATCATCGCGTTGTGCAGGACGGTGGGCACGCTGGAGCCCATGGCGGGATTGAGCGGCGGCTTGCCGGTGTCGGCCAACGCCGCGGAGACCTTGCGGAGCCATTCGCCCGCGAGCGGCACGGGGGCGCCTGCCGCCGGGGTGAGCACGAGCTGGGCGGGCTTGCCCCAGAAGCCGCCGCCGCCGCCGGTGTCCAGCACGCGGATGGCGATGACGTTGCGGCCCGCACAGAGCACGCCCGCCGGCACTTGGTACGTGCGCGGGGTGCTGTAGAAACCGGTCTCGCCCACCTCGACGCCGTTGACCCAAGTCGTGTCGATGTCGTCGATCGCGCCCAGGCCGAGCATGGCCTCGCCCGCGGCGGCCTCGGCGGTCAGGTCGAACTCACGGCGCAGCCACACGATGCCGTTGAAGTCGGGCAGGCCGGACTGTTCCCAGAGGCCGGGCTCGTTGCTCTTCGTCCAGCCGTCGGTCGGCAACTCGGTGGCGCTCCATGGCGTGGCGGCGGAAGTGCCGGTGTCGTGGACACGGCACCATTGGGCGAGCGACTCGTGGTAGCGGCGCGCGGCGCCCTCCGGGTCGCGGTTGCGCTCGGCCATGAGGGCGAGCGTCTCGGCGTAGCCCGGGAGGGTGGCGAGCGTGCGGGCGCTCGTCCACGACTCGGCCGGGGTGCCGCCCCAGGCGGTGTGGATCAGGCCGACGGGCACGCCGCGCGCCTGCTGCACGGCGCGGCCGAAGAAGAAGCCGACCGCGGGGAAATCGGGGGCCGTCTCGGGCGTGCACACCGTCCAAGTGCCCTTCACCTCGGTGAGCGGGGTGGGCGAGGTGACCTCGGGCACGTAGAAGTTGCGCAACTGCGGCAGGTGGGCCGCGGCCGCTTCGCGTTCCCAGCCGATGATCGGCTTCTGCCCGGGGCGGGGCCCGAGCTGGCGCTCCATGTTCGACTGGCCGCCGCAGATCCACACCTCGCCGACGAGCACATCCTGCAACGTCACGGTGTTGGTGCCGCGGATCGTGAGCACGTAGGGGCCGCCGACGGGCAGCGCGGGCAACCGCACCAACCACTTGCCCGCGCGGGCGGTCGTCTCGGCGCGGCGGCCGGCGATCTCGACGACGACCTGCTCGCCCTCGTCGGCCGTGCCCCAGACGGGCACCTCGCGGCCCTGCTGGAGGACGGCGTGGTCGCAGAAGAGCGGATTCGGCCGCACGGCGGCGGCGAGCGCGGAGGAGAGCAACACGGCCGCGCCGAAAGCGGCGGCCGGGGGGAGACAGCGGGAAGCACGCATGGCCGAGTGAAACCCGGCGGAGGCCGGGCAGGCAAGCCCCGGCGCCGCGCCGGCGCAGCCGCCGGGCCGCGCGTCGTCCCCGGGCTCGACTCGGCTGCGGTCCTCTGCAAAACAGGTCCGCGTCGTCACCGTGGTGGAGGTGGCGCGGCCGCTCCGGCATTCCCCTCCATCGGGCGAACCCATGGCCTCGTTGTCCAAGAACTCCTGGTATGGCTGGCGGCGCGATCAGCCCGATGCGCGCGACCGGCTCTATGCCGCCATCGCCCGGCCGCCGAAGCGGCTGCCGGCCCGGGTCGACCTCCGCCCGTGGTGCCCGGCGGTGGAGTGCCAGGGCACGATCGGCAGTTGCACCGCGCATGCGCTCACCGCCACCCTCGAGTTCCTCGCGCGGCGGGCGGGCCGGCGGCTGCGGCATCTCAGCCGGCTCTTCGTCTACTACAACGCGCGGGTGCTCGAAGGCACCGCCGCCACCGACGACGGCGCCATGATCCGCAACGGCGTGAAGACGCTGGCCAAGCTGGGCGTATGCGCCGAGACGCTCTGGCCGTATCGGGTCCGGCGTTTCGCCAGGAAACCGCCGGTGCGCTGCTATGTCCGCGCCGCCGGGCACCAGGTGACCAGCTACCACCGTATCCGCGGGCTGGCGGAGATGCGCCAGTGCCTCGCCGAAGGCTTCCCGTTCGTCTTCGGTCTGGCGACCTACGAGGGCTTCGAGGCCGCCGCGATCCGCCACACCGGGGTGCTCCACCTGCCGCGGCGGACCGAGCAGGAGCGGGGCGGGCACTCGGTTTGCGCGGTCGGTTACGACGATCGGGCGGCGCGGTTTCTGATCCGCAACTCCTGGGGTGCGGATTGGGGGCGGCGCGGCTATTTCACCGCGCCGTACGACTATCTCGCCGACCCGAAGCTGGCCGACGACTTCTGGACGCTCCGCGCCTTCGATGGGGTGTGAGCGGCTCGGCCACGGGCGCGCGGAGGATGGCGCCGCGGCTTCGCCCGGGCCGGGGGCGGCGGGCGCAGCGGCGCGTTGCCTTTCGGCCGGCGGGCGATTTGTCTGGCCGGCGCATGTGCGCCCAACGACGCGACCAACCCGACAAATCCTCCGGCCGCGGCGGCCTGCCGTGGATCGGCGCCGGTGTCGGTGCACTGCTGCTCGCCGGCGGCGTGATCTGGTGGGGGCTGGAACGCCCGCCGCGGGCGGACGCGAAGTCCGGATTGAACGATCCGGCGATGGTGCGGCTGCTGGAGGAGAGCCGGGAACTGGAGCGCGAGTTCGCCCGCATCCGCCAGAACCGTACGCCCGCCGAGGCGGATCTGGTGCTCCTGCAGCAGTCCATCGCCAAGCAACGCGAGTGGATGGAGGCGACCGGCAGCACGGAGGCCGAACAGCAACAGCGGTTGCGCGAACTGGAGGCGCTGCACGACGACGCGTGGCAACGCAGCACGATCGCCCGCTCCGCGGCCGCGGAGGCCGAGGGCCGTGCGCTGCTGGCCGGCGGCAAGAAGACCGACGCGGTGGCGCCGCTGCGGCGCGCCCTCGACCTGCAACGACTGCTCAACCAGCGGGCGGAGGGAGGCTCCGGTCGCGATCTGCCGCGCGAGACGATGTTGGCGCAGGAGATCGAGCGGCTGGAGGCCGAGCCGATCGCCGTGGAGCTGGCGGCCGCGACCGCCGAGGCGGAGCGCCTGCGCGACGCCGACCGGACGGCCGAGGCGCTCGCCGCCTATCACCGCGCGCATGAGCTGCAATTGCGGCTCAACCGGGAGTTCGCGCGCACGCAACTCGCCAGCCTCGGCAACCTCGAGAAACTCGAGACCGAGATCGCCACGCTCGAGTCGGTGCCGCTGCTGCGCGAGGTGATGGACCTCTCCTCCCGGGCGGCCGAGGCGCAGGGGCGCGGGGCCTCGCCGGAGGCCGTCGCGCTGTTCGCGCAGGCCGGGCTCGCGCAGCAGAAACTCAACAGGGATTTTCCCCGCAGCCGGCATGTGTCGGCGGAACGGATCGAAGCGCTGGAGGTCGCGCGGCAAACGGAGCTGAGCGCGGAGCCGGCGCGGCGGGTGGCGCAACTGGAGCGCGAGGTGGCGGCAAAACTGCGGGCCGGCGACCCGGCGGGCGTGCCGGAGTTGCTGCGGGAGGGGGCGGAGCTGCAGGACGCGATGGCCGCGCGGCTGCCGCGAAGCCGGCGGCTCGACCCCGAACTGCGGTTGAAGTTCAATTACCTGTACCTCAATCGCGACGCCCTCGAACCGGTGCTGCGGGTGGTGGCCGGCCAATTCCGCCCGGTGCCGGGAGGCGGGGGGCAGATGCTGCGCACCGAGGTGCCGCAACGGCTCTACACGCTGGTCATGCGGACCAATCCCAGCCGGCAGGCCGGCGACGACCTGCCGGTCGAGTCCGTGAGCCTGCCCGAGGCGGGGGAGTTTTGTCGGCGGCTGTCGTGGCTGCTCGGCCGCACGGTCCGGCTACCGACGGAGGCGGAGTACCGCGCGGCGCTCGGCACGGCCCCGCAGGGAGAATCGCTCTTGGCGGCGGTCTGGTCGCAGGAGCGCAGCGACGATCGGCCCCAACCGGTCGGCGCCGCCGTGGCCAACGCGGCCGGTTTCCACGATCTGCTCGGCAACGTGGCCGAGTGGTTGTCACCCGCCTCGGCTGACGCCGAGGCGACGCAGGTCGCCGGTGGTTCCTATGCGGAGCCCGCGGCCGGACTGGCGCAGGTGCCGCTGGTGACACGCCAGGGGCTCGAGCGGGCGCGCACGATCGGATTCCGGGTGGTGGTCGAGTAGGCCGGTTTGTGTGTGCTGAGGACATGCTCCGTGCCACCGCCGTGAAGCCGCGGGTCACTGCGGCGTGGCGACGAGACGGTAGAAGGCGCGGGTGGCGGGGACCGGGAGGGTGAGCGACAGCGACTGCACGAGGGGCTCGCCGGGAGTCGTGCCAACCGTGGCCGCGGAGGTGTCGACCGCGGTCCACGAGACGAGGTCGTCCGAGGTCTGCAGGCGTAGCGTGACGTCGGAGACATCGCCGCGGCGGCGGAATGCGAGGGTGGCGGTGCCGGCCGTGGCCGATCCGAGCTGAAGCGGCGCGGTGGTGCCGGCGGCGACCGGCGAGAGCCCGGTGGCGTACTCGAGCAGGTTCGCGAGGCCGTCGTTGTCGGGGTCGGCGGCGGCGAGGTCGCCAGGGGCGGGGATGGCGTAGGCGGCGATCCAGGAGGCGAAGGTCGGCGGGGGCGGGCCGGCCGAGGCGAGGTGGTAGGGCGCGAGGCCGGCGGTGCTGCCGGCCGTGGCGAGGAGGAGGACGGAGCGGAACGGCTGGATCGTGACCGTGGCGCCGACGGCGCCGCCGCCGAGTTGCTGCCAGGTGATGCCGGCGGGGAGCGGGAAGTCCACGGCGGCCTCGGTGTCGTTGATGAAGAGGTAGCCGTTGCCTTGGTACGCGGTCGGCGCCGGGTCGGCCCAGGCCGCCTCCTCGGAGCGCCACTGCGCGAGGGTGCGGGCGGTGTCGCCGTCGCGCCGGATCTGGTCGGTGCCGTCGCGGGTGAGCAGCTTCGTGCCGCTCATCGTGCCGTAGTCGAGGTCGCGGTCGGTGAAGGTGGCGAAGCCGAGGAGGTAGTCGTTCGGCGCGGCCCAGTCGGCGAGGTTCTGGCTCTGCCCGGCGGAGGGCTGCCAGGGCTGGGCGCCGATCGCGAGGAGGTTGCCGGCGAGGGTGTGGTTCTGCTGGGCCTCGGCGGTGCCGGCGTACTCGTTCTCGTAGCCGCCGAGGGAGAGGGCGGCGAGGCGGTTGGAGACGAGCATGTTGCCGGAGACGGTGCAGTTGTAGTTGTTCGGCAACCAGAGGCCGTCGCCGCCGGAGCCGTAAACGGTGTTGTTGGAGATGTCGGAGTGGTGGAACTTGCCGAGGAACTCGGGCCAGATGCCGTGGCCGAGCGGCGTCCACGGGTGCGACGACTCGAGGTCGCCGACGGTGTCGAGGATGATGTTCTCGGTGATCTGGCTGCGGCTGCAGTTGGTGTAGATGGCGGCGCCGTCGTTCATGGTGGCCATGCAGCGGCGGAAGACGTTGCGCGAGACGGTCTGGCCGTCGGAGCCGAGGATGATGCCGGCGTAACCGGTTTCCGTGACACGGTTGAGGCGGAACTGCAGGCCCTTGGCGTTGCTCACGACGACGCCCAGGCCGTGCCACGGGCCGTTGCCGGCGAGGCCGGGGACGGAGCCGTTACGCTCGAGGGTGCAGCGTTCGACAACGGAGCCGCCGGCGCCGGCGGGGTTCTCGTTCCAGGCGAGGCCGATGTCGAGGTTGTCGCGGATGGTGCAGCCGGTGAGGAGCGTGCCGCTGCAGTTCCAGCTCGTGGCGATGCCGGTGACGCCGTTGTGCTGGACGGTGCAATTGCGCACGATGGCGGCGCGGTCGTGGATGCCGAGGCCGGTCTCGGTGAAGTGCTGGAAGGTGAGGCCGTCGAGCGTGGCGCCGGTGACCGCGCCGGCGGTCGGGCGATGGGCGGCCTCGACGAGCATGGTGGCGGGGGTGGCGCCGGCGGGTGGATACAGGTAAAGCTTGTTGGCGGAGGCGTCGTAGTACCACTCGCCGGGGGCGTCGAGGGCCCTGAGGGTGTTGTCGATGTAGTAGCCGCTGCCGAGGCCGGTGAGGCCGCCGAGGGTGGTGGCGCCGCCGAGGGTGAGCGTGCCGGCGCTGTTGTCGCCGGTGATGGGGCGGGTCTCGTAGATCCAAGTCCACTTGCGCCAGCGTACCTGGGCTCCGACCCAGTTGCCGGAGGCGGGGCGGGGCAGGGCGGCGTCGACGATGGTGTTGTCGCCCGAGCCGGTGTCGGTGCGCAGCCAGCCGGTGTTGGGCGTGCGCGCGAGCGTCATGCGGTGGCCGTCGACGAAGACATGCTTGATGCCGGTGACGGCGGGGGTGGCGACGAGGACATCGGCGTTCTGGGCCCACGGGGTCCAGTTCGTGACGACGGCGCTGCCCGTGATGACCGGCTGGGGCAGGGTCGTGGAACCGTAGGCGCCGAAGGTGCGGGAGGACGCGAAGGTGAGTCCTCCCTCGCGGAAGATGCTGCCGCGGGCGAGCAGGACGGTGTCGTTCGCGGCCGCGGCCTGGATGGCGCGGGCGACGGTGGCAAATGGCTGGGCCTGCGTGCCGGGCGAGGTGGCGGCCGAGCTGCGAAGCGGCCGAGGAGAACAGGCAGGAAGCGTAGCGCATGGAAGCAGGCCGGGCGTGGAAGGTGACGGCTGGGCGGTCCGAGGGTCCGGTTCTTAGGGGACGGAGTTCCCTCCGCGCGACGCCTTCCTGGGCAAAAAAGTGTCGAACTGCCTCCCGGGCCCGCGGCGCGGCTAGTGGCCGGCGGTGTCGGCGCTTGAGACGGAGCGTGCCGCGGCGAGCAGCGACTGGAACTCGGGGGACTCGCGCAGGAGTTGCCCGCCGATGGCGACCAGACGGTCGACCGTGGCATCGGGCAGGTTGAAGCGGGTGGGGATCTGGTTGCAGAACGCGCGTTCCTCCGGGGCGGAAAGCTGGTCGAAGCCGATCGCGATGAAATGAACGCGGGGCTGGTCGGGGCCGGCGGCGGCCTGCCACGCGGCGAGGCTCTCGCGGAGGCGGGCGAGGAGCGCATGGCTGGTGTGGTTGATCGCGTTGCGGCTGAGGGCGGAGGCGACGTTGCGCAGCCCCGGAGTATCCGGTTTATGGCTCCACTCCGTCTCGGGCTCGGTGGCGGCGTTGACGACGATGATGGCGATCCGGCGGGGCGCGGTGCCGGCGAGGCCGTCGCGCAGCAGCGGGTCCCAGCCGCCGACGAGGTCGAGCGCGGTGAGGAGGCTGTTGAGCCCGAGGTTGTCGGCCAGGCCGCCGTCGAGCAGGTGGATGTAGGGGTGACGGGCGGCGTCGAGGTAACGATGCGCCACCGCTTCGAGGAGTTCCTGGCGGGGCGCGAGCGGCGCGGCGGGCGGCGGGGACGCGATCGCGGGGGGAAGGTGGCCACCGTAGTTGCGGAGCGTGATCGGTGTCAGAACAACGGGTACGGCGGAGGAGGCGGCGATGGCGCGGGAGAGGGGCACCGAACCGAGGTCGGAGCCGAGGAGGTCGAAGGTCTCCTGCGTGAAGGGGAAGGGCGCGAAGGAGTCCATGTCCGTCGCGTTGATGATGAGGAACGGGCGGCGGACCGGGGCGCGGGCGAGATCGGCGAAGGTGGCGCCGTGGAAGAGGATGCGGTCGAAATACTCCGCGGCGAGGTCGCTGCGGGCGAAGGTGTCGGAGGCGAGCCGGAGCGAGTTGCGCGGCGAGAGTGTGCGACTGAGAACCGCGTTCTGGACATCGCGCTTGAGAAACTGCCGCTCAAAGTCGGCGAAGAGCCGGTCGCCATACAGACAGTAGTAGGCGGCGGGAAAACAGCCGCCGGAGACGGCGCTGATGGCGGAGACCTTGTCGAGCAGTCGGGCGCCATCGGGCAAGGTGGTGCGGGCGAGCTCCTGCATGACGCCGTAGGAGAGGGCGGCGGCGCGCGTGCCACCACCGGAGAGGAACAGCGCGACGACGAGCGGGTCGGCGGGTGCTTGCGCTTGATGGGCGCGGAAGGAGTAGGCTGGGGCGGCGGAGGCCGCGTTGCGCGGGGCGTTGAGCGGGGCGTGGGCGCAGCCGGCGAGCAGGAGCGCAACGCCCAAGGCGATCGCGAGCCGGCCGGGGGCGGGGCGCCGCGGCCGACCGGAGCTGGAACGGGGCGGGTGCACGCAGGTAAGTGGTGCGGGATTGCGCCGCACTGGCAACTGCGGCGCGCGCCGCGCATTGACGCCACGCGGCGCTCTTGCCACCGATAGCGCCCCATGGCCGCCGCCGACGAACCCAAGATCATCTTCTCCATGCTCGGAGTCTCCAAGCGCCACGAGCGCAAGGAGGTCCTGCGCGACATCAGCCTGTCGTTCTATTACGGCGCGAAGATCGGCGTGCTCGGCCTCAACGGCTCCGGCAAGTCCTCGCTCATGCGCATCCTCTCGGGTCGCGACAAGGAGTTCGACGGCCACGTGGTGTTCGAGCCGGGCTACTCCGTCGGCCTGCTCGAACAGGAGCCGCAGCTCACCGCCGGCGCGACCGTGCGCCAATGCGTCGAGGAGGGAGTGAAGCATCTCACCGACCTCGTCGCCGCCTACGACGCCACCTGGGATGAACTCGACGCCGCGGCCGACGATGCGGCCAAGGACGCCATCCTCCAGAAACAAGGCGACCTGCAGGAGAAGATCGACGCCGCCGGTGCGTGGGATGTGGCCTCGCATGTCGACATGGCGATGGACGCCCTGCGGTGCCCGCCCGGCGAGCAGGTGGTCGACAAACTTTCCGGCGGCGAACGCCGCCGCGTCGCGCTCACCCGCCTGCTCCTCCAGGAACCGGATATTCTCCTCCTCGACGAACCGACCAACCACCTCGACGCCGAGAGTGTCGGCTGGCTCGAGCAGCATCTCCAGCGCTACAAGGGCACAGTCATCGCCGTGACGCACGACCGCTACTTCCTCGACAACGTCGCCGGCTGGATCCTCGAGCTCGACCACGGCCACGGCATCCCGTGGAAGGGCAACTACTCGTCGTGGCTCGAGCAGAAGCAGCGCCGGCTCGCCGTCGAGCAGCGCACGGAGGACCGCCGCCAGAAGGCGATGGCGCGCGAGTTGGAGTGGATCCGCATGAGCGCCCGCGCGCGCCAGGCCAAGCCGCAGTCGCGCATCAACGCCTACGAGGCGATGCTCAAGCAGAACGCCGCCGAGCAGGAACGGCAGTTCGAGCTCGTGATCCCCCCCGGTCCGCGGCTGGGCACGCTGGTCGTCGAGGCCAGGAAGGTCGCGAAGGCCTTCGGCGAGAACGTGCTCTTCGACGATCTGAGCTTCTCGCTGCCGCCCGGCGGCATCGTGGGTGTGATCGGGCCGAACGGCGCGGGCAAGACCACGCTCTGCCGGATGATGATGGGCATCGAGAAGGCGGACGCCGGGGAGCTGCGCATCGGCGACACCGTGAAGGTTGCCTACGTCGACCAGTCGCGCGACTCGCTGCCCGACGGCCAGACGATCTACGAGGCGATCAGCGGCGGGGAGGAGATCCTGCAGCTCGGCGGCCGCGGCGTGAACGCCCGCGCCTATTGCGCGCAGTTCGGCTTCACCGGCGCGGACCAGCAGAAGAAGGTCGGCGTGCTCTCCGGCGGCGAACGCAACCGCGTGCACCTCGCCCGCCTGCTCAAGAGCGGCGCCAACCTCATCCTGCTCGACGAGCCGACCAACGATCTCGACGTGAACTCGATCCGCGCGCTGGAGGAGGGCCTGGAGAACTTCGCCGGCTGTGCGGTGATCGTGTCGCACGACCGCTGGTTTCTGGACCGTGTGGCGACGCACATCATGGCCTTCGAGGGCGAGAGCACGGTGCACTGGTGGCCGGGCAACTATTCCGGCTACCTCGAGGACTACCGCCGTCGCAAGGGCGCCGACGCCGACCGCCCGCACCGGATCAAGTACCGCAAGCTCATGCGGTGAGCGGTGTCGCGCCGGCGGCTGCGCTTGCCGGAAAATGCCCGATCGATGCATTGCGGGGCCGCACCGGCCGATTCGGTCTGGCGCTGGGCGTGGAGGGCTTCCTACGGTTCGGCTCCTCCGAAGTCGTCCCCCCGATAATCAGAGAACCACATGAGCAACACCATCCTTGGCAGCGCGCTGCCGAACATCCCCTGGGAAGAGAAGCCCAAGGGCTACGTCCACGCCCTCTGGCGTTCGAGCCAGAATCCCCTGATCGGCTGGAACCCGACCCCGAATACCGCGCGTATCTACAACAGCGCCCCGGTCCCCTTCGAGGGCGGTTTCGCCGGTGTTTTCCGCGCCGACGAGCGCCATGGGCGCGCCGCGTTGCACGCCGGCCGCTCCAAGGATGGCCTCAAGTTCGACATCGACGACCAGAAGATCGAGTGGGTCGACGAGAACGGGAAGCCGGCGACTCCGAGCTACGCCTACGACCCGCGCGTCGTGCTCATCGACGGGTGGTACTACATCACCTGGTGCGACGATTTCCCCGGCGCCTCGATCGGCCTGGGCCGGACGAAGGACTTCAAGACCTTCATCCGCATGGAAAACCCGCTGATGCCGTTCAACCGCAACGGCGTGCTCTTCCCGCGCAAGATCAACGGCGAGTACGTCCTGCTCAGCCGCCCCTCCGACAGCGCGCACACGCCGTTCGGCGACATCATCCTCAGCCACTCGAAGGACCTCACCTACTGGGGCAGGCACCGCATGGTCATGCGCCGCGGCGGCTCCGGTTGGTGGCAGGGCACCAAGATCGGCGCGGGCCCGATTCCGATCGAGACCAAGGAGGGTTGGCTGCTCTTCTACCACGGCGTTTCCGGCACCTGCAACGGCTTCGTCTATTCGATCGGTGCGGCGCTGCTCGACCTCAACAACCCGGAGAAGGTCCTCTACCGCGGGCGCGATTACCTGCTCACGCCCGAGTTGCCGTATGAGACGACAGGCTTTGTGCCCAACGTCTGCTTCCCCGTCTCCGTCCTCACCGACGCCCCGACGGGTCGCATCGCCCTCTACTACGGCGCGGCCGACACCTACACGGCGCTCTGCTTCGGCCAGGTCGACGAGATCATCGCCTGGATGAAGGCGAACTCGGAAGTCTGAGCACAGGCGCTCGCCAGATCGGTTTTCGCCGGCCGTCCCTCGTGGGGCGGCCGGTTTCGTTTGTGGCGGGCCGGGCAAAAAGAAAGCCGGAGCGCGTGGCTCCGGCTTGGCTGGGTGGCTGGTGCTGAAGATCAGTGGGTCGCGAAGATCAACGCCTGACGGAACAGTTCGGGCGAAGGGATGCGCGGCCAAGGTTCGAGGCGTTGGCCGAAGGCGTCGACGCAGGGCCCGCGGGTGGGGAAGGTGGGATCGATGGCGCAGATGGCCTGCCAGACGGTGTTGATGTGGCCGTAGGGCATGATCGTGAGATTGTATACATCGTCCCAGGTCTCGTCGCTGGGGTATTCGTAGTAGGCGAGAAGGCGGTTGCGCTGCTCCAGCGTGAGTTCGCCGAAGCAGGTCCGGGCCATGTCGAGTTCGATGTCGATGCTTTGCATGGAGGGTAAAGTGGTTGCCTGCTGTATCGGTGCGGCTGGCGGTCGGTTGAGAACGTCCGCGGAAAATGAGGGAAATCGCCCGGTTGACGTCATCCCGCTGCCGCCTCAGCGCCAAATGAAGAAGGCCGCCCCGCGGGGGGACGGCCTTCTGGTAAGAATCTCTCGGGGTAACTAATCTCGGTGGCTAACAGTCTGGAAGTTTGATCGAGCGGGTGTCTCCGGGAGCCGTAGATGTGGCCCTCATGGTGAGGTGGGTATTGGAGCCGCTGTTGGTTTCCTTTCCAGTGTTGGTTGCCGAGTTTGACTGCTGACCGGGAGGTCTCTTCCGCCCATGATTATCGGCCGCTTCCCGGGAAAGTAAAACGCCCCGGCGCGAAAAAATCAGCGCGCTTCCTTCGGCGCGACGGCGCGGGTGGGGTGTTCCCCCGGGGGCAGCGCGAGCAGGTCGTAGTCGCGCACGCCGGTGACCCGCACCTCGGCGAAGGCGCCGACCGGCAGTGTCTTCGAAACGTAGACACGGCCGTCGATGTCGGGCGCGTCGCCCATGGCGCGGGCGACGCCGGGCGCCTCGACGAGGACGCGCAGCGACCGCCCCACCTGGGCGGCGCCGACCTCGCGGGCGATCGACTGTTGCAGGGCCATCGCGCCGTGCCAGCGCAGGTCCTTGATCTTTGATGACAACTGGTCGTCGCGCCGCGCGGCGCGCGTGCCCTCCTCCGGCGAGTAGCGGAAGACACCGAGGCGCTCGAAGCGCGTCTCGCGGATGAACTCGAGCAGTTCGGCGAAGTCGGCCTCGGTCTCGCCGGGGAAGCCGACGATGAAGGTGGTGCGCAGCGTGACGCCGGGGATCCCGGCGCGGAGCCGCGTGACGAGATCGCGGATATGGCGGGAGGAGGTTTCCCGCTGCATCTCCGTGAGCATGTGGTCGGAGATGTGCTGGAGCGGGATGTCGATATAGCGCGCGACCTTCGGGCACTCGGCGATGGTGCGGATGAGCTCGTCGCTCCAGTGGGCCGGGTGGGTGTAGAGCAGGCGGATCCAGAAATCGCCCTCGATCGCGTTCAGCTCGCGCAGGAGCGTGGCGAGCGAGTCGCCGCGGGCGGAGTCGACCTTGGCGCGGGGGCCGGCCTTCTCGGTCCAGCGGTCCATGCCGAAGTAGGTCGTGTCCTGGGAAATCAGGTTCAGCTCCTTCACGCCGTCGGCCACGAGCTGGCGGGCCTCGCGCACGATCGAGTCGACGGTGCGGCTGCGGTGGCGGCCGCGGATCTGCGGGATGATGCAGAAGGTGCAGGGGTGGTTGCAGCCCTCGGCGATCTTCACGTACGCGGTGTGCGCCGGCGTGAGCCGGAACCGCGGCGTGTCGAAATCGGGGATGAAGGTCGAGCGGCGGTTGACGTCGGTCAGCGGCGCCTCGCCCTTGGTGCGCTGATGGGCGCAGAGTTGTTCGATGAGCGGGGCGACCTTGGTGACTTGGTCGAGTCCGATGAAGGCGTCGACCTCGGGCATCTCGCCGGACAGCTCCTTGGCGAAGCGCTGGGCCATGCAGCCGGCGACGATGAGCTTCTGGTCGCGGCGGCGCTTGCGCAGGCCGCGCTGCTCATTGACCTCGAGGATCGCCTGGATGCTCTCCTCCTTGGCGTCGCCGATGAACGAGCACGTGTTGACGATGACGGCGTCGGCCTTGGCGGGCTCAGGGATGACCTGCATGCCGGCGGCCAGCAGGTGGCCGACCATGATCTCGGAGTCGACGAGGTTCTTGGCGCAGCCAAGCGAAATGAGACTGACGGTGATCATCGTCAGGAGGAGAAACGGTGGTGGGAGCTATTGCCGGAGGGTGCCCGGCGTCGCGAAGGGTAGGGCGACGCATGGAACCGCGAACCGGCACAGAAACAAGAAACCGCGCCCCGGGGGCGCGGTCACTTTACTTCTTCGCGGAACGCTTCTGCAGCTTGGCGGCTTCCTTCTTGCGTTTCAGGTAGGCCTTGCGGCGGGCGCGTTTGACGACGGGACGGAGTTGTTGGCTCATGATGTTGGAGAAAAGAGGGGTGAGCTTCCGGTCGGCCGGGGGTGAGTCAAGACGGGATTCGGCCGCCAGGCTGAACCGCGGGTGCGTCCGGTTGCCACCGGGAATTGAATGCACCGATGTCCGTCTCGCGGAGGGCTGTTGTTCGGCCAACACCGCAGCCTGAAGACGATGCTCACGCGCTCTGCGATGGGGGCTAAGGTCTTGGCGGTCTTCGCTGCGACGCGAACCGAAGCCCTTGGCGGGTTTGGCTACACCGAGGCGCGCAGGTCGGCGGCTAGGGGGTGGTTGGGGTCGCGGCGGAGGACCTCGGCGCGGAGGGCGGCGGCGCGTTTCTTTTCGCCGAGGCCGAGGCGGGCCTGGGCTTCGAGGAACTTCGCGGTCGTGAGCTGGCGGGCCTGCAGGTCGTCGGCGAAGAGGAGCATCGTCGGGAGCGACGTGGCGAAGTAGTCGATCTTCGCTTCGGTCTTCGCGAGCGACTGCGCATAGGCGAGCAGATCACGGAGGAGACGATCGGCCTGCGCCTTCTTGCCGAGGCGGCGGAGCGCGAGGGCGGAGTAGTACGTCATCTCCGAGAACGCACGCACGCTCATGTTCTGGAAGTCGCCCTTGAAGGTGGCGGCGGCGATCCAGTGCGCGTGGGCGCCGGCCTTGTCGCCGGCGGCGGCGCACGCGTCGCCGAGCCAGAGGTGGATGTCGCTCTGGTTGGCGAGCAGGTGCTTGGCTTCGCCGAGATTCTCCGGCGCGGCGAGTGCCTGTTCGAAGTGGGCGCGGGCGGCGGCGGGATCTTTCGCGAGCGCGGCGCGACCGAGGAGAAGGTGGGTGCGGACGTGCTGGCCGAGCGACTGGCCTTCGCCGCCTTCCCAGGGCTGGAACCGGCGCGTCTGGAGGATCGGCAGCGCGGCGGCGGGGTGGCCGGTCTGGTTGTGGAGCGCGCAGAGCTCGACGCAGAGGTCGTCGCGCGTGCGGACGAGATCGGTGTGGCGCTCCAGTTCTCGGAGACGCTTGGCCGGTTTCTCGCCGAGGCGTTTCCAGAGCTGGTCGCGTTCGTAGAGCAGGCGGGCGTCGGCGGGGTTGGCGCGGAAGGCGGCCTCGTAGGCGCGGCGGGCCTTGGCGGGCTGGCCGAGGATGTTGAAGTACGCGATGCCGAGGTTGCGCCAGGCGACGGCGTTGGCCGGTTCGAGGCGCACGGCGCGCTCCCAGAGCTTGATGGCTTCCTGGTGACGGCGGCGGTCGTAGAAGAGGTTGCCGAGGTAGAACGGTGCGCGGGCGTCGAGCGGATTCGCGGCGAGGGCGAACTGGAGGATCGCGATCTCCTCGAGACGCGCGGGGAAACAGTAGTCGGGCGCGGCGCTCGCGGCGGCGGCGAGGTGGGCGGCGACGGACTTCGCGTCGCCGAGCTGGTGTGCGAGCCACGCGCGATAGTAGCTCACGAGCGGTGCGGTGCCGTCGGTCGCGGCGGTATCGGCATCGGCGACCACACCGAGCGCCTCGGCGAAGAGGCCGGCGCGGGCGTAGTCGAGCGCGAGATCGAGGCGGAACTGGTTGTCGGCGGGCAGCGGCTGGCCGGCGAGGTGGCGCGCCCAGACATCGAGCGGGTCGAGGCGGAGCGTGTCGGCCAGGAGCGCGGCGGCTTCGGCGTCGCGGCCGAGGCGGCGGAGGACGACGGTCGCCAGACCGCGGGCACGGAGGTTGTCGGTGTCGAGGCGGCGGCAACGGTCGAGGTGGGCGAGGGCGGCGGACCAATCGGCGCGCGTGCAGGCGATCTCGGCGAGGGCGAGGTGGCCGGCGGAGCGCCAGGCGTGGTTCCAGGTGGCCTTGGCAAATGCGTCCTCGGCGGCCTCGAGCAGCGCGGCGCGGGCGGCGGGCGCAGCGGCGAGGGCCTGTTGCTGGAGGCAGCGGCCGAGCTGGTAGAGCGGCTCGCCGTCGGCGGGGTTCGGGTTACGGAACGTCTGGCGCGCGATGCTGGCGCGGAGGTGCTGCTCGGCGTCGGCGAACTCGCCGCGGCGCAGGTGCCAGCGGCCGAGCGCGAGGTGGCAGCGGGAGTCGCCGGGATCGCGGCGGAGCGCCTCGCGCCAGTAGAATTCGGGGTGGCGCGTGGCGTGGCGGTATTGTTCGAGATGGAGACCGGTGAGGTAGAGCTCGTCGGAGCTCGGGACATCGGCCGGCTCGGGCGGCTCGGTGGCGGCCTCCTTCGCCAAGGCTTCGGAGGCCATGGCCTTCGGGCGAATCGGAGAGTAGGAGACGATGGGCCGGCCGTCGGCGGCGAAGACTTCGAGCGTGAGCGCGGTGGGTTTTGTGCCGCGCGGAAGCGGCACGGTTTCGATGAGCGGCGCGGCGGGCGAGAGGTCGCGGGTGAAGGCGGCGAGCTCGGCCTCGCCACGGCGCAGGACGATGCGGGCACATGGCTGCGGCGCGGTGACAGCGACGCCGAGCTGTGCGGAAGCGGCGGAGGTGCGCAGACTGAGCGCGGCGTCGGTGTTGGCGTGCTGGGCGGGGCCGATGCGGCGGATCGGGTACCAGAACTGGCTCCAAGTTTTGGTTTCGCCGGGCTGGAGGAAGGAGAAGTCGGGCTGGTTGTCGGTGTAGACGCCGGCCATGAGCTCGATGTAGGGGCGGAACTCGCCGCGTTCGTTGGCGTCGGTGAGGTTGCGGTCCCAGGCGTAGCCGAACTCGTGGTTGCCCCAGGTCCACTGCTTCTTGCCGGGGGCGATGTGGCGGTCGGCGACGTGGACGATGCCGGCCTGCTCGCGGTGGTCGTAGCCGCCGAAGAAGTCGGCGCGCGTGCCCATGCACATGTATGAGGTCGGCACGGGGATGTTGGCGTACCAGGAGAGGTCGTTGGGCGCGTAGTCGCCGGTCGGCAGATACTGGCGCGGCGCCTCGGCGGCCGGCACGCCGGTGCGGGCGCGGGCGGCGTAGTCGACGCCGTAGTAGCGGCCGGAGCAGAGCGGGAAGGTGCTCATGGCGCGCTTGGCGTGGTCGGCGACGTAGGTGGCGTCGGGTGGGAAGAAGGACTGGTAGCGCTCGTGGACCTCGGTGGCGACGTTGGCCCACCAGAGGAAGGTCTGGGTGTCGGTGGTGCGGTTGTGGACGCGGGCGCGCAGCTCGAGCACGGCGCGGCCGGGCGCGAGGCGGACGCCGTGCATGCCCTTCAGGCGGTTCATCGGCTCGTGTTCGCCGAGCCAGGCGGTCATCGCGCCATCGGCTTCCTCCTCGATGGCGACCTCGGCCGGCATGAACGTCGAGGGGCGGTGGTGCTGCGGCCAGTTGAACTCGATGCCGCCGCTGATCCACGGGCCGGCGAGGCCGACGAGGGCCGGCTTGATGACGGGCTGGTGGTAGATGACGTCGTAGCCGTTGGTCTTGTCGACCATGCGGTGGATACGGCCGCCGAGCGCGGGCAGGAGCATCACGAGCAGGTACTCGTTCTCGATGTAGATGGCGTCCCACGGCTGCGGCGCCGGTTTCTCCGCGATGCGGTCGACGAAGGGGAGCGGGTAGACGCGGCCGCTCGAGCCCTGATAGACGCGGGTCTCCAGGAACATCGGGTTTTTGTCGGCGGGCTGCGGCCGGTAGGTGGGCAGGACGACGGTTTCGCGGCGGACGGAGACGGGGAGCATGGGCGGAAGGCGGACGACGGAGGACGGATGACTGAAGGGAACGACGAGAACGAAGGAGGGGAGGGGGGATTCGGAGAGGAAACCACTGATTCACACTGATGCACACTGATGGTGCGGAAGAAGACGAAGGATATGGAGCGACCCAGAAGAGAACGAATGACGGAAGCGGAGGAGAAGACGGTGAACCGCTGATGAACGCTAATGGGCGCAAATTCCGGAGACGGACGGAGAGACGGGTTCGAGGGTGGTGGCGAGGGTGGCCGGGTCGATGGAGACCGCGGGCTGGAAACGGTCGGAGGCGGCGTAGGCGTGGAGACTGGCGAGGAGTTGGCGGGCCTCGGGGTGCTTCTCCGCGAGTGCGGGCAGATCGATTCCGCAGACGAGCAGGCGGCCGGGGCCGACCTGCGCCTCGAAGATGAGGCCGAGGCGGTGGCAGCGCTCGAAGTTGTCGAGCGTGCGGACGATCGGGCGTAGGGCGCGTGGGAGTGAATCGAGCACGAGCGGCTGCGAGGCCTGCGTGAGGTGGTACCACTGCCAGTCGGAGTGCGCGGCGGTGGGGAAGCCGGCGAGGGCGGGGTGATCCTTGTCGATCAGCAGGCCGAGCGTGCCGGGCTTGTTGTGGAACATCGTCCAGCACCAGAAATCGGACATGAAGGCGCCGCCGGGGGTGTGGGCGAACGGGTGCGCGGCGTCGGGCAGGAGCAGAACGCGCTCGCCGCGGGCGAGGGCGGATTGGGCGGCGGAATCGAAGGCGCGGGCGAGGACGACGGAGGGGTGTTGGGTGATGGGTGAGAGGTGATCGGCGGCTGGGTAGAGCCAGAGCGGGTACGCGGTGGTGATGGTGGTCGAGCCGGCGGTGAGGGTGAGACGGAGCTCGAGCGCTTGAGCTCCGGCGACGGCGGGCAGCGAGAACTGCAGCTGTAGGAGGCGGCGCAGGCCGCCGGCGGGGGTGCAGGGGGTTGGGATTGTTCCGGTGCAGGAGCCTGCTTGCAGGCGATCTTTAGCCGGAGTCGCCTGCAAGCAGGCTCCTACCTCGGACACCTGCGGGCGCAACTCCCAGGTGAGGGTACCGGAGGGCAGATCGGCCGGGCCGTAGTGGGCGAGGTCGATGTCGGCGGTGTATGTTTCGCCGGCGGTCCAGGTGTGGCGGTCGAAGCGCGCGAGCAGGACGTGCGGGGCGCAGAACTGGCGGAATTCCGCGGGCGTGAGCGCCCTCTTCGATTCAAACAGCGCGTTGTACAGGCCGACGAGCGCGGTGCCCTGGCCGGGGAAGTCCTGCAGGCCGAGGAGCTGGAAACCGCCGAAGCCAGGCGTGCGCAACGCGGCCTCGATCTCCTCCCGGTAGAGGAGGGCGGCGAGTTTGGCGGAGGCGCGATGCGCGGCGGGGGCCTCGGTGAGCAGGCCGGCGGCGGCGCATCTCTCGCGGTAGTGCTCGAGGTTGCGCGCGGCGAAGACGCCGGCGTAACGCGGGATCTCGTCGAAGTCGGGCGCCACGGAGAACTGGCCGATCTCGTGGCTCACCACCGGAAGCTGGATGCCAGCGATCGCGGCCGAGTAGTCGTGGCGCGTGCCGCCGGGGCCGATCTGGAGGTGGCCGTCGGGTCCGTCCTGGGTGGCGTGGCAGCCGCGGACGTTGGCGAAGCGGCCGGGGTGTTGCGGATCGGGGACGCGGGCGGTGACCCAGAAATCGTCGGCCGGCGACTGCGAGGGGGCGGTGAGGAAGTTGTTGGCGCCCTCAGCGTAGAGGCGGCCGGGGTCGAGTGCCCGGAGTTCGGCGACGAGGGCGGACATCGGGGCGCGCTCGCCGCGGTGCTCGTTGCCGAGCGTGAGGGCGACGAAGGACGGGTGGTGCCCGTAGGCGCGGAGGACGGCCTCGCCCTCCGGTCGGAGCGCGGTGCGGATCGAGTCGTTCCATTCGCCCCAGAATGGCAGCTCGGTCTGGACGTAGAGGCCGAGCTCGTCGGCGGCGGCGAGGGCGGCGTCGGGCGGCGTCCAGCTATGGAAGCGGACGTGGTTGAGCCCGTGGTCGAGCAGGATGCGGTAGTAGTCGCGCCAGCCGGCGACGCCCATGGGCGGGTGGCCGGTGCGAGGGAAGACGCAGCAGTTGACCTCGCCACGTAGGAAGGTGGTGCGGCCGTTGATGGCGAACTGCGTGTCGCGCGCGCGGAACTCGCGCAGACCGGTGACGAGCGTGAACTCGTCGGCACCGGCGGGAGTGTCGAGGCGGATGGCGAGGCAGTAGAGGGCGGGAGCGAACTCGTCCCAGAGCCGGGCGCCGGCGCCGAGCGCGAGCGTGACGGCGATCTCGCCGGTGGCCGCGGCGGCGGGCGTGAGCGGCACGGCGAGCGGCGCCGGGCGGTGGGGGGCGCCGGCGTGGTTGCAGCTCTCGGCGGCGATGGCCAGGGATCCGGAGGTGGGAAGGACGGGCGTGCCCGAGAGGCGGATGCGCAGGCGCAGGGCACGGGCGGCGAGGTCGGGGCTGGCGGTGACGTGCTCGATGCGGACGGGCGGCAGGGCGCGCAGCTCGAGGCGGCCGAGCAGGCCGTTCCAGTTGCCCTGGGTGTGCTCGGAGACTTGGTGGTTGTCGCCCGGCGCGGGCTGGAAGGAGTTGTCGACGCGGAGCGCGAGCGTGTGTTCGCCCGGCGCGAGCGGTCCGAGGTCGTGCTCGTGGGGGGCGGTGAGCAGGCGGCACTCGCCGACGCGGTGGCCGTCGAGCCAGACGGCGGCGAGCTTGGTGCGTTCGAGGTGGAGGCGGACGGTGCGCCCGCGCCAGGTTTCCGGTACAGTGAATGTGCGCTGGTACCAGACCGCGCCGACGAGGCGGCGGACGGGCGTGAGTCCGGCGGTGCGTTGCTCGGGATTGAGCGGGCCGAGTCCGGCGGTCTCGGTGGTGCCGGGCAGCGCGATGCGATCGGTGAAGGCGGCGGTGGCCGGCGGGGTGTCGGCAGCCGTCAGGGCCGGCGGCAGCGCGACGGACCAGATTCCCGCGAGATCGATGGCGCGCGGGGAGGGTGAAGGAGGTTGCGGCAAGGTGCTCAAGGCGGCGTTCCGAGTGTTTGTCCCAGAGGAGGACCGCGCGCGGAGGGTGACGCGAGGTTGCGAGGGGCGGACGGTTCGATACCAGAGCGGTCGCCGGGCCACGATGCGGAAGTGCAGGGGAGGGCGCGGCCGAACTTGATGAGCGAATCGTGCAAGTTTCGGAGCGGTGAGGCCGCTTTACAGGCTCCCGCAACGCGGGTTTGTGGCAGGCGTAACGTGTGGCGCCCGTGGCCCCAAACCCCTCGTACAAACTATACCCAAAAAAATGAAACGAACCCCTGTTCGCGTTGCGTTGTTGTGCTCCGGATTCGCGTCGGCGATCGCCCCGGTCTGGGGCCAGTCCGCGGCGGACCAACCGGCGAAGACCGAGTCGGCCGACTCCTCCGAAATCGTCGTGCTGTCGCCCTTCGAGGTTTCCGAGAAGAAGGACAATCCCTACCAGTCCCGGCAGGCGCTTTCGGCCGCCCGCGTGGCGGTCGATATCCAGGACATCCCGCAGACGATCTCCGTGGTCACCAGCGAGCTGCTGCGCGACACGATGGGCATGCGCATGCTCGACGCGGCGAAGTACGTCACGCCGATCTCCGAGTCCACGCTGCCCTATGGGGCGGACCGCTACACCATCCGCGGCTTCGCGGTGTCGCACGAGTTCATCGACGGCATGGAGATCTCCGGCGCCGACGGCTACAGCATGTCGCTCGCCCCGTACAACATCGAGCGCATCGAGATTCTCAAGGGGCCCAACGCCATCCTCGTGCCCGGCGGCAGCCCCGGCGGCCAGATGAACCCGATCACCAAGTCGCCGTTTGGTCGCGACGCGCAGAGCGTCACGCTCGAGCTGGGCCAGTACAACGGCAACGCGGTGAGCTTCGACGTGAACCAGGTGATCACCCCGAGCGTCTACACCCGGTTCGTCGCGGCCTACTGGCGCAACGACAGCATGTACTTCAAGAACCAGTTCCGCCGCGGTTACCAGATCGCCCCGTCGATCTCCTTCCAGCTCAGCCGCGATCACAAGCTGACGGTGAAGGCGGAGCTCGTCGACAACCACGAGACGAACCTCGGCGGCGTGCCGATCGACCCCTCGGCCGGGACCAACACCAAGGCCGACATCGCCCGCGGCCTCCCGCGCAACTGGAGCTTCGGCAGCGACAACGACGACCGGCTGCGGCAGACGCAGCGGTTGACCGCCGAGCTGTTGTCCAACTTCGGCTCGCACGTCTCCTCGCGCCTGATGGTGGCGCTCGATCACGTGAAACGCCTCGACGTCGGCGGCACCGGAGCCGCGATCACCGGCGGCGGTGGCGGCAGCGTGAACCCCTTCACCGGCGCCTACGAGCCCGGCGTGAGCTGGAACACCGCGGCCTACAATGCCGACACCACCGGCACGGTGGTGCTCACCGCCACGCCGGCCCCGGTGACCGATCCCTCGACCTGGGTCTACGGCCGCAACACCGGCGTGGAGGACATCAACTACTGGGAAGGGCATGTGAAGAACGACTATGTGGTCACCTTCGACTGGTCGGGTGTGACGTCGAAGACGATCGCGGGGATCTCGGCCAACCAGTCGAACCTCCATCGCAAGTCCTTCGCCACGGAGCCGCGCCCGAGTCTGCCCGCCAACAATCTCGCCAGCATCACCTATCCGGATTGGGTGCGGAAGCCGATCCTCTCCAACACCAGCAGTGTGGCGGGCGCCGTCCCGGCCCAGGGCTCGAACAAGGAGGCCCGCCAGAACGACCTGCAGCTGTTCATGCTCGAGACGCTCGGCTTCTGGTCCGACCGCATCCTGCTCAGCGGCGGTGTCTCGCGTTTCTTCGGCGAGCTCACCCGCACCGACGTGTCGCGTTCGGCCGAGAACAACCTCCTCGATACGGTTCCGACCTACAACCTCACCAGCAATGCCGTGTCGGTGGGCGTGGTCGTCAAACCGATCAAGTCGGTGTCGATCTTCGCCAACCGGAACACCACTGGCGGCGCGATGCCGGGTTCGCTCGGTGCCGGCACCTACGCCCCGAACTTGCGCCTCGCGCAGGGCAGCCAGAAGGAGGTCGGCGTGAAGACCACGCAGCTCAATGGCCGCCTCACGGCCTCGCTGGCCTACTTCGACATCGCCCAGAGCAACTACGCGGTGACGAACAGCCTCTACTACGAGCTCGTGGCGCAGGGGAAGACTGCGGAAGCCGCCGCGTTGCCGCCGCTCTACCTCAACATCAAGTCGAAGGGCTGGGAGTTCGAGACGAGCTACGCGGTGAACGAGAACCTCACCTTCATGGGCAACTTCACCAACTACCGCGTCCGCCAGCCCGGCACCGAGGCGCGCGTGCGCGGCGTGGCCGACCGGACCTGGGCGGTCTACGCCGACTACGGATTCACCAGCGGCCCGCTCAAGGGCTTCGGCGTGAACGTGGGCGTCGACTTCCGCGACGAGGCGGCGGGCGACAACGTGACGGGCTACACGACCAACCGTTTCCTGCCGGACGGCACGATCGTGGGCAAGCAGCCGACGTTCATGATCCCGCGGCGCACGCTCGTGAACCTCGGCTTCTCGTACAAGGCGCAGGCCTGGACCGCCCGGCTGCAGATCGCGAACCTGCTCGACGAGGACTACCTGCAGTCGGCGACGAACCGCTCCAACGTGATCGTCGGCGAGCCGATCAGCGTGAAGGGCTCGTTCACCTACAACTTCTGAGCCGCGCTGCGGATCAGCAGACCATAAGTGGAGGCCGGCCCGTTGCGACGGGCCGGCCTTTTTGCGCGGGGGCGTAGCGGAACGGGTCGGACTGGTCGAGTGGGACCGCGTTGCTCCTGTCGTGGGATCGGCCAACGTGCGCGGGTACGCCGACCATGCTGCGACACTTTGCCACCGGCCCGGTGCGTTGGAGGGACCCCATTCCGTGTCAGACGCGGACGAACTGGGAGTTCTTCGGCGTGTTCGAGGGCAGTTGCGGGCTGCGCTTCTCCGGCGAAGAGCGTTGGGTGCCCCATGAGCGGATGCTGTGGGTGTTCGCCCCCGAGTGTTCGCATGGCTGGTCCACCATCGGCGGCCAGCCGTTCCAGCGGGCGACGCTGCATTTCAGCAGCGTGCCTGATCCCCTCGGCGAAGTGGTGCGCAACCAGGGTGGGTGGCTGGGCCGGGCGCTGACGGAGGCGGAGGCGCACCGCGTCCGCACCATGGCCGAGGAGCTGGCCCCGCATTTCCACACGCCGACCCGCGTCAGTTCGATCCATATCCAACGTGCTCTGGCGGAGTTGGCGCTCCTGCTCCTGGAGGGCGTGGCGGCGGCGGAGGCGTTGCCGACGCTGACCGATCTGGCCGCCCTGCGCATCGAACGCGCGTTGGCCTGGTATGCCGAGCACCTCGCGCGGCGGCCGACGGTGGCGGAGGTGGCGGACGCGATCCATGTGAGCCCGAGTCATCTGCGGCGGCTCTTTGTGCAGCACCGCCATGCCAGCCCGAAGGCCGCGTTTCAGCGGCTGCGGCTGGAGCGGGCGATGGAGCTGATGGGCAGCTCGACGTTGCGGCTGGAGGAGGTGGCGAGTTGCTGCGGCTACACCAGCGCCAGCCATCTGTGCCGGGAGTACAAGGCGCTGCAGCATTTCACGCCGGGAACCTGGCGCAGGCGTCTCGTCGACCGGTTTCTCGATGCCGTGCCCTCCGCGGTACAAGAGCAGGACTGCAACGTGCGCCCGCGGTTGGTGACGCAGGCCCGGTGAGGGCGCGGGCCGATGCTCGTGCCGCAAGCTCCGCCGAATGGTTCTCGCGTGCTGAACTGACGCCTTGCGGTCGGGCGTTCTGCCGAGCGGCAGAATGGGCCCGTCGTGCTCCGGTCTGGTGCCGCTCGGACGGTTGGAATCCGGAATCGCTTTGCAGCGCGCGGCGGCCCGCTAGCGTTGGCCAATGGACCAACCGGACCTGACCCAAGGCGATTTCACCCTCCCCGGCGAAGCCGGCTACGAACAGCTCACGCTCCGCCTCGCGAAAAAGTGGGGCGCGGACACCATCCGCGACTCGGATGGCACGCAGCTCTCGCCGGAGATCATCCAGTCCGGCTACGCCATCTATTCGACGGTCTGCCTCGTGCGCTCGATCCAGTCTTGGGCGCGCGAGCACCACGACCAGTTGCAACAGAACTTCTTGATGAGCTTCCCGGTCGTCGCGGAGAAGGCCACGACCACGATCACGCTGCTCGCCGGCTACTACACCGAGCAGTTCACCGTGAACTGGAAGGACAGCCCGAAGCAGTGGTGGCAGGTCTTCGACCGCACCACCGGCAAGGAGGTCGCGAAGGCGAAGTGGTCGGTCAACCCGAAGAAGGGCACCGTCACCATCGCCGGCACTGTCCCGGGCCACAAATACACCGTGAACTTCCTCGCCCTGCGCCTGTGGGAGGAGATCTCGATGTACAACCACCTCACGAACAACTGGGGCGACCGCGAGCACCTCGCCGCCGTCGACCCGATGCAGCCGGCGGTGCAGAAACAGCTGCTGGCGTTCCTCGAACGGTGGCTCGTCGAGCACCAGGACACCAAGGTCGTGCGCTTCACCTCGATGTTCTACAACTTCTCGTGGTTCTGGGGCGCCGACCACGCCCGCCTGCGCGACATCTACTCCGACTGGGGCGACTACGAGATGACTGTCAGCCCGCGCGCGCTGAAGCTCTTCGAGAAGAGGTTCGGCTACAAGCTCACCTCCGAGGACTTCGTCAACGGCGGCCTCTACAACTCCACGCACAACGCGCCCTCGCGCCGCTACTGCGACTACATGGAGTTCGTGCACGACTTCGTGATCGAGTTCGGCCGCAAGTGCATCGACCTCGTCCACGCGCACCAGAAGCTCGCCTACGTCTTCTACGACGACCACTGGGTCGGCGTGGAGCCGAACAGCCCGCGCTTCGCCGAGTTCGGCTTCGACGGCCTGATCAAGTGCGTCTTCAACGCCTTCGAGGTCCGCCTCTGCGCGCACTCGAAGGGCGTGAAGACCCACGAGCTCCGCCTGCACCCGTACCTGTTCCCGACTGGCCTCAAGGGCGAGCCGACCTTCAAGGAGGGCGGCAACCCCACGCTCGACGCCAAGAACTTCTGGATCGACGCCCGTCGCGGCCTCGTGCGCGCGCCGATCGACCGCATCGGCCTGGGCGGCTACCTCTCGCTCGTCGAGCCGTTCCCGGATTTCCAGGACTACATCGAGGGCCTGCTGAAGGAGTTCCGCCTCCTGAAATCCTTCCACGCGAGCGGCCAGCCCTGGGTGGCGCCGTTCAAGGTCGCCGTGCTCACCGCCTGGGGCAACCTGCGCGCCTGGACCTGCTCCGGCCACTTCACGCCGGGCGTCGAGCTCTACGCCGTGCTCGAGTCGCTCGCCGGCCTCGCGCTCGACGTGCAGTTCATCAGCTTCGACGACCTCGTCGCCGAAGGCGTGCCCCCGGGCGTGAAGGTGATCATCAACGCCGGCCGTGCGGGCACCGCGTGGTCGGGCGGCCATTTCTGGAGCAATCCCGAGGTCGAGGCCATCCTCACGCAGTTCGTCCAGAAGGGCGGCGGCGTCATCGGCGTGGGCGAGCCCAGCGCGTACGCGCAGCCCGGCCAGCAGTTCAAGCTCGCCCAGGTCTTCGGCCTCGACCGCGACGGCGGCGAGCGCCTCGCCAACGGCAAGTACAAGTACGCCAAGCCCGAGGGCGCCTTCGCCCCGCACTTCATCACCGCCGACCTGCCCGCTGGCGTCGCGCCGGATTTCGCCAAGGACGTCGACGGCATCTATGTCCACGGTCCGGACACGCAGGTGCTCGCCGAGCGCGACAACTCCCCGCGCCTGGCCGTGCACGGCTTCGGCAAGGGCCGCGCCGTCTACCTGAGCGGCTTCAAGTTCTCCCCCGAGAACACCCGCCTGCTGCACCGCGCGCTCTACTGGGCCGCGGCCAAGGAGACGCAGTGGTCCGCCTGGAGCTCCTCGAACAGCCGCACCGAGGCCACGTACTTCCCGAAGGCGCAGAAGCTCGTCGTGATCAACAACGCCGGCACCGACGAGGCGACCACCGTCACCCTTGGCGACGGTGTGGCGACGCAATCCGTGCAGTTGCCCGCCCACGGCATCGCGATCCTGGATGCCTGAGTGCGTACCGGCTCCTCGCCTCCGCCCAAACCCCGGTGCCGCTGGCCCGGGGTTCTCCGTTCTCGCGCGAGCCGGAGGGCGCTTCGGCGTTCTCCGGCCTGTGCGCTTGAGTTCCCTTCTGGGCCACGGATAGTGCGGCGGAGGTTCCCCACTTGCTCCCCGTAACGAAGCATCTCTTTGCGCGTGCGCGCCGTCACTGGCGGCCGGTTCTCGGCCTGCTGCTTTGCCTGTGCCTGGGCGTTTTGGGGGTGGCGAAGGAGGCAACGCCGCCCACGGACGACGTGTTCATCGCGCGGTTCAGCCACGTCAGTCTCGACCACGGGCTGAGTCAGGGGGAGATCCGTAGCATCGCGCAGGATCGGCGGGGCTTTCTGTGGTTCGGCAGTGGCCGCAACGGGCTCAACCGCTTCGACGGCTACGAGGTGCGGGTGTACGCGCAGGAGTCCGGCGATCCGCAAAGCCTCGGACACAACTTCATCCGTGCGACCTATGTGGATCGCGATGGCTCGCTCTGGGTCGGCACCTTGGGTGGCGGCCTCTACCGCTACCGGCAGGACAGCGACGCCTTCGAGCGCTTCCAGCACAAGGAGGGGGAGGCACACAGTCTGCCGCACGACAGTCTGAACGGAATCACGCAGGATGCCGAGGGCCGCCTCTGGCTGGCGACCCGTGGTGGCATTGCCCGCTTCCGTCCGGAGCGCGGCGACTTCGAGGTCCACGTGCCTGAGGCGAAGGACTATCTTGCCCCCAACCTGCGGAACCTGCGCTGTGTCCTGCCGGACCGCCGGGGCGGTCTGATCTGGTTCGGCTCCAGCGATGGTCTGGTCGCCTACGATCCACGCAGCGATGCCTGCCAGGTGTACACGATTCCCGCGTCGGTGTCGCGGGGCGCGACCCGCAATGCGATCACCGCGATCCAACAGACCTCGGACAACCGTTTGTGGGTCGGCTCCGAGGACGGACTCTACACTTTGGACACGGAGGGCGCCGCCATTCCACCGGGGGTGCATCCGGTCGTGCAGGCGGAGTTCCGGCGGTTCGGCGATCGGGACGGCTCGCCCGCCGCGCATCGCGACAGCGCGGTCAACTGCCTGCTGCTGGTCGACGATCGCATCCTCTGGATCGGCACCAACCATGGGCTCGCCCGTCTCGACCGGCGCACCGGCGGCGTGCAGCGGATGTTCCATGAGTCGGGTGATCCGCAGAGCCTGAGCGACGACTATGTCCATGTGCTCTTCCTCGATGCGCAGCGTACGCTCTGGGTGGGCACCCAGTACGGCGGGGTGAACCGCCTGCTGAGCGCCGACAAGCCCTTCAATCAGTACGTCCACAAACCGGGCGACTCGAACTCCCTCAGCCACGATTTCGTGACCAGCCTGGCCCGCGCCCCGCAGGGGCGCCTGTGGGTCGGCACCACGGGCGGGCTCAACTGCATCGAAGGCGAACGCGTCACCCGTTTTCTGCATCGCGAGGGTGATCCGGCGAGTCTCAGCGCCGATTATGTGACTGGAGTGGTCGTGGATGCGACGGGCGATCTCTGGGCCTCCACGCTGGTCGGCGGTCTCAACCGCTGGGACGGAAAGCGTTTCCGTAACTACCTTCGGCCCGATGCCGAAACGCGGCCCGTCGACGGCCCCCAAGCTTTCACCGGCCACAACATCGACTCCCTCTACCTCGATCCCCGCGGGCGGCTCTGGATCGGTGCGCGTTCCTATGGCCTCGATTGGTTCGACGGACACCGGTTCCACCATCTTGGCCAGGTCACACCCGAAGGCGGGCGGCGACCGGTCGACAACGCGCTGCTGGGCTACACCGACGCGGCCGGGGGCATTTGGTACGGCTCGCCGCAGCGCGGCCTGATCCGGTTCGATCCGGAGCGCGGCAGCTTCGAGAGTTTCGTCTACGATGCCGGCGGGCCGAGCAGCAGCCTCAACACCTACTACCACGATCTGCACGGCGATGCCCGCGGCCGCCTCTGGATCGCCACCATCACCGGCCTCTATTGTTTCGATACGGCGGAGAAACGTTTCCTTCGCCGCTATGGCGTGGAGGACGGGTTGCCGACCGACGCGGTGACGAGCCTGGTGGAGGATCGCGAAGGAAACCTGTGGCTGGGCACGGCACACGGTTTGGTGCAATTCAGCCTCGAGCAGGCGCGCGTGCTCCGCGTCTACACCCGCAGCAACGGCCTGCCGAGCAACCAGTTCTCGGTCGGGGCGGCGTTGTGCGATCCCGACGGGCGCCTCTGGTTCGGCACGCTCGGCGGCCTGTGCTCCTTCTATCCGCGGCAACTGGTGATCGATGCCACGCCGCCCCCGGTCGTGCTCACCGAGCTCGAGATCGGCGATCGGGTTTACCGCGCCCACCAGCCGGGCTCGCCGCTGGCCGGACCGTTGCACACGGCGGGGGAGCTCGTGCTGCCTCGCAGCGCCTCGGTGGTCAGCCTCAAGTTCGCCGCGCTCGACTACCGCGCGCCGGAGAGCAACACGTACAAGTATCGGCTGGTCGGTTTCGATGCGGAGTGGCGCCGCACGACGGCGGCCCGCCGGCTGGCGACCTACACGAATCTGCCGCCCGGGCGCTACCGCTTCGAGGTGCGGGCCGCCAACAGCGACGGCGTCGAGAACGCGACCGGCTGCAACCTGCCGATCGTGATCCTGCCCGCGTGGCACGAGACGATGGCGTTTCGCATCGGGTGGATCGTCGGGCTGGGGCTGCTGGTCCTCGGCGGTTTCTCGTGGCGCATCCGGATGATCCGGCGGCGCAACGCTGCGCTCCAGCAGCTGGTGGATCAGCGCACGAAGGAACTGCGCGCTGCCAAGGACGAACTGGAGGAACGCGTGCAGCAGCGCACGGCCGAGCTGGCGAAGACCAATGCGCAGTTGTTGGCCGAGATGCAGGAACGGCAGAAGGCCGAGAGCCGGCTCTTGCAGGCGCAGAAGATGGAGGCTTTCGGCCAGCTCGCCGGCGGCGTGGCGCACGACTTCAACAACATCCTCACCGTCATCCTCGGGCAGGCGCAGTGTGCCGCGCTGCCCGACACCACGTCGGCCGAGGTCGCCGAGGCGCTCGTCGAGATCAACGACGCCGCACTGCGCGCGCGCAACCTCACCCGGCAGCTGCTCGTGCTGAGCCGGCGCGAGGCCATGCGCTGCGAGCCGCTCGACGCCGTGCAGGTGGTGCAGGATGTGGCCAAGCTGCTACGCCGCGTGATCGGCGAGGACATCCAGCTCCAGATCCAGCCGCTGGTGACAACGGCCCCGCTGTACGCCGACGTCTCGATGTTGCAGCAGGTGATCCTGAACATGGCCGTCAACGCCCGCGATGCGATGCCCCGCGGCGGCACGCTCACCATCCAGATCTCCGAGGTGGCGCCGGCGGAGCACCCCGGCCGCTGGGTCCGGATCGGCGTGCGCGACACCGGCGGCGGCATCGCGCCGGAGGTGCTGCCGCGCATTTTCGAGCCGTTCTACACGACCAAACCGAGCGGGCGCGGCACCGGCCTGGGCTTGGCGACCTCGGCCAGCATCGTGCTGCAGCACGGCGGCCGCATCGAGGTGCGGAGCGAGCCCGGGCGGGGCACGGAGTTCCAGATCGATCTCCCGCGGTACGAGTTGGAGGCCGGCGGCGCCGGTCAGTCCTCGCCCACGGTCGCCGCCGCCCCGGCACGGGGCGAAGGTGCGGCCGGGACCATCCTGCTGGTGGAGGACGATCCCAACGTGCGCGCCGCGACGACCAAGATGCTCCGGCGTCTGGGCTACAGTGTGCTCGAGGCGGAGGACGCCCAGGCGGGCGCGGCCGAGTGGCAGCGGCACCGCGACCGCATCGATCTGCTCGTCTCCGACATCGTGATGCCCGGCGGGCAGTCGGGCCGCGATCTGGCCGAGGCGCTGCGCCGGCAGTGTCCGGACCTGCCCGTGTTGTTGATCAGTCCGGACCTGCCCGTGTTGTTGATCAGCGGCTACGATCCGGAGGTGCTCAACCGCAAGGCCGGGGCGACGGCGTTTCCGCTGCTGCACAAGCCCTTCACCTCCGAGCAGCTCGCGCAGGTGCTGCGGGAACTGGGCAAGCGGGGACGGTAGGAGCGGCGGGCGGCGCCCGGCCAAAGCCCGGGAGCGAAATTGGTGAGCGCCGCAACAGTGGAACGCCTCCCGGCGTTCCGCGGCGCTCACCACACGGGCGCCGATCAAGCCAGACTCCGCTGCAGCCTCGACCTTGGGCTTTGCCATTTTATTGGTAGGCGAGAGCCATCGACAAACCGCACCAATGGACACTCCGAAACTGTTGCATTCGACGCGCTGGGTCAGCCTCTACGAACGTGCCGGCTGGGTCTACGCCAGTCGCCGCCGCCCGGGCGAGCCGGCCCGGCTCGACGCCGTCACGATCATCGCGCTGCACGGCGACGATGCCGCGCCTGCCGCGCCGCGCCGGCTGGTTGTGCTCGAGGAGTTCCGGGTGCCGATCGACGGCTGGGAGTTCGGCCTGCCCGCCGGGCTGATCGACGCCGGCGAGGCGATCGCGGACTGCGCGGCGCGCGAGCTGTACGAGGAGACTGGACTCGCGGTCGAGGCGGTGGTGGAGACCTCGGGCACGACGTTTTCCTCGCCGGGGATGATCGACGAGAGCCAGGCGTTCGTGGTCGTGAAGTGCCGCGGTACGCCGAGCCAACAACCTGGGATCGAGGGTGAGCAGATCAAGGTGCACCTGCTCACGCAGTCCGGCTGCCGGGAGCTGCTGGCCCGGAACCGCCGCGGCGCGGCGGCGATCTCGTCGCGCGTCTGGCCCTTGATCGTGGCTGTCGCGTACGCAGGGAGCTTCGCCGGGATGCGGATCGCGGAGTGAGGGGAAAAAGGATGGATAGAAGCGAGTAGCGAGGATCGCAGAGGCGGAAGCGGGAATGCGGAGAACCTGGAACTCATGAACTCAGGAACGGAAGACCGGGAGCGCTCCGTCTGCGCACAACGCCCTTGCCCGCATCGGCCCCGCCGTTACGCTGCCCGGCCGTGAGCCCCGCGACATCGAATTCTGCGCCGAAGGCGAATGCTTAATACCAAGTAGCATTCAAAGGTATAATAATCCCGTGGAAATCCACGGGAAGCAGGTGAGTTTGCGCAGGCGTGCCGGATCGTAGAGGAGGAGCAGCAGCTCGGTTTCGAGACGAACTTCGACACCGGCAAGGTCGGCGAAGAACTGGTTGGCGAAGCCCTTTTCGCGAGTTTCGTCCCAGACATGCTCGGTGGGATTGCACTCCGGGGTGTAGGCCGGCAGCAGTTCCAGCCGGAGCCGTTCGGGTACGGGGAGTTGCTTGGACTTGTGCCAGCCCGCCCCGTCCGCCATGGCGGGGGTGTTGCACTTGGGCTCGATCATCGCCGTGCCTTCACCCTCCACCGGCGCGATGGCGGCGAAGGCATACAGGGACTCGCGCACGACTTGCCGCCAGACCTTGGGCCGGACCGGCTCGGGGGCCCAGCAGGAACGCAACACGCTGATGCGGCCGAAACGGCCCTCGTCCATGAACAGGATCTTCAGCCGCGCCCCATGCTGCGCACGTTCCTGCGCGACGATCTGGGCGAACTTTTTTTAAACGCCTCCTCGGCGCCCGGATCCTTCTTGGGATGGCTGGGCCGGGGCACGACCTTGCGCCAGCCTGCCCTGGCCAACA
>JAGVUB010000089.1 GCA_019136515.1 Verrucomicrobiota bacterium
GGCCGCGCCGCTTCGGCGGCGCCAACACCCAAGCGCAGCTTGCTTTTGCGGCTGAATACGCCGCGATAAGCCTCCGCTCCATCAAAACCGGTGGTTTTTCAGCAGCCTGTTAGGAGGTGAGAAACCTCTTCGCGAGGCCGACTTCTCCACCCATGAACCGTCCACTCGATAGCCGGCAGTTGCTGGCCTTCGTCACCGTTGTGCGCTGCCAGAGCTTCACGCGGGCAGCGAAGGAACTGCACCTCACGCAGAGCGCGATCAGCCACTCGATGCGCGCGCTGGAGCGGGATGTCGGCTGCCGGCTGCTCGAGCGCAAGGGGCGGCGCATGGAGCTGACCGAGCCGGGCGGTCACTTTTTGCAGAAGGCCGACCAGATCCTGCGCGAAATGGAGCAGGCCCGGGCGGAATTGGACACCGCAGCGCCCATCTCCCGCATGGTGTCGGTGGCCTGAGCTGAGAAGGCGCCGTTGGGACCGACAGAAGGTAACAAAGAGAACGAAGGGACGTAGGAATCGAGCTGGGCAACGGCCTTCGCCTGGCAATTGCACCAGGTCCCGGAGTCGGCCGGAGATCGTTACCGGTTTGTCTACCGGGAGACTTCGGCCTCAGGGCTTGGCCGGCGTCGGCGACTCCGGGGCGGGCGGCTGTTCCTGCGCGGGCGCCTCGTTCGCCGGGCGCGGCTCGCGACGCAGGCGGCGGATGTCGTGGCTACTCACGTAGAGCATCATCGCGATGAGCAGCACGAAGAAGCCGAACTGGAGCTTGGCGATGAACTCGGGATTGATGGCGCGCCCGCGCAGCTTCGCGATCGTGGCGAACACGATGTGGCCGCCGTCGAGCACGGGAATCGGCAGCAGGTTGAAGACGGCGAGCGCGACGTTGATGAGGATCGTCAGCCAGAGCACGACGCGGGGACCGGCTTGGGCGGCCTGGGTGAACCCGGCGACGATGCCGATCGGGCCGCCCATTTTGGAGAGCCCGATGTCGGAGAAGGGATTGATCAGGCTGCCGAGCGTGCGGAAGGTCTGGCCCACGAAACCGGCGACCTGGGTGAACGGGTCGGTGTGGACCAGCGTCACCTCCGTGGTGAAGAGCAGCCCGAGCTTGGCGCCCATGCCGGCGGCGGCACCGGCCGGCAGCGTGAGGTCGATCGGTGTCCCGGAACGCATAACACGGACGACGAGCGCGCGAGCGGCGTTGCGGCGCAGGGCCTCGTCGAGTGTGGCGAAGCTGCGGATGGATTGGCCGTCGATCGCGTCGATGTGGTCACCGGCGAGGAAACCGGCCTGGGCGGCGGGCGAACCGGCGACGACCGAGTGGACCTTGGCCTCGACGTAGGGGGAGATCCCGATACGGCGGATCTTCTCGTTGGTGGCGAGCTGGGGATTGAGGGTGATGGTGAGCGGCTGTCCGTCGCGGTCGACGACGAAGACGGCGGTGCGTTCGCCATTGGCCTTCCCGGCGCCCAGCACGATGCTGTTTTGCACGTCCTGCCATTGGGCGGTGCGGCGGCCGTCGATGGAGCGGATGGTGTCGCCGAACTGCAGCCCGGCCTGCGCGGCCGGACTGGGGACCTCGCGGCCGTCGGAGAGTTTGATCGTGGGGGCCACGTAGCCGATGCGGGTCGTGGCCATCTCGGCGCTGCGTTCCTCGCCGACGTACCAGAGGACAGTGGCGAGCAGGAGGGCGAAGAGCAGGTTGAAGACGGGACCGGCCACGGCGACGATCACCTTGTCGAGGTAGCCGAGCGGCGGGCGCGGCGGAGCGTCCTTGTCGGCTTCGCCGCCCTCGATCTCACCGAGGTCGGCCAGTTGCGGAATCTGCACGTAGGCGCCGAAGGGAATCCAGCAGATGCACCACTCCACTCCTCGCCAGGTGCGCTTGATGATCGGGTTGCCGAGGCCGAACACGGAGAACCGCGGCACATGCGCGCCGCGCCAGCGCGCCGCGAGGAAATGGCCGAGCTCGTGGATGAAGATGCAGGCCGTGAGGCAGCCGATGCCGACGAGGATGGCGAGCGGGCTGGAAAGCAGGGAGTCGGGCATGAAGGGGAACGGGAGGTTGGCGGGCGCGGCGCTCAGCCGGCGAGAAGCTGGTGGGCGATGACGCGGGCTTGTTGGTCCGCGACGAGGACCTCGTCGAGCGCGGCCGGTTCCGTGGCGGAGACGCGGGCGAGGGTCTCGCCGACGACCCGGGCGATCGAGAGGAACGGCAGCTTGTGCGCGAGAAAGGCGGCGACCGCGACCTCGTTGGCGGCGTTGAAGATCGCGGGGGCGGTGCCGCCGGCGCGCATGGCCTCGCGCGCATGGCGCAGGCAGGGATAGCGCGAGTCGTCGACGGGGCGGAAATCGAGCGTGAGCAGCTTCGCGAAATCGAGCGTGGGCTCCACGCCGGCGAGGCGCTCGGGGAAGAGCAGCGTGTGCTGGATCGCGAAAGTCATGCTCGGCGGCGTGAGCTGCGCGAGGATCGAGCCGTCGACGTACTCGACGAGGCCGTGCACGATGCTTTGCGGGTGGAGCACTGCCTCCACTTGTTCGGCACGCAGGCCGAACAGCCACTGCGCCTCGATCATCTCGAGGCCCTTGTTGGCGAGCGTGGCGGAATCGACGGTGATCTTCGGGCCCATCGACCAGTTGGGGTGGCGCAGGGCGTCCTCTGGCGTGACGTGGGCCAGCTCGGCCTCGGGACGGTCGCGGAAGGCGCCGCCGGACGCGGTGACGATGACGCGGCGGATGGCGCGTGGCGGCTCGGCGCCGAGGCACTGGAAGAGGGCGTTGTGCTCGCTGTCGACCGGGAGCAGGCGCACTCCGCGCTCGCGGGCGGCGGCCATCACGAACTTGCCGGCCATCACGAGGATCTCCTTCGAGGCGAGCGCGATGTCCTTGCCGGCGGCGATGGCGGCGAGCGTGGGTTGCAGCGCGGTGGTGCCGACAACGGCGACGAGCACGAGGTCGGCCTCGGGCAGGGTGGCGAGCGTGGTGAGCGCCTCGGGACCGGCGTGGAGCGTGGTGCCGGCGGGAAACGGGTTGTCGCCGCGCGCGGCGGTGGCGGCAGCGGGATCGGTGAGGGCGACGTGCGGCACGCCGAAGCGGCGGGCGATGGCGGCGAGCTTGGCCGTGCTGGCGCGGGCGCCGATGCCGACGAGCTCGAGCCGGTCGGGGTGGGCCGCGATCACGCGCAGGGCGTTCTCGCCGATGGAGCCGGTCGCTCCGAGCAGGACGATGCGTTTGCGGCCGGCCATGATCGCTCAGGCGCCGCCGAGGCGCAGCAGGTAGGCGAAGAGGATGTACGCGGCCGGCGCGGTGAGGATGACGCTGTCGGTCAGGTCGAAGGCGCCGCCGATGCCGGGGATGGCGTTGCCGGAGTCCTTGATGTCGGCGCGGCGCTTGATGATCGACTCGACGAGGTCGGAGACGACGGCGATGAGCGCGATCGGGATCGCGGCGAGCGCGCTCCAGAGTAGGGTGAAGCTCTCCGGATACAGGCCGCTGGGCTGGAAGAAATAGACGAGCGCGGTGCCGACCCCCGAGGCGACGATCACGCCGCCCACGAGGCCCTCCCAGCTCTTCTTGGGGCTGATGGTGGGCGACATCTTGTGGCGCCCGATGGCGGTGCCGACGAGCAGCGCGCCGACGTCGCAGAACTTGGAGACGGCCACGAGCCAGACGACGAGCATGAGGCCCTGGTTGGGATTGGTGGCGTCGCGCAGGAAGAAGATCTCGATGACGAAGTGGAACATGAACGGCACGTAGGCGATGCCGAAGAGGGTGGCGGCGAGGGTGTCGAACCGTCTGCCCGGATCGCGTACCGAGAGCAGCCGCACGCAGCAGAGCACGACGGCCAGCGCCATCAGCGAGGCGGTCATGCCCGGGCCGGTGATGAAGTACTGCGGGGCGAGCGTGCGCACCGCGTAGGGCACGAGCAGCATGGTCGCGCCTATGAGCAGGCCGAAGCGGTGGAACGGCCGGTGGCCCATGCGCGCGAGCATGCCGTAGAGCTCGTGCTGGGTGAGCACGGCGAGCAACGTCGTGAAGAGCACGGCGGCCGGGCGGCCGAAGTAGCGCAACAGCACGATCAGCGCGACCCAGAGGACAAGGGTGGAAATGGCGCGTTTGAGCACGGTCGGAGGGATGGCGGGTGGCGAGGTGGCGCCGGCGGCTGGTCAGGGCTTGGCCTTGAGCTGGTCGCCGGTGGCGCCGAAACGGCGTTCGCGGCCGGCGAAGTCGGCCAGGGCGGCGCGGAAGTCGGCGGCGGTGAAATCGGGCCAGAGGGTGGGGGTGAAGAGGAACTCGGCGTAGGCGGCCTGGAGCAGCAGGAAGTTGCTGATGCGTGTCTCGCCGGAGGTGCGGATCACGAGGTCGGGATCAGGGATCTGGGCGGTGTAGAGGTGGCGCGCGAGTTTTTCGTAGGAGCACTCGGCCGGGTCCTCCCGGCCGGCGGCGACCGCGCGGGCGTAGGCCGCGGCGGCGTCGACGATCTCGGTGCGCGAGCCGTAGTTGAGGGCGAGGATGAGGTGGTGCTCGGTGAAACCGGCGGTAGCCTTCAGCGTCCGGTCGAGCTCCTTGCGCACGGCGCCGGGCAGCTCGCTGGTGCGACCGATGGTGTGGAGCCGGACCTGCTTCTCGACGAGCTCGTCGAGTTCGCTGCGCAGGAACCGCTGGAGCAGCAGCATGAGGGCGTTGACCTCGGCGGCGGGGCGTTTCCAGTTTTCGGCGGAGAAGGCGTAGAGCGTGAGGTAGCGCACGCCGCA
>JAGVUB010000184.1 GCA_019136515.1 Verrucomicrobiota bacterium
TGCTCCTTTCGACGCACGGATCGGGCCGGTGTTCATTCTTCTCCCACATTTTCTCCAACGGGCGCAGCCCGTTGGTTCAGCAGCCTGGTGGACGAAGTCCGACAGGCTGCTAGCGCGTGCTTGTGTGTGCCGAAGCGTTCGCGCTAGCGTCCGACCTCTCCCTCTCCTCGTCTCTCCATGCACCGCATCGTCGCTCGCACCCAGCTCAGCCCCAATGTCACCCGCCTCGACGTCGAGGCACCGCGCATCGCGCAGATTCGCCAGCCCGGCCAGTTTGTCATCGTGCGGCGGGCCGAGCGGGCCGAGCGGATTCCGCTCACGATTGCGGATGGCGATCCGGTGGCCGGCACGATTTCGCTGGTCGTTCAGTCGGTGGGGAAGAGCACGCGCGAGCTCGTGGCACTCAAGGCGGGCGACGAGATCCGCGACATCTCAGGCCCGTTGGGTATGCCAACCGAGCTCATCGCGCGGGGCCGCGCCCTGTGCGTGGGCGGCGGCGTGGGCACGGCGGTCGTCCATCCGATCGCGCAGGGGTTGCATCGCAACGGCGTGTCGGTCGTGAGCGTGATCGGCGGCCGTTCGAAGGAGTGGGTGATTTTCGAGCAGGAGTTGAAACGTCTCGGCGAGGTGGTCGTCTGCACCGACGACGGCAGCTACTGTCGCAAGGGCTTTGTGACCGATGCGGCCAAAGAGCTGCTGGCTGCCGGCGGGATCGACATCGTCTACGCAGTCGGCCCCGTGCCGATGATGCGGGCGGTCGCGAACCTCACCAAGCCGTTCGGCGTGCACACGATCGTATCGCTCAATCCCGTGATGGTCGATGGCACCGGGATGTGCGGCGGCTGCCGGGTTGAAATCGACGGCGAGACGAAGTTCGCCTGCGTAGACGGCCCCGAATTCGACGGCCACAAGGTCAACTTCGACCTGCTCGCCGACCGCCTCTCCACCTACCGGACGCAAGAGCAGGAAGCCGCCGCGCGTTGCGGCGACGAATGCCGCATCGGTCTGAAGCACTGATCCACCCCTTCCATCCCACACCATTCCCGACATGGACAAGAAGCTTTCCCCCAAGGAGCGCATGGCCATCCAGCGCCAAGCGATGCCCGAGCAGGAGGCCGCTGCGCGCGCCACGAACTTCCAGGAGGTCAACCTCGGGTTCGACGAGCAACTGGCGTTGCTTGAGGCGGAACGGTGCATCCAGTGCAAGGACCCCAAGTGTGTGCAGGGCTGCCCGGTTCGCGTGAATATCCCACGCTTCATCGGCCACATCGCCGAGGGCGACCTCGTCGCCGCGGCGCAGAGCCTGCTGGGGGACAACGCATTGCCCTCGGTCACCGGCCGCGTGTGCCCACAGGAAACCCAGTGCGAGGTCGAATGTATCCGCGGAGTGAAGAGCAAACCGGTCGCGATCGGTTATCTCGAACGCTATGTGGCGGACTGGGCGCTCCAGCATCGCAACGGAACCAAGCCCGTGGTTGCTCCGGCCACCGGCAAGAAGGTCGCTGTCGTCGGCGCCGGCCCGGCCGGCCTGACCGCGGCTGGTGAGTTGGCCAAACAGGGCCACGCGGTGACCGTTCTGGAGGCGCTGCACCAGCCGGGTGGCGTGCTCGTGTATGGCATTCCCGAGTTCCGGTTGCCCAAAAAGATCGTCGATCTCGAGGTACAGCGCCTGCGCGACGCTGGTGTCGCGATCGAGTGCAACGTCGTCGTCGGCCGCACCTACACGCTGGCGGAACTGCGTGAGCGGTTCGATGCGGTGTTCATCGCCAACGGTGCGGGGTTGCCGGTTTTCATGAACGTGCCCGGGGAGAATCTGAAGGGCGTATACTCGGCCAATGAATACCTCACCCGGGTGAATCTGATGGCCGCCTACGAATTTCCCTCTGCGGACACGCCGGTCCTGGTCGGCAAGAAAGTGGTGGTGGTGGGCGGTGGCAATGTGGCGATGGATGCGGTGCGCACGGCCAAGCGCCTCGGGGCCGAGGTCGCCAGCATCGTCTATCGTCGCACGCTGGCGGAAATGCCGGCGCGGGTCGAGGAGGTGCACCACGCGCAGCAGGAAGGGGTGCGGTTCGAGCTGCTCGTGGCGCCCCTCGAGGTCCTCGGCAACGAGAAGAAGTGGGTCTCCGGCTTGAAGTGTGTGCGCATGCAACTCGGCGAACCCGATGCTTCCGGTCGCCGCAGTCCGGTCGCGATCCCCGGCTCGGAGTTCGTCATCGATTGCGACGTCGTGGTGGTGGCCATCGGCACGCGAGCCAATCCGTTGCTCACGGCGACCAGTCCCGAACTCAAGCTGAACAGGCGCGGCAACATCGAGGTCGACGCCAACGGGATGACCAGTCTTCCCGGGGTGTTCGCCGGGGGCGACATCGTGCGCGGCGCGGCGACGGTCATCCTCGCGATGGGCGACGGCAAACGTGCGGCGCATTCGATCGACAAGTTTCTGCGGGGGTGAGGGCCGGGCGTTGTGGGCCGGCTCATGCCTCAGAGGCGAACGGTGCGAGCGCCTGGCGCTCGCACCGGTGGTAGCTGAACCTTCCTGCGGAGTGACGCGCCCGGGCGTCGGCCGCGGGAAGTTGATTGAAACGCCGCGGGGCAGGCCGCAGCGTTTTTAGCCATGACCATCAACGATCTCGCTCAACGCCATGTCATGTCGCAGCCGGTCTACGAACCCGGCAAGCCGATCGAGTATGTCGCCCGGGAGCTCGGGCTCGATCCGGCGACGATCCTGAAGCTGGCGTCGAACGAGAACCCGATCGGCTCCTCGCCGAAGGGGCTGAAGGCGATGCGTGCGGCGATGAAGGACTCGCAACTGTATCCCGACGGCGGTTGCGTGAGGCTGCGCGACAGGCTCGCCGCCAAGCTCGGGCTGAAGCCGGAGCAGATCGCGGTGGGCAACGGCTCGAACGAGCTGCTCGAGCTGCTCGGCCACGCGTTCCTCGGCGCGGGCGACGAGGTCGTCATGGGCAAGCCGGCTTTCATCGTCTACAAGCTGGTGACGCTGCTCTTCGGCGCGAAGCCGGTCGAGGTGCCGCTGGTCAACCACGTGCACGATCTCCAGGCGATGGCCGCCGCGATCACGCCGCGCTCCAAGTTGGTCTATTTCGCCTGCCCGAACAATCCGACGGGCACGGTCAACAGCGAGGCGGAGATACTCGAGTTCGTGCGCGCGCTGCCGGAGCACGTGGTCTTCGTGCTCGACGAGGCGTATGCCGAGTACGTCGAGAATCCGCCGGACCTGCGCCCGCTCATCGCCGAGGGGCGCAAGGTGATCTGCCTGCGGACGTTCTCGAAGATCTACGGGCTGGCCGGCATCCGCGTGGGCTACGGCTACGCGGCGGCGGAGCTCGTGGCGCTGCTCAACCGCGTGCGCCAGCCCTTCAACGTGAACTCGCTCGCGCAGGAGGCCGCGATCGCGGCGCTCGACGACGAAGCGTTCGTGCAGCGGGCGCGGCGGGTGAACAACGCCGGGCTCAAGCAGCTCACGAAGGGTTTCCGGCAGCTCGGGCTGGAGGTCGTGCCGAGCGCAGCGAACTTCCTCCTCGTCAAGGTGGGCGACGGCAACGCCGTCTTCCAGAAGCTGCAACGGGGCGGCGTGATCGTGCGTCCGGTTGGTGGCTACGGGCTGCCCGAGTGGGTGCGCAGGCGGTGACGGGGAGGACGGGGCCGCGGGCGAGGGCGGCCTGGATCGCGGCGAGCAGCTCCTCGCGACCGGCGACGAACAGGTACCGGTCGCTGGAGAGGCGGGTGCGGGCGAGCTGCAGGACCGCAGGCGCGGGGCGCCGCATGGCGAGCAACCGGCGGAGGTTGGCGGTGAGCTCGGGCGTGGGGGCGCCCTCGAGATCGAGCGCGATGAGGCGCGTGAGCGCGTTCTGGTTGCGCGGATCGGCGGCGACGGCCTGGGCGAGGACCTGCCGCGCCGGGCGCTTGGCGCCGGCGACGACCAGATGGTTGGCGATGGCGGCGAGCTGTTCGGCGCGGATCTCGGGCTGGGCGAGGAAATGCTGCAGGTAGAGGTCGGCGTCCTCGCGCTGGTCGAGGCCGTAGCAGGCCACGGCCTGCAGGCCGTTGATGAAGCCGAGGGACTTCTGGAACCACTCGGGCCGCGCGCGGCCCAGTTCGTAGAGGTAATCGAGGGCGGCGCGGTGCTCGCCGGCGACGAGGTGCGCCTCGGCGATCATGAGGCCGACGGCGGCGGTGGGGAGATTGCGCGCCAGCAGGTGCTGGCGCACCCGCAGGACGAGGGCGGTGTCGCCCTGCCCGGCGCCGAAGTTGGCGAGGGCCTCGAGCACGGCGGGATCGCCGGGGAAGTCGCGGAAGAACGCGTCGACCTCGCGCTGGTACTGGGCGGTGTCGTGGTTCAGCTTGTACGCGAGGAGGAGGTCGATGCGGGCGGCGGTGCTGCGCGGATTGGCGATCTGGCGCAGGATGGCGTACTTCTCGACGGCGGCGAAGCGGCCGAGTTCGCGGTTGAAGAGGGCGAGCTGGTTGTAGAAGTCCTCCTCGGCCGGGAAGAGCCGCAGGTAGGACTCGAGCCGGAGGAGAGCCAGATCGTGGTGGCCGCGGTCCCATTCGATGCGCACGGCGAGCAGCCGGCCGTCCTTGGTGTCGGCGAGGGCGTAGGCGCGCAGCAGGGTTTCCGCCTCGTCGTAGTTGCCGCGATGGAAGTGGGCGGTGGCGGCGGCGAGGGCGATGAGCTGGTTGCGGTTGTCGACGAGCGGGGTGGCGGGGAGCAGGTCGGCGGCGAGGCGGCAGATCTGCTCGTCCTCCTGGTAGCGCAGGAGGAAGGCGAAAAGGGCGCGGACGAATTCGGGGTCGTGCTGGGAGTGGGGGATGCCGTCGAGCAGGGTGCGCCGGGCGAGTTCGAACCTCCCGTGGTAGGAGAAGAACTTGGCGAGGGTGATGCGGCCCTCGAGATTGCTCGGGGCGGCGGCCACGCCGACGCGCAGGTGGTGGATGGCCTTGAACGGTTTCTGGTCGGCCAGTTCCTGCATGGCCTGCTTGATGTAGAAATTGCCCCGCGCGGTGCGGTAGCCGGCCCAGCGGTTCGGCAGGAGAATGTCGACGAGCCTGGCTTCGGCGAAACCGCGGTAGTATTTGATCCAGAGAAACATGCCGCTGCCCATCGCGAGCCATGCGGCGACGGCCAAGGTGAGCAGTTGCAGGGCCAGTCGCCCCCAGGCGATGCGGATCTTCACTCCGGCGGCTTCGCGGTGGGCGGAGATGGGGAACGCCCACCAGGGCTGGCGGGCGGGGGCGGCGGAGAGCACCTTCGGTTGGCGGGGATCCATTGGGTTTGGCGGCGGGGACCGTAAGGATCCGCCCGGCGAACGCTACCAAATTAGGCCTTGCTGCTCTTGGCGCTGTCTTGTTCCATGGATGCAAACCCAAACCTGCAGCCTGCCTCCTATGAACAGACGTTTTCTCTCCCTGCTCGTCGCCATCCCACTGGCGGCTTTGATGGTTCGCGCCGAAGTCAACATCGATGCTCTGGTCGCTCAGGCTGTGGCGGACGCCGAGAAGGCGCCGGCGCTCATCGCGAAGACGGCCGTGGACAACCCCGACGTGGCGGTGAAGCTGGTCGGTGCCGCGGCGACCGCGATGCCGGCCAAGGTCACGGAGATCGCCTGCGAGGTGTGCAAGAGCCTCCCGAATCTCGCCCCGGAGATCGTGCGCACGGTGCTCGATGTCTATCCCGACCGTTCGGCCGAGATCGTCGCGGGCGTGGCCGATTGTGTTCCCGCCGAAGTGCGCGAGGCGCTGGCGGCGCCGGCGGCGGTGGCCGCACCGGCCGCTGCAGCCGCCATCCCGCTGCCGCAGCCGATCATCAATCCCGACATCGTCAGCCCCTCCAACTGAGCGCTTTTCGCCCCCCAACAATAGATCCAGCCATGAACCGCAGAACGATCATCGGAGTTGCCGCGTGGGTGTGCCTGCCCGCCTGGGTTTGCGCCCAGACCGGATTCGCGCTCGGACCGGACCTCTCGCTCCACATGAAAGGCGATGCCCAAGTTCGTTGGGATGACAATGTGCGCCTTGCTTCCGAGGGGGACTCCTCCGACCTGGCTACGGTTTACACTCCCGGTCTCGAGTTGAGCTACTTGGGCGGTCTTTCGAAGGGGACGCTCACGGTCACCGAAGAGATCACCAGCTACGACGACCTTGCCCACCGGATCTACGAGGACGAGTTGTTCTCGGCTGTCGGGCGCTACTCCTACGAGGGGGCGCTCACCAAGCTCAACGCCCAAGCCGGTTATCGCGAACTCAACCAAGGCAGCATGACCATGCGCAATCGCGAGCAGGCGGTCCGCCACACGGTGACCAGCGCGGGCGTGGACGGCATTTGGTCGGCGACTGCGAAGACCCGCCTCGGCGCGGGCTTCGGGTACAACGCGATCGACTATCCCGACTCGGCGTTGACCGACAGCGTGAATTTCAGCGTCCCGCTCGACTTCTACTATGCCGCCACACCGAAGGTCGATGTGAGCGTTGGCTACCGGTATCGTGCCACCTATATCTGGGAGCATGGCACCGCCCCGTCCGCCGATTCGAAGGACCATTTCTTCAATGTGGGCGCGAAGGGCGAGTTCACCCCGAAGCTCAACGGCCAGTTCCGCGTCGGTTACGGCATGCGCAATCCCGACGTTGGCGACACGACGGGCCAGCTCGGGTTCTCCGGTGCGTTGACCTACGTCTATTCGCCGAAAGCCTCGTTCGACCTCACCGTCTCCAACGACTTCAACAACTCCGGGTTGGGTACCTCGCAGAAGGTCCTCGCCTTCGGCGCTTCGGGGCGGTTCGAGTTCACCCCGCAATGGAGCGCTGGGTTGGGCCTCAGCTACGAGATGTCGGACTACGCCGCGGTGCCCGGGGCCACGACGAGCGTACGGCGCGAGGACGAATTCTTCGTCGGCAACGCCAGCGTCGTCTACGCTTTGAACGAGGTGGTCTCGTTCTACGGCATGTATGCCCACCGGAAGAATTCTTCGAACCGCAGCGGACTGGGTTTCAACAGCAACATCCTGAGCTTCGGAGCTTCTCTCCGCTACTGAAGTGACTGGCTCGTGCTGCCTTTCTGGGCGGCGGGAGCCCCGGTCACCTCCAAGGACTACACGCTCGAGCCGGGTGATGTCGTCAGCGTGAAGGTCTTCCAGGAGCCGGATCTGGATCGTGAGTTGCGCGTCTCCCAAGACGGCGATCTCTACCTGCCGCTCATCGGTCGGATCGAGGCCAGGGGCCGCTCGGTGGCCGAGGTCGAGCGGGCCGTGCGGGAGGCGTACGACCGCGACTATCTCGTCAACCCGCAGATCAACATCCTTGTCGTCAAGTATCAGGTCTCCACGGTCAATGTCCTCGGGGCGGTGAACTCGCCCCAGGCCGTCGAGTACCCGCCCGAGCAGCAACTCACGCTCATCGACGCGGTGTCCCGGGCGGGCGGGTTTAGCCGGCTCGCCGACCGCCGGCATGTTCGCCTGTCACGCACCTCGTCCGACGGACGGGTGGAGAATCTCGTCATCAACGCCGATGAACTCATGTCCGGAGCCGCCAAGGACCCGCTGGTGCTGCGTCGGGACGATGTCATCTATGTTCCGGAGCGCGTGTTATGACCAACGCTGATCCGTCCGATTCCGGCCCGATGGCCGCCGGCGAGGTTCGCCGGTCCAACCAGCCCCAGAACGAGTACCGCGCCAGCGGCGAAGGCCACTACGGCTACGGCTCCGACGCCTACGGTTACGGCGAGCAGGACGGTTCGCCGCATCGCAGCCTCCGCGACTACCTGCTGATCCTGCGCGAGCGGATGTGGTATGTGATCGTGGTGTTCCTGGTCGTGTGCAGCGGGTCGCTCGTCTACACCTTCAGCCGCACCAAGCTCTACACCGCCAGCGCCACCATCGAGATCCTGCGCCGCGACGCCGTGGTCATGAAGGTCGCTGAGGTTCGCGACTCCGAATTGCGCGGTCCCGAGGATCTGAACACGCAGGTGAAGCTGCTCGAAAGCTACGCCATCGTCGAGAAGGTGGCCGAGCGGCTCGTCGGCGACGATGCCAAGGCCTTCATGGCCCCGTACGACAAGGGCGGCAGCGGCGATCCGATTTCGCCCCGCGAAATCATCGGGAACTTCCGCCTCGTCACCCCGATCCGGCAGACGCGCGTCCTCGTCGTCAGCTACACCCACCCGAATCCGGTCGTGGCGGCGAAGGTGGCCAATCTCTTCGTCGACGAGTTCATGACCTACAATGCGCGGCAGCGCATGAGCGAGTCGATGAAGGCCGTCGAGGACCTCAAGAACCGCGCCGACACGCAGAGCAAGAAGGTCCAGGAACTCGGCATCAATCTTCAGGCGTACAAGGAGCGCAACAACATGGTGTCCCTCGACCAGCGCAAGGACATCGTCACGGAGAAGCTCAAGGCGCTCAACTCGTTCCTGACCCAGTCCTCGTCCCGCATGAAGGAGGCGGAGGTGCGCTGGCGGCAGGTGCAGGAGGCCCAGCGCGATGGCACGCCGTTGGCCGACCTGACGTTCATCGCGGCCAATGCGCTGATTTCGAACCTCTCCCAGCAGGTCGCCGCGCAGAAGATCTCGATCGCGCAGCTCCAGCAGCGCTACCGCGCCAAGCACCCGAAGATGCTCGAGGCCGTGCACTCGCTCAGCCAGACCGAGGCCGAGCTGGCCCGCGCTCTGGGCACCGCCGCGAGCAACGTGCTCAGCGAGTACGAGACGAACCGCCGGGCGTACGAGCAGACTCGCGACGACCTGGCCGCCCAGGAGACGGAGGCGCTCAAGCTCGACCGGATGCTGCTCGAGTACAAATCCTCCCAGAACGAGCTGGAGGTGAACGAGCAGCTGCTCGCGAGCATCGTGGCCCGCATGCGCGAGACGGCGATGAGCGCCAACATCGAGACGCAGAACGCCCGCCGGCTCGATCGGGCGCTGCCGCCGGGCAACCATTCCTATCCGCGCTACCTCACCAACATCGCCGCGGGGGTCTTCGGCGGGCTCGGGTTCGGCCTGGCCTTCGCGTTCTTCGTGGCGTTCATCGACGACCGCGTGAAGAGCGCCTTCGACATCGAGGCGGTCGTCGGGCTCCCGCTCATCGCCATCGTCCCGCAGATCCGCCGGCTGGAGGCGATCGAGAAATCCCAGGTCGCCCTCTCCAACGCCGACCCGCAGGCGGCCGAGGCGTTCCTCTCGCTCCACTCCAACCTGCGCCTCAAGGACGAGAGCAAGAACGCCAAGGTCATCCTCGTCACCAGCACGACCCCGAGCGAGGGCAAGTCCTTCGTGAGCTCCAACCTGGCGCTCACCTTCGCCGCCCACGGCGAGCGCACGATCATCATCGACTGCGACCTGCGGAAACCCAACGTCCACCGCTCCTTCGGCGTCCCGAATCTCAAGGGCGTGATCGACTTCTGTGTCGGTGGTGCGGACCTGGATTCGCTGATCCTCAAGAACCATCAGCCCAACTTCGACATCCTGCCGACGGGGGGGCGGGCGAAGAATCCCACGCAGGTGCTGAACAGCCCCGAGTTCGGCCGGCTCTTCGCGGAGTTGCGCAAGCGCTACGACCGCGTGGTCGTCGACACGCCGCCCCTGGCCGCGGTGAGCGACGCGATGGTCCTGCTGCCGCTCGTCGACGGCTCGGTCTTCACGATCATGTTCAACCACGTCCGCCGGAAGGCGGCGCAGTTCTGCGCGCGACGGCTCACGCAGACCAACGTGCCCTGCTTCGGCGCGGTGCTCAACGCGCTGAACGTCTCGGCCAGCGGCTACTACTACGCGCAGTATTACGATAAGTCCTACAAGGACTACTTCGTCGCCGCGGACGACGGTTCGGGTTCCGGCAAACACAGCTAGCCGGCGCCCGCGGCCCGGTCCGCGCGGCCTTCGCACCGCAGTCGCTGGGGACGGAGCAAGCCTCCGTCCCTTCTTGCTTCCGTGGCGGGACTCCGGAGAAACGCGGCGCCGCTTCGGCGGCACCGCTACTCGTGCCCGCGCCGCTTCGCGGCCGCGCGGCGCAGCCGGTCGTTGACGGCGATGCCCGCACCGGTCTCCGGGGCGAGTTCGGCGTGGAGTTGGCGCAGGCCCGCGCGGTCGAGTTTGTGGAGCGCGGCGAACAGCCGCCGCGCGGCCTCCTTGGCGCTGCCGCGGCGGGAGAGGATCGTCACCCGGGCGGCGGTCTTCGGCAGGCCCGGATCCGGCGCCGCGAACAGGATGAGTCCCTCGTCGGCCGCGGCGCGGCGCAGCAGCGCCGCGGAGATCCGGTTGTGCAACCGCAGCGGTGTACGCGGACTGTAGTGACGCGTGAGCAGGCCGGGGGCGCGCAGCGGCCCGGCGGCGACGACCGCCTGGTTGCGCACCGGCACCGGCCGGCCGAGCACCCTGGCGATCTGCGCGGCGGTGATTCCGCCCACGCGCAGGACCTGGGGCGCGCCCGGATCGGAGAGGTCGACGATCGTCGACTCGACCCCGACGTGGCAGGCGCCCCCGTCGATGATATGCGGGATGCGGCGCCCGAGACCGGCCTCGACATGCTCGGCGGTGGTCGGGCTGATGAAGCCGAAGGGATTGGCGCTCGGTGCGGCGAGCGGCAGCCGGCACAGCCGCAGCAGGCGGCGCATCACCGGATGGGCGGGACAGCGGATCGCGACGGTCGGGCCGCCGGCGGTGGCGACCGCGGGCACGAGCGGGCGCTTGCGCAGGACGATGGTGAGCGGCCCGGGCCAGAAGGCGCGCATGAGTTGCCGCGCCTCGGCATTGAGGAAGGCCAGTCGCGCGGCGGCCGCCACCGAGGGCACATGCACGATGAGCGGGTCGGAGAGGGGACGCTGCTTGGCGCGGAAGATGGCGCGGCAGGCGCGGGGCTCGAGCGCGTTGGCGGCGAGCCCGTAGACGGTCTCGGTGGGCACCGCGACGAGTCCACCTTCGGCGAGGACGCGGGCGAGGCGCCGGAGGTTGGCTGTGGTTGGCTGATGGATCGCCGCCATGTGCCGGGGGGTGGACCCAAAAAAAGCCGGAGCGTGAACTCCGGCTTCGGAAAACGGGCGGAGCCGACGGCTTAGGCCGCCAGGTGGATGTTGCGCGCGCGCTTGATGGTCTTGGTGACCTTGCGCTGCTGCTTCGCCGACATCCGGGTGTACTTGCGGGGAAGGAGCTTGCCGGTGTCGGTCGTGTAACGGCCGAACGACTGGGTGTTGTGGAAAGGAATCTCGTCCGGGGAGAGACTGCGGGACTTGGTCTCGGGCTTGGTCTCGGTCGTGGTGGTCATACGAAAGGCGCCGAGGCTCCGCTCTCGGCCGGGCAAGTCAACCCCTTTTTCCTTTTCGCGTGCGGTCGGGCGAAGTTGCTGCGTCGGCATCGCGCTGCGGCGCGGGAAAATGTGGAGGCCGGACGGTGTTCCTCCGGGAAAAGGCCTTGCACTCGACTTCGGTGCGGCTTTCATCCGGCGCAACTTTCGGAGAGATGCCCGAGTGGCCGAAGGGGGCGGTTTGCTAAACCGTTATAGGTGTAACAGCCTATCGGGGGTTCGAATCCCCCTCTCTCCGCCAGTTTCATCCCCGGCGTACCGGAACGCACGGGAGATGGAGCTGGTCCTCAGCTCCCTTGGGTTCAACGGAGCGAAGGGAAGAAGGACCGCGCGGAGCACGCTGCAACGCAGTGGCCGGAGGCCAGCCAATCCCCCGCTCTCCGCCAGTTTCCGTTGCGGCGGTTGGCGCTTCCCGCGGACCACGCAGTGGCGTTTCGACTACGACTGTTCGTCGTCGTCGCGCGGGTGCTCCTGTTCCTGTCGGCACTCGCGGACCACGCGCAGGCAGATCTCGCGCAGATCGAAGAGGCGGGCCAGCGCGTACCGGCTCAGCGGCGGACCGGCGTCGCCGGGCGCGGCATCGGCCGCGGCGTCGGGAAGCACCCCCATGGCGGAGTTGAGCAGACCGAGCGCCCGTTTGAGCTCGGAGATGCCGAGCGTGTTGTCGCCGAGGTCGAGCGACTGCACGCCGAGCACGACGGCCATCTCGGCCCGGTGCAGGCGGCGCAACAGCGTGAATGCCTGCGCGGGGGCGATCCCTTCCCCGGCGACCACCGCCGTCTCCAGCCGTTCGATCAGGCTGGCGAAGAGCGCGCGGGTGGCGACGTAGACCGGGTTGCGGTGCAGCGTGTAGGGGTCGAGATCGTCGGAGTCGAATTCGTCGTCGTCCTCGCCTTCGAGATCGCCATCGAGCGTGGGTTCCCACCCAAGTTGGCGGGCCACCTCGTCGAGGCGGTCGGCCGACTCCGCGGCCTGATCGTAGCAGCGGCGGTACTCGGTCACGGCCTCGTCGCGTTGCCGCAGGTAACGCTCCCAGTCGAACTCGTTCCAAACGAGTTCGCCATGCTCCTCACCATCTTCGGGACTGCTGTTGTTGCTGGAGTTGTTCATGGCGTGCGGGGCCGAGGGCCTCGGCCGCGCAGTGTGAATCCGGCGGGGGGCAAGGAAAGGGAAATAACCGCGTTTGGACGTGCGACGCACGGAACGTGCGTTCCGGGTTGAGTTTGCGCATGATTTTGGGCGTGATGACGCCGCTTCAAGTCACTCCTTTCTCGGCCGCATGAGCGAAGTCCAGCACGAGACCGTCTATTTCACCGGGCATGTCCAGGGCGTGGGGTTCCGTTACACCACGAGCCAGGTCGCGAAGGAGTACGAGGTCACCGGCTTCGTGCGCAACCTGCCCGACGGGCGGGTGCACCTCGAGGTCGAGGGCGAGAAGCCCGAGATCGAGGCCTTCCTGCGCGGGCTCGCCGAGGCGATGCCGGGCTACATCCGCAAGACCGAACGCAGCGGCGAGCGGAGGTCGCCGCAGTTCTCTGGATTCACAATCCGGTGACGGCCTGAGGCCAACGGGGGATGGCAATGGCGGCGAACGAGACCGATCCGGCGCAGCGCCCTCCCGCCATCGAGATCCGGCGCCTGACCAAGGACTATCCGCTCCCCGGCGGGCGCCAGCGGGTGCGCGCCGTCGACGACCTCTCACTCCGGGTCCACCCCGGCCAGATCTACGGGCTGCTCGGGCCCAACGGCTCCGGCAAGAGCACCACGCTCAAGGCCCTGCTCGGGCTGTTGCGGCCGACGCTGGGCGAATGTCTCCTCGCCGGCGTGCCCGGTTCCGATCCGGCCGCGCATCGGGCGATCGGTTACCTGCCGGAGGCGCCGTACTTCCCGCGTTTCCTGAGCGGCCGGGAGCTGCTGCGTTTCCACGCGAAACTGGCGGGCGTGCCCCGCGCGGGGCGGGAGGAGCGGATCGCGGCGCTGCTCGGTCGCGTCGGGCTGGCCCATGCGGCCGACCGGCGGGTCGGCTCCTATTCGAAGGGCATGCTACAGCGCGTCGGCCTCGCGCAGGCGCTTGTGGCCGATCCTTCGATACTGATCCTCGATGAGCCGACCGCGGGCGTCGACCCGGGCGGGGCGGCCGACATCGCAGAGCTGATCCTCGAACAGAAGGCGCGCGGCCGGACGGTGCTGCTCTGCTCGCACCTGCTCACCCAGATCGAGGAGATCTGCGACCGGGTGGCGATCCTGCACCGCGGCCGGTTGCTGGCCGAGGGCGCGCTGGACGATCTGCTCGGGCGCTGTGGTCGGCAGTCGCTTGTCGTGGAGCACCTGCCCTCGGAGGAACTCGCCGCCTTCGAAGACTGGCTGGCCGAACGGGGCGGGCGACTGCACGCGGTGGAGCGGCCGGCGGCGCGGCTGGATCGTTATTTTCTCGAGACGGTCGAGCGGGCCGAGCGGGAAGGGGAGGCGTCCCGATGAGTGCCGTCGGCACGGGATCGCTGCGGTTTTCGCCCCACCGGGTGGTCGTGCTCGCCTCGCATGCGTTCCTCGATGCGGTGCGACAGCGCGTGTTCCAGTTCACGACGCTGCTGGCGGCGGTGCTTGTCGTCGGCAGCCTTGGGCTGCGCGAGCTGGACTTCGGCGGCGCGGAGCTGAAATTCGTGGCGGACTTCGGTCACGGCGCGCTGGTCCTCTTCGGCTCGGTGCTGACGATCGTGACGACGGTGCAGCTCCTCGGCGGTGAACTGGAGAATCGCACCGTGCTGCCGGTGCTGGCGCGGCCGGTGCGGCGCAGCGAGTTCATCTGCGGCAAGTTTTTCGGCGCGTGGGCGGTCGTGCTGGTGTTCTGCGCAGCCGTCACGGCGGTGCTGCTTGGCGCGCTCTGGCTGGGGGCGCAAGCGTTGCCCCCTCCGCTCGCGGACGCGCCGCAGGTGCCGGCCGCCGCGGTGCCGTACGCCGGAGTGCTGGTGGGCGGTGCGCTCCAGGGCGTGAAGTTCGGTCTGCTCGTGGCGATGGTGCTACTGGTCGGCAGCTACGCGCGCTCGAACCTGTTTGCGCAGGCGACCGGCTTTCTTGTCCTGGTGATCTGTCATCTGCAGTACCTCGCGCGCGACGCCTGGCAGACTGGACACGGCTGGCTGGAACGGTTCGGTGGCGGGCTGATCGGGCTGGTGTTCCCCAACTTCCAGCTCTTCGGGGGTGAGTATCTGACTGCTGGAACCGACGGTGCAGCGCTGGCGCTTGGTGGCCGGGTGGCGCTCTACGGGCTGGCCTACACGGCGGTGTTCCTGGCGCTGGCGGTGTGGAGTTTCCGTCGGCGCGAGATCTGAGGCACGCCATGCGGTTGATCCCGACAGGTATCCGTTCGTTGCCTGCGCTGACCCGCGCCGGCGCGATGCTCGGCGTGCTCGTCGCGGCCGGGCTGGCGCTGCGACCGCTGGAGGCGCCGGCCTGGGCGGCGCAGGTGCGCCAACAACCGGCGCTGGAGTGGCGTTGCCTGGAGGGGGCGATGGGGCAGGGGTTCTCGCTCGGTCTGCTCGGCGGTTTCCGCGCGCTCGCCGCCGATCTGCTCTGGCTGCGCGCCAACGCCAGTTGGGAGCGCAACGACCTCTCCGGCACGCAGGCGGCGCTGCGGCTGGTCGGCGCGGTGGACCCGCGGCCGGTGGCGTTCTGGCTCAACGGGGCGCGGATGATCGGCTACGACCTGCCGTACTGGCGGATCGAGGCGCTGGGCGGCGAGGCGGCGTTGCCCGCGACGGTGGTTCGCCACGTGCACGAGGAGCAGGCGCGCGCGGCCATCGCGCACCTCGAGAAGGCGTTCGCGCACCATCCGGACCATCCCTTGCTGCACATCGAGATCGCGAACCTGCTCCTGCAGAAACTCGACGACCGCTCCGGCGCCGCGGAACGCTACCGGCTGGCCTCGCTCCAGCCGACAGCGCCGTTCTACGCGGCGCGCGTGCACGCCGAATTGTTGCGCCAACTCGGGCGCGAGCGCGACGCGTACGACTGGCTCGTGGCGCTGCATCCCACGCTGCCGCCGGAGCGCGCGAATCCCCACGCGATGGCCGACACGGTGCTCGCGCGCATCCGCGAGTTGGAAGAGAAACTCGCCCTCGCGCCGGCGGACCGCTACCAGCCGGGGCGAGAATGAACGAACGTCCCTCCGCTCTCCGCATCTGGGTGCTCGCTGCACGCCCCAAAACGCTGCCGGCCGCGCTGGTGCCCGTGCTGGTGGGCTCGGCGTTTGCGGCGTACGCCGGGGCGTTCCACTGGGGCGCAGCGACGCTGTGCCTGGGCTTCGCGCTGCTGGTGCAGATCGGGACCAACTTTGCCAACGACTACTTCGATTATGTGCAGGGTGCGGACACGGCGCAGCGCGTGGGTCCGGCGCGGGCGGTGGCGTCGGGCTGGGTGACGCCGGGCACGATGCGCACGGCGATGCTGCTGGTGTTCGCTGCGGCGTTCGCGGTCGGGCTCGGGCTGATCCATTTCGGCGGCTGGGGGCTGCTCCCGCTCGGCGTGCTGTGCATCCTCTGCGGGATCGCGTACACGGGCGGGCCGTACCCGCTCGGCTACCACGGGTTGGGCGACGTGTTCGTGTTTCTCTTCTTCGGGCTGGTGGCGGTGGGCGCGACGTTCTGGGTGCAGGCGCACACGCTCACCTGGGAGGTGCTGTTGGCGGCGGCGGCGATCGGGGCCCTGGCGGCGAACATCCTGGTCGCGAACAACTATCGCGACCGCGCGACGGACGCCGCGGCCGGCAAGCGCACCACGGTTGTGCGGTTCGGTGAGCGCTTCGGTCGTGCGCAGTACGGCGCGGCGGTGCTGCTCAGCGGCGCGGTGCCGGTGGTTTTGTGGGTGCGTGGGTTCGGTCTAGCGGTGCTGTTGGGTCTCGGTGCATTGCCGCTCGGGCTGGCGTGCTGGCGACGGCTGCGACCGTCGTCACCGGCCCCGGAGCTGATCCGGCTGCTCGCCCGTACGGCGGCGCATCTGGCGCTGTTCGGTCTGCTCTTGGCGGTCGGGCTCGCGCTCGGCTGAACGGGACCGCCGCGCACGGGCGAGATTCGCGAATAATGCGTGGGCCGGGTTTGGCGGGGTGGCGCAGCTTGCGTTTCCCGGGGGCCTGGCGCTTGTTCCTTCCATTCCCCTCAATACCCGATGAATCGTCGCCACTTTCTCGGTGCGTCGGCCGCCGTCACGGCCGGGCTGCTTCTCTCCCGTTCGCTGTCGGCAAAGGAGGCGGCAGTCGCCGCGCCTGCGCCGAACGCCCAGCCGAAGATCCCGCGGTGGCGCGGTTTCAACCTCACCGAGCTCACCGGCGGCCAGCGCGGCCAGCGTTTCCGGCGGAGCGACTTCGAGTGGATGGCGGAATGGGGTTTCGATTTCGCGCGGCTGCCGATGTCGTACTGGGCGTGGTCGAGCGCGGACCGGTGGATGGAGATCGACGAGCGCGCGCTGGCGCCGATCGACGAGGCGATCGAGTGGGGCCGCGAATACGGCATCCACATCAACCTGAACTTCCATCGCATCCCCGGCTACTGCGTGAACGGCCGCGAACAGGAGCCGGCGCAGTTGTTCGACAGCCCGCGCGAATCCTTCGACCGGGCGTTGCCGGTGGCCGTGCACCACTGGCGCACCTTCGCGCGCCGCTACAAAGGGATCCCGAGCGAGCGGCTCAGCTTCGATCTCTTCAACGAGCCGCCGTTCATGGCCGACCATTCCCGGTACGTGGAGACCGCGCAGGCGCTCGTCGCTGCGATCCGCGCCGAGGATCCGAGTCGCCTGATCGTGGCCGACGGTGCCGACATCGGGCAGACGCCCGTGCCGGGGTTGGTCGACCTCGGACTGGTACAGAGCACGCGCGGCTATCTGCCGAAGATGGTCAGCCACTACACGGCGACCTGGGTGCCGGCCAACGAGTTCGAGTCGACCGAGCCGCCGGTGTGGCCGATGACCGACAAACACGGCGTGCGCTGGGATCGCGAGAAGCTGCGCGCCGAGCTCATCGCGAAGTGGGAGCCGCTTACGCGCCTCGGCGTGCCCGTGCACGTGGGCGAATGGGGCTGTTTCAACCGCACCCCGCACGCGGCGATGATCGGCTGGATGAGCGACCTGCTCGCGCTCTGGCGGGAGGCGGGGTGGGGCTGGGCGATGTGGAACCTGCGCGGGGCGTTCGGCGTGGTCGACAGCGGCCGCGACGACGTGAAGTACGACTCGTTCCGCGGCCACAAGCTCGACCGCGAGTTGCTCGAACTCATCCGCGCGCACTGAGGCTGTCCCCTGTGGCGCCCCGCTCCCGCGCGGGCGAGGTCCGACCCCGCGGCACTTGGGCTTGGCGCGGGGCCGGGAAACCCGCTTGCACGGTGGGCCCACCGCCCTAGACCTGCTCGCCGTGAGATGAGACTCTCCCTCCCCACACGAAACTACCTGCCGGCGCGCGGGATGGCCCGCGTTCGCGCGCTGTTCGGCGGGTGGACGGTCCTGGTGCTGCTCTTCTTCTACGCGCCGATCCTGTTTCTGGTGGCGTATTCGTTCAACAGCTCGCGGCTCAACATCGTCTGGGAGGGCTTCACGCTGAAGTGGTACGCGATGCTGTTCCGAGACAACCGGCTCATGGCGGCGCTGGAGAACAGCGTGTTCGTCGCGGTGCTCGCGACGGCGCTGTCCGTCGTCGTCGGCACGACCGGGGCGTGGTTGTTGCATCGCTACCGCTATCGCGGCGTGCGCACGATCAGCACGCTGGCCTTCATCCCGATGGTGGTGCCGGAGATCATCATGGGCATTAGTCTGCTGGTCTTCTTCAAGACCGTCGATGTGGGCCTCGGCTACGGCACGGTGATCGTGGCGCACACGACGTTTTGCTTCCCGTTCGTGATGGCGGCCGTGCAGGCGCGCCTCGCCGGACTCGATCCCGCGCTGGAGGAGGCGGCGCTCGATCTGGGGGCGACCCCGCTGAAGGCGTTCTGGTACGTGATCGTGCCGTACCTGATGCCGGCGATCCTCTCCGGCGCCCTCATGGCCTTCGCGCTCTCGATGGACGAACTGATCGTCACGTACTTCACATCCAGTTCCTCCTCGGCCACGCTTCCGCTGCGCATCTACGGCATGGCCAAGGTGGGCCTCAACCCGATGATCAACGCGCTTTCGACGATCTTCATCGTGGCAACGATCGTGCTGCTGCTGGCCTCCGAATGGGTGAAGCGCCTCCGTCGCTGAACCCGCCCCCCTCGCTCCTCTCCCTCCTCGAAATGAAGAACTACCTCGGTTCGTTGTTCGCTCTCGGGCTCGCGCTCGGCGCCGCCCTCGATGTCTCCGCCGCCAAGAAGGAAGTGAACCTCTTCGGCTGGTCCGAATACGTGCCGCAGGCCGTCCTCGACCAGTTCGAGGCGGAGACCGGCATCAAGGTCAACTACGAGACCTACGCCTCGAACGAGGAGATGCTCTCGAAGCTGCTCGGCGGCGCCGCCGAGTTCGATCTGGTGCAGCCGTCCGAGTACGTGGTCGAGGCGCTCGCCGCCAAGGGCAAGCTGGAGCCGATCGATTTCGCCAACATCCCGAACATCAAGAACGTCGCGCCCGAGTTCCTGCGCCAGCCCCATGATCCGGAGCAGAAATACTCCGTCCCCTACATGGCCGGCACCGTCGGCATCGTGGTCAACACCGCGAAAGTGAAGGAGCCGGTCGCCGGCATGGCCGACGTCTTCTCCGGCAAATACAAGGACCGGATCGTCGCGCTGAACGACAACCGCGAGATTCTCACCTGGGCGCTGCGCGTCGTGGGGCGCGACATCAACACGATCAGCCCGGAGGCGATCGCGGCCGCGCGACCGGTGCTGGCGAAGTGGCTGCCGCAGATCAAGGTGTACGACTCCGACAGCCCGAAGACCGCGCTGCTCAACGGCGACGTCGACATCGGCGTCGTGTGGTCCGGCGAGGCCGCGCTGCTCTACCAGGAGGACAAGAAGTTCGCCTACGTGCTCCCGCAGGAGGGCGCGCACCTCTGGATCGACAGCCTGGTCATCCCGAAGGGCGCCCCGCACAAGGCCGACGCCGAGAAGTTCATCAACTTCATCCTTCGGCCCGAGGTCAGCGTGCTCATCTCCGCCGATTTCCCGTATACGAATCCCAACGCCGAGGCGCGCAAGCTCCTCTCCGCCGAGCAGCTCGCCAATCCCGCGAGCTACCCGCCGCCCTGCAAACTCGAGACCTTCCACGACATCGGCAAGGCCGCGGCGCTGGTCGACAAGCTCATCACCGACCTGAAGGGCGGCTCCTGATCTCGCGCGCGGCCGGGTGGTTTTCCGCTTGGCCGCCGCCATCTCCTCCCGCGCCATGGCCGCACCCCGAGCTTCGACCGACACCTCCTCCGGCGCCAAACGGGCGCCCCGGACCATCGGCTGGCTGCTGCTCGCCCCGCTGTTGCTGTGGCTGCTCGCGTTCGTCGTCGCGCCGACGGCGATCCTTTTCGTCTACAGCTTCTGCCAGCGCGACGAACTCGGGCAGGTCGTCTTCTCGTTCACGGGCGGGAACTACGCGCGGATCCTCGATCCCGTCTACCTGGGCATCTTCGGCCGCTCGCTCTGGTACGCCGCGCTCACGACCGCGCTCTGCCTGGTGATCGGGTACCCGGTTGGTTACTACATCGGCCGGTCGCCGCCCGCGCGCCGCTCCCTGTTGCTGCTCCTGATGATGATCCCGTTCTGGATCAGCTTCCTCCTGCGCACCTACGCCTGGATCTCGCTGCTCAAGGGCGAGGGGCTGGTCAGCTCGCTGCTCCAGGGGTTGCATCTGCTCGCCGGCCCGCTCGACATCCTCTACACGCCGACGGCCGTCGTGCTCGGGCTGGTCTACACCTACCTGCCGTTCATGATCCTGCCGATCTTCACGAGCGCCGAGAAGCTCGACCATTCGATGATCGAGGCCGCGCTCGACCTGGGGGCCGGCCCGGTGCGGGCGTTCACGCAGGTCATTATCCCGCTCACCAAACCCGGCATCTTCGCTGGTGTGTTGCTGGTCTTCGTGCCCTCGATCGGCATGTTCGCCGTCACCGACCTGATGGGCGGGGCGAAGGTGCCGATGATCGGCAACGTCATCCAGAACCAGTTCGGGCAGGCGCGCGACTGGCCGTTCGGCGCCGCGCTCGGCATCACGTTTCTGGCGCTCTTCGCCGTGGCGTTCTGGTTTCTCCACGACCGCGGGGCGGAGGGCCGCCGATGAGCGCCGACCCATCCCCGCCCGGCGCCGAGAGTGCGCTTGCCGCGCGCGCCGCTTCTTCGAAGCTCAATCCGAACGTGCAGAATCATCCCGACACCCAGCTCGAGTGGGAATTTCGCCTGACGCCGTTGCCCGCCATGCCCGCCATGCCCGCCGCCGGCGCCCCGGTCTCCACCGAGACGATGGTCGAGTTGCGCGGCGTCACCAAACGCTTCGCCTCCGTCACGGCCGTCGACGCGGTCGACCTGACGATCCGCAAGGGCGAGTTCCTCACGCTCCTCGGTCCGTCCGGCTGCGGGAAGACGACGCTGCTGCGGCTGCTCGCCGGTTTCGAGATTCCGACCACCGGTCAGATCCTCATCGAGGGGCAGGACGTGTCGAACATCCCGCCGTACCGGCGCGACGTGAACCAGGTATTCCAGAGCTACGCCATCTTCCCGCATCTCACGGTCGAGGAGAACATCGCCTTCGGGCTGAAGATGCGCCACGTGCCGCTCGCCGAACGGTGCGCGCGGGTGGAGGAAGCGCTCGCGCTGGTCTCGCTTGCCGGCCTGGGGAAACGCCGGCCGCACGAACTCTCCGGCGGCCAACGCCAGCGCGTGGCGCTCGCCCGTGCCCTCGTCTGCCGCCCCAAGGTTCTGCTGCTCGACGAGCCTCTCTCCGCGCTTGATGCCAAGCTGCGCCACGACATGCAGCTCGAGCTCAAACAGCTCCAGCGTCAGTTGGGCATCACCTTCGTCTTCGTCACCCACGATCAGGAGGAGGCGCTGATCATGAGCGACCGCATCGCCGTGATCCATCGCGGGCGCATCGACCAGCTGGGTACCGCGACCGAGATCTACCACGCGCCCGCCAGCGCCTTCACGGCCGACTTCATCGGCGAGGCCAACCTGCTCGACGGCGACATCGTCTCCAGCAACGGCGTGACGGCCCTCGTCCGACTGGACGAGGGAGTGGAGGTGACGGTGCGGGCCGCGGCGCTGCGGCCCGGGTCGACCCGCGCGTTGCTCTCGATCCGGCCGGAGAAGATCTACATCACCCGCACCAAGCCGGCGAAGGACAACTGCTTCAAGGGCGCGATCGAGAACGAGATCTTCCGCGGCGCGATGGACGAGCTGCGCATCCGCGTGGCGCACAATCTCCAGCTCATGGCCATGGTGGCCAACGAGAGCGCCCACGAGCACGCCTGGCACAAGGGCGACACCGTCTACTGCGCGATCCACACCGACGACATCGTCGTCGTGGAGCAAAAGTAGGTGCGCGGCCGCTTGGCGAGCTGCGCGTCTTCCGTTGGCGTCGGCGGGTAGGGCGGGACCGCCGGGCCCGCCGAGCGAACGGACGGCCCGGCGGGTGTGTGGGAGACGCGCCGGGATCGGCCGTGCCCGCCGCGGGATTTTTCGTGCGCCGGGGGCGCGGGCGCGTTGTGCTGGCGGCACGATGAGCGCCGTTGAAGACCTTCGCCGCACCGTGGCCCGCCTGCGCGCGCCCGGTGGTTGCCCGTGGGACATCGAGCAGACGCACCAGTCGCTGGCCGTCTGCCTGATCGAGGAGTGCGCCGAGCTGCTCGACACGATCGACCGGCTCGACATGGAGCACATGCGCGAGGAGCTCGGCGATGTGCTCATCCAGGTCGTCTTCCATGCGCAGCTCGCCGAGGAGAAGGGGCTGTTTGACCTCGAGGCCGTGGCGCGCGAGATCAACGAGAAGCTCATCCGCCGGCACCCGCACGTCTTCGGCACCGGAAAACTGGACACCTCGGCCCAGGTGATCACGCAGTGGGAGCAGATCAAGGCGACCGAGAAGAAGAACGGCAACCAGCCCGTGGCGACCGGCGTGTTCAAGCGCCAGCCGCCCGCGCTGCCCTCGCTGCTCAACGCGCTGGAGGTCTACAAGCAGATCCACAAGAAGAAGCTCCCCGCTTCCGGCTTGATCGACGAGGCGCGCGTCGCCCAGCTCGCCGACGGCCTGACGGAGGCCGAGGCGGGGCGGAAGCTCTTCGAACTTGCCGCGGCCTGCCGCAAGGCGGGGATCGACCCGGAGTCCGCGCTGCGGCGCGAGACGTTGCGCGTGACCACGGACGTCGAGGCGCAGGCGAAGGCGCAGGCCTGAGCGCACGGCGTGGCGAACCCCACCGGCCCCATGGGCGAGCACGTGGACGAGTCCGACCCAACGGCGCTGCCGCCAGTGGTCGCCGCGGAGTGGCTGCAACCATGGCTCGACCACCTCGCGCTGGAGCGGCGCTGCTCGCCGTACACGGTACGCAACTACCGGCAGGCGTTCGAGGACTTTCATCGCTGGCTGCGCGGGGCGGGCCTGGCGGAGCGGGCCTTCGACTCGTTCGACCAGCGCGCGATGCGCGACTTCGTCATCGAGGCGCAGCGGCGGTTCGACCGGCGGACGCTGCACAACCATGTGTCGGGCCTGCGGGCGTTCTACCGGTTCTGGATGCGGCGAGGGAAGCTGGACCGGAATCCGTTCACCGGGGTGGCGCTGCCCAAGCTCGAGAAGCGGCTGCCGAAGTTTCTCACCGAGAAGCAGGCCGATGCGCTGCTCACCGCGCCGATGCGGCGGCTGGAGGCCGGCGAGGGCGATGCGTTCGAGTGCTGGCGCGACCGGCTCGCGCTGGAGCTGCTCTACGGCGCCGGGCTGCGCATCAGCGAGCTGTGCGGACTCAACTACGGGATGATCGATCTCGGGGAGGGCGTGGCGCGCGTGCTCGGCAAGGGCCGCAAGGAGCGGATCTGCCCGATCGGGGCGGTGGCGAAGACGGTGCTGGAGCGGTTCCGCTCCGAGTTCGCGCCCGCCAAGGGGCCCGCCGATCCGGTGGTCGTCGGCGCGCAGGGAAGGCGGCTCACGCCGACGGCCGTGCAGCTCATGATGAAGCGCTACCTCGCGCGCTGCGGCCTGCCGATGGACCTCACCCCGCACAAGCTTCGCCATTCCTTCGCCACACACCTGCTCGACCGGGGCGCCGACCTGCGGCTTGTCCAGGAGTTGCTCGGACACTCCAAGCTCACAACCACGCAGATCTACACCCATGTGACGATCGCGCGCCTGAAGGATGTGTACCGGCACGCCCACCCGCGGGCGTGAGCGGCGCCGGCGACGAGGGAGGCGGCCTCGACTTGGAAAACTCGCCGATGGCGTGGCAATGCATCCGGAAGGTTCCGGCGTTGTCCGGGAGCCGGCGCCGCGCCTGAGTGGCCAGCATGGCTTCCCCCGACAGCCCCGCCGCACCCGGTCCCGCCGCCGAGCGCATTTCCCTGATCGACGCCTTGCGCGGCTCCGCGCTGGTCGGGCTGTTTGCGGTGCACTGCGTCGAGCATTTCGAGCTCACGCTCTACCCCGAGAACCGGTCGGCGCTGATGCAGCAGCTCGACCAGTGGTGCAACGACGGTGCGTTCTTCCTCTTCAGCGGAAAGGCGTACGCGATCTTCGCGATGATGTTCGGCGTGAGCTTCATGTTGCTGCTCCAAAGCTGGACGAAGAAGGGCATCGACGTGTTCACGCGTTTCCCGTGGCGGCTCACGCTGCTGGCCGCGTTCGGGTACCTGAACGGCATCCTCTACAGCGGCGACATCCTGCTCGTGCTGGCGCTGCTCGGACTGCCGCTCGTGCTGATCTACCGGCTGCCCGACAAGGTGCTCGGCTGGCTCGCGGCGCTGCTGCTCCTACAGATTCCGACCGCGGTGTACGCGATCCATTGTCTGCGGAGCCCGGGAACCGAGCTGCCGCAGCCGCTGCATTGGGGAATTTTCGGGCAGGTGCGCGCGGCGCAGGCCGGCGACTCGTGGCCCGCGCTCGCCTCGCTGCTGGCGGGCCGCGGACAACTGATGCGGTTGCTTTTCACCTACGAGACGGGGCGCTACCTCCAGATGCTCGGGCTGTTCGTGTGCGGCCTGCTCATCGGGCGGCATCAGCTCCTCGCGCAGGCGGGGGCGGCCCGGCGGTTTGCGTGGCGAGCGCTGCTTCTCGGGGCGGTCGGCTTTGCGGTCTTTCTACCGCTCAAGCTCATGCTGCCGCTGTGGGGCGTGGACGGCATGCGGGCGTACTACGTGAACAACTGGATCGGCGCCTACGCCAACCTCGCGCAGATGGCGATCTGGGTGGGCGGCTTCGTCCTGCTCTATCTGCACGGCGGCTGGCGGCGGGCACTCGACTGGTTCGTGCCGCTGGGCCGCATGAGTCTCACCGCGTACGTCTCGCAGGCGGCGTTCTTCGTGCCGCTGTTCTACGGGTTCGGCCTCGGGCTGTATCGGCAGCTCGGGCAGTTCCACAGCCTCCTGCTCGGGCTCGGGTTCATTGTCGTGCAGGCCGCGTTGGCCAAGCTTTGGCTGAGAAACTTCCACTACGGCCCGCTGGAGTGGCTCTGGCGCGCCGGCACGATCCGGTCGTGGCAGGTGCCGTTTCGGCGGATCTCGCCGCAGGAGCAACGTGCGCCCGCGGTGGTGCCGGCCGGAAGATAAACGGCGTCTCCGAGGACCGATGACGCGCTGACGCACCGCATTCCGGTTCAGGCGATGCCGGTGCTGTCGTGGCCTACGGGGCCAACGGCGATGCCCAGTCGCGCGGTGCGGCCGCGAGCCGCATCGGCTGGTGGTGCACGCCGTTCTTCAGGAGGGCAGGTCCTTCCGGGGCGAAGCCGAGCCGGGAGTAGAAGCTCACGGCGTTGGGGCTCGCGTTCACCGTGACGGGGGCGACGAGGCCGCCGCGGGCGGCGGCGGTGCAAAGCAGTTGCCGGGCGATGCCGCGCCCCTGGAACTCGGGTGCGACGAAGAGCAGCGAAAGGTGGTTGCGGGCGTGGATGTGCAGCAGGCCGATCACGCGCGGTCCGGCGACGGCGACCCAACTGGCATAACGGGTCGAGTGGCGACGCAGGAGCGCTGCCGGCTGCGCGAAGCGATGGAACAGCTGTCGGCCGGCCTCGGGCTGCGCCGGGGCGATGAACCGATCGAACACCGCGCGGGCGAGCGCACAGGCTTCGTCGGCTTCGTCCGGGCGTAACGATTGGATGGAGATGGGGGCCGGAGAACTGGTGGCGGGTGGTGGCATGAGGCCGACGGAAGAACCGGGCGCCGATCTTGGACGGGGCGGGGCACACATGGCGATGGCGGAGAGGCGGCCATGGCGAGGAGCGTGATGTCGGAGCGATGCGGATCAGTGGGGGCCTACCGGGAGCGGGGAGGGGCTCAGCAGCAGGTCTTGGGCTCGAGGTCGCGGGCCATCATGGCCAGGAGGCCGGCGCAGGTGGCGATCCCGGCTCCGAGGCCGAGGGCATCAGGAGTCACAATACGGAGGTTGCACAGGACGACGATGGTCGCGGTGGCGATGACGGTGGCGGAGACGAGGAGCGGGATGGAGGAGAGGATGGTCTTCATGGTGTTTGGTGTGTGCCTCCTCCATCGCACTGTGCGTGCCAACTCTTGGCTGCTGGCGGAACCTGTTGGCGATCAACGTAAAGGCACTCCCATCGATCAGGCCACGGCTTGGCTCGCGTCGCCCGCCCGAGACACGGGCGTCCCGGAAACGGAACAGTGGTGGCGGTATGCGGCGGTGGGGCCCGCCGGTGACGGGAGTGCGGCAGCCGCTGCTCAGGCCCTGAGGGTGCAGATGAGGGGCGATCGTCGAGTGACGAGAGCCAAACCGCCGGTTGGCCTGCTCTTGGCGTCGGCTCAGGCGGGCACCGGAGTATCTTTGCGGAAGACGGTGCCCTGCGCGAGGGCGACGAGGTCGCCGGCGGCGTCGCGGACCTCCATGGTGTAGGTGGCGAGCTTGGAGTTGCAGGACACCTCTTTGGCCTCGGCGGTGAGCACGCCGGCGCGCGCGGCCTTGAGGTAGGAAATGGAGACGTTGATACCGAGGGCGAGCTGGCCGTGGCTGTTGGAGGCGACGGCGAAGACGAGATCGGCGAGGGTGAAGAGCGCGGCGCCGTGGACGACATCGGCGGCGTTGAGGTGCTGGTCGGCGGCGGTCATCCGCGCCTTGGCCCAGCCCGGGCCGGCGTCGAGCAGCTCGATGCCGTTGTGCGCGGCGAAGCGGTCGCGGGTGAAGAAGGTGCGGAGGGCGGGAGACATGATGAGGGGCGGAGCGGGTGCCGAGATTCGCGCGCGCGGCGGCAAATCGCCAGCGCGAAGACCGGGGCACGGCGGTGAGGCGCGGGCGGTTACGGAGAGTGGGAACCACTGATGGGCTTCGCCAATGGGCGAAGCCTCGGAGGTGTCCTGCGGCTGATCGCCGCAGGGATGGTGGGTGTCGGCGCCCGCTGATCGCGGGCGGGTGGCGGCCTCGAGAAACGTGGCGGTGGTGGTGCGGTTCGCGAGAACGGCGAGAGCTCCGTAGCGATCCTCAGCGCGAGGGCTGAGGGGCTTCGGCCGCGGTGGTGCCGTTGGCGTCGAGTTGGTTGCGACGGAGGTAGGCGAGCGAGTAGGGCTGTGTCGTGTAGGCCTTCGTCGCGAGCGCGTCGTCGAGTTCGCGAAGCTCGCCGGGGCGGTCGCCTTTCGCGCGGCGGAGCAGCGAGAACGCAAAATGGGCTTCGCAGAGCTGCGTTTGCTGATCGGCTCTGCTTGTCGCGATGCGGCGCAGGATTTCTTCTTCGGTGATCTTGCCTTGGAGCAGACGGATTCCGGTCTGGGGCCAGTAGAGGTCATCCTCATCGGTCTCGAAGATGACGCCGACAGTCTTGGGGTTGGGTTCCCAATCGGCGAGTTCGGGGGCGAGGGGCTTTCCGGCCAGGTGAAGCGCGAGGCAGCGAAAGAGGAGGCGCGAATCCTTGGACTGCGAATCCAGCCGCGCGGCGGCCCCGAAATCCGCCGCGGCGCTTTCGTATTCTCCCTTCGCGAGGCTGAAATAGGCCCGGCGTTCGAGGTAGCCTGCCGCGGGCTCGATGAAGGAGTGCCGATCGGCCGAGCTGCTTAGCGAGGAGCGCGCGGCATCGAGGTAGCCGAGCGTTTGGAGGACAAGGCAGGTGGTCTCGCGCGCTTTGGTCGCTTCTTCGTCCCAGAGGATTGTGAGATCTTGGCGTGCTTTCTCGAACTCACCGTTCGCATACAGCAGCTTGCCGCGCCGATGGAGGAGCAGGGCGAGAGTCCGCTCCTCATGCTTGGCGAAGGTCGGCTCGGCTGCACGCGCCTTCAGTGCATCGATCAGGGCATCGAGTTCCGGGAGTGTTTTGGCTGAGGCGATCTCGGGGGCCTCCGGCATGCCATTTGCCTCCTTGCTGGATGCGAGGGTGCGCAATCCTCGTGCGGCGAGCATTTGGTCTGCGTGGTTTCGCGCAGGACGGCAGCTTGTGTTGGAGTAGGTGACCAGATCCTCGATGGATGGGGCGAAACCCGGCGCATTCGAGATCAGCGTCCACGCCGCTTCGCCGACTCCGGAGACGGAGCAGTTCAGGTGTTCAGTCTTTAGTGACTGGCCGCCGTCGAAATGCGCGAGGGCGACTTCGAGAACGAGCCGATCCTTGGTCTTGGGCGAGGCTGCTAGCCGTTCGACAATCAAGGCGCGCGCCTCCGCGACAGGCTGCTTGGCGAGCAGGAGCAGTGCTTCGATGTCGGAAGCGCAAGAGTAGGGACTCTCTTCGCCGTTCGGATAGAGAGGCGCTGTGCCGGGCGTAAGGGCGATCTCCAGCAGGGCGGCGCTGGTGTGCGGACCGGGGTGTTCGGCGAGAGTGCGGAGAGCCCAAAGTTTCTCTACGGGGCCGTCCCGGAAGAACCGGAGGGCGAGTTTGGCCAGCCACGCATTGTCCACGGCCGTGGCAATCGGAGTCGTTTTGCGGGTATCCTGTGCAAGGTAGTGCTGGAAGGCGCCGAGCCAGGGACCGGCTTCATTAGCGGGCAACGCAGCCAAGGCGTCGGCAAGCTCCGGAGCCGTGGCGATGCCGAGCACGCCGACAATGAACTCCTCTTGGGCTCGCCGTACCTGAAAGTCCCAGTGGCTGAGCTCTCCGAGGCCGCGCCAGCAGGCGAGGATGAACGCGCGGCGCGAGTCGAACATCGCTGCGATCCGCTGGGCGCGGTCGGCGGTTTCGATTTGCCCCAATGTGTAGGGCTCGGTCGGAACGAGGTCGCGTGCGGCGGCGGGGAGCGCGGCCAGGAACCGCTCATTGCGGGCGGTTTGCTCAGCGGCCTGCTTCCGGCCGATCGCCTCGCCGCGGACGAAACCGTCGAAACCATGTTGGGCGAACCATTCGCGGAAGCGCTTGGCGGACTCGTCCGTCATCACCGCGTCGCCGTCCCACGGGCCGTCTTTGCAGCGCAGGTTCTTGCTGTGGTGGAGCGTCATCGCGAAGCGGTAGGAGTCGCCCTTGTAGAAGCAGATCGAGGGCGAGGTGAGGCACAGGCAGTGCATCCCGATGCCGCTGATCTCGACGGTGTCGCCGAGGGACGCGGTGAGCTCGGCGCCCTTGAGCTCGAGGATGACGCCGGCCGGGGCGGTTACCTTCTCTCGGCCGAACTCATCGACGAGGACGATGCGATCAGTCGTTCGGAGCAGGGCGCGGAGCTGCTTGGCTGGATCTGGCGCCTCTTCCGTCGCGCGCAGCGGGAGTGCAGAGATCAATGCAGAGAGCAGCAACAGGCAGAGCGTTCTTGGGGCAGGCATCGGTCGCTATGCTGGAGAGCTGGATGCGGAGGGCAATCCTCCCGGCTGTGAGTACTCGCATGAGAAATTGCGCTGGTACTTCGAGCCGAGGCGGTGTCGATGCGAGTTCTGCCGCGATGCGGTTATGAACATCTCGCTTGTGAACCTGCCGGTTGGCCGAAGCCGATTCGGCGGCGGTGGGTGGGACCGTCGGGGGCGAGGAGCTGGCGGATGGCTTCGAAGAGGTTGGCGATCGCGTTGTCGTGGCCCTCGATCTTGCGTTCGAGTTCGGCGAACTTGGCGGCGAGCTCGTGGTGGGTGGCGAGGAGCTCACGGAGCTGGACGAAGGCGCGGACGATCGCGACGGACATCTCGACGGCACGCTGGCTGTGGAGCACGCCGGCGAGCATCGCCACGCCCTGTTCGGTGAAAACGCGGGCGGGTTTGCGCACGCCGCCGCGGCCGGCGGGCTTTGATGTTCCATGTTGGAACATCAAAGCCCGCGTCTCTTCGAGGGTGAGATAGAAGGCGAAATCCTCGGGAAAACGGTCGCAATTGCGTGAAACCGCTTTGTTGAGTTCGCGTGTGGCGACTCCGTAGAACCGCGCCAGGTCGGCATCGAGCATGCCGCGGCGCTGGCGGACCCAGTGGATGCGTTGCTGGATCTCGGGGACATGGACGAGGGTGTCGTGAGGCATGGCGGGATTGGACGCACATGCGGCGGGGAGGCGGTTCCGCAGTTGAGGCAGAGGCTGCCGTGTTGGCGGAGCGGAGTCGAGCGGAGGGTTCAGCACAGCCGCTGATGGCGGGGCCCTGCTTGCACGCGATTTCGGCGCCAGTGACTTGCCGCGCGTGGATCGCCTGCAAGCAGGCTTATGTAAGCGCCCGATGACTCCAGAGGTCGAGCACCGGAGGGGCGCGCGGAGCCGGAGGCGGAGCGCAGCGCGCCCCTCCGAGCGGACGGCGCAGGT
>JAGVUB010000133.1 GCA_019136515.1 Verrucomicrobiota bacterium
CTGGAACGCCTTCAACCAGGTCCTGCGCCGCCTCGCCGAGAAGCTCGTCGTCGGCGACATCAAGGACGACAACGTCACCGTCGTCGACCAGATGGAGGTCATCCTCAAGCGCATCGCCTTCGAGCCGCGCTTCACCTTCTCCTCGCTGCTCCCCGGCAAGACCACGCTGCGCACCCTCGTCTCGACCTTCATCGCGGTGCTTGAGCTCACCCGCATGCTCAAGATCCGCATCGCGCAGGACAAACACTTCGAGGACATCACCATCGAGCGCCGCGAGCCCGAGCCGCAGCCCCCCAAGGAGGGCGAGTTACCACTCGAAACCGCACCCGAGGCGGCCACCGCCGAAGCCCCCGCCGCCGAAGCGGCCCCGCCGGCCACCGCCAACAGTCCACAGCCCACTGACGACTGCCCACCGGCCACCGGTCACCAGTCTCCGGAAACCGACCACCGGCCACCGACGACCGTCGACTCGGCCGCACCGGCCACCGTCGACGGCCAACCGGCCACCGATGCAGCGTCCGCACCGTCCACCGCCGACCGCCCACCGTCCACCGATTCCCAGCCCGCGTGAAAAAGCCGAAGCCCGACAACGCCCATCTGCTCGGCGTCGGCCTCGACCATCAGGACGGCCACAAGCGCATCACCAAAGGCGAGCAGTTCACCCTCGTCGGCGGCTCGCAGGAGACGCACGAGCGCATGACCGAGACCGTCGTGAAGACCTTCGAGGACCTCAAGCAGCGCGGCAAGGACCTGCGCGAGGTCGAGCCGAAGGAACTCGGCGACATCCTCCGCAAGAACACCCCGCGCGAGTAACGCGCGGAGATGTTGAGGCTGGCCGATCGGACCCTGTAGCCGGCCGCGTCGAGGCCGGCAGTTCTGCCCCATCGCCGGGGTCACCGCCCCCGGCTACAGCGCCTCATCCACCAGACCGAAAGGCACCGCCGAACGCCCCACGCCGCTCGTCCCCACTTGCCCGCGCCCGCCAATCGAAAACCGGCAATCCGAAACCGAAAATCGGTCCGGCTACCGCACCGGTCCGAAAAGCTTCCCCAGCACATCAAGCAGGTCCTTGCCGGGTGCCTGCGCGGCGCCGCGGCCGCGCAGCAACGAGATCGCCCGATGGCCGACCACCTCGTCGTGGTTCACCGTCACGATCTTCACCGTGCCGGACCGCTGCCCGATCACGTCGAGCGCGCTCAGCGGTCGCAACGCCAGCGGCAGCCCCGTCCAATAGCAGTCGACCTCCCAGCCCCCGACCAACGAGCCCGGCGGCAGTTCGCCCTTCACCAGTGATGGGTAGCGCACCGCAAAATCCGGTGTGCGCGACGCCACCACCCGCACCGTCACCGCCACCGGCAACTGAGCGAGGTATTCACCTACGTCGTTCACCTTTCCGGCGCCCCACCGATCGAAGAAATCGCGCGGATCGAACCCCATCAGGTTCATCCCGTTCCATTCGCCATGGAGATTGGGGCTGCCGAACTTCTGCCGCTCGTACCACGGATGGAAACTCTGCGTGGCGACCAGCCCCAGTTCGAAATGCAGGTGGGCCCGGTCGCGCGGGATCGTGTAGCCGCCCGCGCTGCGCCCCATCGTGCCGATCACCTCGCCGCGTTGCACCACGGTGCCCGCCCGCAAGCCCGGCCGCACCGCGCTGAGGTGTGCGTAGAGCGAGTAGCACGCCGGTGTCGCTCCCGGGTGTTCGATCACGATGTAGCGTCCGTAGCTGCTCTGGCCCGCTTTCGTGGCCACATGCCGCACCACTCCATCCATCGCCGCGAAGATCTCGTCGGTCGGCTCGCCGCGGTCGCGGACCGCGATCGGTTTCAGGTCGATCCCCTCATGGAACTGCTGGCCGCCGCTGCGCACGCAACCGAACAGCCCCGACTCCGGATCCCCCGACACCGTCGGCTGGATATACGCCTCGATCGGCCGTCCCTCGAGGTAGGCCGAGTTCGGCGTGGGCCACGCGAGCTCCAGTCGCGCCTGCACCGCCGTGGTCGCGGCGAACCCGAAGCAGAGAATGGCGAGCGGCAGTTTCACGGCCGCCGAGACAAGGAACCACCCCAAGTCCCGTCAAGCGGTCTGGGCTTTAGCCACTGCACGCTCCAGCCGTTTCAGACCGCAGTGCGGCAGAATGGCCCAAAACCTCCGCCCCAGAACTAGCAGCCTGTCGGACTTCGCCGACAGGCTGCTAAACCAACGGGCTGCGCCCGTTGGAAAAAATGTGGGTGAAGAATGAACACCGGCACGATCGGTGCGTCGAAAAGAGCATGGCCGCCCGCTTCGTGACCGTGGACCGAGACACCCCGATGCTGTTGCCCCCGAGCCTGCAGGACTGGGTACCGGAGGATCACCTCGTGCACTTCATCATCGATGCGGTCGAGCCGCTCGACCTGCGCCACGCCCGGGTCAACGAGCGGGGCAGCGGGAGCGAGCAGTACCCGCCGGCGACGATGCTGGCGCTGCTGGTCTACAGCTACGCGACCGGCACGTTCGCCAGCCGCCGCATCGAGCAGAGCACCTTCGACAACGTGGCGGTGCGCTACCTCTGCGCCGACACCCACCCCGACCACGACACCATCTGCGAGTTCCGCCGGCAGAACCGCGCCCTGCTGGCCGACGCCTTCGCGCAAATCCTCGAGCTGGCCGCGCGCAGCAAGCAGCTTCAGGTAGGCAACATCACGGTGGCCATCGACGGCACGAAGATCCTCGCCAACGCCAGCCGACACAGCGCGGTCAGCTACGAACGCGCCGGCGAACAGCTCCACCAGGTCGAGCTGGAGATCGAGCAACTCCTGGCCAAGGCCGAAGCCGCCGACTCCACGCCGCTCCAGGACGGCCTGACCATCAACGACGAGCTCGCCCGCCGCCAATCCCGCAAGGCCGCCCTGGCCAAGGCCCGCGCCGAGATGGAAGCGCGCGCCTACGCCAAGGCCCAGGCCGAGCGCACCCAGAAGCACCCCGAGCAGGAAGGCCCGCCCCCGCCGCCCCCGCCGGCACCGACGGACCAATACAACTTCACCGACCCCGAGAGCCGGATCATGCCCGCCGGCGGCAAGGGCCGCTTCGAGCAGGCCTACAACGCCCAGGCCGCCGTCGAGATCGAGAGCCGTTTGATCGTCGGCCAACACGTCACCCAGGACACCAACGACAAACACCAGCTCGTCCCCACCGTCGCCGCCATCGCCCCGGTCGTCGCCACCGTGAAGGAGGTCCTCATCGACAGCGGCTTCGTCACCGAAGCGGCCATCACCCAGCTCGAGCACGACCAGACCGGTCGACCCACCGGGCTGACGGTTCTGGCCGCCGTGAAACGCGAACACCACGGCCGCACCGTCGCGCAACTCGAAGCCCGGCCCGATCCGTCACCACCGCCCGATGACGCGCCGTTCCTCCAGCGGCTCGCCCACCGCACCGCCACCCGGTCCGGACGCGCCCGCTACAAGCAACGCCAGCAAACCGTCGAACCAGTCTTCGGCATCATCAAAGCCGCCCTCGGCTTCCGCCGCTTCCTACTGCGCGGACTGGCGAAAGTGTCGCTGGAATGGGCGCTGGTGTGCAGCGCCTACAACCTCAAACGCCTCCATAACCTCAAAACCGTGATCCAACCCGCCTGAACGCAGGTCGGGGCAGTGTCGCCCGACGTAAACACAGCCCACTGGGCGAGAAAACGACCGTCCTAGAAAACCTCCCCGCAAAGACGTCTTCCCAAACTCATCCCCACCCAAACAGGCGTAGCCTGTTTGCTCAGCAGCCTGTGGACGAAGTCCGACAGGCTGCTAGTCCCGGAACCTACCCTCGCGTTTTGCCCCTGCCTGCCCGCGCCGGTCTGTCGGCGCGGGCTTTTTGTTTCTTCGCGCCGCGCCGCGACCGACGAGCGCCACCGCCCGCGCGAAAGCTACCGTCTCGCCGCTCCCCGCGCTTGATCCGCCCGCCGCCGCCCGCTTCGCTCGTCCCCCCGATTCTCTCCTGCGTCCGCCCCCACCGCGCATGCGCGTCACCCTCGTCCATCCCGCCGGCTTCAATTTCGTGCCCGGCCAGCCCGACTTCTCCGTGCTGGCAAACCGGATGGCGCCCATCGGCATCCTCCAGCTCGCCGCCTGGCTCGAGCAACACGGCCACCGGACCTCCGTCCACGACTGCCTCGGGCCGGTCGCTCCCGTCGGCGTCGCCGCCAACGCCGACGCCATCCTCGCCACCAAGCCCGACCTGATCGGCTTTTCGGCGACAACCGCCGGCTTCATGGACGCCGTCGACCTCGCCGCCGAGATCCGCCGCCGCGAGCCCGCGATCCGGATCGTCGTCGGCAACGTCCACGCCACCGCCATCGGCGCACCGCTGCTCCAGCATTTCCCCGAGATCGACGCGCTCTGCATCGGCGAAGGCGAGGGAGCGATGCTCGACCTCGCCGAGGGCCGTCCGTGGAAGGACATCCCGAATCTCGTCTACCGCGACGGCGACACGATCCGCACCAACCCGCGCCGCGCCCGCATCCTCGACCTCGATGCGCTCCCCTTCCCCGCCTACGAGAAGCTCGCCGGCTTCCCCCGCGGCTACCACCTGCCGCTCTTCTCCTACGAGAAGCGCTGGGGCGCGACGATGATCACCTCCCGCGGCTGCCCGTACACCTGTTCGTTCTGCGACCGCACCGTCTTCGAGCGCCTCCACAAGTTCAATTCCGCCGCCTACATCCACGAGCACATGCGGCACCTGCG
>JAGVUB010000098.1 GCA_019136515.1 Verrucomicrobiota bacterium
TTCGCCGGCACAACCTGGCGGGGCGGTCTGCGGCCGGAGGAGAAGCGGGCGAGGGTGGAGACGCTGCGGCGGGAGGGGAAGGTGACGTTGTTCATCGGCGACGGAATCAACGACGCGGCGGCGCTGGGGGCGGCGGATGTGGCGATCGCGATGGGCGGCGGCGCGGCGTTGGCCAGGGCGGCGGCGCCGGCGGTTTTCCTCGGCAACGATCTGTTGTTCCTGCCGGCGGCGATCCGGGAGGCGCGGCGGGTTCGCGCCGGAGTGGCGGGGAACCTGCGGTTCGCGGCGGCCTACAATCTCCTCGGCATGGCGCTGGCCGCGGCGGGCCTGCTGCACCCGATCGCGGCGGCGCTGCTGATGCTCGGCTCGAGCGTGGTCGTGTCGGCCCGGGCGCTGCGGCGCGGCAAGTAGGCGGGCGCGGGCGGCGGATCAAAAACCCGTGAGTTGGCCGGGGTGGGCGAGTTCGCGCTTTGCGGCCGGCCCAACCGGTGGAGAATCCGGCCCGTTCTTTGCCCGTGCCTCCGGTGCACGGCAGGAGTTCAAACCCGGCCCCCGAACACCTGTCCATCATGCAATCCTCACGTATCCGGTCAGCGGCGGCGTTCCTGTTGGGGACGCTGGGACTTTTCGCAACCCAGGCCAGCGGTCAGGGCATCATCGCCGACCATACCCGGACCAATCTCAACGCGGTGCCGGCGGCGGCGATCCAGCAGGCGAAGCAGACGTTGCACATCGCCTACGGGCACACCTCGCACGGCAGCCAGATCTCCGACGGCATGGACGGCCTGGTCGCGTTCATGAACGCGAAGCAGGCCGACGCGTTTCCGGACAATCTCTTCACCTTCAACAACGGCGGCACGGGCGGCGCGCTCGACTACCGCGACTTCTACGGGAATTTCGGCGGGTCCTCCGCCTCCGATCTCGGCAACCCGAACCGCACCGCCTGGGCCGCCGCCACACGGACGTACCTGCAGGCGCACCCCGAGGTGAACGTGATCATGTGGTCGTGGTGCGGCCAAGTCGACGGCACGCAGGCCGAGATCCAGCAATACCTCACGCTCATGAGCGGGCTCGAGACCGAGTTTCCGAATGTGCGCTTCGTCTACATGACCGGCCACCTCAACGGCGGCGGCGCCACCGGCAACGTGAACGTGCGCAACAACCAGATCCGCGACTTCTGCCGCACCAACAACAAGGTGCTCTTCGACTTCGCCGACATCGAGAGCTACGACCCCGACGGGCTCGTGAACTACATGGAGCTCATGGCGAACGACAATTGCGACTACGTGCTCAGCGGCCAGGCGCGCAACTGGGCGACCGCGTGGCAGAACTCCCACGTGCAGAGCACCGACTGGTACGATTGCGGTTCGGCGCACTCGCAGCCGCTCAACGCCAACCGCAAGGCCTACGCGATCTGGTGGCTCTTCGCCCGCCTCGCCGGCTGGACGCCGGTGACCGACACCACGCCGCCCTCGAATCCCTCCGCGCTCACGGCGCCGACGGTCGCCTACAACCGGGTCGAGCTCTCCTGGACCGGATCGAGCGATGCGGAGTCCGGCGTCTCGGGATACCGGATCTACCGCAACGGCACGCTGCGCTCCTTTGTGGGCGGCACGACGTTTGCCGACACGACCGTCTCCGCCGCGACCGCCTACGCCTACACGGTGCGCGCGGTGAACGGCTCGCTGCTCGAGTCGGGCGACAGCAACAGCCTGCCGGTGACCACGCCGGCTGCAGTCGATACCCAGGCGCCCACCGCGCCCGGCAACCTCCGCACCGACTCGGTCACGACCACCGCGGTGGCGCTGCGCTGGAACGCCTCGACCGACAACGTCGGCGTGACCTCCTACCGGATCTACCGCGGGGCGACGCAGATCGGGACCGCCACGGGGCTGACCTACACCGATTCCGGCCTCACGCAGGCGACCAGCTACACCTTTCGCGTCACCGCGCTCGACGCGGCGGGCAACGAGTCGAACCCATCGAGCACGCTCAATGTGACGACCGTCGATCCGGGCGATACCACCGCGCCCACGATTCCCACCGGGCTGCAGGCCGGTGGCGCGACCACGACGAGCGTGCAGCTCAGTTGGAACCCCGCCACCGACGACCGCAGCGTGGCGGGCTATCGGATCTTTCGCGACGGCGCGGCGGTCGGCACGAGCGTCACGACCAGTTTCGGCGACACCGGCCTGACCGCCGACACGAGCTACACCTACCGGGTGAGCGCCTACGACGCCGCCGGCAACGAGTCGGCCCAGTCCGCCCAGATCACGGCGCGCACGCTCGATCCGAGCGAGGTGCAGCACACGATCCGGATGCAGGGCACGGCGCAGAGTGCCGACGCCTTCATCGCGGCGTCGAACCCGACCACCAATTACGGCGGGACCAGCTATGTTTCGACGATCGACCGTTTCCTCGTGCGCTTCGATCTGCCGGCGGCGCTCAACGGCCGGCGGGTGGTCTCGGCGCAGGTGGCGTTCTATGTCTGGTCGCAGAGCAACTACCAGCCCGAGCAGTATCTCGAGCTCTACCGGGTGACGGCGCCGTGGGTCGAGGCCGAGGTGACCTGGAACAACGCGGCCGCCGGCACCCCATGGGCCACCGCCGGTGGCGATCGCGCCGAGCGGGTGGGGCGGATCCTCCAGCTCAGCGGCTCGGCGAACTGGGACCACGTCTTCTACCCGCCGGTCGACGTCACGCTGCTCGTGCAGAAGTGGGCCGCCGGCACGGTGCCGAACCACGGCCTGATGATGGTGCACAGCCCGGTGACCGGCATCGGCCTGAAGGCCTCGGAGTACGGCACCAGCTCGGCTCCGTACCTTGAGATCACCTACACCGAGGAGGCGGCACCGTTGCTCTACGAACTCTGGCTCCATGGGCCGTTCACGGACGCCGAACTCGCCGACACTGCGGCGGAGCCGACGCTCTGGGGCCGGCAGGCCGATCCGGACGGCGATGGAATGGCCAACTTGGTCGAGTACGCACTGGGCACCGATCCGCGGACGGCCAACCCGGGCGGGCTCGGCGGGGTGTTGCGCGATCCGGCGATGGCGGAGGGCGTGTTCGAACTTTCCTTCCGCCGGCGCCCGGGGGTGAGCGGGGTCGCCTCCGAACTCGAGCGTTCTGCCGATCTGTCCACGTGGACGGAGGTCGATGCCGGCGACTACACCGAGACGGTCGTCGACTGCGGCTGCGGGCTCGAGGAGGTCACGTGGCGGATCGTTCCGACGCCGGGCCAGCCGCGCGTGTTCTACCGACTGCGCGTGCGCGCCGAGTAGGCCGACGGCCCGCTGGGCGCCGACGCCGGCGCATGTTTCAATCTCGTCCCCGCGGGTGATCGTCGCCCGACTGTGCGGCACCATGAGCATCGAAGCCAAACTCGCTGAACTCGGGCTGACCCTGCCCGCCGCGCCCGCCGCCGCGGGCAACTACCTGCCCAGTGTTCGCTCCGGCAACCTGTTGTTCCTCGCCGGGACGATCTGTGTGCGCGACGGCCAGGTCACCCATGCCGGTCAGGTGGGCCGCGGCCAGACCGTCGCGAGCGGCTACGAGGCGGCCAAGGTGTGCGCGCTCAACACGCTGGCCAACATCAAGGCCGCGGCCGGCAGCCTCGACGCGGTGGCGCGCTTCGTTTCGGTGTCGGGGTTCGTCAACGCCGTCTCCGGTTTTACGGACAGCCCGGCGGTGATCAACGGGGCGAGCGATTTGTTCGTCCAGCTCTACGGCGAGGCCGGCAAGCACGCGCGCGCCGCCGTCGCCGTGGCCGGCCTGCCGCGCGATTGCGCCGTCGAGATCCAGGTCATCGTCGAGCTGAAGAGCTGAGCCGGGGGCACCTGATCAATCGTGTCTTTCCTGGCGCGCGGCTCGAGTTGGTGGCCGAGGGGCGCTTGAGGTCCGTCGCCGCTCCGACCGCGCTGTCGAACGCAACCCTCGCGCCCCCTTCGTCGCCAAAATCAACGTGAAGCCGTTCCGCGAATAGCGCGACGGGTGGCGCCCGGTATAGCACTTCCACCGGTCGACGAAGGACATCTCACGGTTTGAGCTGCTTCTTTTGGTCGAACTCGAGGTTCCGAGATCCCGATGGATTCATGTAGCCGACGATCTCAATGCCCGATCCGGGCTTCGTGAACTGATCTATCTGCATCTCGAGCGCCGCATACTTCCCATCGGGAGTACGCAAGTAGATCTTCGGCTCCACGACCGAGCCGTACCATGGCGGCCTGACTTGATGCGAGATCACAACCTCGGTCGACCATCCTGTCTCCGGAGCAAGGTACATCAGATCGTCCGTGGTCTGAACGATCCCACCACCGGGAGCTGTACGGAGCGTGATCCGAAGATCGAAAGGGGTCATCGAGGGGCGCTCTTGGATGGAACGCCACACCGATATGGACAGATCCCCCGTGGTGCCGACCTTACCTGTCCGGGCACTGATCCAGATCGGCTGGTCGTCGATGCCAACATCCTTGCTCATGGTCCACAGGTACATCGGCTCGGCGTTGCCGAGCTTCCACAAGCGGAAGATGACGGGCCGATTCGGGTCCGGCACATGGAAGTCGAACTCGAAGAAAGCCGCATACTCGAAGCCCTTCCGCGCCTGCTTGCCGGCGACATAGCCGGGCTTCAACACGTCCACATCCAGGTATTTTCCCCGTTCCCCCGTGAACTCGAAGTAACCGTTGGCATCGCTCCGCACGCTGCCGCTCTTGGATCCGCCGCTCGCCGTCCAGCCAAGCGTAACCTTGGCTTCGGGTACTGGCTGGTCGTGCTGGTCCAGCACTCGCCCATAAAATTCGATCGGCGTCTTCCACTGAAAACGCTCATCCTGCTTCTCCATCCTGTGCCACCAATCCCACATCGCCTTCTCCTCCGGTGTTTCCGGCGGGTATTTGAGCGACTTGAAGAGCTTGGGACGACCGCCCATCGGCTTGGCCTCGTGGGCAACTCTCGCTTGCTGCGCAGCCGGCACTGGTGTGCCAGCGGCCACTTGTAGACGCTGCCGACAGCGGGTCATCCAGATGAGCGCTGCGAGCAGCGCCACTGCGCCAACTGTCGAAACAAGAATCGTCCGGGGTTTGATCTTCATAATGCTCAAGGCACAACATCGAGGTCTTCCATCAACTGCCGGTAGAACGCCGTCTTGAATAACCATATCGGTCCGGCATTTCGCCATGACCGGCAACCGGCCCTCCGTCGTCGTGATCGAGATCCGCGCGGTCGGTGCCGTCAAAGCCGGGCTGTGAGGCGACGTACTCCGGGCGTCGCTTACGGCTTCGGCGTGATCGCCTTCGCCGGATCAAATTCTAGGTTCCGGCTACCGGGCTTCGGATTCAAGAAGCTCTCTAGCACGATAAAGTGTTCACCACCGGTTGTGAGCGCCAGCGAGAAGCGCGCGAATCGTCCATCAGCAATTTGTGCAAAGAAGGTCCTTTCAAGTCCGTTGCGCCAGTGTTCGGCGGTTCTCGCCATCCCAGCTTCGAATGTTGGTTGATAACCGCTTTCCGGCGCTTCGAAGCTAAAGGAACCTGTTCGCTCAACCAGTCCACCACCGGGAATCGTGAGACGGCATCGCCAGTCATAGTGTTCGCCTTTATTGGGATTCAGGCCTTGGTTTTGCGTCCATACCTCAACGCGCACTTGGCCTGTTCCTGCGGCGACGGCTCGACCCGTGCCAAGGTCGATCTCTGTCGGAGTCCCGTCTTTGGGCACAATGATCGAGCGTGGCCCAATATGAACCAACGGGACAGCTTCACCCATTTTCTGGAGGACGAAAATCGCGGGATTCCCTTCTGTCGGCATCGGAACATCAGTGTCTCCAAGATTATCGCGATTCCGGAAGGCACCGGATGAGCCGCGCCTCCCAGCAAGTTCGGGCACGCGATAATAGCCCTCCTTCGAGACTTCGACAAAGATCCCCATACCACGACCGCCGATGACAAACCGGCCGTCTGGATCACTCAGAATCTCACCACGCGTGCCCATACCATTCGGATCGGGATTGTTCGTGAGAGAGAAGCGCGCCTTGGCCGCAGGCACAGGAGTATTGCGCTCATCGAGCACCAAGCCGTGGAAGACCAATGGCCGCTGGAAGATTGGAGCGATCCTGTCGAGATACCGTTTGTCGGCCTCGGAATCCGGTGGATTCACCCCTACCGGGGGCCGCGAACCAGTTTTCGGAGACGTTACGATCTCGGTAGGCGAAGGTTTGTCGGACCGGGATGCGGTTCCAGTCCGAGCAGACGACTCCGAAGGAATAGATGAGGTCTCCAGTGACTGCGGCCGGCTGGCATGCCACCGCCACAGGCACCAAGCGGTACCCAGCCCAACAAGTAACACCAGAAGTAGGATGAATCGTTTATTCATGGTTGAACTGCCACTCCAAGCTTGAGCAAAACGGTGCCGTAGAAGTTCCGAGTCTGCTGGATCGTGAAGAGGAACTCGGCACTATGGACGTTATCGAAACCGTACGTTGACAAATCAACCCACTCGGTGATTGAACCACGCGTGCGGCCATCCGCGCCGACGGTCAGACTCGGAGCTTGGACGGCGAACGCCATCGCTTCGTCGGGGAGACCGAGAAACCGATTTCCGGCAACGCGGACAACGCGAAGCTTCTGGCCGGCACCAGCTGTGCGCTGATAACCGTACCCTGCATGATCAATACTTCCCTCGGGCCATTGGTGCGGCTTGAATAGCTCGTTGTTTAGTTCCCACGCCGACAATGCACTGTCGGCCGGCAAAAAGAAATTCACCAAGTTCCCTGAGACACCCGCCAGTCTCCCTTGATAGCTCAATGCCACTGTGGCCGGATCTGGATCATCGTTGGGTGTCACGTACCGCCAGCTGGTCTGCACGACATTACCAGTTGTATCGTAGCAGATCGCCGGAACAGCCGCGTTCAACAACGCGTAGTTTGCGACAGATGCACCGTTTTCAAGCGCCGACCCAGCCACGATGTTGCCCATGCTATGGGCGACGAGGTTGACCGTGAATGAAGTGGGTAGCGTAGCGATGTACTGCTTCATACTGACACCACATTTCCAAGCGCGATATTCGCTGTCGTTGAAAGTTGTCAGTCCTGTGAACGTCGGCCAGCGGAAGCTGACAAATCGGCCTTTATAGCCGCGTTGCCACATCCGCTTGAACATCGTCTCTGCATAGTTTGTCGATGCCGCGTATTCCATGTTCCAGCCGTGGACAAAGACAATATAGGTCGAGCGCTCGCCTTGCTCCGGTTCGAAAGGATAGCCACTTGGGTCAGATGCCCACCCCATCGCTGGTGACGGAACCACATCGGCACCGGCATAATTGTACGGGAACGGGAAGTTCTCAGCCCCATCAGCCGTTGCTTTCGCGCGCTCGTACATCGATTTGATATTCTGCAGATCGAGCCAGACGCCCGGACCTTCGCCGATTGTCGTAAAATTGTCCCCCTCCTTCTTGAGGATCACGATTTTCAACTGCCCTTTGCCCACGCCTGCACCTTCAAACAGCAAATGGGTCGTGGGTGCCGTTTCGCTGAGCTGGGAGAAGACCGAAGTGGGCAGCACAAACACATCACTCCCCTGCACGACCTGCCTCCGCAAGGAGTCCCAAGGGTTACTGTCGCTCGCGTCGCGAATGGCAAATTCCTTAATCTGCTGCGATGCAACTGACATGCTGCTGAGGTAGCCAATTCCGCCTGTGGATTCGACTTGCCTGAAGAGCTTGATCGCCGGTGCTCCGGTCTTGCCTTCATCCGCCCATTTCAATCCCAGGTACAGGTCTCCATTCTTGAACGAAGCATTGAGCCCCTGTGTGCTGATCCACAGTCGCGCAAAATCCTCCAAATCGCGGGCAGACGTCGCTTGGGACTCTAGATAATTCGGCGTGGCTGAGCCCAACACGTCGTAGGCGTTTTCAACGTAGGAATCGCCGTCGCCCGTGGATGACGAGAAATGGTCATCGTCATCATTGATCCAGAAGCGGAACGGCTTGTCGGCGGAGGTGGCGTCGGAGTCGTCCTCGGAGGGAAGCTTGATCTCGCCGTCCCGGTTGGCGTCGAGCCCGAGCGACGGCAGTGGCAAGCTCGCATCTATGCGAATGTCGTCATGGACTGCTGCCTCTTCGATCATGGTCGTGAACCGAACGGTGATGAACCCCGGTGCCAGCGCCTCGAAGAAAAGGAGGTCGGTCGTGGCACCCAAATACGGTTTGAGGTCGCAACCTTCGGACAGCAAAGACCATCGGCCCAAATCACTCCCGTCGTCATGCCAGCACCACAGGCGAATCGGGACCGTGGAACCTGGAATAGGTGCCCAAGTCACGGTGGTTTCTACGTCGGCAATCACCGAACTATAGTAGTCATCTCTCAGAAAGACCTGCTGGAGTGTATGCGAACCCTGTAGTGCCCTTCGCCACGGACCATTCGCTTCAGGGTCCGGTACCATCGGCTCCCACGCCAGTTGGGGCTTCTTGCCCACATACTCCATCGGCCCAGTAGCGCAGGGATGCGTTTGCCCGGGGATCAACCGCCGGGGACGAGAACTTTCCGCCACCATGCTCCAGGCGAGAATGTCGGTGTACCCGTCGGCTTGCGGCGTGATCGAATAGACCGGCGACTCCCAGTTGTTTTCCGGGCTCAAGGTGCATTCGAGCACATCGGCCACTTCGGGAGAATCTGGCGACTCGTCCGGGATGAATAGAACCACAAATCGGGCGCGGAACGAAGCTCCCGCTGCACGGCTGAAGCTCTCTTCGGGCACCGAGACTCGGAATTCCGCGCGCCCATACTCGGCGGTTGGCGCCACCGCCGAGAACTCCTCGAGGTTCACGAGGTGGATTACTGGGTATGTGGGAGCCCAGTCCGGCAGGTCCCGGATGATCGCGCCGCCATTCCGAACCGAGCGATCGGTCCCCATGGGAAGTGTGGCGATCCCATCGGCAATCGCCTTGGATAGGGCAAAACGGGCACGAATTGCATCAACCGTGTCTTCCTCCGAGAGCGCGATCTCGAAAGTGTTCCCATCGGAGTCCGAAAGTAGCACATGGTCCAAGCTCCAGGAACTCGGCGTTCCGGGAAAACAAGAGGGGAGAGCCTGGTAGTCCTTCTCGCGGCAATAGGATCCGTATGGAGTCGAAGAGACCCCTGGGAGCAGAAACGCGACACCCGAGAAGTCCCCGCCGGCGGACCCGGAAATGACCAACTGGGATTGCGGCATCGGATCGTTGATCAGGGACGCCATCGCAGGCAGGAGTTCACCGCTGCCGCTAGTCCATGAACTCCCTGAGACAGCGGAATATCTTGTCGTTCCAGACACCAAGTATGTCCCGTCGTCGTTCCGGCGCACTGAGATCGACTGATCATCGGAGAGTTGGGCAGCCTCGCCGGATAGCGAATAGTGAAGACGCGTCTCGCGCTTGCGATAGGTGCGAATCTGCGGCCCGCGCGATGGTTTGTTGGCGTAGGGCAATAGCGACAAATCCTGAAAACCGATCGCTCCGTCGCTGACATCGACGATGCGAGAAGCGAACGAGAAGTCTTCCTGCCAGACATCCCAGATCCCCACCGGTGCACTCACCGGCAGAAACTCCAGCTTGGTTTGGTGTGGCGTCCGGCCCGTGGCGGCAGAGGCGATATCGCCAGCGGGCGTGACCACACCCTGAAAACTGCACGCGTACTGCGCAACCACTCGCCCGTCACTCGCCGCATGCATGATCAGCTGGCGGGTCGGCGCCTCACCCACCGTCCGAGCCCAAAGCCCGGGCCCGACGACGACGTCGAGCGTCACAAGCGCGCCAGACCACGGTCGGCCATCGGCGTGCGTAACCTGAAGAACAACTGGCTGCGCAAGAAATCCGTCGACCGGGGATTGTCCCGCTCCGCTCACGAGTGCCAGCACGGGTTTTTCTCCATTGAAGAAATCAGTGGGATCACTGCCGGTCTGATACTCGCCGAAGTTGGTCAATCCGTCGCCATCCGAGTCCAGCGTGGCGATCGATGAATCCGCCGGCCTGAAGCCGTTCGCAACCTTCCAGCCATCCGGAAGCCCATCATTGGCTGTGCTCCAGCGCAATGGATCTGCTCCCTGCTCGAGTTCTGCGCGATCATTGAGCCCATCGTCGTCGGTATCGCACGCGTGCAGTTCTGTGCCGAGTTGGGCCTCCTCCCAGTCATTGAGCCCGTCGCCGTCCGAATCGAGGTCGGAGACTACGACTCGCCAGAATAGGCGCTCCGGCAGCAGAGTTCCTGTCTCGGTCACCGTCACGGACAACGCACCGCCCGTGCCGTCGGTCGTGCCGGCAAGGGCGGTCCAGGTCACGAGGTCTGACGAGTGTTCGATGCCATAGCGTTTGCCAACCACACTGGGCCAGCGAATCACGAGATTGCTCAGGGCATCGACCTCCGGGGCAATGAAGAGGCGATCGGCCGCCTCGCCCGGTGCTGTGCCGGCGATAGCCTCTTCGCGATTGGACAATCCGTCTCCATCGGGATCGGCATCGGCGGTTGTCGTCACTCCATATCGTGTCGTCCACACGTCCGAAATCCCGTCGCCATCGAGATCGATGATCGCACAAAGCGGCATAGCGGTAAGGACCAGCATGCCGCCGGCGCGGAGAATAGAGCGGATTGAGCGCATCGAGCGAACCGGCTTGCGCAAGCGCTCCCATCGCGCCGAGCAAACGTATGACCGGATACAAGCTTCTGCGTCACGAGTGCGTCAATTCGTAACTCTGGTCGATGTGGGCAGGGAAAGGAACCGGAGAGTTGGTTCCGACAGTCCAAGGGGGGCTTCCCTCCGGAGTGCGATGGTTTGGCCGGAACCGAGCGGAAGGTGCTCGATCGCGTCGTCGGGCGCGTGGCCGGATGCTTCGAGGCGGGCTGGGGCGACCGGTTGGGCCATATTGATCTTCGCGCGATAGGCTGACCGGGGGAGAGGGGCTGGACCGCCGGGCCGTCCGTGAACGCGGCGGGCCCATTCTGCCGTACGGCAGAACGCCCTACCCCAAAGTGCCAGTTCTATGCGCGAGGCTCAAAAGCCGGGAATCTGCGAAACGCAGATGGCCCTTGCGCCAAAGCGGTTCGGCGCCGGTGCCTCCGCCGCAGGCTTTTCGTCGCGCCGGCCGGCCGCGAACCTTTTCCTTGCGGGCGGCGGGGCGGGGCGGTTCGCTTCGAACCCTCATTCCCATGAAAATCCTCGTCGCCGACAAGATCTCGCCCAAGGGCGTGGAACTGCTCCGCAAACAGCCGGGCTTCGAAGTCATCGAAGCCTACAATTCCACCCCCGAGAAGGTCCTCTCTCTGGTGAAGGATGTTCATGCGATCGCGGTCCGCTCCGAGACGCAGATCACCGCCGAGGTCATCGCGGCCGCCCCGTTGCTCAAGGTCGTGGGCCGCGCCGGCGTGGGCGTGGACAATGTCGACGTCGAGGCCGCCACCGCGCGCGGCGTGGTGGTGATGAACACCCCCTCGGGCAACACCATCGCCACCGCCGAGCTGACGTTCACGCACATGCTCTGCGGCGCCCGCCCCGTGCCGCAGGCCTCCGCTTCGATGCGCGAGGGCAAGTGGGACCGGAAGAATTTCAGCGGCATTGAGCTGTTCCGCAAAACCCTCGGCGTCGTCGGCCTCGGCCGCATCGGCGGCGAGGTGGCCAAGCGCGCCCAGGCTTTCGGCATGCGCGTGCTCGCCTACGATCCCTACCTCGCGCCGAGCCGCGCCAAGGCCATGCAGGTCGAGGGCGTCACGCTCGACGAGCTGCTCGCGCAGGCCGACTACATCACCGTCCACATGCCGCTGACCGACGCCACGAAGGACATGATCGACGAGGCCGCCTTCGAGAAGTGCAAGAAGGGCGTGCGCATCTTCAACTGCGCCCGCGGCGGCATCATCAAGGAGACCGCGCTGGTCGAGGCGCTCAAGAGCGGCAAGGTCGCCGCCGCCGGCCTCGACGTTTACGAGGAGGAGCCGCTCCCGGCCGACCATCCCTTCCGCGGTATCCCCAATCTCGTGCTCACCCCGCACCTCGGCGCCTCCACGAAGGAGGCCCAGGAGTCGGTCGGCATCGAGATCGCCGAGCAGATCGCCGATGTGCTCAACAACGGCATCATCCGCAACGCGGTCAACATGCCGTCGATCGACGCTGCCGCGCTGAAGGTCCTCGGGCCGTATCTCGACCTCGGCGCCAAGCTCGGTTCGCTCGTCCAGCAGATCGCCCCGCACCAGATCGCGTCGCTGAAGTTCACCTATTTCGGCAAGGTCTGCGAGATCGACTCCAACGCCGTGACCCGCGCGATCGAGCGCGGCTTCATGCGCCGCATCAGCGGCGAGGAGGTCAACTTCGTCAACGCGCCGATGCTGCTCCAGCGCCTCGGGGTGAACGTCGAGGTCGTGAAGTCGAACGGCGAGTGCGAGTACACCGACCTGATCGTCGTCGAGGCCACGGCGGCCGACGGCAGCATGCACACTTCCCGCGGCACGCTGATGGGCAAGACGCAGACCCCGCGCATCGTCGGCATCAATCGCCGCGAGGTCGAGGTGCCCGCCGAGGGCAAGCTGCTCGTGCTCGAGAACGTGGACCAGCCCGGCATGGTCGGCACGATCGGCACGCTGCTCGGCAAGGACGGCGTGAACATCGCCGACATGTCGCTCTCGCGCCTCACGCCCGGCGGCACGGCCTACATGGTCGTCGTCGTCGACAACGAGCCGAGCGAGAAGGCCCGCGCCGAGATCAAGGGCAACCCCGCCATCAAGATGGCGAAGTTCGTCCAGCTCTGAGGTCCGTTTCCGCGTAGCTGGACGGCGAATGCCGTTCAGCTCTTCGGAAGGCTGAACGGCTGCGCCGTCCAGCTACGACGAAGAACTTCCCGTCCCATGATCCTCCCGCTCGTCACCGCTCTCCTCGCCGGCTACCTGCTCGGCTCGCTGCCGTTCGGCGTCTGGGTCGCCCGTGCCCACGGAGTGGACATCTTCAAGGTCGGCTCCGGCAATCCCGGCGCGACCAACGTGAAGCGCTCCGTCGGCAAGAAGGCGGGCAACCTCGTCTTCCTGCTCGATTTCCTGAAGGGCGTCGTGGCGACGCTCTGGCCGGCGCTGCCGGTGGTCGGTTTCGGCGACGCCGAGCTGGCCGAGCGGATGGCCGTGGCCGGCATGGTCGGAGCGATCGTCGGTCACTCGTATTCGTGCCTGATCGGATTCCGCGGCGGCAAGGGCGTGGCCACCAGCATCGGCGGCCTGCTCGCGCTGTCCTGGCCGGTGGCGCTGCTGGGCGTGGCGGTGTGGGTGGTCGTCTTCTACGCCACGCGCTACGTCTCGCTCGCGTCGATCCTGCTGGCGGCGAGCCTGCCGGTCTCCTCCTGGCTGCTGCACCAGACGCTCTTCCTCACGCTCTTCTTCTGCATCCTCGGCGTGTTCATCATCCTGCGCCACCGCTCCAACATCCAGCGCCTGCTGGCGGGGACCGAGAGCAAGTTCGCCAAGAAGAAGCCCGACGCCGAGGCGGGCCGCTGAGCGGCGACGACCCTGTGACCGAGTGGGGCCGCGGTCGCGCCCAGCGGCGGCGACCGATGTAGGAGCCTGCTTGCAGGCGATTGCGGGCGCAGCCCCGCGGCGCCTGCCAACCGGCTTGCGCCCGGGCGCGTGGCGGGTCGGAATGCGGGCGTGATCTCCCTCCTTTTCATCGGCGACATCGTGGGGCGGCCCGGCCGCGAGATTGTGGCGAACCAGTTGGCCGCGCTGCGCGAGCAGTGGCAGCTGGATTTCGTCATCGCCAACGCCGAGAACTCCGCCGCGGGTGCGGGCATCACCGGCACGATTGCGCGCGACCTGCTCGGCCGCGGTGTCGACGTGATCACGCTCGGCGACCACGTGTGGGACCAGAAGGGCTTCGAGGCCGAGATCAAGACGCTCGACCGCGTGTGCCGCCCGGCGAACCTGCCGGCGATGTGCCCCGGGCTCGAGCGGGTGGTCGTCGAGAAGAACGGTTTCCGGCTCGGGGTATTCACGGTTCTGGGCCGCAACTTCATCGGGCTGAAGGGCGACTGCCCGTTCGCCGCGGCCGACCGGTTGCTCGCGGCCTCGGCGGCCGACTGCGACGCGGTCTTCGTCGAGGTGCACATGGAGGCGACCTCCGAGAAGATCGCGATGGGCTGGTACCTCGACGGCCGCGCGCTGGCGGTGGTCGGCACGCACACGCACGTGCCCACGGCCGACGCGGCGGTGCTGCCGAAGGGCACCGCGTACCTGACCGACGCGGGCATGACCGGCCCGTACGAGTCGGTGCTCGGCCGCGACATCCAGGCAGTCATCGGCCGCTTCGTCGACGGCATGCCGCGGCGTTTCGAGGTGGCGACGAACGACGTGCGGCTCTCCGGCGCGCTCGTGCGCTACGACCCGGTGGCGAAGCGCGCCGTGTCGTGCGAACTGGTGACGGTGCGGGCGTGAGCGGGCGGCGGCGGATTGCCGCGGAGAGCGGAGGGGCGGAACCACTGATGGCTTCCGCCAATGGGCGGACGCTTGGAAGTGTCCTGCGGCTGATCGCCGCAGGGGCGGCGGGTGTCGGCGCCCGCTGATCGCGGGCGTTGTGGAGCGGAGCGTGGCACGGGTCGCCCGACCCGTGGAGGGGCGGTGATGAAAGGATGGACGGACATGGGTCTGGAGACCCATGCCACGAGCGGCGGGGCGTGCGCGGGTCGCTGCCCTCACGGGCAGCGCTACGGAGGAGTGGCGCTACGGTCGCGGGAAGTGCGGCGGATCGATGCGCTCAGGCCGAGGGGAAACGATGCGCTCACGCGCATCGCTACGGGGGAGGGGTGGGCAAGAAAATGCCCCGGCGGCACGGGGCCGACCGGGGCGGGTGAAGGAGCGGATACGGTTGTTATTTCTGGCCGGCGGCTGGAGCGGCCGGAGCCTCGGAGGCGGCTTTCATGTCGGCCTGGAGCTGCTGGGCGAGCGGCTGGATCTTCTGCATGAGCGGTCCCATCATGGCGGGCATCTCGGCCATGATCTGCTGCATGAGGGCGGGCATCTTCTTGATGACGGCTTGCCCGGCGGGGGTCTTGTAGAAGGCGATCATGCCGTCGATCTCCTGCTGGCTGAGGGAGTTCTTGTAGATGCGCAGGAACATGGGCTCCAGCTTGGCCCAGCTGAGTTCCTCGCGCATGAGCGCGATGTACTTGGACTGGAACGAGTCGATGGCGGCCTGCTGCTGGGCGTTGAGCTGCTGGCCCTGCGTGGACTGGGCGATCATCCCCTTCATGGCGCCGTCGACCTGTCCCCACATGTTGTCCATCATCTTCGCGGCATCGCAGAGCTGGAGCAGCTCTTTGAGCGATTCGTCGCTGGGGGTGGTCGAGATGGCGGCGGTGGGCTGCACCTTGGCCGGAGCCGAGGTTGTGCTGCAGGCGGGCAGTGCAACCAGGGCGAGCGCTGAGAGGACAGGTATGACGAGACGTTTCATATCGGGGTTCTGTGTTGTTGTTGAGTCGTGGGGAAAGTTACGGGGCGCTGGCTCAGGCGCAGCGGCCGGCGGCCACCAGGAGCAGGGGGCGCGAGAAGTCGCAGGTGCGGAAGTGGCGGCGGAGGGCGAGCCAGTGGAGTGCGGCGGCGAGGCCGGTGATGGCGAGGATGCAGGCGAGGCCGGTCGGGGTGAATACGGCGTCGAGGAGGACCACCGGCGAGTACTGGGCCGCGCGGGCGCCGTGACGGGTCGTGAGCGCTCCGGCGATGGTTCCGACGAGTAGCGGGCCGGAGAAGCCGGCGATCAGGAGCCAGTAGTGGCGGGCGGTGCGAACGACGAATGCCTGGACCAGGAGTGCGGACGGTATGAGGAATAGCGTGGCGGCGAGTGGTCGGGTGAGGACATTCGCGTCGAGCGGCCGGCCGGCCAGAAGCGTCGTGCCGAGGGCGAGGAGACAGAGCTCGGCGGCGAAGGCGGCGGCGATCAGCCCGGTGAGGCGATGCGTCTCGAGCAACGTGCTTCGGGCGAGCCGCTCGCGGGAGAGGGGCAGACGATAGGGCGCGAGAACGACAGGGGCGGTGAAGCTCGCTGTGGCGATGACTCCGAAGAGAAGTCCGAACACGAAGAGCAGCGAGGAGACCAGGTCGGGCGCTGTGCCAGGGCGGAAGGCCGCGGCGAGAAGACCGAAGAACTCCGCGAAGGGGACGGGTTGGCTCGCGTCGGCGCGGCTGATGAAGAAGTAAATCAGGGCGATGCAGGCGAGCGGCGAGACGCCGATGATGGCGAGTCCGAGGAGGAGTTGACTGGGCCGCGTCCCGCCAAAGCGGCAGTGCCGGACGGCGGCGGCCCAGTCGCGCAGCGAGGAGCCGACGGCGGCGACGGTCCAGTCGCGGCCGGGCTTGTTTGCCTTTCTCGCCGCGAGGAGGCGTCCGTTTTCCGTCTGCATGTACCGGGTGACGGCGAAGCCTCCGGAGCCGGCGAGCGGAAGGCTGGTTTGGAGGCAGCAGAACAATTGCATGTTTCGGCTGCGTTCCCGCAGACCTTCCGCCGAGAAGCCGCGGTGGAAGCAGAACGTCGCGAAGGCGATGCTGGCGACGAGGATTCCCCACGGGAAGGCGCGGCCGGCGTCGAGGAGCAGTGCGCGGGTGGGGAGCGCGAGCAGGGCGACGAGCGCCACGTAACCGAGCATCCCTGACATCGCGCCCCAGCCGAGGCCGCGGCGCCGGTTGAGGAGGGGCGCGGACACGCCGGCGAGAATGAACCCGGCGCTCGCGGCACGCGGGAACGGGTGACCGAGAAGCTCGGTGCCGATGAGACAGGGTACTGCGGCGAGGCCACAGGCGATCAGGTGCCAACGGCGGAAGGCGGTACGGCAGCCGGGAAGCAGCGGGGAGAAGCTGCTGTGCATGACCTCGTGGAGTGGCCCGAGCAGAAAAGCGCCGAGGGTGACGGGGCCGATGAGTGTGCAGGTGAGGAATGCGGTTTCCTGCAGGGACAGCCCGCCGAACACCTTGAGCAGGTTGAAGCCCATCGCCCAGCCATAGAAGGCGGCGAAGAGAATCGTGCGCACGGGGCGCAGGAGCGTGAGGTAGGCGCGGAGGGTCATGGCGGTCGTGGCGAGATGGGCGCGTCAGGCGCAACGGCCGGCGAAGCGGGCGACCCAGGGCATCAGGCGGTTGAGGTCGTGGGTGGCGTAGTACCGGCGAATGGCGGTGCGGGCGAGCCAGGCGGAAAGGATCAGCCCTGGGAGCCAGATGTATGCGCCGAGAATGCTCTCCGTGATGGCCATCGCGAGACCGCCGAGCGCGCCGCCGACGGCGGCCCAGAGCAGGTACCCGCCGAACGAGGCCATCCAACGGTAGCGGACGGTGGAGAAAACGAACGCGATTCCGAGTAGGACGACGGTTGGCAGGATGCGGATATGGCTGAGCGCGCGGGCGAATAGGGAGTAATCGATCGGAGTGCGAGTGACGAGCACCGCGCCGACGATCACGACAACGTAGGCGAGTGCGAAGCCGAGGCAGCCGAGGGCGCCAAGCCGCAGCATTTCGACGAAGAGGCTGTCGGCGAGACGACGACGCGAGAGCGGGAAACGCGTTGTGGGCACAGCCGCCACCGATGAGGCGAACATCGTGACCATGATCGAAGTGTAGGGAAGCGACGTGAAGGCGAAATGGCCCGGCGAACTGGCCAGCTCGGTGCCATGCGCGCCGGCGATCAGCATGCCGCAATATTCCTGGAGCGAAATGGCATTTCCTCGGCCAAAGTAGGCGAATACGAGCGGAATTGCCCCGTAGACGATGACTGGAAACGCGCAGAAGGCGACGATGCCGGGCTCGCTCCATAACCACGAAGTACCGCCGAAGCGGGCGTGGCGGATGGCGCGTGACCACTCGCGCACTGAGGTACCGACGGCGGCGATGCGCCATTCGCGCTCGGGACGGGTTCGCTTCGCGATGGCCCGGCGTTCGTTGTCCTCGCGGCGCCGCTGCATCATCGTGGTGTCGTAGAAGGGGGCGAGCGTCTGGATCGAGACGACGTAGGACATTTTCCAGTAGTTGCCGGCGAAGGAGGCTGAGAAAATGTGGCGGATGCAGAAACCGGCACAGAGGAGACCAAGACTGAGGAACGCCCACGGGGCCGCTTGGCAGGCGGCGACGAAGGTTTCGCGCGGCCCCGTAGTAAGCAGCGGGGAGATGAGCAGCAGCAGGACGAAATAGGACCAGCCCACGCGGCGGGAGTTGAGCAACGGGAGCGTGAGCCCTGCGGCGATGAGGCCGAGCTGTGCCGCGAGGGGAAACTCGGAAGGAACGGCGCTGGCCGCGGCGAGGAGCAAGGCGGCCAGCGCAAGCAGACCGTGCAGGTGCTGACGACGGAGCTGGCGGCGCGCGCCCGGGATCAGGGGAAACACGCTCCGGTTCATGAATTCGTGGGCCGGGCCGGCGAGGAGATCACCGAAGATCAGCGGACCGACGATGACGCAGGTGAAGTACAGCGCCTCCGCCAGCGAGCAGTTACCGCAATACCGCAGGAAGAGCACGCCACAGCAGCCGCTGTTGATCAACCCGAGCAACAGCGTCCGCACGGGGCGGAGGAGTGTGAGGTAGGCGCGGAGGGGCATGGCGACGAGGCGGATCGTGGCGTAAACGATGCGGCGGCTGTGTTATGCGGTTGCATGCGGACCGGACGGGCCACCTCGACGAGGTGGCCTACAGTGCCGCTGCGGGCTCAGGAGCGGCGGCGGCGCTGGTCGGTGAGGAGGGGGAACATCTCGTCGAGGTTGAGCGGACGGGTGCGGAGCTCGGCGCGGTGGGCGGCGGCGAGGCGGGCGGCGGCCTCGGTATCGGTGGTGCGGACGCGGAGGACGGCCTGGTGGCCGTTGCTCTGCTGCTGGAGGACGAAGGGCTCGGCGAAGCTGGGGGGGAGCGCGCCGGCGGCGGAAGTGAGCGTCCACTCGGCGTAGCTTTCCTGGAGGAGATCGAAGGGGGAGTTTTCCACGAGTTCGCCGGCCTCGAGGGCGACGACCCAGTCGACGATCTTCTCCACGTCGTTGAGGATGTGCGACGAGATGACGACGGTGGTGCCGTCGTCGCGGAGGAGCTCGAGGAGGAAGTCGAGCAGGCGGCGGCGGACGATGGGGTCGAGCGAGCTGATGGGCTCGTCGAGGAGCAGAAGCGCGGGGCGGTGGCAGGTGCCGAGGAGGATGCCGACCTTCTGGCGGTCGCCGGGGCTGAGCTGGACGATCTTGCGCTTGGGGTCGAGCTCGAGGGCCTCGAGGAGGCGCTTCTCAAGGTCGCGGTCCCAACTCGGGTAGAAGGAGGCGTTGAAGTCGAGGTGCTGGCGGACGGTCATCCACTCGAGGTAGCGGCCCTCCTGCTGGACGAGGCCGAGGCGTGTGAGCTGCGGGGTGTCCAGTTTTCCGGACGGCGTGCCGAGCGTGGTGCAGGCGCCGGAGGTGGGCGGGAGCAGGCCGGCGGCGATGTGGAGGAGGGTGGTCTTGCCCGCGCCGTTGCGGCCGAGCAGGCCGATGATGCGGCCGGCGGGGAGGGCGAGGGAGACGTCGCTCAGCGCGGTGTGTTTGCCGAAGCGCTGGGTGATGGAGCGGAGGACGACGGGCGAGGCGTCGGCGGTGTCGGCGGCGGGCGCGGTCGGGGCGGGGGCGAGGGCGGGCGAGGGCATGGGAGGAGAGGAGAAAGGCGAAAGGTGAGAGGCTAGTGGCGGAGGGGGGACGCGGTCGCGGTGATCAGGAGTCGAGGAGTTCGCGAAAGAGTTTCACCGCCTGGGCGGGCGGGACATCGAGCTGCTTGGCGAGGTGGGCGGCGGCGGTGAGTTGCTGGCGTAGCGGGTCGAGGCGGGCGGTCTGCTGGGCCTCGGCGGGGCGTTCGCGCACGATGAGGGTCTGGCCGCGGCGGCGCTCGAGGACGCCGTCGCGCTCGAGGAGGCTGTAGGCCTTGCTGATCGTCATCGGGTTGAGGGCGATGTCGGCGGAGAGCGCTCGGGTGGAGGGGAGCTCGGAGCCGGGCGGGAGCAGGCCGGTGGCGATCTGGAGTTTGATCTGGTCCATGATCTGCCGGTAGGCGGGCACGCCGTTGTGGAGATCGATGGAGAGCAGGGGGGGCATCGGATTTGCGATTTCGGATTGCGGATTTGCGATTGGGCAGAGGGCGGATCGCGGAATGCGGAATGAAGAATGTGGAACGCTGGAAGAGGGGAACGGAGAGGAGGAGGACGGAGAACAGGGCGGCGGGCTGTGTGGGTAGGTGTATTATGACACTAAGGCAGTATGTCAAGCGCTGGGATCTCCGGTGCTGAAATGCCGGGGCACCGGTGGGGGGGCGAGTGACGGTGGCGGCGGTCGATCTATGGCACCGAAACAAGGGTGCGGTTGACAAGTCCTACATTTGTAGGAACAACTTCCTACAGTTGTAGTCCAGATACCTATGCCACCGAAGATTTCCGCCGCCGAATGGGAAGTGATGAATGTGCTCTGGGAGCGGGCGCCGCGCACGGCGCCGGAGGTGATGGCGGCGCTGCGGCCCGGCACCGAGTGGGCGCAGAAGACGGTGAACACCTTCCTGGCGCGCCTCGTCGAAAAGGGCGCGGTGACCGCGACGAAGCAGGGCAAGGCCAACCTCTACCGGCCGGCGCTGACGCGCGAGAAATGCGTGGCGAGCGAGGGCGAGTCGTTCCTGGAGCGGGTCTTCCGCGGGGCGGCGGGCGACCTCGTGCTGCACTTCTGCGAACGCGCCGAGCTCTCGGCGGACGAGATTCGTGAGCTCGAGACTTTGCTGAAATCGAAGAAAGGCCGCCGATGAACGCGATGGCCGCGCAGGTGACGGAGGCACTGCAGGGGCTCGCCGGCCGCGGCTCCCTGCTGGTGGCGGGCTTTCTCGTGTTGCGCGCGATCGCGGGCGGACGCGTGCCGGCCCGCTGGCTGTTTGCGGGCTGGATCGTGGTCGCGTTGCGGCTGGTGGTGCCTTTCGGTGTCGCCACTTCGTGGAGCCCGTTCAACTGGGCCACCGCCTTGCCTCGCCCGGTCTTCACCGCGCCGGTTGCTGGCCGGGAAGATTCGAGGACCGCGACCGCCGAGGCCGTGCCGGTGGGCTCTGGGGCGGCATCCGGGGGGGCGCAGGTGAGTTTTGGGGAGCCAGGTGCGACCGCCGATGGGGGCGGCTGGTTCGGCTTGGTCTGGATGAGCGGCTTCGGTGGACTCGTGATCGTGCGTGTGCTGTCCTCCCGGAGGCTCTTCCAGCGGTGGCGCACGACGGCGCAGCCGACGGAGGTGTGGGTACGCGCGCTAGTCGCGGACGAAACCCGGGTGGCGGGGCTGCGGAGTGAGCCCGAACTGATCACCGCCGCCGCCGTGCCGGTGCCGGCGATCAGCGGTCTGTGGCGGGCGACGCTGTGGTTGCCGGCGGGAATGGCGGAGCGGCTCGGCGCGGCGGACCTGCGCAACGTGGTGCGCCACGAATTGGCCCACTGGCGACGCCGCGACCCGTGGACGAACGAGCTGCTCGCCCTCGCTCGTGCCCTGCACTGGTGGAATCCGCTGGTTTGGCTGGCGGTGCGCACGGCCCGCGCGGACTGCGAGGTCGCGTGCGACGAATTTGTCATGCAGCGGGCGGCTTCTGCAGAGCCGGCCGCGTACGGAGCCTCCCTTCTCAAGGTCCTGGGAGCGGCAGGCGGACGAACCGGCACCTCGGCGGCCCTCGGGGTATTCGAAACACGAAAACAACTGAAAAGGAGAATAACGATGATCGCGAAATATCGGGCCCCTTCCCGGGGGCGGACCTTGCTCGGTGCGGCGGTGGTGGCCGCGGTGATGGCGGTGGCGGCGACCCGCGAATCGCGGGCGCAGGAGCCCGCGGCGGGAGGCGCAGGGGCGGTGACGACGACCGCCCCGGCGGGCTGGTGGGAGAATGGCAATGCGACCGACAAATATGTCGTGGGGGTCGACACCACGCAGGGGCGACCGGCGCCGGCGGCCTACGTGAAATCGATTGCGCCGACGGAGAAGACCTTCGGCGGCATGATGCAGACCTGCGACGCGAAGGCCTACCAGGGCAAACGCGTGCGGTTTTCGGGCCTGCTCAAGACGGCGGACGCGCCGAAGGGCGCCTGCCTGTGGCTGCGGGTCGACGATGCCGACGGCAAAATGCTGGCGTTCGACAACATGCAGCGGCAGCCCGTCGCCGGCACGAAGGACTGGACTCCGGCGGAGATCGTGCTCGATGTCCCACTCGGCGCGGCGACGCTCAACTTCGGTTTCTTCCTCATGGATACCGGACAGGCTTGGGTGAGCGCCCTCGCGTTCGCCGAGGCCGGGCCTGGTGTGGCTGCGACCGCGGAGCCGCAGACGATTCCGGACAAACCGACGAACCTCGGCTTCGCGCCGTGACCGCGACGGTGCGGCGAGCCGTGATGCCGCACCGCGAACAAGAAAACGCCGCGCCCGAGAACGGGCGCGGCGTTGGTGGAAGGGACGGGGACCGGCGGGTGGCGCCGGATTCCGGTTACTCGGCGACGATCTTGACGGTCTTCACGCCCTGCCGGGTGTTGGGCGTGCTGCGCTCCGGGCCGGAGGTGGCGCAGGTGGCGATCTTCTCGAGCACCTCGTCGCCGGCGACGAGCTGGCCGAAGGCGGTGTACTGGCGGTCGAGGAAGGCGGCGTTGCCGTGGCAGATGAAGAACTGGCAGCCGGCCGAATCCGGATGCTGGGCACGGGCCATCGAGATCACGCCGCGGGTGTGCGAGCGGTCGTTGAACTCGGCCTTCACCTTGTAGCCCGGGTCGCCGGTGCCGGGGATGCCCTTGGCGCCGGCCTTGGTGTTCGGGCAGCCGCCCTGGATCATGAAGCCCTTGATCACGCGGTGGAATTCTCGACGGTCTTCGGGGCGACCTCGGGCCAGAACTCGATCTTGATGTCGCCGTGGTCGGTGCTGATCACGGCATATTCTTTGGTGGTGGTGGACGACATGTCCGGCGAGGCAAGCGGCGGCGGTTTCGGCGCGCAAGGCGCGAATCGCGCCGCGCGGCCGGCGGTGCTCCGGCGCAACGATGCAGAAATTTCACCCTAGTTTCCGGGAATAACATCGACGCCGGTCCGGCGCCCAGCCATTCAGTTGCTCACAACTTACTCACAGCCGATGAGTACCCCCCAAGGGACCCTCCAACCCAAACCGCGGCTCAGAGTTTCCACGAAGGCCAAGACCTTCGTCCTCGACACGAACGTGCTCCAAGTTCGACGACAACAACCTCGTCATCCCCGTCGAGGTGCTCGAGGAACTCGACGCCATCAAATCGGAGCAGTCCACCGAGCGCGGCCGCAATGCCCGCACCGTGCACCGCATCCTGTCACAGCTTCTGCCCGACAGCCGGGCGATGCTCGAGGGCGTGGATCTGCCCACCGGCGGCACGCTTTCGGTCATCATCAACCGCTACCTGCTCGACGGCGAAAACTCGCCGACCATCCAGCGGTTCAAGTCGGTGCTTCCCGACCTGCTGAAGAAGGACAACCGCATCATCGCGTGCGCCCTCTTCGTGAAGGACACGTTCCCGCCGCCGACGATCCTGGTGACGAAGGACGTCAACGTCGCGCTGAAGGCGCGCGCCGTCGGATTGGAGGCGCAGGACTACCTGAATGACAAGGTGCCGGTCGACGACGAGGATCTCGGCTACCACACGATTCCGCTCTCGATCTACGAGATGCAGCGTTTCGCCTCCGAGGGGCAGATCGAGTTCGAGGGCGAGGGGCTGAAGAACCTCCTCCTCAACGACTACGTCCTTCTCAAGACCCCCGAGGGCAAGACCATGCCCGGTCGCCACCTGGGCGCCGGGGTCGTGCGCCGCCTCCGGATTCCCGACCACGTGTCGGCGCCCGGCGGCATCCCGATCCGCCCGCGCAACCTCGAGCAGCAGTTCTTCATGGACGCGCTGCTCGACGACTCGATCTCGCTTGTGACCTGCTACGGCAAGGCGGGCACGGGCAAGCGACGAGGCCAACCGCTACGACGGCGTCTCGATCTCCCGCCCGGTCATCGCGCTGGGCAAGGACATCGGCTTCCTGCCCGGCACGATCGACGAGAAGATGAAGCCGTGGTTGCAGCCTTATTACGACGCGCTCGAGGTGCTGATCCCGACCAAGCCGCAGAAGGAGCCGCAGTTCGCCGCCAAGAAGGTGGGCAAGAAGATGCGCAAGGAGGCGACCTTCGCCGCGCCGGGGGTGATCCCGGTCGCCGCCGGCGGCGGTGCCAACACCTCCCTCGCGCCGCTCAAGCCTTACGAGCGGCTCCTGCGCTCCGGCGTGGTCGAGATCGAGGCGCTCTGCTTCATCCGCGGCCGCTCGATCGCGCGGCGGTTCTTCATCCTCGACGAGGCGCAGCAGCTCACGCCGCACGAGGTGAAGACGATCATCACCCGCATCTCCGAGGGCTCGAAGATCGTGCTCATCGGCGACCCGGCGCAGATCGACAACCCGTACGTCGATTCCCGCAGCAACGGCCTGGTCTACTGTCGCAACAAGATGCGCGGCCACGCGCTCGCCGCCCACGTGAAGCTCTCGAAGGGCGAACGCTCCAAGCTCGCCGAACTCGCCGCGGACCTGCTCTGAGGCGCGATCATGTTGTCCGCGAGTAGGTCCAGTCTCTGACGGGACGCCGGAGTACGTGAGCCGGCGGTCACGGCTGAAGTCGGAGAGGTCCGGTCGGAGACCGGACCCACGGGGAGAGCATGCCGGCCGGTGGTTTCACCAACGGTGACCGGAGGTTCGTTCGTGGATTTGCGGCAACTGCATGATCACGCCTGAGCGGCCGGGGTGACCGGCCTCCCGGGCCGTGGCGGTTCGGCCTCTACCGATGCTTGCGCTGGGGCGGCCCCGTCGTCTTCTGTCGGGCGCGACGCCCCGCCGGGGCGCGTGCCACCATGAGCTCGAAACCCGCCGCCGCCGGTCCGGCCTTCTGCAAACACTGTGGCACCGCGCTCACGCCGACCGAGGGGCACCCGGAATTCTGCAGTCCGGGCTGTGCGGCGGTGCATGCGCAGATCGTACGCGAGGGGTTGGAGCGGTTCTACGCGCTGAAGGACCGGGCGGTGACGCCGGCGGGCAGCGGGGTGTTCCAACCGCGCGACTACGCTTGGCTGGCGGAGGCGGCCGCGGCAGCGGAGGACGGCGCGCCGAAGGCGGCCGAGCTGATCCTCGACGTGCAGGGGATCTCGTGCGTGGGGTGCGTGTGGCTGATCGAGCGGTTGTTCCGGCGCCGGGCCGGCGCGGTGCGCATCGAGATCAACGCCACGCTGGGCCGGTTGTACTGGCGCTGGGAGCCGGGGCGGTTCGACGCGGTGGGCTTCGCGCGCGAGCTGCAGGCCTTCGGGTATCTGGTGGGGCCGGCCGGGGAGAAACCGGGCGCGGCGGCCGCGCAGGGGCTGCGCCTGCGACTGGGCCTCGCGGCGGCGTTCGCGATGAACACGATGATCTTCGCCCTGCCCGCGTATCTGGGCCTGGAGCGGACCTCGGAGTTCCGCCCGGTCTTCGAGGCGTTGCAGGCGGCGTTCGCCACGGCGGGGCTGCTGACCGGCGGGGGCTATTTCGCGCAGCGGGCGCTGGCGGCGCTGCGCCATGGCATCGTCAACCTCGACGTGCCGATCACGCTCGGGCTGCTCATCGGCTACGCCGGCTCGCTGCTCGGCTGGCTCGGCGGGCACGAGCACCTCGTGTACTTCGATTTCGTCGCGGTGTTCAGTTTTCTGATGCTGCTGGGCCGGTGGACGCAGGAGACCGCGATCGAGCGCAACCGGCTCCAGCTGCTCTCGCTCACCCGCGAGCCGGCGGAGGTGCTCATGGAAACCGGAGAACGGAGCGCGGAAACCGGAAACAGGGAACGGGAAGTCGGGAACGGGAAGATTCCATCGCCGGAGGTCGGCAGTGCGCCATCTCCGGTTTCCGCCTTCCGCGCTCCGGTCTCCGCGGTGCGGCGCGGCGCGGTCTTCCGGCTGCGGGCCGGGCAGGTCGTGCCGGTGGCGGCGCGGCTGCTCGACGAGGCGGCGACTGTCACGACCGAATGGATCAACGGCGAGCCGGAGGCGCGCGAGGTCGCGGTGGGCCAGACGATTCCGGCCGGCGCGACCAGCGCAAGCCTGCACGAGCTGCGGCTTGAGGCGCTGGAGGACTGGGCGGATTCGGCGCTGGCGCGGCTGCTGGCGACGAGCGGGGCGCAGGGTTTCCGCCACGAACTGGCCGAGCGGATTGTCCGACACTATCTCGGGGCGATTCTTGTGCTGGCGGCGCTCGGCGGTGCGGGCTGGTGGTGGCTGGGCGGTGACGGGCTGAAGGCGTTGCACGTGACGATCGCTGTGCTCGTCGCCTCATGTCCGTGCGGCATCGGCGTGGCGTTTCCGCTGGTCGAGGAGCTCGCGGTGGCGGCGATGCGGCGGCAGGGCGTGTTTGTGCGCGAGCTGTCGCTGTTTGTGCGGCTGCGCCGAGTGCGGCAGGTGATCTTCGACAAGACCGGCACGCTCACCCTTGAGACTCCGGTGCTGGCGAATCCGGCAGCGCTTTTTGCGCTGGAGCCGGCCGCGCGGCGCCGGCTTTGGCAACTGGTCGAGAACAACCCGCATCCGACGGCGCGGGCGGTGCAGGAGGCGCTGGCTTGGGAGAGCGGTGGGCGGTGGACGGTGGGCGGTGGACCGTTGGCGGGATCCGCAACCGGAGAGCGGAAAGCGGAGACCGGAAACCGGGAACCGGAGACCGACGACCGGAGACCGGACACTGGAGACGGGGAACGCGGGACTCCGAATCCAGAGCCGGTCCAAATCGAGGAGATCGTCGGGCAGGGCGTGCGCTTGCACGCGGCCGATGGCGTGTGGGCCCTCGGCCGGCCGGAGTTCGCCAGTCCGCATTCCGCGATCGGCGATCCGCAATCCGGTGACGCCTGTTTCACGCACGATGGCCGGGTGCTGGCACGGTTGCACTTTATCGAGTCGGCGCGCAGCGATGCGTGCGTAGAGATCGCGGCGCTGCGACGCGAGGGTCGGGAGGTTTTCATCCTCAGCGGCGACCGGCCGGAGAAAGTTGCCGCCTTCGCGGCGGCGCTGGGTGTGCCGCCGGCGCAGGCGTTCGGTGGGCTCACTCCGGAGCAGAAACGCGACTGGGTGGTCGCCCACGACACCCGCGACACGCTCATGCTCGGCGACGGGGCCAACGATAGCCTCGCCTTCGATGCCGCGTTTGCGCGCGGCACGCCGGTGATCCACCGCGGCATGCTCGAACGCAAATGCGACTTCTACTATCTCGGGCGCGGGCTGCGCGGCATCCGGCGGCTGTTCGCCGTGGCGGAAATCCGGCGGAGGACGATCCGCCGGGTGTTCGTCTTCGCGGTGTGCTACAACGGCGTCATCGTTTCGCTGGCGCTGGCCGGACTGGTGAACCCGCTCGTGGCGGCGGTGGCGATGCCGGTGAGTTCGTTGCTCAGTCTCGCGCTCGCCACGATCGGGATGCGCCGGGCGTGGCGGGCGGGCTGAGCGGGAGAATCCCCGCGGCCGCGGGCACCCGGGGGCTGCCTGGGCGGTGCGGCGATGCGATTCTGTCGCCCCACCGGGTCGCCTTCGGGTTGGGCCGATGCATTCCGGAGGAAGGATTTTCGTAGGTACACGTGGAACAAGCTTTGCCTCGACCGGAGTTCTTTTACCGTCGCGCGATGCCCCCCGAGTAATCCCCTTGGCACTATCGGCGATAGTGCTGGTCGGCGCCGCTGTGGCGGCCGCCGATTTGCAGCCGTTTCGCATGCCGTGGGACGATGCGTCCCCGGGCATCACGAACTTGCAGAGCTGGCAACCGCAACCGGCGGGTGCGGCCGGCCGCGTCACCGTGTCGGCCGACGGCCGGTATCAAGTGGGTAGCGCGCGCATTCGTTTCCTCGGGGTGAACGTCTCGGACGTCGCCGCTTTCCCGACCCATGCGCAGGCGGAGGCCCATGCCGCGCGGCTGGCGCGCTTCGGTTTCAACGCCGTGCGTTTCCACCACATGGATGCGAACTGGGCGCCGAACGAGGTGCTCATCGACTACGCCGGCGGCACCTCGCGCAATCTCTCGGCCGATCGGCTCGACCGGATGCACTACTTCATGGCGCAGCTCGCGGCGCGGGGCATCTACGCGGACATCAACCTGCTGGTCTCGCGCGGCTTCGTGGCCGGCGACGGCCTCGGCGCCGAGATCGTACAGATGGGGTGGAAGGACCAGCATATCCTCGGCTTCTTCAACGACACCGCACTGGCGTTGCAGCAGGAATACGCCACCAAGCTGCTCTCCGCGCCCAATCCCTACCGGGGAGGGCAGACGCTGGCCCGGGATCCGGCGGTGGCCTTTGTGGAGATCCTCAACGAGAACGGCCTGTTGCAGAAGTGGTACGAGGGCGTGCTCGACACGATGCCGGCCGTCTACCGCGGGCAACTGGCCGCGCGGTGGAACACTTGGCTGGCGGGCCGGTACGCCGACACCGCCGCCCTGCTTGCCGCTTGGGGCGTGATCGACCAGCCGTTGCAGGCGAGCCTGTTGAGCAATGGCGATTTCGCCTCCGGGCAGACCGGATGGAACACGGAGCGGCACGACACCGCCGCGGCAACCTTCACGACGACGACCGATTTCTCCGGGCAGCCGGCGATGCGCATCAACGTGACGAGCGCCGGCTCGGCCGACTGGCATGTGCAGTTCAACCAGGGGGCCTTGGCGGTTTCCGCCGGCGGTGTGTACACGGTAAGCTTCTGGGCCAAGGCCAGCACCGCCGTGCCGGTGCGGGCAAGTGTCGCCCGCGCGTATGGCGATTACGGCACCATCGGTGGCGACGTGATGCCGACTTTGGGCACCGGCTGGAAGCGCTACACCTTCGTGGTTCAGGCCGCGGCGGCGGACACCAACGTGCGGCTCAACTTCAACGGCTTTGGCAACCGGCTCTGCTCCGTGTGGTTGGCCGATGTGAAGCTGCAGCCCGGCGGTACGATCGGCGGGCTGCCCCAGGGGGCGTCCCTGGAGGCCCGCACGGTTCCCGCGGTGGCCGCCACCGGCACCGCCACCACGGCGGCTGCGCGGCGGGACTGGACGCGGTTCCTGCTCGCGCTCGAGGTCGACTACTGGACCGCGATGCGTCGCCATATAAAGGAGACTATCGGCTTCGGCGGAATTGTGTGGGGCTCGATCGCGTCGAACAGCCCGCTCAACGCGCAGGCGGGACTCGATGCGATGGATTCCCATTCCTATTGGCAGCACCCAGTCTGGCCGGCGGGACTCGACTGGGACCCGGTGCAATGGACCGTGCAGAATCGCTCGATGGTCGATGACACGACGGGTGGCGTGGTGGGGGCGATCGCCAACCAGCGGGTGAAAGGGCGGCCGCACAACGTGACCGAGTACCAACATCCCGCGCCGAACACCTACGGGTCGGAAGGACCGCTGCTGGCCGCGGCCTACGGGGCGCTGCAGGACTGGGACAGCATCTGGATGTTCGACTACCGGACCGGATCCTCCGAGTACACAACCGGGTTCTTCGACCATGGCGGACATCCCGGGAAGATGGTGAACAACCTCCTTGCGGCCGCGCTGTTCCGGCGCGGCGATGTTGTTCCGGCGGTGAACGAGTACACGATGGCGCTCGCGCCCGAGACGGGCGTCGCCATCGCCGCCGAGCAGGGGAGTGCCTGGTCCGTGGGCGATGGATCCCACCTTGGCGTGCCGGCCTCGCTTGCGCTCGCCAGCCGGATCTCGCTCAGCATCGGTGGCGACGCCACGGGGCTGGCGGCTCCCCCCGCCGCGCCCGCCGGGCCGGTGATAATCTCGGATACGGGGGAGCTCCGCTGGGACAACTCGCTTCCAGCGCAGGGCGTGGTGACGGTCGACACGGCACGCACCAAGGCGGTCGTGGGCCATGTCGCCGGCCGCACCTGGGATCTTGGCGGTGTGACCATCGCCCCAGGCGCCACGCGGCAGGACTGGTGCACGATCGGGCTCACCGTGCTGGACGGAGGCGCAATCGGCGGTGGTGCGGGCGCGCGGGGTGTGGTTGTCACCACCGGCGATCTCGCCAACACCGGCATGGTCTGGAAGGATTCAACCCGGACCTCCGTGGGCGCCAACTGGGGCACCGCGCCGACGCTGGTCGAAGTGATTCCGGCCACGATCACGTTGCCGGTTTCCCCGGCGCGGGTGAGCGCTTGGGCGCTCGATGCGCGTGGCCAGCGCACGACGGCGCTAGTGGTGGGCGATGCCGGCGGCAAGGCCCAGCTCTCGCTCGGACAGAATGGCGCCACGGTGTGGTACGAGTTCCAGATCGCGGCGGTGGCGCCGCCGACGATCACCACCCCGCCGGCCGATGCGACCATACCGCTCGGTGGCGTGGTGTCGTTGACCGTGGAGACCAGTGGCGCGACGCCGCTGACCTTCCAGTGGTATCGCGGCGAAACCGGGGATGTCTCCCAACCGGTCGCAGGTGCGACCGGGGCGAGCTACACCACGCAGGCACTGGATGCGTGGAGTCGCTACTGGGTGCGCGTCGCCAACGATGGCGGGCAAGCCGACAGTCGCACCGTGCTGGTGAAGGTCACGGGCGGGACGATGACGCTCGCCGACTGGACCAGCCAGGACGGGGTGGCGCCGGCGCAACGCGGAGCACTGGATACACCGGCGGGGGACGGAGTCACGAACCTCCTGAAGTACGCCCTTGGCGTCGCCCCGTTGGGGAGCGCGCAGGCGCGCCTCCCGGTGGCGACGGTCTTCGAGACCGGTGGCGGTTCACCGGCCCTCGCGCTCGTCTTCACCCAGAACACCGGGGCGCAGGGAATCCGGTTTCTGCTGGAGGTCTCGTCGGACCTCGCGACTTGGAGCGTGGTCGACCACGTGAGCGAGGTTCTGTCGGAGAACCCCGATGGCACGCGGTTGGTGCGTATGCGCGAGGTCAATCCGCCGGCGGCGGCATGGCGGTTCGCGCGCCTACGGGTTGAGGCGACCCCCTGAGCCTCCCTCGGGCAGGACGGTGACGTGCTTCTGGCTCCGGCGGGTCAACGGCCCGGCCGGGGCGAGGGCATGATGACCACCGGGCAGGTCGCGCGATGCAGGATGCCGTGGGTGGTGCTGCCGGCGAGCAACTCGTAGAGCGCGCCATGCCCATGGGATCCCATCACGATGAAGGCGGCAGGGAGGTTGCGCGCCTCCTCCAGGATCACCGTGACGGCGTGCCCTTGGGTTAGCTTGGTCGTGCAGGAGATCCCCCTTGCCTCGAGCAGTCGGGCGAGTTCCCCGAGTTTGCGCAGTGCTTGCCCTTGGGCGAACTCGATCTCTTGGGCGAAGGATTCGACGGGCATGTCGTAGGTGACGACGTTCACCGGCGGGGCGACCACATGGAAAAGCTCGACGGTGCCTCCGAGGGCTTGGGCGAGTTCGCCCGCCTGTTCGACCACCCGCGTTGTGACACCGGAAAAATCGACCGGGGTAAGGATCGTTTTCATGCCGGAACGATATGGCCCCGAGCTGGTTCTCGCAACCGGAGAGCGGATTCGGCGTGGCGCCCGCAGCTCCGGGGCCTAGGGGGCGTTTGGCCGAAGGTTGCTGGGCGCGGCGTCGTGGCCGTGGGGCGGAACTCGAGAGCTGGTCGTGCGGTACCATCGGTGTTGAGACTTATTTCTCCGGGATTTTTGTTTCCGCCCACCGTTCCGCCTGCGTACCTTCCGGCGAACCTCCGCGCCGGACACCCGCGCCGCTCCTCCCTCCGATGCCCAAAATCCTCGTCATCGACGATGAAGCCGAGATGCGCCAGCTTCTCGCCAAGGCGTTGACGCGGGCCGGCTACGAGGTTGAGGACACCGGCAGCGGCGAGTCGGGCATTGCGCTCGCACGGGAGGAGAAGCCGGATCTGGTCCTGTGCGATGTGGGGCTGCTCGACGTGTCGGGGTACGATGTGCTCAGGGCGCTGCGCGCCGAGCCGGTGACCCACAATATCCCCGTGGTGCTGGTCACCGGATTGGCCGATCTGGACGGAATGCGGGAGGGCATGCGCTTGGGTGCGGACGACTACGTGCCCAAGCCCTTCGACCTGGAGGAGGTGCTCGCGCTGATCGCGGCGCGGTTGCGCAAGGCCGAGGCACTGCGGCGCGAGGCCGAGGAGCGGGCGAAGACGCTGCGTAGCCACATCAGCATGATGCTGCCGCAGGAGTTGCTCAACCCGCTTTCGGGCATCATCAGCCTGGCCGATCTCCTGCGGGACGAGGCGGGGATGAAACCCGCGGAGGCGGCCGAGATCGGGCGCGACATCCAACGCTCGGGCGAACGGCTGCACCGGCTGATCCGCAATTTTCTCATCTACTCGCAACTCGAACTCGCGGCGGCGGAGCCCGACCGCCTCGAGGCTTTCCGCCACACGATGCCCTGCCAGTTGCGCAAGGTGGTGGGCGAGACGGCCGAACGGCTGGCGGAGAAACACCGCCGGCGCGCCGACCTGGTGCTCGAGTTGATCTCGGTCGAGGTCGCCATCTCGGACCAGAACTTGGCCAAGCTCAGCGAGGAGCTCCTCGACAACGCTTTCAAGTTCTCGGATCCGGGCCGGCCGGTGGAGGTCCGTGCGCGGCTCACCGGCGATATGGTCTGGCTGTCCATCTCGGACGAGGGCTGCGGCATCGACGACACGATCGTCGCCGGGTTGCGCGCAGCCGACCAATTCGAGCGGATGTTTCAGGAACAACGGGCGACGGGGCTCGGACTGCCCATCGCGGTGAAGCTGGCGGAGTTGCACGGGGGCCGAGCGCTCATCCAGAGTCAGCCCGGCACCGGCACGGCGATTCTCGTCGAACTACCGGTGGCGTCGCTCGAAGACTCCTGAAGTTTGTCCGGCGATGAAACAAGGCAGGCCCGACGCAGGGTGACGACTTGCGGCTTGTCCGGACGGGCCGCAGGGGTAGAGAGCGGAGGCATGCCGATCTACGAGTACTACTGCCCCGACAACAACCGCATCTACCAGTTCTTCGCGAAGACCGTGGCGCAGGGGCAGACGACTCCGAAATGCCCCGACAACGCCGCCTTTCGGATGGAACGGATGATGTCGACCTTCGCCATCTCCGGAAAAGCCGCGGAGCCGAAGGCGACGGGCGCTTCGGGTGGCGAGGACGGTGGCAACGGCAGCGACGAGGGCGCTGCGGCCGACGATCCACGCATGGAGGCGGCGTTTTCCGAGATGGAACGCGAGATGGACGGGGTGGACGAGAACGACCCGCGCGCGATGGGCCGCATGATGCGCAAGATGTCGGAGCTGACCGGAGAGAAGCTCGACGAGCAGATGGAGGAGGTTGTCCGCAAACTCGAGGAGGGCACCGACCCCGACAAACTCGAAGATGAGATGGGCGACGCGTTTCCCGAGGGGGCGGATGGCGCGGAGGGGATGGGGGCCGGCTTCGGGGGCATGGGCGGCTTTCGTGGTGCGCCGACGCGCGACCCGCAGTTGTATGACTACTGAGGAACTCGGGTGGTGCGGGCGCGGCGCGGACTGGCCGCTTTCTTTTGAGTTTCCAGCGCTGGGCGGGTGCGCCTTGCTCGGCGTGTGGCCGCCTCCAATCATTCCGAACTCACCACCCGCATTGCCGCCGGCCGGAAGGCCGTGATGGCCCAAGCTGCTTTCTACCACGCCCAATTTGGTCGCGCCGCCAGTCACTGGAAACACGACGGCTCGCGGGTGACCGACGCCGATCTGGCGATCTCGAAAGCGATCTTCGACGCGCTGCGCGCGCAGTTCCCCGGCGACGACCTGTTCAGCGAGGAGCTCGCGGTGGGCGAGAACCCCTTTCCCCGCTGCGGCGAGTGGTCGTGGGTGCTCGATCCGATCGACGGCACCAACAACTACGCGCTCGGCATTCCGGTGACGGCGATCTCGCTCGGGCTGCTGCGCGACGGCGAGCCGGTGTACGGGTTTCTCTACGACCTGGGGCGGCGCGGGCTCTTCCACGGCGGGCCGGGTCAGGGCGTGTGGGAGGGCGACGAGCGGTTGCAGCCGCAGTTCGGCCGCAGCGGCCGCCACGAACGGATCATCGCCACGCACTCGCCGATCGATCCGCGCTACCTGTCGCTGGCGACCGCGATCCTCACCCAGTACAAGCTGCGCGGCTTCGGCAGCGGCGCACTCCACCTCACCTATGCCGCGCTCGGCATGATCGATGCCTGCATGGATTTCACGGTGAAGGTGTGGGACATCGCCGCCGCGGCCGCGATCGCCCGCGAGACCGGGGCAGCGATGCATTTCTTCGGCCCCGCGCCGTTCCCGATGCAGCAGTTCGATCTGAAGATGAAGCCGCTCCAGTACTGCTGCGCCAGCCCGGAGGCGCTTGCCGAGATCGTGGCGCTGGCGGAGCAAACGCGGCGCTGAGCGGCGGCCGCGGGCACGGATCAGCTCGCCATCGGGCTGGGCAACACCTGCTCGATCACGACGTCGAGTTTCTGCGACGGGTGGCAGTCGGCGCGGAGCGCCACGAATCCGTCGCGGTGGCGGTCCCAGATGGGCCAGAGCGCCTGGCGGTCGGTCTCGGGAATCGGCAGCTTCTCGATGGCGGCCCGCGAAAAGAAGCCGAAGCGTCCCTCGGCGATGTGGGGCGGAAGAGCGTCGATCGGCACGCGGCAGCGGAAGAGGAACATGAGCCAGTGGCCGGAGCCCTCGTAGGCCTTCTCGGCGATCATCGAGAAGAGGCGGAGATCGCGTTCGGCGACGATCGACAGGCCGATCTCCTCGCCGACTTCGCGCGCCGCGCACTCGAAGGGCGACTCGCCGGTGTGCATCTCCAGCTTGCCGCCGATGGGGCTCCAGAGACCGGCGTTGGGCGACTTCGCGCGCTCGATGAGCAGGAGGTCGCCGGCGCGGTTTTCGACGAAGACGAGGACGCTGATCTTGTAGGGAAGCATGGCGGCGGCGGATGAGTGCGCGGAGGGTTGGCGGAAGCGTGCGGCGTGGGAAGCGCGAAGTTCACCACCGCAGGCCGGTGGCTGCGCCGGTTCTGGGTTGTGCTGCCGCGCAAAGGAGACGCGGGCAGGACCGCCTGTCCGCCTCGGCGAGGGCTCAGGCTGGCGTGGCGTAGGCGTCCATGCCGGCGCAGGTGCAGACCAGGTTGCGGTCGCCGTAGGTGTTGTCGATGCGGCTGACGGACGGCCAGAACTTGGAGACGCGGGTCGACTCGCTCGGGAAGGCCGCGAGCTCGCGCGAGTAGGGGCGGTCCCACTTGTCGGCGCAGACGACCTGCGCGGTGTGTGGCGCGTGCTTGAGGACGTTGTTGGTCCGGTCGGCCTGGCCGCGTTCGACGGCGAGCATCTCCTCGTGGATCGAGAGCATGGCGTCGCAGAAACGGTCGAGCTCGGTCTTCGACTCGCTCTCGGTCGGCTCGACCATGAGCGTGCCGGCGACCGGCCACGACATCGTGGGCGAGTGGTAGCCGTAGTCCATGAGGCGCTTGGCGACATCCTCAACCTCGATGCCGGTGCGCTGTTTCCAGCCGCGGAAATCGACGATGCACTCGTGCGCGACGAGGCCGGCGGCGCCGCGGTAGACGATGGGGAACGCGCTCTCGAGCCGCTTGGCGATGTAGTTCGCGTTGAGGATGGCGAGCTTCGTCGCGGCGGTGAGCCCCTCGGCGCCCATCATGCGGATGTAGGCCCAGGAGATGAGGGTGACGTTGGCGCTGCCCCACGGCGCGGAGGCGACGGGGCCGATGGCGGTGGCGGCCTTGCAACCGCAGACGGGCGAGACCACGGGGTGCGAGGGCAGGAACGGTGCCAGATGTTTGGCGACGCCGATCGGGCCCACGCCGGGGCCGCCGCCGCCGTGCGGGATCGCGAAGGTCTTGTGGAGATTGAGGTGGCAGACGTCGGCGCCGATGAAGCCCGGCGAGGTCAGGCCGACCTGGGCGTTCATGTTCGCGCCGTCCATGTAGACCTGGCCGCCGTGGGCGTGGACGATCTCGCAGAGCTCGCGGATGCCGGCCTCGAACACACCGTGGGTCGAGGGGTACGTGACCATGACGGCGGCAAGGTGCTCGGCGTGCTGGGCGGCCTTGGCGCGGAGATCGGCGAGGTCGATGTTGCCCTGCCCGTCGCAGGCGACGGGCACGACCCTGAAGCCGGCCATGACGGCGCTGGCGGGGTTGGTGCCGTGCGCGGAGACGGGGATGAGGCAGATGTTGCGGCCGCTCTGGCCGCGCGCCTCGTGCCAGGCGCGAATGACGAGCAGGCCGGTGTACTCTCCGGCCGAACCGGCGTTGGGCTGGAGGGAGACGGCGGCGAACCCGGTGATCTCGGCGAGCCAGCGCTCAAGATCGGAGAAGACGCGGCGGTAGCCGGCGGCCTGCTCGGCCGGGGCAAACGGGTGCAGGCGCGCGAACTCCGGCCAGGTGATCGGCAGCATCTCCGCCGTGGCGTTGAGCTTCATCGTGCACGAGCCCAGCGAGATCATCGAGTGACAGAGCGAGAGATCCTTCGCCTCCAGGCGGCGGATATACCGCAGCATCTCGTGCTCGACATGGTACTGGTTGAAGACCGGGTGGGTGAGGTACGACGAGGAACGCGTGAGCGCCTCCGGCAGGTCGCAGGTGGCGCAGCCGAGCGACGCGAGCGCCGGGGCGGGCTTGCCCGCGGCCTCGGCGAAGAGGTGCAACAGCATCGCGAGATCGCTCTCGGTGACGGCCTCGTCGAGCGAGACGCCGACGGAGTGCGCGTTGTGCGGGCGGAGGTTGACGCGGTTGGCGTGGGCGAGGTCGTAGATCCGCTTCGCGGAGACGTCGCCGAGCGCGACGGTGAGCGTGTCGAAGACCGGCGCCGCGTTGAAGGTGTAGCCGAGCTGGGCGAGGCCGGCGGCGAGGGTGCGCGTCATCCGCCGCACGCGGCAGGCGATCTCCTTCAGGCCGGCGGGGCCGTGGTAGACGGCGTACATCGAGGCCATCACGGCGAGCAGGACCTGCGCGGTGCAGATGTTGCTCGTGGCCTTCTCGCGGCGGATGTGCTGCTCGCGCGTGCCGAGCGCGAGGCGGAGGGCGGGCTGGCCCTGGGCGTCCTTCGAGACGCCAACGAGGCGGCCGGGCATGAGGCGCTTGAGGGCGTCGCGGGTGGCGAGGAAGCCGGCGCTGGGGCCGCCGTAGCCGAGCGGCACGCCGAAACGTTGCGCGCTGCCGACGGCAATGTCGGCGCCGAACTCGCCCGGGGCGCGCAGAAGGGTGAGCGCGAGCAGATCGGTTGCGACGATGGCGAGCGCGCCGGCGGCGTGTAGTTTCTCGACCAGCGGGGCGTAGTCGCGGATGTCGCCTTCGGTGCCCGGATACTGGAGGAGCGCGGCGAAGTGGCTCGCGCCGGGGGCGAAGGTGGCCGCGGCGCCGACTTCGAGGGCGAAGCCGAGGGCCTTGGCGCGGGTGGCGACGACGGCGATGGTCTGCGGGTGGCAGTCGGCGGCGACGAAGAGCGTGCGGCGCTCGGGCGAGCCCTTGGCGGAGTACGCCATGTTCATGGCCTCGGCGGCGGCGGTGCCCTCGTCGAGCATGGAGGCGTTGGCGATCTCGAGGGCGGTGAGGTCGCAGACCATCGTCTGGAAGTTGAGCATGCCCTCGAGGCGGCCCTGCGAGATCTCGGCCTGGTAGGGTGTGTAGGCGGTGTACCAGCCGGGGTTCTCGAGGATGTTGCGCTGGATGACCGGGGGCGTGAGGCAGTCGTAGTAGCCGCAGCCGATGAACGACCGGAATACCTGGTTCTTCGCCGCGATGCCGCGCAGCTCGGCGAGCATCTCGCTCTCGGTCGCGGCCTCGGGCAGATCGAGCGGCTTGTTCAGCCGGATCGCGGGCGGCACCGCGGCGTCGATGAGGGCGTCGAGCGACGGCTGGCCGAGCGGCGCGAGGAGCGCGGCGAGGTCGTCGCCAGTGGTGCCGAGGTGGCGACGCGGAAAGGTATCGGTGGGGGCGAGCGGGGCGGGTTGGCCGTTGCAGGAGCAGGAGGACGGGGAGGTACGATCTGCCATCCGGCGAGGCTAGAAAAGGGGCCGGGCGGGGCAACGGGTTTTTCCGACTGCTGGCGGCGTGGAGAAGGTTCTTGGCATTGGGAATCAAGCCTGCGGGCATGCTGGGCATGTCGGTACTTCCGCGAGTCGGCGAACCCGTTGCATCCGCGATACCCGTGCGCGGTCCTGCGCGCGGAACACTCCTGCAATGTGCCGGACTGGTGCTCATGGCGGCAGCGGCGAAGCTGTGGCTGATCGCGCAGTTCGGCAGCGACATCCCTTACCTCGACCAGTGGGCGGGGGAGGGCAGTGCGGCGCTGCACCCTTGGCTGACGGGTGGGTTCAACTGGCGCAACCTGTTCTGGCCGCACGGCGAACACCACCCGGTGGTCGCGCGGGTGGTCGCGCTGCTGGTGTTCCTGGCGAACGGGCAATGGGACTGCCGGGTGCAGTTGCTCGGAAACGTCCTGATGTTCGCCGGATTTCTGGCGGCGCTTGGTCTGTGGCTCCGCCGGGTGTTCACAGATTGGAGACTTCCGGTCGCGCTGCTCGCCGCCGTGGCTCTGGTCGGTCAACCCGGCATCACCGAGAACCACCTCTGGGCGTTCCAGACGCAGTTCCTGGGCGTGCAAACCTTCGGGCTGCTGCATCTGCTCGGCATGGCCGAAGAGCGAGGGAAGGCCGCATGGATACTGGGCTGGCTGGCGGGCGTGGTGGCGCTTTTCACGATCGCTTCGGGGGCGGCGTCGGCCGCCGTGCTGATGGGCGTCGCGGCGGTGCACCTGTGGCGCGCGCCGCGCAGCCGTTGGGCCTGGCGCACGCTGGGGGCCAACGCGGTGCTTGTTTTCTGGGGGTGGAGGCTGCTCGCCGGCGCCTTCAGCACACCGGGCGGCTGGGCGGGCGGCGGGGCGGTGTTTGCCGAGCGCCTGACGGTGCTGCTCGCCTGGCCGTTCCAGCATCCGGCGGCGGTGCTGCTCCATGTGCCGCTGGCGGTGTGTGTGATCCGGATCGTGCGCGAACGGGGTACGGCTCGTGCGCGGCGCTTGGTTGGCATCTTCGGGCTCTGGTGCTGGACGCTGACGCTCTGCCTGGCGGTGGGCCGCAACAATGGCTACGGCGCGGTGGCGAGCCGGTATTGGGATATTCTGGCCGCCGGTCTGCTCGCCAACGGGCTCGCGTTGCTGGCGCTGCGACCGGGGCGTGGCCTGATCCGGGGCGGGTGGGCGGTGGCGACGGTCGGGTGGGCGGTGGTCGTCGGCTTCGCGGTTTGGCAGATGAACAAGCCGGCGAGTTTGGCGTGGATCGGCGAGGTGGCGGCGCGTGGCGAGGCGAGCCAGCGGGCGATGATGGAGACCTACCTGCGCACCGGTGGTTTCAGCCTGGAGAACCGCGAGACCCATCCGAACGTGCCGCACCCGGCGGTCACGCGCATGCTGCTGGACGACCCTCGGTTCCGCCGGGTGCTGCCGCCAAGCGTGGTGCCGGCTTTGACGGTGGTGCCGGACCCGATGCGGAGTCGCGGCTTCGGCCGCACCGAACCATCAGCGGGCGGGAAAGCGATCATCGCGACGGAGGGCACAGCAGACCGAGAGCGTGTGCTGGTGAGCCGGGAGATCGAGGCGTGCGGCCGACCGTACCTGCGGCTTGCGGTGCGTGGGACGGTGGGCGCGGGGGCCGCCGAACTCTACGCCGAGGATTCGGCTGGCGAGCGCCACGACCTTCTCAATTTACGCGTGGACTCACCGGACCGTTTCAAGACCGAACATCTTGCCGGTGGGGCACAACGGTTCCGGCTGGTGGCGCGGGTTCCGGCCGGGCAGGAGTTGGCGTTTATCGAGCCGGTGGAACTTGGGTGGCTCTCCTATCTCGTGCCGAAGCTGCTCCGGTTCTGGCCCCTCGTGTTTTGGGGCGGAGCGGCGCTCTTTCTCGCCGGCGCGATCCGGTGGTGGCTAAACCGTGGCGAGATTCCGAAAACCGCCTGATTCGCCCCTCGTATCAGTGGCTGCGTTGGTAGGTCCCGATGAGGCGGACCTCGGCGAGGATGTGCCCCTGCATCGCTTCGAGCAGGTCGCCTTTCCGCGGATGCGGCCGAAGCGGCAATGTGGCGACGTCGAGCGCATAGAGCCTGAAGAAGTAGCGGTGCGGTTTGCCCGGAGGCGGGCAGGGGCCGCCGTAGCCGAGCTGGCCGAAATCGTTCATGCCCTGCAGGGCGCCATTGGGTAGCCGCTCGACGGTGGCGACGTGCTCGGGCAGGCCGGCGGCGGCAGCGGGGATGCCGTAGATCACCCAGTGCACCCAGTCGCCGGCCGGGGCGTCGGGATCGTCGCAGATCAGGGCGAAGCTGTGCGTGCCGGCGGGGGCGTCGCTCCATGTGAGCGCGGGGGAGACGTTGGCGCCGTCGCAGGTGAACCTGGACTCGATCGGCCGACTGTCGCTGAAGGCGGAGCTAGTGAGTTTCATGACGAGGGCGGGTTGGGCGGTGGTGGCAGGAAAGGCCGGGGCGGGCGGGATCGCGAGAAACAGGAGAGCGAGGGCGATGAACGGGCGAACGATCATGCGGCGAAGCGGCGGTGGGTGTGCGGCGGCTCGCTACAACTTGTAGCCGATCTTGCGGAGGAAGTCTTTGCGGCAGGCAATGTCGTCCTCGGTCTCGACGCCCAGCGGCGAGGCGCCGTCGATCACACCGAGGATGCCGCGGCCGAGGTCGGAGGTGGCGACGATCACCTCGGTGGGGTTGGCGGTGGCGCAGAAGAGATGGCAGACCTCGGGCACGGCCTTGAGGGCGTTGAGGATGTTGACGGGGAAGAAGCCCGCGCCGAGGAAGACGATGAAGGTGTGGCCGGCCCCGAGGGCCTGGGCGTTGCGCACGGCGAGTTCGGTGAGCGCGGCATCGGTGCCGGAGTGGCGGATCAGGCACTTCCCCGAGGCCTCGCAGAAGGCCAGGCCGAACTTGATGCCGGGCACGGCGCCCACGAGCGCCTCGTGGAGGTCCTCCACGGATTTGATGAAGTGCGTCTGCCCAAGGATGAAATTGGTCTCATCCGGTTTCTCGATCCTGACACTGGTCAGTTGCATCGCCGCCTCCTGGTTGCCTAGCAGCCTGTCGGACTTCGTCCGCAGGCTGCTGAACCAACGGGCTGCGCCCGTTGGAGAAAATGCGGGAGAAGAATGAACACCGGCCCGATCCGTGCGTCGAAAGGAGCATGCCCGCCCGCTTCGTGACCGTGGACCGAGACACCCCGATGCTGTTGCCCCCGAGCCTGCAGGACTGGG
>JAGVUB010000136.1 GCA_019136515.1 Verrucomicrobiota bacterium
CAAACACAGCCACGCCCAGATCCTGCATCGCCACTTTCCTCGCCGCCGCCGCGCTCCCTCCGAAGGCCCACGGCCGCACCGTCGTTTCCCGCTTCTGTGGGACGACTGTGGTCGCAGACCGGTCGCGGCCGGTTGGGTCCGCACGGAACGGCGCGAGCTTGTGGCGAGAACTCGGGAGCTGGCGTGGACCCAGGGCGTCCAGTCGGAGACTGGACCTGCGGGGTCAGCGAGCTGGCAAGTCGGGCCGCCCTCCGCGTCCCCCGCGCCGAGGCCGGCCTGCTCGCAGCACTCCCGCCGCTCCCTCCCGCCGCCCCGTTTCCGTTTGACCGCCCCGCCCCAGCGCCAACCGTGGCGCGCTCCGCAGGATGAACCGCGTCCACTCCAGTTCCGTCGCCTACCAGTGCAGCAGCACTCTCGGACGCGCCTCATTGCTCCGCCATCCCTTGGCATGAACCGCGTCCATTCCACTCTCCGGTCCCTCGCCCGCGGCCGGGCCTCCGGACGCGCGCTCCACTTCCACCCATCTCAGGCATGAACCGCGTCCACCTGAAGACCTACGGCTGCCAGATGAACGAGCGCGACAGCGAGGCCGTCGCGGCGATGCTGCGCGCCCGCGGCTACCGCCTCGTCGACGACGAGAACGACTGCGACATCCTCCTGCTCAACACCTGCTCCGTGCGCGACCTCGCCGAGCAGAAAGCGCTCGCCAAGGCCGAGAACGTCGCCGTGCGCAAGCGCCGCCGCCCCGAGTTCGTGCTCGGTATCCTCGGTTGCATGGCACAGAACCGCGGCGCCGAGCTGCTCGACCGCCTGCCCGACCTCGACCTCATCGTCGGCACCCAGAAGTTCCACGCCGTGCCCGGCTACCTCGACAACCTGCGCGCCGCCCGCGCGGCCGGCATCCCGCTCGCCCAGCCCATCGTCGACACCGCCGAGGAGCCCGGCTCGCAGAAAGGGCTGCAACATGGAGTGCGCCTTCTGCATCGTGCCGAAAACCCGCGGCGACGAGCGCTCCCGCCCGATGGAAGAGATCGTGGCCGAGTGCCGCGCCCTCGCCGCCCGCGGCGTGCGCGAGGTCACGCTGCTCGGCCAGATCGTCACCAGCTACGGGCGACGCGACTACGCGCACACCGGCGGCGTGTCGCCGTTCGTGCAGCTGCTCGAGCGCATCAGCGCCGTCGAGGACCTCGAGCGCATCCGCTTCACCTCGCCGCACCCGCGCGGCTTCAAGGACGACCTCGTCGCCGCCTTCGCGCGCCTGCCCAAGCTCTGCGAGCACGTGCACCTGCCCGTGCAGTCCGGCAGCAACCGCCTGCTCGCCGCCATGAACCGCCCCTACACCCGCGAGCGTTACCTCGAGATCGTCGCCGCGCTCAAGGCTGCCCGCCCCGGCATCGCCATCTCGACCGACATCATCGTCGGCTTCCCCGGCGAGACCGACGAGGACTTCGCGCAGACCGCCGCGCTCTTCGCCGAGGCCGACTACGACATGGCCTACGTGTTCAAATACTCGGTGCGCACCGGCACGCCCGCCGCCGCGCTCGGCGACCCGGTCGACGAGGCCGTGAAGGAGGCGCGCAACCAGGAGCTGCTCCGCCTGCTCGAGGAGAACTCCCGCCGCCGCACCGCCGCCCTCGTCCCCGTGCGCATCGACCGCGTCACCCCCGCCGCCCTCTACGGCGAGATCCTCCCGTAGCCGTCCACCGCCGTAGCGATGCCCGGTACCACCAGCGTAATGCTTCTCTCGCGCCACTCCGCTCTTGCTCCGGTAGCCCGGCCAGATACGCCTTGATCAGAATGATCGAAGCTGGCGCATGGCTCCGCTTGCAGTACCCCAAAAACGCGATGATCGCCCGCGTTTGGGCCGCCTTGTCCGACTGGGCCAGCGGCACTGCCGCGAGCGATTCTTTCCATCGCGGGAACGACAAGGGACGGCGTTCCCGACCCGCCTTTTCCTCCATCCGGGCCATGTCTGCGCGAGTAGGTCTTTTGCCGGAACGTTTTCAACCTGCAATAGACCTACCGGCGCCCCCGATCCGGCAGATCGGAACCGCCGCTTGCTTCAGCTTCAGCGGGTTGCGCGCAGCGATTCCAATTTCAACCCTCTTGCCGGCCGCTCCAGCATCTTC
>JAGVUB010000150.1 GCA_019136515.1 Verrucomicrobiota bacterium
CTTCGTCGGCGGGCCCGAACTGTGGGCCGTGCGCCTCAAGCGCCACCTGCCCCGCCTCTGGGGCTGGGTCTTGCGCCGCGCCGTGGCGCGCGGGCGGTTCTGACGTTGCCCCCGCCCGCGCGGCCCGTTCCTCTCGTCCCCACCGGCATGGCCATCGTCGAATCCAAGAAAAGCTACGACCCGCGCCTGCTGCTCTTCTACGCGCTGCTGGGGGCGCTGCTGCTCATCCTCGTCGCCGGCCTGGCCTTCCGCCAGCTCGTGCGCACCGATGAATACGTCGAGCGCGAGAAGGTCCAGAACCAGCGCCGGGTGCTCATCCCCGGCCCGCGGGGCAACATCACCGACCGCGAGGGACGCGTGCTCGTGGGCAACCGCGCCCGCTTCTCCGCCGTGCTCCACCTTGCCGAACTCCGCCTCGAGTTCCGCCGCGAGCTCATCCAGATCGTGCGCAACTACCGCCAGATGGAGCGCGAGATCCGCCCCTCCGGCCGCGAGCTCGAGAGCCTCGCCCGCGCCGCCGTCGCCCAGCGCTACCTCGACCGCGTCAACCGCATCCTCGGCCGCACCGACCGCGTCGACCCCGACGCCCTCGACCGCCACATCGGCCAGGAGTTGCTTCTTCCCTACATCCTCGTCGACGACCTCAGCCCCACCGAGTACGCCCGCCTGCTCGAGCAGCTGCCCGTCCGCGGCCCGCTGCAGGTCTACAACGCGAGCATGCGCAGCTACCCCTATGGCTCCGCCGCCGCCCATGCCCTCGGCTACGTCGGCGCCAACGACGAACTTCCCGCCTCCGACATCGAGGGCGAGGACCTGCGCACCTTCCATATCCGCGGCACCATCGGCAAGGACGGCCTCGAGAAGGTCTACGACGACCAGCTCCAGGGGCAGACCGGCGGCATCATCTACCGCGTCGATCCCGCCGGCTTCAAGATCGACCCGCCCCTCTACCGCCAGAAGCCGCAGCAGGGCGCCAACCTCATGACCAGCCTCGACATCGACCTGCAGCTCGTCGCCGACCGCGCAATGCAGGGCCTGGTCGGCGGCCTGGCCGTGATCGAGGTCTCCAGCGGCGAGGTCCTCGCCCTGTGCAGCAAGCCCGACTACGACCTCAACGAGCTCTCGCCGCGCATGTCGACCGCGACGTTCAAGCGCATCAACGACGAAGGCGGCTGGTTCAACCGCGCCGTCAACGGCCTGTATCCGCCCGGTTCCACCTTCAAGATCGTCACCTCCTGCGCCGCCCTGCGCGCCGACGTGATCTCGCCCGCCGAGCAGCTCACCTGCAACGGCTACTACCAGGTCGGCACCCGGCTGTTCGAGTGTCACGACCGCCACGCCCACGGCCAGGTCGATCTCCGCAAAGCCCTCGCCCTCAGTTGCAACGTCTACTATTACCAGCTCGGTCTCGAGGCCGGCGTCGACGCGCTCGCCGGGGAGGCCCGCCGCTTCCACCTCGACCGCCCCACCGGTATCGAACTTAACGAGACCCGCCGGATGAACGTCCCCGACCCCGCCTGGAAGAAGAAGACCGGCGCGGGCGGCTGGAACCCCGGCGACACCGCCAACATGTCCATCGGCCAGGGCGCGCTCATCTTCTCGCCCCTCCAGATGGCCTGCATGATCGCGTCGTTCGCCCGCGGCGATTCCCTCACCGTCCCCACCATCCTGCACCAACCCGGCCGCTCGCCCTCCGGCAAGTTCCCGCGCGTCCCGCTCGAGCTTTCCGCCTCCGACTACCAGGCCGTCATCGACGGCCTTGAGCGCGTCATCGGCATCGGCACCGGCAAGCTCGCGCGTGTGGAGGGCGTACGCGTCGCCGGCAAGACCGGCACCGCTCAAATCAAGAAGGATGGCCAGAACCTCAACGTCGCCTGGTTCGTCTGCTTCGCCCCGGTCGAGAAACCCGAGATCGCCATCGCCATCGCGCTCGAGGGCGGCGAACCCGATGTCGAGTACGGCGGCGGCCGCCACGGCGCCCCCGTCGCCCGGGCGATCATGCAGGAATATTTCGCCAAGAAAGAGCGCCGCCCCGCCGCCGGCCCCGTGTTCCGGATCTCGCCGCAACCATGACGCGGCCCGGCCCCGTCAAACTGTTCGAATAAAGGCGTACGATCTGCTAGGGATTTTTTCCGTGCAGCCCGGCCGCCGTCGGGCGAGGATTATTCTTTCATCATGAACATCCACGAGTTTCAGGCAAAGGCGCTCTTCGAGCGATTCGGCATTGCGGTGCCGCGGGGAGTGCCGGCGAAATCGGTTACCGAATTCGCCTCTGCCGTTCAGACACTGGGGGATGGACCGTGCGTCGTTAAGGCGCAGATCCACGCCGGTGGTCGCGGCAAGGGCTCCTTCATCGACGGCTACAAGGGCGGCGTCAAGCTGACCAAGTCCCCCGCCGAGGCGATCGATGTCGCCCGCCACATGCTTGGCAATACGCTGGTGACCCTCCAGACCGGCCCCGCCGGCCGCAAGGTCAACACCGTCTATTTCACCGAGGCCGTCTCCATCAAGAAGGAGTACTACCTCGCCATCCTCCTCGATCGCGGCTCCTCCCGCCCCGTCATCATCGCCTCCACCGAGGGCGGCGTGGAGATCGAGAAGGTCGCCAAGGAGACCCCCGAGAAGATCACCAAGGTCTTCGTCGACCCCGCCGTCGGTCTCCAAGGTTTTCAGACACGCCAGGTCGCCTTCGGCCTCGGCTTCAAGGGCGACGAGTTCAAGTCCGCCTGCAAGCTCATCGAGGCCCTCTATCGCTGCTGGTGGGAGCTCGACTGCTCCATGGTCGAGATCAACCCCCTCATCACCACCGGCGACGGCCGCGTCCTCGCCCTCGACGCCAAGGTCTCCTTCGACGACAACGCCCTCTTCCGCCACCCCGAGGTCGTCGCCCTGCGCGATCTCAACGAGGAGGACCCCAAGGAGGTCGAGGCCTCCAAGTACAACCTCTCCTACATCGCGCTCGACGGTAACATCGCCTGCCTCGTCAACGGCGCCGGCCTCGCCATGAGCACGATGGACATCATCAAGCACTACGGCGGCAACCCGGCCAACTTCCTCGATGTCGGCGGCAGCGCCTCCAAGGACCAAGTCGCCGCGGCCTTCAAGATCATCCTCTCCGACAAGAACGTGAAGGGGATCCTCGTGAACATCTTCGGTGGCATCATGGACTGCAACGTCATCGCCACCGGCATCGTCGCCGCCGCCAAGGAAACCGCGTTGAGCATGCCTCTCGTCGTCCGTCTCGAGGGCAACAACGCCGCCGCCGGCAAACAGACCCTCGCCGACTCCGGTCTCCAGCTCACCACCGCCACCTCGATGGCCGACGCCGCCGAGAAGATCGTGAAGCTCGTTTCCTAACCCAGGATACGCTCTTCGAAACCACCAACGTTCAACCGATCTTCTCCCATGTCCATTCTCATCACTCCCGAAACCCGAGTCCTCGTCCAAGGCATCACCGGCGAGTTCGGCGGGCGCCACGCCAAGCTCTCCCTCGACTACGGCACCCAGATCGTCGCCGGCGTCACCCCGGGCAAGGGCGGCCAGTTCTTCGAACACGGCTCCATCAAGGTGCCGATCTTCAACACCGTCGCCGAGGCCGCCAAGGCCACCGGCGCCACCGTCTCCGCCATCTTCGTCCCGCCGCCGTTCGCCGCCGACGCCATCCTCGAATGCGTCGACGCCGGCCTCGACCTCGCCGTCGCCATCACCGAGGGCATTCCGATCCGCGACATGGTCCGCGTGAAGCGCGCCATGGCCGGCTCCAAGACCCGCCTCGTCGGCCCCAACTGCCCCGGCCTCGTCTGCCCCGGCTCCGGCAAGGACAGCCACGGCGGCTGCCGCATCGGCATCGCCCCCGGCTACATCAACAAGAAGGGCCACGTCGGCGTCGTCTCCCGCTCCGGCACCCTCACCTACGAGGCCGTCTACCAGCTCACCGTCAAGGGTATCGGACAGTCAACCACAGTCGGTATCGGCGGCGACCCCGTCAACGGCACCTCCCACCTCGACGTCATCAAGATGTTCGCCGCCGACCCCGATACCTGGGGCTTCATCCTGATCGGCGAAATCGGCGGCAACGCCGAGGCTGAGGCCGCCCGCTGGATCAAGGCCAACTGCAAGAAGCCGGTCGCCGGCTTCATCGCCGGCGCCACCGCTCCCGCCGGTCGCCGCATGGGCCACGCCGGCGCGATCGTCGGCGGAGCCGAGGACACCGCCGCCGCCAAGATCAAGGTCTTCCAGGAATGCGGTATCGAGGTCGCAGCGACCCCGTCCGACATGGCCGACGCCCTCATCCGTGCCGCCCAGAAGATGGGCGTGAAGCTCGCCTGAACGCTTCTTCCGGGTCGCGGCGTTCGTGCGAACGCCGCTCTGCCTCTCCCAAGGCCGGGCCCCGCGCCCGGCCTTTTCTTTTCGTCCGACCTCCGCCGCCCGTTTGACGCAGTGCCGTTCTCCGGCAACTCAAAGGCCTAGCAGCCTGTCGGACTTCGTCCGCAGGCTGCTGAACAAACTGGCTGCGCCAGTTTGGGAACGGGGAGGTTTGCCAAAGGATTTTGCGGGGAGCGCTTCCGGAACGTTCG
>JAGVUB010000014.1 GCA_019136515.1 Verrucomicrobiota bacterium
TGCTCCTTTCGACGCACGGATCGGGCCGGTGTTCATTCTTCACCCACATTTTCTCCAACGGGCGCAGCCCGTTGGTTCAGCAGCCTGGTGGACGAAGTCCGACAGGCTGCTAGTCGCCGAGGCTGGTGAGCTGGACGGGCAGGGCGCGCTCGGCCACGCGGAAGCCGCACCGCTCGTAGAACGCCACCTCCTCCTTGTAGGCGATGAGCACCAGCCGCGTGCAATCGCGGTAGTGCGCGATCATCCGCGCCACGAGCTCGCGCCCGATGCCGCGCGACTGGAACGCTGGCTCCACGAGCAGGTAGTGGAAGTACGCGGTCATCGTGCCGTCGGAGAGGGCGTTCATCAGGCCCACGAGACGGGCGCCCGACCAGGCGGTCACGACGTGGTGCGAGTTGCGGATCGCCTGATGGAGCCGCTCCGGATGGCGGCCGGAGGACCAGTTGACGGAGAGAAACAGCCCCTGGAGCGCGGCGCGGTCGAGCTCCCGTTCGGTGCGGTATGAAATGTCCATGACACCAGTAACGGAACCTGGCGGCGCCGGTCGGGGTGTTGCGCGGCGGGAAGAAGCCGCCCTGAACCGGTTCCGCTCCGGAGCGGGTGGCGCTAATGGCGCCCGGTCAGCCCCGCGGTCGCTCGGATGCGGTGCCGGCCAGTTGCGCGGCGAGGGCGCCGAGCCGGCCGTCGGTGTCGGCGTCGCGTCGCCATGCGGCATGCATTTCGAGGACGAGGCCGGGCTCCTTCAGCGCGGCGAAGACCACCCCGGCGTGCGGAAGCTTCCGCGACATCGGGAGAACGTAGCCGACGGCGTTGCTGGTCGACACGCGCAGGAACATCGAGGCGACGCCGTCGACGCTGCCGACGATGCGCGGGCGGAAACCGGCTCCGACGGCGGCGCGTTCCAGCAAGGAGGCGCGGCCAGGGAAGGCGGACTCGTCCCACGCGATCCAGTCGGCGGCGGCGAGATCGGCGAGCGCGAGCCGGCGGCGTTTGGCGAGCGGGTGGGCGGCGCCGAGGGCGATGAGCAGGGGCAGTGCGGCGAGCCGGCGCGTGGCGAACTCGCGACCGAGGGCGGCGTCGGCCGGGCCGATCAGCGCGAGGTCGAGTTCGCCGCGGCGCAGGCCCTCGACCAGCGCGGTGGCGGAGCGTTCCTCGGTGCGCAGGTCGATGCCGGGCTGGCGGCGGGCGAAGGCGCGCAGGGCGGGGGCGAAGAAATCGAGCCAGAGCGTGCCGTAGTGGCCGAGCCGGAGCTGGCGACCCGCGGCCCGGGCTTCGGCGATGGCGCGATCGGCGGCGGCGAGGATCTCACGGCTGCGGGCAAGGAAGGCGGCGCCGGCCGGCGTGAGCGAAGTGGCCGTGCCGTGACGGCGCAGCAGCGGCGCGCCGAGTTCGGACTCCAGGTCGCGGATCTGCCGGCTGAGCGCGGGCTGGGTGAGATGCAGCCGTGCGGCGGCGCGGGAGAAGTGCAGGGTTTCCGCCACGGCGACGAAGTACCGGAGATGACGCAGCTCCATGGCGCGAGGCTGCGACATTACCGAAAGGCAGCGAAGGTGAAAAACACGGCATTGGGCGGACGGGCGCCGTGTCGATAAACTCCCGGCACATCGATCCATGAAACATCCCTTGCTCCCTGCCATGAAGACCATTGCCACTGTCACCGCCGTGCTCGCGGCGGCCACTCTCGGCGCCGCCGGGCCGAAGACGCTCCTCGATCACGCCGGGGCCCGCTGGGCACCGGCGCGACTCGCCAACGCGGCGCTCGTCATCGTCGACGCGCAACGCGAGTACGCCGACGGCAAGCTGCCGCTGCCCGGGGTGAGCGCGGCGGTGGACGAGATCGCGGTGTTGCTCGGGCGGGCGCGCGCGGTGGGCACGCCGGTGATCCATGTCGTGCAGCACGGCCGTCCGGGCGGCGCGATCATGGACCCGACCGGGCCGATGGCGGGGGTCCTCCCGCCGCTGACGCCGGGGGAGGGGGAGACGGTGGTCGTGAAACGGCTGCCCAACTCGTTCGCCGGCACGACGCTCGACGAGGAGCTGAAGCGGCTGGGCCGAAAGGAACTGATCGTCGTGGGTTTCATGACGCACATGTGCGTGAGCACCACGGTGCGGGCGGCGCTCGACCACGGTTACCGATGCACGGTGGTGGCGGCGGCCTGCGCGAGCCGGGATCTGCCGGACGGCTGCGGCGGCGTGGTGCCGGCGGCCGAGGTGCACCGAGTGGAGCTGGCGGCGCTGGGCGACCGTTTCGCCGCCGTCGTGCCGACGGCGGCGGAGATTCCCGAGTGAGCGGCGGGGGCTGCGCCTGAACCGAACCGGCGCGACCAAGGTCGCGCCCTACGGGCTGGAGTTCGATTCGCAGGGCGTGAGCTTGCTCCCGCCGTGAACGTCCCCACCGGTTCGGCTGCACGCCGGTGGGGTGGGCTCGGGCCTACTTCTTCGTGTGGGCGACGATGCCGTTGTAGGCCAGCGCGGTGAACGCCTCCGGCTTGTTCCAGCTCTGACCCCAGACGGCGTCGTAGTCGGCGGTGGGCTTGGCGGCCTGCACTTCCGCGAGCGTCTTGCCGGCCTGCACGAGCGCGGTGACCTTGGCGCTGATGCCCTCGAGCATGGCGACGTAGGCCTCGAGGCGCTTCTTGTCGGTGGTGGGGCCGTGGCCGGGGACGACGATCGTCTTGTCGTCGATACGGGCGAGGATCTCGCGGCAGCCGGCGATCAGGCCGTCGATCCAGCCGCCGGCGGCGACGTCGATGTATGGATAGACGTCGTTGAAGAAGAGATCGCCGGTGTGCACGATGTTGGCACGGCGATAGAAGACGACGGTGTCGCCGTCGGTGTGGACCTGCCCGGCCGCGGGATGGCGCAGCACGATCTGCTCGTCGCCGCTGTGCAGGGTGAGTTCGCGGTCGAAGGTGATCGAGGGGAGCGCGAGCGCGGCGTTCTGGTAGGCAAGGGTCGGGAAGCCGGGGCCGACCTCGTGATTCTTCTCGGCGATCATGCGGGTGCGGACTTCGCGGTGGGCGACGACGGTTGCGCCGGCGAGACCGAGGGGCTCGTTGCCGTTCACGTGATCGAAGTGCCAGTGGGTGTTGACCAGGATACGGACGGGCTTCGGGGTGAGCGTGGCGATGGCGGCCAGCAGCTGCGTGCCTTGTTCGGGGGTGTTGCCGGCGTCGACCAGGAGCACGGCTTCGTCGCCGACGATGGCGGTGGAGTTCGAGCTGGTGTTGGTGAAGGTGTAGATGCGGTCGGCGAGCTTGACGGGCTCGACGGGTTTCGGGGCGTCGGCGGCCAGGGCGCACCACGGCGCGAGGGCCAGCAAGGCGGAGAAGGCGAGGGAACGGACGGACTGTGTTGTCATCGGGAAAACGGACGCCACGGCGGTGGGTGTGCGGCGGGATGGGTGGTGCGTGGGACGGCGGAAGACCGTGCAATCCCGCGCCCGGTGAGAATACGTCACGCCAGCGCCCTTTTTCGAGCCCGTTGTTCGCGCATGTCACGAACGCGGAAGCACGCGCGCCTGCGTTGGGCGGATGGCGGGGGAAGCCCGGCGGACTTCGAAGTGAACGGCTGGAGCGGTTTGCGTTCCGCTGTCGCCGGGGCGGCGAACCGGGTCAGCGGTGCCGGCCTCGCCATGGCCGGCTCCAGAAATCCGTAAGCGGCGAACCCAGCACCTACGCGCCGGGGAACAGCGCGGTGGCGGCGGTGCGCGTCTCGGCGAGCCACGCGGCGCGCTGTTCGGGCGTGCTGACGATGACCGGGGTGAAATAGAGGCGCTCGGTGCGCGGGATGCCGCACATGCCGCCCACGCAGCGTTTCCAGAGGTTGTCGAGCGGGTCGCCGTAGAGTGCGAGCTCGGCCTCCAGCGGCGTGTTGCCGGTGTTGATGACAAGTGCGGCGCGGAGCTTGTGCAGGGGCACCGGGCCGGGCTTGCCGTTGGGGCCGACGCGGAACTCGTAGGCGACGCCGTTGCGCACGACGCGGTCGAGCCAGCCCTTCAGGATTGCGGGCGGCTGTCCCCACCAATTGGGGTGCACGACAATCAGGCCGTCGGCGGCGGTGAGCTCGGCGCAGCGGCGCGCGATGTCGGGCGGGAGCGGGGCGTTTTTGGGGAACTCGGCGGCGGGCGTGACCGGATCGAAGTTTTCCGCGCAGAGATCCTGCACGATCACCTCGTGGCCGAGCGTGCGTAGCGACTCGGCGGCGGCGGCGGCGAGGGCGTGGTTGAAGCTGGCGGGATTCGGGTGGGCGACGACGAGGAGGATCTTCATGCGGTGCCGTGATGAAGGAGCAGAGCGCGTCGCGGGTGCAAGCGCGGGAGTTGGGCAAGGCCGGGACCGTTCACCGAGTCGCCTGTTCGCGGTGGAGCGAAGCCGGTGGGTGGCCGTCAACGGATTCTGCCGTGGCGGAGGAATCGCGCGGTCGCACCCTCGGGTCCGCGCGGGGCGGGCTGTGTCGCAAGAGTTGGCCCCGGTCCGACCGTTTACCCTCACGACCGTGAAGGTAAACGGTCGGACCGGAGGGGCCGATCATGGGGACGGAGACCGATGCGCGGCGGCGGGGGCCGCAAAATAGTGGGCGGCGAGGGTCCGTAGCGCTTTGCGACGGGCACGGCCGGCCTTGCAGCCGAGGTAGTCCGAGGGGAGGAGGCACGCGGGAAGAAACGGGTCGATGGCGGCGGCCTCTTGCCACCCCTCGCGTTCCGCGGCGAGCCACAGGCGCCACAGCTCTGGCGAGTCGGAGGGGGAGGGAATGTTGTCGTGGACGAAAAGATACCGTCGGTAGGCCTCGTTGATCCGGGCGAAGTTCCACGCTCCGGCGACGATGTCGGCATCGCGTTCGCCGGCGCAGGGACGGCCTTCGATGAGGAGCAGCGCCTCGGGGTCGGCGGTGAGCGACGAGATGGTTCGGCGGAGACCGGCGAGAGGGTCGGGCGAGACCCACACGCTGCCCTGGAGGTAGCCGAGGCGGGTGGCGGCGAGCTCGCGGCGCAGGCGGTCGCGCAGCTTGCGGTCGTGTTCGGCGACGTCGAAGAGGACGAACCGCCAGATGCCGTCCCACGATCGGCCCCACTGCTGGTCGGGGTCGACGGCCGGGACGATGCTTTGTCGGCCGTGTTCCGTGAGGCGGATGATCCGGCGGTCGGTGGCGCGTGGCAGGTCGATGATGCCGCGGCGGGCTAGTATGCGGAGTTTCCGCTCGAAGTTGTCGTCGCCGCAGCCATGGCCGGGCGCCAGCTTGCTGAAGGACCGGCGGAGCAGGAGTTCGGTCGCGTCGAGTGAGGCTTCCGCGAGACACTCGAGGAAGAACCTGGTTTCGAGCCGCAGATTCCGGGGCATGGAAGGATGGATCCTCCGACAGTTTACCTTCACGGCCGTGAACGTAAACTGCCGAGGTGAGATTCAGGTCCGCAGGGGGGGAGGTGGCGGACACGAGACGAGGGCGCGCTATGGCCAAGGGGGCGAGCCGCGGGAACGATCTCGGCCCGGCGTGCGCGTGGGTGGGCAGGGGGACGGGCTCCGACAGTTTAGGTTCACGGTCGTGAGGGTAAACGGTCGGGGCGGGGAGGCGGAGGCGAAGAATGGTTTGTCGCGCGGCGGCGGGGCGGGTGGAGTGGCGGGGTGTTCCCCGGATTCGAAGAGCAACTGCGCCGGTACGCCGACGTGATCGTGCGGTTCGGCCTGAACCTGCGGCCGGGGCAGCGCGTGCTCCTGGCCGAGCCCTACGAGCTGCAAGGGGTGGACCCGGCAGCGGCCCCGCTGGTCGAGGCGATCACGGCGGCGGTGCGGACGGCGGGCGCGGCGGAGGTGGAAACGCTCTGGGGCGACGCGGCGTCCTGGCGCGGGGCGGCGGGCGACTGGCCCGACCGCGACTTTCTCGAGCGGCTCCAGCGAAACACCGCGCGACTGGAACATGCGATCGCCGCGGGCGAGGCGCTGGTCTTCCCGATGAGCGCGCATCCGGGACTCGCGGACGGGATCGCTTCGCGGGCCGCGGCGCGGCTGCGGCGCACCTGCGGCGAGTTCTACGGCCGGCTGGCGCCGGCCCTGATGGCCGGCGCGACGAACTGGACCGCGGTGCCGGCGCCGACCCCCGCGTGGGCCGAGGTGGTCTTCGCGGACCTCCGGTCGTCGCAGCGTTTCGCGAGTTTGTGGTCCTCCGTCCTCGCGGCCTGCCGGGCGGACGCGGCCGACCCGGTCGCGGCGTGGGAGGATCGCGCGGCGGAGTTGGAGCGGCGGCGTGAGGAGTTGAATGCCCGCGGCTGGCGCCGGCTGCGGCTCCATGGCCCGGGTACGGACCTCACGCTGGCGCTGCCGAGGTCGCACCGGTGGTGCACGGCGCTGCTGCGGACGCGCGACGGCCGGCGTTTCGCGCCGAACCTGCCGACGGAGGAGGTGTTCACGGCGCCGCACCGCGACTCCGCCGAGGGCTGGCTGCGCGTGGCGCGGCCGGTCTGTCACGGCGGAGCGGTGATGGAAGGCGTGGAGTTGGAATTTCGCGGGGGGCAAGTGGTGTTCGCCCGGGCGCGACGCGGAGCGGAGCTGCTCGAGCGCGTGCTGGCGGTCGACCGCGGCGCGGTGCGGTTGGGCGAGGTGGCGCTGGTCGACGGCGTGTCGCCCGTGGCCCGCAGTGGCCGGTGTTTCCGATCGGCGCTGCTCGACGAGAACGCGATGAACCATGTCGCGCTGGGGGGCGCCTACACGTTCACCGCCGCGGCGGGGGCGCGCGATTCGCTCAACCACAGTGCGCTGCACCTCGATCTGCCGGTCGAGGCCGAGGCGTTGCTGGTGTGAGCGGCGACGGAGCCGGCGTGCAGTTGCGCGATTGAAACCGGTGCGCCGGCGGTGCACACCGTGGACCTTCCTCCCATGCGCCAGATCATCACCCTGTTCCTGCTCACCATGATTTCCGCCACGACGACTCTTCTTCGCGCCACGGATGCCGCCGCGCCCGAACCGCGCACGGTCGACTACGAGTGGATGTCGGTCGCCACGTGGAAGAATTTCCATGCCGCCGACGTGGCCATCGCGCAGAAGGGCGGGGTGGACGTGCTCTTCGTGGGCGACTCGATCACCGAGGGATGGGAGTGGGGCGAGGGTGAGCACTGGAAGAAGAACTTTGTTCCGCTCGGCGCGGCGAACTTCGGCATCGGCGGCGACACGACGCAGAATCTCCTCTGGCGTCTCGACCATGGCGCGGTCGGCGTGCTGCGACCGAAGGTCGTCGTGGTGCTGATCGGCACCAACAACCTGGGACGCGAGAACGCGGCCGCCGCCGAGGTGGCGCGCGGCGTGGAGGCGGTGGTGCGCAAACTGCGCGCGGCCTTCCCCGCGGCGAAGATCGTGCTGCACGGTATCTTCCCCTGCGACTTCTCACCGCAGGCCGAGGTGCGGCAGCGCGTGAAGGACACGAACGCCATGCTCGCACGACTGGACGGTCTCGACGGCCAGGTTGTCTTTCGCGACATCGGCGCGGTCTTCCTGGAGCCGGACGGCTCGATCCTGCCCGCGATTTCCAACGACGGGCTGCACCTCACGCCCGAGGGCTACCGTCGCTGGGCCGAAGTGTTGGCCCCGCTGGTGCGCGAACTGCTCGCCGCCGAGGTGAAGTAGGCCCGGTTCTGGCACCGTTTTTCGGTTACGAGAAATTGCCGCTTGAAACGCGCGGTGCCGGCGCTCAACCATCGGCGCGTTCTTTGGAAGCGCGCCGGGGCAGTCGAACCCGGCGCCGTTATGTTCAGCAACGCAGGGAAGGCCGTGTGAATCGGCCACAGTTGCGCTGCGGTAACAGGTCACAGACCCCTCTCCCGTCCACCGACGGGAAAAGCCAGTCGGGCGCGAGCCCGGTGAAGGCGGGGGGCGAGGCGGGGGCGGGCGCGCGAGCGCACGCCCCACAAACCTGAAGTCCGAATACCTGCCTGCCGAGCCTCACCACGCCCCCGCGTGCAGCAATTGCGGGGGCGCTTTCACTTCATCGCAAAAATGAAGGGTGGGAGTAGGAATGCGCTTCCGCTGCGGACCAACCCGGTCCGTCGGCATGGCGATCGATCGTTTCTGCTCTCCCGCGTCACGATCTCCATGCTCAACCGGCATATCCTCACCTCCACGTCGGCCGTCGCGGCCGGCGCCGTTTCCCTTGCCTTGGCGGCCACCGCCTCGGCCCAGCACTCGCGTTACGACGCCGTCGTCGACCTGCCCGACTATGTCGTCAGTGCCACGCGCACGCCGCAGGACGCCCAGTTCACGACCAGCAGCGTCGACGTCGTCCCGCTGCTCCGGCTCGACCTCGCCCAGGTCGCCGATCTGCGCACCGCGCTCGCAGCGGTCCCCGGTGTGAACATCGTCAACACCGGCGCCCCCGGCGGCCAGACCTCGGTCTTCATCCGTGGCTCGTCCTCGACGCAGACGCTCTTCGTCGTCGACGGCATCCCGATGAACTCGCGCGCGGCGGGCTACAACAACTTCCTCGGTGCCGCCGATCTCGCCGGCATCGATCGCATCGAGGTCCTCCGCGGTCCGCAGAGCACGCTCTACGGCAGCTCGGCGATGGGCGGCGTGATCTTCATCGACTCGACCCGCGGTTGCGGCGCGCCGACCGGCAACGTCTCGACGACCTTCGGCGCGTTCGACACCTTGGGCGCCTCCGCGGCCGTCTCCGGCGGCACGCGCACGGTCGGCTACAGCGCCTCGCTCGGTCGGTACTCCACCGAGAACGAGCACCCGCACAACGGCTTCGATTCCTGGAGTTACTCGGCGCGCGTTGAGGGCACGCCGACCCCGAGCCTGCTCGTCGGCGCGACCTTCCGCGGCCAGCAGGGCGACAGCGAGCAGTACGTCTACGGGGACGCCGACGTGGCCGCCGACAACCACCTCATGACGGTCTACGCCCAGTGGAGCGAGACCAAGGAGTTCGCCTCCCGCCTGACCGCCGGCCAGCACCAGCGGCGCTACTACTACGACGACGGTGCCTTTCCCTCCGACATCCGCGACCGGCGCAACGTGATCGATTGGCAGAACAACTGGTTCGACTTCCATGGCGCCGAGATCGTCGCCGGTGCCACGTATGAGCACGATCGGCACACTGCCGACGGCGTCGCGGCCGAGTCCGACAGCACCGCTGGCTACTTCTCGACCACCGTTCATCCGTCCAAGAACTCCACCGTCAACGCCGGCCTGCGCTACGACGACTTCGAGACCTTCGGCTCCGCCTGGACCTGGCGCACCGGCGTGGCGTGGCTGCCGGTCGCGGGCACGAAGGTGCACGCCTCCGTGGGCACCGGTTTCAGCGCGCCGTCCGACGAGGACATCGACGGCAACCCCGCCTGGGGCATGCTCGCCAACCCCGGCCTGAACGCCGAGAAGTCGACCGGCTGGGACCTCGGCGTCGACCAGAAGCTCTTCGGCGAGGCCCTCACCGCCAGCGTCACCTACTTCCAGACACGCTACAAGGACCGCATCGTCTACGTCTCCGATCCGGTCACGTGGGTCGGGCGTATGGAGAACGTGAGCCGCTCGAAGTCCTCCGGCGTCGAGACGGCCGTGGCCGCCAAGCTCGGGAAGCGGGCCAATGTCCGCCTGGCCTACACCTATCTCGAAGCGCGCGACACCACCGCCGACAAGCGTCTCGCCCGCCAGCCGCGCCACACGCTCGACGCCGAGGTCACGGTGCAACCGTTGGCGGCGTGGACGATCGGCGCCGGCCTGCGCGTCGTCGCATCCCGGGTCGACACCTACGTGCCGCTCGAGGACTTCACCACCGTGCGGCTCTTCACCAGCTACGAGGTCCGCAAGAACCTCCTGCTGAAGGCCCGCATCGAGAACGCGCTCAACGAACAGTACCAGGAGACCGCCGGGTACGACGCCCTGCCGTTCCGCGCCTTCGGCGGCGTCGAGTACAAGTTCTGACCCTTTCTCACCGCTCATGAGAATCCCGCTACGGCTGCCGGTCGCGTGTCTCCTGCTCCTCTGCTCCCTCGTCGGGGTGGCGGGGCTGGCGGGCGCGCCGGCGCCGGTGCGGGTCGTTTCCCAGACGGTCGGGACCGACGAGCTGCTGCTCGCGCTCGCCGAGCCCGGGCAGATCGCCGCGCTCAGTCATCTCGCGCGCAACCCGGTCTTCTCGACCACGGCGCAGCAGGCCGAGGCCTTCCCGCAGCTCGTGCTCGGCGATTCCGAGACGATCCTGCGCCACGCGCCCACGCTTGTGCTCGTGACCGACTACAGCCGCGACGAGCTCGTTGCGCAGATCCGCCGCGCCGGCGTGCGCGTGCTGGTGTTCAGCCGCTACAAGACCCTCGACGATGTCTATGCCAACCTCCGCCTGCTCGCCGGTGAACTCGGCGCGGAGGCGAAGGCCGAGGCGCTGATCGCCGACTGCCAGGTGCGCGTGGCCGCGCTGCGCGAGAAGCTGCGCGGCCGCAAGCCGGTGCGCATCCTCGCTCCCTCGATCTACGGCATGCTCGCCGGTACCGACACCACGTTCCAGGACCTCTGCGACCACGCCGGCGCCGAGAACGTCGCCGCGACTTTCGGCGGCCTGAGCGGGCACGCGAGCGCCCCGAGCGAGCGCATGCTCGCCTGGCCGATCGAGATGCTCGTCGTCTCCGGCGAGGACAAGGAGTCGGCGCTCGCCCCGTACCGCGATCTGTTGCCCTACAAGCTGATGCCCTCCGTGCGCGAGGGGCGCGCCGTGCTCATGCCGGAGAACCTGCTCGCCTGCGTCTCGCACCACCGCATCGACGGCTACGAGCGTCTCGCGCGGCAGCTCCACCCGGAGGCCTTCCGATGATCCCGTCGCGCTACCTCTCCTGGGCGATGCCGGCCACGCTGTTCGTGCTGCTGGTGCTCGCGGCGTTGTCGCTGATGATCGGTGACATGGCGCTCTCGCCCGCGCGTCTCTGGCAGGGGCTGCTGCGGCAGGAGGAGATGGCGGCGCTGGTGGTCTGGCAGATCCGCGTGCCGCGCATGATCGTGGCGATGCTGGTGGGCGCGGCGCTCTCGGCCAGCGGACTGGTCATGCAGGCGTATTTCCGCAACAGCCTCGCGAGCCCCGGACTGCTCGGCGTGAGCAGCGGCGGCGCGGCTGGCGCGGTAGTGGTGCTGGCCTGCGGGCTGACGGCCTACTCCCTCTGGATTTTGCCGCTGGCGGCGGTCGCCGGGGCGTTCGTCGCCACGCTGGCGGTGATTGCGCTCGCGCGCCACGGCACCGGGACCGAGCGGCTCCTGCTCGCCGGCATCGCGCTCAACGCCCTGCTCGGCGCGGTGACCAGCTTCGTGCTTTCGCGGCAGACCGCCGTCTTCAACCGGCAGACACAGATTCTCTACTGGCTGCTCGGCGGTCTGGAGGATCGCACCTGGGAACACGTGCTCATGGGCGCCCCCATCGTGCTCGCGGCGGCGCTGCTCTGGCCACTCGGCCGCCCGATGGACCTGCTCAGTCTCGGCGCGGCGGAGGCGCAGAGCCTCGGCGTCGATGTGCGCGCGCTGCGGCGGCGCCTGCTCGCGCTGTCGACGGTGCTCACCGCCGTGGCCACCGCGGTGGCTGGCACGGTCGGCTTCGTTGGGCTGATCGTGCCGCACGTGCTGCGGCTGCTCGTCGGGCCGGAGCACCGCCGGCTCGTGCCGCTGTCGTTGCTCGGTGGATCCGCCTTCGTGCTCGCCTGCGACCTGATCACACGCTGCGTGGGCGACATCCGACTAGGCATTGTCACCGCGCTGGTCGGCGGGCCGTTCTTCCTGTGGCTCCTGAGGAGGCAGACATGAGGCGCGCGCAACCCGGTTCCGCTCCGTCCGCCGTTCCCGCTCCCGAGGAGCGCGGCAAGATCGCGCCGTTCCCGCAGAAGGCGCTCGCGCTGCACGGGGCCACGGTGCCGGGACGCATCGCCGACGTGAGCTTGGAGATACCGGCCGGCATGCTGGTCGGGCTCGTCGGTCCCAACGGCGCGGGCAAGTCCACGCTGCTCCAGGTCGCCGCCGGACTGCTCCCGGCCACCGGTGGCACGGTGAGTTGGTCAGGCCGGCCGCTCGACGAAGTCGTGGCGCAGGAGCGCGGACGTTGCGCGACCTGGGTGCCGCAGGAGGCGCACTTCGAATTCGGTTTCTCGGTGCGCTCGGTTGTCGCCCAAGGGCGTTTTGCGCATGGCGACGACGAGTTCGGCGTCGACGCCGCGCTCGCCCGGCTCGACTTGGTCCAGCTCGCGCACCGGCCGGTCAACCGCCTCTCCGGCGGCGAGCGGCAGCGCGTGCTGCTCGCCCGCGCGCTGGCGACCGCCGCGCCGCTTCAGCTCTGGGACGAGCCGCTCGCGCCGCTCGACCCGCGCCACGTGCTCGAGGTGCTCAAGCTCGCGCGCGAACTCGCGACGAAGGGCGGCTCGGTGCTGATGTCGCTGCACGATCTGCGCGTCGCCAGCCGGCTCGACCTCATCGTGGTGCTGCACGACGGCCGGTTGCGCGCCGTGGGCCGTCCCGAGGAAGTGCTCACCGCGGAGCTGCTCGCCGACGTCTTCGGCGTGCGCGCGCGGATGGCGCCCGGCCTCACGCTCGATCTACCATGAAACCCGTCTTCAAGCCGCTCACCGAACCCTCCCCCGAAACCGAGTCCGCCCACCGCGCCGCGATGCAGGAAAAGCAGAGCGCGATGCGCGAGCTCATGGCCGCCGCGAAGGACAAACGCGGGCTGACGATCGTGCACACCGGCAACGGCAAGGGGAAGAGCACCGCGGCTTTCGGCATGGTCACGCGCATGCTCGGCCACGGGAAGCGCTGCGTGGTCGTGCAGTTCATCAAATCCGGCGACGCCGCCACGGAGCGCAACCTGCGTTGCCCGCAACTGGCGTGGCACCGCTGCGGCGAAGGCTTCACCTGGGACACGCAGAACCGCGCGGGCGACATCGAGGCGGTGCGCACCGGTTGGGCGATCGCCGTGCAGGCGATGCAGGATCCCGAGGTGAGCCTCGTGTTGCTCGACGAACTCAACATTGCCATGGCCTTCGACTACCTGCCGGTCGACGAGGTGCTCGCGGCATTGCGTGAGCGGCAGCCGCACCAACATGTGGTCTTCACCGGGCGCGACGCGCCGGCGGAGTTGATCGAGCAGGCCGACCTCGTGACCGAAATGCGCGAGATCAAGCACCCGTTCCGCGCCGGCATCCAGGCGCAGGCCGGGATCGAGTATTGAACGACCGGAAACGGGAAACGATCTTGTCGCGATGAAGGCCATCGGCGTCCTCGGCACCGGCTCCAGCGTGGGCAAAACGTGGGTCGCCACGGCGCTCTGCGCGTGGCTGCACCGCGAAGGCGTGCGCGTGGCGCCATGCAAGACGCAGAACATGTCGAACAACGCTTGGGCGCTGCCGACCGGCGGCGAGATGGCGCGGGCGCAGGCGATGCAGGCCGAGGCGTGTGGGCTGGTGCCCACCGCCGAGATGAACCCGGTGCTGCTCAAGCCCAGCGGGCGCGCCGGCTCGCAGGTGATCGTGGGCGGCCGGCCCGAGGGAGTGATCCCGGCGTCCGAATACTATCTTCACCACGAGCGGCTGTGGGCCTTCGCCGCCGGCGTGCTCGACGGCTGGCGCGACCGCTGCGACGTGCTCGTGCTCGAGGGCGCGGGCTCGCCGGTCGAGCTCAACCTGATGGACCGCGACTTCGCCAACCTTCGCCCGATCCGTCACCTCGACGGTCGGTGGTTGCTCGTCGGCGACATCGACCGCGGCGGCGTCTTCGCCCAGCTCGCCGGCACCTGGCAGCTTCTGCCCGAGGCGGACCGCGCGCGCTCGCTTGGCGCGATCGTGAACCGGTTCCGCGGCGATCTCTCACTCTTCGCCGACCCGAACGAACACCTCCGCCCGTTCGCTCCCGGGTTGCCCGTGCTTGGCACGCTGCCGCTGCGCCGCGACCTCCAGCCGGAGACCGAGGATGGCTTCGACACCGCGGACTGGGATCGCGGCACCGGCGACACCATCGCCTGGATCCGCTACCCGCGCGTGGCCAACGTGACCGACTGCCAGCCGTGGTGGGACGACGAAGGCGTGCGCACCCGCTGGGTCGACGACCCGGCGCAGCTCGCCGGTGCGAAGGCCATCGTGCTGCCCGGCTCGAAGAACACGCTCGGCGACCTGCGCTGGCTGCGCGCCAACGGCTGGTTCGAGGCCATCCGCGCCGCGGCGCAGCGCGGCATCCTCGTGATCGGGGTGTGCGGCGGCTACCAGTTGCTCGGCGAACTGCTCGACGACCCGACCGGGCTGGCCGGCGACCGCGGCACGGAGGAGGGAATCGGGTTGTTGCCGATCGAGACCGGTTTCGTACCCGAGAAGTTGGTGCAGCAGGTGACCGCCGAGTGCGACGGCCGCCGCTGGCAGGCGTACGAGATCCACATGGGGCGCAGCACGGTCACGCAACCTTGCGAGCCGCTCCAGATGGTGACCGACGCTGCCGGCCCGCGCCCGGAAGGGCTGCGCCGCGGCAACGTCTGGGGTACCTATCTGCACGGCTGGTTCGAGGCGCCGGAGCTGCGGCGCAAGGTCGCCGCCGCCGCCGGCATCGCCGGCCATCGCGCGGCGCCGCTGCCTTGGGCGGAGAAACGCCGCGAGATCTACGTGCGGATGGCCGAGCACTTCGCCGCGCACGTCGACCTCGATCCGGTGCGCCGCTACCTCGGGCTCTGACCGCCGCCACCATGATCTACGGACACGGCAACGACGGTTATCGGCTCGGGCGCGCAGTGCGGGCGGACTTCAGCAGCAACGTCCTCCCCGGCGGTCCGCACCCGGCGCTGCGTGAGCGGCTCATCCGGGCGCTGGACGCCATCGGCAGTTATCCCGAAGCCGGGGCGGAGGGCTTTGTGCTCGCGCTGGCGCAGCGCGAGGGCGTGCCGGCGCTGAACATCGGCGCGACCAGCGGCGCCGTGGCGGCGATCCATCTGCTCGCCCAGTCGCTGCGCGGAAAGTCCCACGCCATCGCGGAGCCCGCGTTCTCGGAATACGAGGACGCCGTGCGACTGCAGGGCGACACGCCGGTCTTCTTCGCGGCGGACGAGCTGGCGGCCGGCACGGTGCCGCCGGCGGGTGTTGTCTGGCTGGCGAATCCGAACAATCCCACGGGCGCGGTGGTGGCGCGGGAGGCGTTGCTCGCGCTCGTCGATGCGCGGCCGGAGACGCTCTTCGTGGTCGACCTTGCCTATGCCGGACTTTGCGCAGCGGAGTCGCTGCGGCCGGCCGACGCTGTCGCGCGGCGGAACCTCGTGCTCGTGCTTTCCTACACGAAGCAGTTCGCGATCCCTGGGCTGCGGCTCGGCGCGGTGATTGGGCCGGAGAAGCTTGTGGGCGAGGTCGTGGCGCGCGGCGGGCCGTGGGCGGTGAATACCCTCGCGTTGGCCGCCGGACGTTATCTTCTCGGCGAACAGCGGTGCGACGACGAGCCACGCCGGCTCGGGTGCCTGGCGGAGTCGCTGCGGTTGCAGGCGGCGCTCAGCGAGCTGCCGGGGCTGAGCGTGCGGCCAAGCCCGACCAACTACTTCCTGCTCCACACGGGGCGCGCGACCGGCGCGACGCTGCGGGAGCACCTGTTGTGCGAGCACGGGCTGCTCGTGCGCGATGCCGCCAACTTCCGCGGGCTCGACGCGCATCGGGTGCGCATTGCCGCCCAGACTCCGCGCGAGAACGCCTGGCTCGAGGAGGCCATGAAGTCATGGGCGAAGCGCAACTGACCGCCGCGGCGCTTGGCGCCGGTTATCTCCTGGATCTGCTGCTCGGCGACCCGGCGTGGCTGCCGCATCCGGTCGTCGGATTCGGCCGCGCAATTGCCCTCGGTGAGCGGGCGCTCAACCGCGGCGGCGTCGCGCGTCGCTTCCTGGGCGGCACCTATCTCGCGCTCGGACTGGTCGGCGGCACGTTTGCGCTGACAGCGCTGGCGGCGCGTGCGGCGTGGCGGGCGCATCCGGTGGCCGGCACGGCGTTGGTCGCGGTCTGCGTTTTCCTCGGCCTGGCGAACCGCACGCTGATCGACGAGGGCCGGGCGGTGTTCGCCGCGCTGGGCGAGAGCCTCGATGCCGGGCGGCGGCGGCTCTCGCGGATCGTCGGGCGCGACACGGCACGGCTCGATGCGCAACAGGTGCGCACGGCGGTGGGCGAAACGATGGCGGAGAATCTCAACGACGGGGTGGTGGCGCCGTTGTTCTGGTTCGCGCTGCTCGGGCTGCCCGGGCTGATGGCGTTCAAGATGGTTAACACGCTCGACTCGATGATCGCGCACCGCGACGCGCGCTTCGAGTGGTTCGGCAAGACGGCGGCGCGGCTCGACGACGCGGCGAACTTCGTGCCCGCGCGGCTCACGGCGCTGCTCCAGTGCGCGCTGGCCGGCCGGGGCGGCGCGCGCGGGCTGGGTTTTCTCGTGCGGTATGGCCGCGCCCACGCCAGCCCGAACTCCGGATACCCGGAGGCGGCGCTGGCCGGCATCCTCGACGTGCGTTTCGGCGGGCCGCACACCTACGACGGCGAACTGGTCCACAAGCCGTGGATTGGCAGGAACCCCCGTGCGCTCGCCGCCGACGAGTTCGCGCGGATTGCCCGAATCAACCACGCGGTGGCGCTGGCGGCGACGCTGCTCGCCGGCGCGGTGTGGTGGCAGGCCGGCGATCTGTACGGACACCTCTTACCATGGGCCGATTGATTTTCCTCACCGGACCGGTGCGCTCGGGCAAAAGCGCGCGCGCCGTCGAGCTTGCGCGCCCCTGGGGCGACGACGTCGTTTTCGTCGCCACCTACCGGCCGGCGACGACCGATCCCGAGATGGACGACCGTGTGCGGCGCCACCGCGCCGAGCGGCCGGCGTGGCGCACGCTCGAGGCGGTGGAGGATGTCGCGGCCGAGCTGCGCCGCCTCGACCCGCCGCCGAGCGGCGTGGTGCTCGACTGCCTCACGCTCTGGCTGAGCGACCGTTTCGACCGCGACGACGAGGCGATCCTCGCCGCGTGGGACGCGCAGCTGCGCGGCATGCGCGCGGCGCCGTGGCCCACGGTGGTTGTCGGCAACGAGATCGGCTGGAGCCCGGTGCCCGAGTCGGCGCCGCTGCGGCGGTTTCGCGACCTGGCCGGCTGGCTGGCGCAGCGCACGGCCGCCGCGGCCGACGAGGCGTGGCTGCTCGTCGCCGGCTGCCCGGTACGGCTGAAGTAAGGAGACCTCTTTCATGTCCTGGAGAACCCCGATCATCCCACCCCTCGCCAAGGAGCTCGCGCCCGCGCTGCAGGCGCGCATCGACAACAAGACGAAGCCGCCGCGCTCGCTCGGCCGGCTCGAGGAGATCGCGCTGCGGCTCGGCCTGATGCAGGCGACGGTGCAGCCGAAGCTCGTCGCGCCACACGTGCTCGTGTTCGCCGGCGACCACGGGCTGGCGCGCGAGGGCGTGAGCCCGTTTCCGCCGGAGGTGACGCCGCAGATGGTGCTCAACTTCCTGGCCGGCGGCGCGGGCATCAACGTGCTCGCGCGGCTCTCGGATCTGCCGATCAAGGTGATCGACGCCGGCGTGGCCGCCGAGCTGCCCGACCATCCCGACCTGATCAAACGCAAGGTGCGCCTCGGCACGCGCAACGCGTTGCACGAGCCCGCTCTCACGCCCGCCGAGGTCGAGCAGTGCCTGGAGGCCGGCGCGGCTGTCGTGCGCGAGCTGGCGGAGAAGCACGGCACAAACGCGATCCTTCCCGGCGAACTCGGTATTGGAAACTCGGCGGCGGCGGCGCTGCTCTACAGCGCATTCACCGGTCGCCCGATCGCGGAGTGCACCGGCCGCGGCGCCGGGCACGACGATGCCGGGCTGGCCCGCAAGATCGCCATCCTCCAGCGCGTGCAGGCGAAGCATGGTGACATCCGCGAGCCGCTCGCGGCGCTGGCGGCCTTCGGCGGTTGCGAGATCGCGATGATGACCGGCGCGATGCTCGAGGCCGCGAGCCGGCGGATGCTGGTGATGGTCGATGGCTTCATCAGCACATCGGCGGCTTTGGCGGCCGCGCGGCTGGCACCGGCGGCGAGCGACTACTTCATCTTCGCGCATGCGTCCGGCGACGGCCCGCACCGTGTGGCGGTGCAGGCGTTGGGCGGCAAGCCGCTGATCGATCTCGGCATGAAACTCGGCGAGGGCACGGGCGCCGCGATGGCCTGGCCGATCGTGCGCGCGGCCGTGGCGTTCCTCGACGAGATGGCGACGTTCGAGTCGGCCGGTGTGAGCGAACGCGCGAAGGAGTCGGCGAAGTGAACGCGCTCCGCAACGAACTGCGCACGCTGGCGGGGGCGGTATTGTTCTTCACGCGGCTGCCGCTGCCGGCGCGGCTTGGCGTCGAGGCGGCGGATCTGCGGCGGGCGATCACGTATTTCCCGTTGTGCGGCGCGCTCGTGGGCGGCTTCGCCGCGCTCGACTGGTGGCTGGCGTCGCTGGTTTTCCCGGCGGCGGTGGCGGCCGGAGTGGCGTTGGTCGTGGGCGTGGTGTTCACCGGTGCGATGCACGAGGACGGCTGGGCCGACGTGTGCGACGGCTTCGGCGGCGGGCACACGAAGGAGCGGATCCTCGAGATCATGAAGGACTCGCACGTCGGCGCGTACGGCGTGATCGGGCTGGTGCTCGTGCTCGGGCTGAAGTGGCAAACGCTCGCGGCGCTGCCCGGCGCGCTCGTGCCGGCGACGCTGGTGGCGGGGCAAACGCTCAGTCGCGGGATGGCGGCGACGCTGATGGCGACGCTCGACTATGCGCGACCGGAAGGACCGTCGAAGGCACGCGCGCTGGTCGTGCGGTTGGGCGGCTGGCGGCTGCTCTTCGTGCTCGCGACAGCGCTGGCGCCGCTGGCGCTGCTTCCGTGGCGGGCCTGGTGGGCTGTGGCGGCGTTGGTCGTGGTGCGGGTGGTGTTGGCGCGCTGGTTCAGGTCGCGAATCGGCGGTTACACCGGCGACTGCCTCGGCGCGGCGCAGCAGCTCGGGGAGTTGACGTTTTATCTTGTGCTGGCGGGAGTGGGTGCATGAACGGAACGTTTCCCGGAGTGGGCCACAGAGAGCACGGAGGCGGCGGAGGACACGGAATGCCTGCCGCGGATAGCGCACGGGCGACGGTGCTCGACGTGTTGTTGGGTTTTGGCTCCGCCGGCACGAGCCGCCGTCGCTGTAGCGAAAGGCGCGAAGGGTTCTGTCCGGGGCCAGGCTGTCGAAACTCTGGCGAGTTTCGCTACGGGCGGGGGGGCGATGTTGCCCTGTGGCGGCGTGCGGCGCACGCCGGACTGCGGCTGGCGTGCGGTGAGGTCTTGGGCGGCGCAAACGCCTTTATTTGGGGGCGGGGCCTGCGGAGTCCGGTCGGAGACCGGACCTACGGGCGGAGGGTTGGCGCATGAGCGGCCTGCTCATCCGGCATACGCGCGTGGCGATACCACAGGGGCTTTGCTACGGGCGGACGGACGTGCCGCTGGCGGAGACGTTCGAAGCGGAAGCGGCGACGGTGCGCGCGGGCCTGCCGTGGGTGCCGCTGGCGGTGTGGTCGAGCCCGGCGGAGCGTTGTCGGCGACTGGCGGCGCGGTTGACCGCGGGCGAGGTGCGGATCGAGCCGCGGCTGGCCGAGCTCGACATGGGCGAGTGGGACGGGCGCAAGTGGGACGAACTCTCCGGCGCGGTGCACGAGGCGTGGAAGGCCGATCCGTGGCGGACGCGGCCGCCCGGCGGCGAGTCGGCGGAGGATCTGGTGGCGCGGGTCGGCGCGTTGCGCGCCGAGGTGATGGCGGCGCGGCCGGAGCGGCTGGTGTTGGTGACGCATGCGGGCGTGATCCGGGCGTGGCGCAGCATCGGCGAAGGGCGAACGCTGGCGGAGTTGTTCGCGGAGCCGGTCGGCTTCGGCTCGCTCACGCGGCTGTCGCGGTGAGTGCAGCGGCGACACGCGCAGGTCTGGGCTTGTGACTGTGGGGAACGCTGGCATTTCCACCGTCGTCCATGGACTTTGCCACCACCGGAAAACCGCCGCTCACCGAGCCGCAACAGCGCGAAGCCACGCGGCTGTGCGTCGAGACGGGGCTGATCCTGCTGCAGCATGGCGCCGAGAGCGCGCTGGTCGAGAACCTCGCCCGGCGGCTCGCGCTGGCGCTCGGGGTGCCGCGCGCGGAGGTCGCGCTGCTGGCCAACGCCGTGGTCGTGACGACGCTGAGCGAGGGCCACTGCATCACGACGGTGCGCCGCAACGAGGACCGCGGGATCAACATGCACATGGTCACGGAGGTGCAGCGGGCGGTGTTGGCGGCGGAGGCGGGAGCACTCGATCTCGAAGGCTACCGCGCGCGGCTCGCGACGATCAAGCCGCTGCGGTATCCGCGGTGGCTGACGTCGGTCATGGTGGGGCTGTCGTGCGCGTGTTTCGCGCGGCTGGTGGGGGCGGACTGGACGAGCTGCGCGGTGGCGTTGGTGGCGGCGGGGGTGGCGATGGCGGTGCGCCTCCAGCTGGTCCGGCTGCATTTCAATCCGTTGGTGAACTTCTTCGTGACCGCGTTCGTCGCCACGTCGGTGGCGGGGCAGGGGGCGATCCACGGCATCGGCGACAAGCCGCAGGTGGCGATGGCGAGCTGCGTGCTGCTGCTCGTGCCCGGGTATCCGCTGATCAACTCGATCTCCGACATGGTGAAGGGCTACATCAACACCGGGCTCGCGCGCGGCATGTATGCGGTGCTGCTCTCGGCCGGCGCGTGCGCCGGCATCCTGTTGGCGATGACGGTGTGGAAAGTGTGGGTGTGGCTATGAATCTTCTCTGGGGAATCCTCCAACAGATGGCGCTGGCGTCCGTGCCGGCGGCGGGGTTCGGGATGCTGTTCAACGTGCCGGCGCGCGTGCTGTGGTACTGCGCCGCGGGCGGCGCGCTCGGGCGCGGGCTGCGCTTCGCCCTGGTCGAGGGGGCGCACCTGCCGGTGGAGTGGAGCACGCTGCTGGCGGCGGCGACGGTGAGCCTGCTCGGCGTCGCGGTCGCGCAACGACTGCGCGCGCACCCGAAGGTGTTCACGGTGGCGGCGATGATCCCGATGATCCCGGGCGTGCCGCTCTTCAAGACGCTCATCGCGATCGCGCAGATCCAGCAGCGGGGGCTGAGCGACGCGCTGCTGTCGACCGCGATCACGCAGGGCTTGCAGGCGTTGTTCATCGTGGCCGCGCTGGCCGTGGGGCTGGCGGTGCCGGGACTGCTGTTCTATCGGCGGCGCCCGGTGGTGTGAGCCGGCGGGCGAGACGTTCCCGCAGCTTCGGTCTGGCGGACGGCCGTGCGCCGGCGCAGAGTGCGGGGCGCGATGAACTCGAGCCCTGCCAGCAACGTGGTCCGCCGGATCAAGTGCGATCCGATCGCGGCGTTCATCCAGCTGCCCGAGCGGCCGCTGCGCGTTGTGTCGCTGGTCTCCGGATTCACCGAGGCGATCCATGCGATGGGGCTGGGGGACCGGCTGGCGGGGGTGTCGCAGTATTGTGCGCGCTATGCGCCGGTGGCGAGCATCCCGGTGGTGGGCGACTACCTGCGGATCGACGCGGACAAGCTGCGCGAGGTGCGGCCCGACCTGGTGCTCATGACGAGCGGCGTGCAGCTGGGCCTGGCACGCAAGCTGGCGCAGGCCGGGGTGCCGGTGTACGTGCTGCACCTGCCCGACAGCTTCGGCGGGATCGTCGAGAATATCCGGAAACTTGGGGCGCTGCTGGGCGAGATGGATGCGGCGCTGGAGCTGGCGGAGCGGATGTCCAACGAGGCGGCGGCGCTGCGGCTCTCGCGGCCGGCGGTGCGCCCGCGGGTGTACGCGGAACTGTGGTTCGGCCGGCATCCGCGGATGGCGGGCGGGCTGAGCTTCGTGCAGGACATCCTCGAGCTGGCCGGTGGCGTGAACATCCTGCGCGGCTCGGCGGCCGGCTACATGGCGCTCAACCTACCGGCCGTGGCGGCGGCGAAGCCGGAGGCGGTGATCGTGTTCTCGGAGGAGGACGACCATCCGGTCGATGGCGCGGCGTTGCTGGCCGAGCGCGGCTGGACCGGGGCGTGGCCGCATGTGCGGATCGAGAGCGGCATCGCGCGCGGGACCAACCTCATCCACGACGGTCCGTCGATGCTGGAGACAGCGCGTTGGCTGCGCGGCGAGCTGGTCGCCAAGGGCGTGATGGCGGCGGCGTGAGCCGCGGCCCTGGTGCCACTGGCGGTGCCGGAAAACAAGAAACCCGCGGCCGAAGCCGCGGGTTTCAAATGGTCGGGGCGGTGAGATTCGAACTCACGACCTCTACGTCCCGAACGTAGCGCTCTACCAGGCTAAGCTACGCCCCGATTGCTCGAACCGGCCGGAGGTGAATCAAGGACAAACTTGGGCGAGTTTCGTCCCGCGGCTTGGCGCAGGGCTCGGGGGCGCTCAATGCGCGTGCTGGTCGCGGTGGTGGACGCAGACGCTGTTGCCATCGGGGTCGGTGACGACCGCCATGTGGCAGACGGGCGAGGAGTAGGGCTCGGCGAGGAACTTGACCCCGGCGGTGCGGAGGGCGGCGACGGCGGCGTCGAAATCGGCCACCTCGAGGGCGATGCTTGGGCCGGAGGGCGAGGGTTTCCAGTCGGGGACCATGTTGGTGATGCCGAGGGCGGCGCCGGCGATCTCGTACTCGATCCAGTGTTTGCCCTCGTGCTCGAAGGTGGAGGCGGGCTGGAGGCCGAGGAGGCCTTCGTAGAAGGCGCGGGCGCGGGGCATGTCGGTGACGGGGTAGGCGGTGAAGGCGATCTCGGTGACTTTGATCATGATGGGTGCAGTTGGTGGTGAGCAGCCTAGGTGGGGAACGAAAACGGAAGGCTGGATTCTGGATCGCCGGCGGGAGTTTGTCAGCAATGGGTTCGGGCAGCGGGCGGCCGACGGGATGACCGGGGACAAGCGCAGCTGCGGGTGGGGCGATGCGGTGGTCGGGCCGTCCGGGGAAGGTGGCGGACGACATGTGAATAACTTGTGAGCCAGTCGCTGCTTCCCGAGGGAAGTGGCGGTTCGGCGGAGGGGAGACGTTGGTTGGGGATAGCGACCCCTTGGCCGGGGCTGGAACAGGACGGAACTGCACTGTGTGGAACCAAACGATAAATGCGGGCAGGCGCGCGGAATGAAGGTGGATTTCGGATGGAATCCACTGCCCTTAGTTGTTGATGGATAAACTGAAACGATGGTATCGCGCGAGAGGTCCCGGAGTCGGGCTCATGGCGGGTGAAACAACGTTTGGCTCGGAGGAGCGACACCCGTGGAAGGCTGGAGCGTGGGGCCATGGCGGCGGCTTGGAGCACAGGCATTTGCACACGTGTCACGCCGAGGTGACGCGGTTGATGTGAAGAACTTGGCTGCGGCGGGCGGTTTGGGGGTGGCGGCGGGTTGACTCGCGCGGGGCAGTGCGGGCAGTTTGGCGGCGCCATTCCTGCAATGAACACGATCGCAATCATCGGCTCGGGCGCCATCGGCGGCTTCTATGGCGCGATGCTCGCGCGGGCCGGAAACGACGTGCGCTTCCTGATGCGCTCGGACCTCGCGACGGTACGAGCCAACGGGCTGCGCGTGCGGGCGCCGTTCGGCGAGTTCCGGATCGAGCGGCCCACGGCCGCAGCGACGACCGAGGAGCTCGGGCCGGTCGACCTCGTCATCGTGGCGTGGAAAACGACTGCGAATCGGGAACTGCCCCGCGTGCTGCCGCCGTTGCTGCACGAGCGCACGGCGGTGCTCACCCTCCAGAACGGTCTCGGCGCCGAGGAGGAGGTCGCGGACGTCGTGGGGGCGGAACGCACGCTGGGCGGGCTGTGTTTTGTGGGTATCAACCGCACGGAGCCGGGGCTGATCGTGAACCCGGTCGAGGGGGCGATCACGGTGGGCGAGTTTGGCCGGCCGGCGAGCGAACGGCTGCGCGAGATCGTGGCGCTGTTTCAGGCGGCCGGGATCAAGGCGCGGGCGACGGACAATCTCGCCGAGGAGCGCTGGAAGAAGCTGGTGTGGAACGTGCCCTTCAACGGTGTGACCATCGCCGCCGGCGGGATCACGACCGACCGTGTGCTGGCCGACGAGGGGCTGCGGCGACTCTCGCGCGAGTTGATGACCGAGGTGCTGCAGGGCGCGGCGGCGCTGGGCTTCACGATCCCGGAGAGCTACGCGGATTTCCAGATGGCGCGCACGCCGCCGCTCGGCGCGTACAAGCCGTCGAGCCTGCTCGACTGGCAGGCGGGGCGGGAACTGGAGGTCGAGAGCATCTGGGGCGAGCCGGTGCGGCGCGCCGCCGCGGCGGGCCGGGCGCTGCCGCGGATGGAGATGCTGTACTTTCTGCTGCGCGCGCTGGCGGCGCAGAACCCGAGGCAACGCTGATGTCCGGCGAGAAGAAAGCCCCGCGGCTCTGGCTGCCGCAGTACTGGCCGGCGTGGTTGCTGATCGGATGCCTGCGGCTGCTCGCGCCGCTGCCCTGGTCGCTGCTGCTGTGGGGCGGGCGCTGGCTGGGGCGCGTGATGTTCCATCTCGTGCCGGTGCGGCGCGCGGTGACGCTGCGCAACCTCGAGCTCTGTTTCCCCGCACTGGCGGCGCAGGAGCGCCGGCGGTTGGCGCGGCGCTGCTACGAGTCGTTCGGCATGGGCGCGATGGAGGCGTTGATCTCCTACTACAGTCCCCCAGCGCGTTTCGCCGGTCGCTACACGATCGAGGGGGTGGAGCATCTCGAGGCGGCGCGGGCGGCGGGGCGCGGCGTGCTGCTGCTGAGCGCGCATTTCCACACGATCGAGGTGTCGGGCTACATCGCCAACCTCCACCGGCCGTTGAGCGCGTTCTATCGCAATCCCAACCATCCGGTGTTCGCGCACGAGATCCTGCGGCTGCGCACGCGCCGGCTGCACCGGATGTTCCGGGCCGACGACCTGAAGGGCGCGGTGCGGGCGCTGCGCGAGGGCGACATGCTCTGGTACGCTCCGGACCAGGGGAAACGGATCAAGGACTCGGTGGTGGCGCCGTTCTTCGGCGTGCCCGCCGTGACCAACGCCGCCACGGGCAAGGTGGCGAGACTCGGCCGCGCGCTGGTGATCCCGTGGGGCGCGGTGCGTGAGCGCAAGGACGGTCGCTGGCACTACCGCATCACCATCGGCGCACCGCTGCCGGAGCTGCCGGACGACCCGGTGGCGGAGGCGACGGCGATCAACGCCGTGATCGAGCGTTTCGTGCGCGCGGCGCCCGAGCAGTACCTCTGGCAGCACAAACGTTTCAAGCGGCGTGGCGACGGGTATCCGGATGCCTACGCCGGGTTGAAGTAGGGCCGGCTCCGGGGGCGAGACCCGATGGAGATTCACGCTCGGGTTGAGGGTCAAAGCCTGCCCGAATGGCGCCGGGTCAGCCGGCGTCATTTCTGGTCTCGGGAAGCGTAGACGGCCATCTGTCGGAGCGGCCCGGTGGGCAGCTGGGAGGACTTCGGGCGGCGTTTGTTGGCCCGCGGTTCGACCCGGTTTTGCCGGCACAGGGGGCTTTTCGTCCCGCGGGGGCCACTTCACGGATTGATGTGCTCACGCGTATCGGTACGATGGAGCCGAGAGTACGGCTCGGGCCATCTGGGGTTCGCCCGTGGCGAGCGTGGCGCCGTGAGCGCAAGCGGGTAGTGTCCGGGGAGTTCAGCAAAAAGGCGGATCATGGTAGGTGGTTTGGTGGCAAAACCTAGAACCACCGAATCGAAGGAATACCATGACCCGCCCGAAGCGGAACGATGAGGTGCTGGAGGCCGAGATGGACGAGGCCCTGCACGCCGGCAAGGGCGAGCGAACGGCCGGCCGGCTGGGCTACCGCAGCGGCCACTACGGCCGGACGTTGGTGACCCGCGTGGGCAAGCTGGAGCTGCGCGTGCCCCAAGACCGGCAGGGTCGCTTCTCCACCGAGCTGTTCGAGCGCTACCAGCGCAGCGAGAAGGCCTTGGTGGCCGCTCTGCTGGAGATGTACGTGCAGGGCGTGGCCACCCGGCGGGTGACGGCGATCACCGAGGAGCTGTGCGGCCATTCGTTCAGCGCCAGCGCGATCAGCACGATCAACCAGAAGCTTGATGGCGAACTGACCCGGTTCATGAGCCGGCGACTTGAGGCGGCGTATCCCTACATCATCCTGGATGCCCGCTACGAAAGTGTCCGCGAGGAAGGCATCAGCCACAGCCGTGCCGTGCTCATCACGCTGGGGATCGGCTGGGACGGCCGCCGGCACGTACTCTCGGTCGAACTGGCTAACCGGGAGAGCACGAGCAGTTGGAAGGATCACCTGTTGCGTCTGAAGGAACGCGGGCTGCACGGCGTGCAGTTCGTCGTCAGCGACGACCATCCCGGGCTCAAACGGGCGGTGATGGAGGTGTTGCCGGAGGCGCATTGGCAACGCTGTTACGTCCACTTCCTGCGCAACGCCCTCGACCACCTGCCCCGCAAGCATGCCGACGACTGCCTGCTGGAGCTGCGCTGGCTCTACGATCTACACGGGATCGCCGAGGCCCGCCGCCATCTGGCCTCGTGGCTGGAACGCTGGCAGCCCAAGCACGGCAAGCTGTGCGCCTGGGTCGAGGCCAACATCGAGGAGACGCTGACCTTCTACCGCCTCCCGCAGCCCCATCACAAACACCTCAAATCCACCAACCTGATCGAACGGCTCAACCAGGAGATCAAACGCCGCACCCTGCTGGTGCGCATCTTCCCCAACGAAGAAAGCTGTCTGCGCCTGGTGCGCGCCCTCGCCGTCGAGATCCACGAGGAGTGGGTCGACGAAAACCGCTACCTCGACATGGACCTGCTGCGCGAACACCTCAAAGCCTCCGCCCAGCTCAAAGCGGCCTGAAACGGCGGGGAGGCTGACCGCCTCCCCGTCCACCCCTCTGCTCAATCCAGGAGCGGGGAAGGAGCTGCGCCCCTTCCCCTGCGCCCCATCCCATAAATCCATTTATCCACTCAGGCCACCAAACCACTGATCCACTTTTGCAGAACTTGACGCACACAACT
>JAGVUB010000141.1 GCA_019136515.1 Verrucomicrobiota bacterium
CCGGAGCAGCCGGAGATGCGGAAGGTGTGCGCGGCCGCGTCGGCCTCGACCGGGATGCCGAGCTCGCGCAACGCGGCCGACATGATCTCGGTGTCCTCGCTGAAGAGCGCGCCGCGCAGCTCGACCGGCTCGGCGCCGAGGGCGGCGAGGAGGAGCGCGCGGTTGGTCAGGCTCTTCGAGCCGGGCAGGGTGACGGCGCCGTCGGCCGGCCGGGTGAAGGGCGCGATCGGCAGCAGCGCGGGCAGGGCGGCGCTCATGGGGTCACGCGGAGCTTGTCGCGCCAGGCCTTGCCGCGCTCGAGGATCGCGAGCAGCTCGAGATCGTTGCGGTTGGCCAGCGCGGCGTGGAGCGCCTGCAACTCGTCCTGATAGGAGCGGAGCGCGCGCAGGACTTCGTCGCGGTTGGCGTCGAGGATGCCGCGCCAGAGTTTCGGGTCGCCGGAGGCCACGCGGGTGGTGTCGCGCAGACCGGGGCCGGCGAGGTTGCGCCAGTCGGCGTGTTTCCCGGCGAGCAGGGCGCACAGACTGGCGGCGAGGAGATGGGGCAGGTGGGAGACGTGGGCGACGATCTCGTCGTGGCGATCCGGGTGCATGGTCACGACCTCGCAACCCAGCGCATGCCAGAAGCGGACGAGTCCCTCGACCGCGGCAGCGGGGGTGTTGTCGAGCGGGGTGACGAAGCAGGCGCGGCCCTGGAAGAGCTCGGCGCAGCCGGCCTCGTGACCGCATTTCTCGGAGCCGGCCATCGGATGCGCGCCGATGAAGACCGGGCCGGCGGGGTCGGTCGGGTAGTCGGCGGCGGCGCGGCGGCAGAGTTCGCCTTTCACGCTGCCGACATCGGTGACGATGGCGCCGGCGGCGAGCTGCGGGCGGATGGCGGCGGCGAGTTGGGGGATGTTCTCGACCGGGGCGCAGATCACCACCAGCGAGGCGCCGCGGGCGGCCTCCTCGGGCGTGGCGGCGACGGAGTCGCACCACGGCAGGGATTCGAGCTGCACGCGGACTTCGGGGCGGCGCGCCCAGACGACGATGCGGCGGGCCACGCCGAACCGGCGGGCCGCCATCGCGACGGACGCGCCCAGCAGGCCGGGCGCGAGGATGGTGAGCTGGTCTACCACAGGGGGCTGAGCAAAAAGGCCGGCGGGGCAAAGTCCAGCCATTCGCCGGAGCTCGCTGCGCAGACCTCGATCTTCACGGAGGATTCGGTCTTGCCATGGTAGGGACGCCGCTCCGCCGGCGTCCACGGACGGCGCAGAGCGTCGTCCCTACCTGAAGGGAGCGCCGCTTTTCGTACCCATCACCCGGGGCGCGTGAGGATCGCGGGGGGCGCAGGGGGAGGGGATGCGCCCGGACGTGAGGACGGCGCTGCGTCCCGTCCCGCGTCGTTCAGCGCCGCCGGCATTGATGGTGCGATCGTCGACAACTCCAAGGAACTTCAGTTTTGCGGTCACGCGTTGTCCCATGGGCTCGCCGCTGGCGTCCTGAGCGAAGACGGGGATGCGGGACCATAGTCGGGATTCTTCGGGCCTCAGCCGAAGGGTGAGCGGCGCAGGCCGCGCAGGGAGGTGAGGCCGCCCCAGTCGGCGAGGGGCGGGAGCGGGCGAGGGGCGGTGCGTTCGCGGGTGCCGTGGCGGCGGCGGAAGGCGGCCAACTGCGTGGCCACGAAGGCCTCGGAGCCGAGCACGGCGGCGTCGGTGAAGTAGCGCACGCGGCAGCGCAGGACGTCGGTCAGCGGCAGCTGGCCCTTCTGGCGGAGGACTTTCTCGAAGGAGGCGGGGTCGATCGTGGCGCCACGGGCGCGGGGCGCGGAACCGGTGCCGAAGAGCCCGATACGATGCGCGGCGTGGGCGCGGCGCCAATCGCCGCCGTGGAGATGACAGAGCCCGGCGCGGGCGCTCTTGTGACCGGCGACGGCCTCGCCGTAGCCGCAGAAACGGTAGTCCTTGGGGTCGGCGACCAGGCCGGCGCGCACTGGGTTCAAGTCGATGTAGAGGGCCATCGTGCGCAGGGCGTTGGTCTGGTTTTCGACGAGCACGGATTTGAAGCGTTCGGCGAAGAGGGTGCCGTAGCGTTTGTGGGCCTTGTTGAACCAGATCGCGAAGCGCTGCTCGGCCTCGATCACGGAGAGGCGCTCGGTCTGGTACTTGGTCGGCTTGGGGTGGAGGAGGCGGTGGCGGCGCAGCAGTTCGGCATCGCTCGGCGCGGTCTTCTGCGGCACGCGCACAAGCACGTGGAAGTGGTTGGACATGATCGCGTAGGTGAGGATCTCGACGCCGCAGAACTCGGCCGTGAGCCAGAGCTGTCCGCGCAGGACCTCCTTGGCCGGGTCGTCGATGACCCGCTCGCCGTTCACCGTCCTGGTCATGCAGTGGTACACCGCCTCGCCGTCCTCCGCCGCCACCTTGATCCGCGCCGTTCTCATGATGCCCCCACTGTACAACACAAGTGGCGTTACGTCCGGTGTTTCAGACCTGTCCCTTCTAGGTCCTTCTCGGCGGATGGCCGTGAACTCTATTTCACGCGCAATCCCGACCGGGTCACACTGGTGATGCGGAGGCTCGAAGACGGATGGGGGGCTCCGGAGCGCGTACCGTTCGACGGGTGGGATGCCCAGTTCAGCCCCGATGGACGAAGCCTCCTCGCTACTTTCTTTCGGCGCGTTCGTGGTCGAGTAGGGGGCGGTTCGCGAGCGACTGGAGTCGCGAGGTAAACGGTAAAACCTGACCCCTTTTCCGACCTTTTTCCGACCTCCGTCAAGGGTCAAGGCGTGACGTCATCGGCTCGACCATACCTCCGGCCTTGGAAGTTCGAGCTGGCGAATGGGATCACCAATCGGGTAAGACAGACGTATGTGGTTTATGGAATCCCCGGAGAAGCTACTCGATGCCGCAGTGGAGCATTTCCGCAATTGCAGGCGGGATGAGGGACTTGCGGCCACCGTGAAAGCATATCGTAGAGCGGGCAGCGTTCATGCAATCGGGCGATATTTCTACCTGAAGATCTGGGCGTCGCTGGGCACTGATGGCACGCCGGTGGCGTTGCACCTTTGGTATGTGGCGGACCTCTTGGAAGAAATCAATCCGGGGTGCCCTGCGGGATTGCTCCTTCGTATTTGCAGGGAGATCCATGGCCCGAATAAACGAGATGCACTTGCCCAGTTGGATATCTTGAGTTCAGCGCAGCAGCAGGGGAAAGATGGCGAGGCAGAGGCCAAAGTTCTTCTGGCTTACCTCAGCATTCGCGCGCGAATTGAGTGCGGGGTGCTTCAGGAAGACGGATCTCAGGTAACGCGCGCGTTGTGGGCACACGGCCTCGTTCCCAAATCGGCGTTCGATGAGGGGAAGACGCTTGGGGAGTTTCGGAGGATGATGGCAGACTTCGAAGTGAGCTCTACCGCTTTGCCTGAGGTTAAGGCCGGTATTGATGAGATTGCGCGTTGGGTCGATGGCATGCACTCAGGCGCGATTGAGGACCGCCTCCTCTCCAAAACGGAGTGCTCACGATTGCCATTGGGACCACCTCGGATCGTCATGCTCGATGATGTAGAAGACGTGCTTTCGTCTCTCAGCGCGGTCGTTCAAATTCTCTACCCGAATGCCGAAATACTGAAGTTCACTGATTCGGTTGAGGCATGGGAAGAACTGCTGAGACAGCCTCCCGACCTATTTACCACCGACTGGCAACACGAGGGAATTCATGGTACGACCTTTCTACGGCTTCTTGTTGCGCAAGAAGTCAAGTTTCCAGTTCTCGTGGTCTCGTCGAGTGCTTGTGTTGAAGCCGTTAGTGCTATTGCTGGAGCAAAAATCGATGTCTCTTTAGTACCTAAACCGTGGGATATAGGTGTGCTTTTGGGGCATATCAGTCGACGCCTTGGTCAGAGCCTTAAATCGGAGGACGATATGCCGTCGATGATCTAGGGCACCCTTCAACCTAACCTAGATCTGAATCCAACAGGTAGACTATATGTCATCGATTTCATCCAACAGACAATGAAAGGAGCAGAAATGAACCGAGTCATCCTCCGGATCGGAGCAATAGCCACATTGATCGCGGTGCTCGCACCGCCGTGCCGGTACAGCTACAAGAGCTACGGCTACGGCTCCACGGCAACGGTGATCAGCGGAATCAGCAGGGAGTTCCTGCTGGAGGCCGGGGACATCGCAGTGCCCCAGTACCTCGCCCAAGTCCTCGCCGTGGCGTTTGCCTTCACGGTCTTGGCGTGGGCTTTCGCCCGGCGAAAACGGCCTACGGAGTAACGGCGAACGTTCATTCGAGGAACTCGACGAGTTCGTCGATAGGACGACACACGGGGGTTCGGTGGTCAGAACAAGATGCGTTGATAGTGTCGGGCTGGATTTGACCGAGTGCATGGAGCAGACGCTTGAATTCTTTCCGACGATGCCGCGCAAGATCACCCTTTATTGAACCGACTTCACGAGACAACTCCGCCAGGTGGGCGCGGTAGCAATTCCACACACCGGGTGCATCCTTATGGCTCGCTCGCTCAATTTCCGTTCGAAAGGCAAGAAGGAAGCCAATTGCGTCGAGGCGACGCTTGGTCTTGTCGCGGTGGGTCGAGAAGTAGTGGTTGGCTATCCAACCGCCAATGGCTATCGCGGGATAAGTACCGAACTGTACCAATGAGAGTTTTTCGAGTGGCATGGTGCGCGGTTCTGTTCGGTGAGCGAGGGGGGAATACAAGTCTAAATATGGAGACCGTTGTATTTCTCTAGCGGCCTCGCCGATTTGCTTGCGAGCAAGCTACGGGTTGCGGCTCACCGGGGACGGTTCGCCCTACCTCGGAATCGGCTGAACGGCTGCGCCGTCCAGCTACGATACCATTAGTGCCGATTAGTGTGTATTAGTGGTTCCAATTCCGTTCCCGAAACTCGAAACCCAAAACCCAAAACCCGAAACCGACGCTGCGCGTCAGCGCAGCTCCAGCTCGTCGTTATTCACGCGGAAGGTGAGGGTGGTGTTCTCTTTGACGGTCCCGGAGATGAGGGCGCGGGCGAGTTGGTTCTCGAGGTGTTTCTGGAGGAAACGCTTCAAGGGACGCGCGCCGTACACGGGATCGTAGCCCTTCTCGGCGACCCACTCCTTCGCCTTTTTGTCCAACTCCACGGTGATGCGGCGGTCGGCGAGGCGCTTGTTCAAGTCGGCGAGGAGGAGGTCGACGATCTTGGCGATCTCCTCGAGCGCGAGGGGCTTGAAGAGCACGGTGTCGTCGATGAGGCAGGCAAAACGGGTCAGGTTTTACCGTTTACCTTGGGTCGATCGGAGCTCGGCGTACCCGATGAGGCATCAGGGGATGACCTCCGCGGCGGGCGTCAGGATCTTCCGATCGAGCGTCAGCAACCGCATCTGGTGTGCCTCGGCCAACTGCGCGAGGTGTGCGTCGGTCGTGTCGTTCGCGGTGCGGACAGCCGCGGGGAGCGACCGCAAGGGGGCGTCGTCGGGGAGGAAATCGATGGCGATCGACTCGCGCACGCGGTGCAGAACGTCGAGCGCCGTCGCCCAGTCGGGCACGTAGCCGGCTCCGACGAGCACGCGGATGAAGCCGAGCTCCGAGATGGAACAGACGAAGAGCTTGGCACCGTTGCGCTGGGCGGTCGCCAGCCAGCGCTTCGCCCGGCCGTGGGCGGTGTGCCCGGTGTAGCCGAGCGCGATGAACGCGCTGTTGTCCAAGAGGTATTTCATGGAAAATCGGCCAGCAGTGCCGCGACGCGTTCGGTGGTGAGCGGCGCCGCGCCTTTCCCGGGTGCGAGGCTGACGAGGCCGGTCTTCTTGCACCGGACGAAACGAGGGGTGGCCGTTACCGGTGCGACGGGGGCGAGGACGATCTCACCGTCGCGGACGGTGCAGTTGAAGACAGTGCCAGCCCGCAGTCCGAGGCGGCGACGGGCCGCGGCGGGGAGGACGATCTGGCCCTTGCTCGAGAGTTTCGTCGTCATGCCTTACCGTCTTACGTGGGTGGATGAACGTCAAGGGGGATGGTGGGGGCAGGAAGTGGGATGGCGGGCGTGGGACCCGATCCTATGGGTGGGTTGCGGCTCGCTTGAGCCGCACCACAAAGGAGACACGGACCGCAGGCCCTCCAAGCGGGCGGGGCGGGTGAAATGGGAATTCGCTCCACTGGCGATGCCGGCGCGGGAGCGGCGGCTCCTTGGGTGTTCTTGCAGGAGATCCCATCATGGGGCGCGCCGGACACGGGATCGTCGCCCTTCTCGGCGATTCATTCGCGGGCTTTCGTCTAGCAGCCTGTCGGACTTCGTCCGCAGGCTGCTGAACAAACTGGCTGCGCCAGTTTGGGAACGGGGAGGTTTCCCAAAGGATCTTTCGGGGAGCGCTTCCGGAACGTTCGTTT
>JAGVUB010000057.1 GCA_019136515.1 Verrucomicrobiota bacterium
GCTGCCGGGCGGCTGGGGCACGCTGGAGGAGATGATGGAGATCCTCGCGCTGCGGCAGCTCGACGTGCTGCGGAAACCCTGCGTGTTCCTCAACCAGGACGGGTTCTACGACGATCTGCTGCGCTTCTTCGACCGCATGATCGCCGAGCGCTTCAACAAGCCGACGAACCTCGAGCTGTTCCGCGTGGCGCGCACGGTCGACGAGGTGCTCGACCTCGTCGACGGATCACCGGTGGCGGCGGAGACGAAGTGGTTCGAGACGCGATGACGGCACCGAGCAGATCCGGACCGACAGAAGGCAACGAAGAGAACGAAGCACGGAAGTCCATGCGCCTGACGAGCCCTTCGAACGGGAGGAACGCCGATGCACCGTGAGCCGGTTCTTGGACTGTTGCGATCGCATGCGGCGCGGCCGCTCGATGCGAACGAGGCCGCGATGACCGCGCAGATCATCGCGTTCGTCGAGGAGCACGCGGACTGTTTCGAGCGCAGCTGCCTGCCCGGGCATCTCACGGGCTCGGCGTGGGTCGTCGATCCGGCGCGCGCGCGCGTGGTGCTCACGCATCACCGGAAACTGGATCGCTGGCTCCAACTCGGCGGGCACGCCGACGGCGAGACCGATCTGCTCGGTGTTGCGTTGCGCGAGGCGCACGAGGAGTCGGGGCTCACCCGCCTCCGGCCGATGGGCACGGCGCCATTCGATGTCGACGCCCACCGCATCCCCGCGCGTGGCGAGGTGCCGGAGCATTGGCATTTCGACCTGCGGTTCCTGATCGAGGCCGACCCGACGGAGCCGCTGGTGGTGAGCGACGAATCGCACGCCGTGGCATGGGTGGCGTTGGCCGAGGTCGCGCGCCTCAGCCCGAGCGAGTCGATGCTGCGGATGGTGCGGAAGACGCGGTAGGCGGCCCGGGTGGCGCCCGCGGCAGAGGGTCACGCCGCAGTGCGGCGCAACGGCAGGCGAAGGGTCGCCACACCGCCGGTACGGCCGGTGCGGTTGGCGAGGGTGAAACTGCCGCCATGGTTCTCCGCAATCTGGCGACACAGGACCAGCCCGATGCCGGAGCCGCCGGGCTTGGTGGTGAAGAACGGCACGAAGAGATTCGACGGGTTGGCGATGCCGGGGCCGTCGTCCTCGATGCGGATCTCGGCCTCGTGCGGGTCGGTCGCCCAGCTCACCTGGATGCCACCGCCGGTCTCCAGCGCGGCCTCGGCGGCATTCTTGAAGAGGTTGATGAGCAGTTGCTCGATCTGTGCGGCGTCGATCTCGAGGGTGATCGGCGGACACTCGGCGACCTGCACGGGCACGCGGGCCTCGAGCGAGGCGACACGGCGCACGATCGCGCAGAGGTTGGCCGGGGCGAGGGAGGGCTGCGGGAGGCGGGCGAGGCGCGCATAGGCCTCCATGAAACGCGAGAGGCCGTCGGCGCGGGCCGCGATGATGTCGAGGCCGCGCTGCATGTCGTCCTCCCAGTCGGCCGGGCGGCGCTTGAGCATCGTGGTGAGGCTGCCGGCGAGGGATTTGATCGGCGCGAGGGAGTTGTTGAGCTCGTGGCCGATCACGCGCACGAGCTTCTGCCAGGCCTTGAGTTCCTCGTCGCGCAGCGCGCGGGTGAGGTCGGCGATGACGACGAGTTGGTGGGGCAGCCCGCGCTCGCGGAAGGAGGTGCGGCGCATGGCCCAGCGGCCCTGCCCGCCGGGGAAGGTGAGCGGAAGAAGCCGGGTCGGCTCGCCGGTGAGACAGAGTTCGAGGCCGAGCTCGGCGGCGCTGCGGCCGATCACACGCTCGGCCGGTTGGGCGAGCAGTTCCTGGCCGGAGCGGTTGATGAGCCGGAGTTGGCCGGTTTCGTCGAAGGCGAAGATGGCGACATCGATCTCGGCCATGACGGTGCGCAGCAGCGCGGTGGCCTCCATGGCGACGAGGCGTTGGTCGCGCAGGATTGTGCCCAAGCTGTTGATCTCGGCGTGCACGCCGCCGAGCGGGTCGTCGGGTGGGAGGCGGCGGGCGCGGATCGAGAAATCGCCCTCGCGCAGCGCGGCGAGGAGGTTGGCGATGGTCTGGAGCGGGCGGACGACTTTCTCGCGGACCAGCAGGGCGCCGAAGAACCAGCAGCCGACGACGAACACACCGAGCGTCCAGCGGGTGCGCGTGGTGAAATCGTCGACACAGAGGAGCGTCATCGCCGTGGCGATGGCGGGCGCGCCCGAGCCAAGCACGAGCCAGAGCAGTCGCTGGTCGAAGGCGATCTCGCGTGTCGGGCGGCGGGGCTGGGGGCTTGAATTCGGAGGGGCCACAAAAGGTAACGAAGGGAAGGAAGGGCGGAAGCTGCGGAGGCAGAACTTGGGGACGAGGTAGGCGCGGAGAGAGACCGCTAATGGACGCTAATTGGCGCTAAGGGCGGAGGAGTCCGGAGGGACGGATTTGTTGAAACCACTGATGCACACTGATGGACACTGATGGCGGAGGGTAGAGTGATGGGCGGTTGAAAGAAGGTGCGACCGTTCGAGGTGAGGAACTAGGTCTTGTCGATTCGCAATTGGTGAACGTCAGTATGGCACTCCAAGACGGCGCGCAGCGTGGATTCGACGGCAGCAAGTTCAGCTTGGGCTTCTTGTGATGCGAAGAACCGTCGGAGCCAGCTACCACGGATATCGACCCCAATTTGGCACTTCTGCCAGCCATCGACGACGGCGGTCAGGCAGGAAAGGCCTCCCGACGACTTGCCGGAGCGGAGGTACGCGAACCAGCCAAAATCCTCGGCGACCGGCTCGTTGACCTGGACGTTGTGGTGTGCCAGCTCCACCTGCAACCAGCGGAGCAAAGCTAGTCCGTAGGTGCCTTCGTTGATAAGCAAATCGTCCTCGTTTTCGAGGGGTGGGAACGATCGGGAGCGAAAGGTGATCGTGAGGTTCATGTTGGGGCCTCCGCTTTACTCCTTTCCGGCGAGGAAGAGAAAATGCGGGCGCATCCAAGCCGGCACATAGCGCAGGTCGGCGCGGAGTTGGCGGCGGTCGGCGGGGCTGAAACGGGTCTTCAGCTCCGCGAGGCGGGCGGGCGTAATGTTGACGCGGCCGATGTTACGCAACGCTTCGGCGACCCATCCGCTGGCGCGGCCGGCGAGCGCCATTGTCTTGGTGGATCGGCGACGGAGGATGACCTCGGATTTGCCGCCGGTGCGGAGCACGCGCGTGCGGCCGGCAACTCCATATGCGGCACGTGCGGCGACCTGCGTGCTGAGGCCGAGGAGATTGGCGGCGTTGGCTCCGGAGGGGAGCAGCTTTAGTGCGTCGCGGCGTGCGATGGCCTCAGTCGTGGCCTGGGCTCCGGCGCCAATGGTACCGATCAACGGGTGTTCGTGCGGCGTCTCATACACACCACGGCTCACACGCCGGATGGTGCCGGCGCGGACGAGGCGGGTGAGAACCATTCCGACGGAGCGTGGATCCCCGAAGTCGGCGAAGTCGCTCGGGGTGAACGCCCAATCCGTTCCCTTGCCGCGAATGCGGCGTGAGACGCGGTCTTGGATGTCTCCGTAGGGTGTCTTCGCTCTCATAATGTTGAAAAAAGATGATCGGATTTTCAACAAGTACGAGCTATTTCCAGTTCCCGCTTCTGGACGCTGATTCTTTGGCTCGCACGAGTCTGAGCAGGCGCCGATCGAAGGGCGTCTCGGGTTTGTGGCGGGGCTTGGGGTTGGAATGCGTGGGGGGCACGGGGGGGAGAGACCGGAGTGGGCGACAGAAGGGAACGAAGGGAAGGAAGGACGGAGGGGAGAAAGAGCGGAGGCGGTGGGTGGGGGGGCGGAGAGAGGAACCGCTAATGGACGCTAATTGGCGCTAATGACGGCGGAGCGCGGCGACTTTGGCTTGCGTTTGTTAATCACGAAGGCGGCGAATGCGGTGATAATTGGGAGTATCCCGGCAGCAAAACTGAGGGCGAGAAACTGATAGTCGCTCTCCGGATGGACATACACGTCACGGTCCGCGAAGGCGCACTTCAGATTGTTGATCACGTATGCGAAGGAGAGTGCGACCAGCAGAAGGCCGAGGATACGCGCCCATTTGTTCCAGCGGAGCAAGAACCACGTGAGAATTGGTACAGTGAGGCTGATCGCCCAAAGACTGGGGATCGAGTAGAAGTACCACGGCTGGGTGACTCCCTTGTTCATCATGAAGGCGAGGAGGGCCATGACAGAAGGCTGAACCGCTGATGAAGGCTAGTTGCGGAGGTCCGAGGGTAGGGCGGTTTCTCCGAAACCGCCATGAACTAGTGCAGTGTCCCACAAATAACTGCCCATAAGCGGGAGACGGGCAGAGTGGCCGGATGTCACGTACGAGTGCGCCGGTGTTTCTGACGGAGGACGAACGGCTACGGCTCGCG
>JAGVUB010000069.1 GCA_019136515.1 Verrucomicrobiota bacterium
CCGCCGCGCAACCACGGCAGCCGCCGCATCCGCCCCGCGGCCGACCACGCGTAGAGCCCGAAGGTCCCCAGCACCGCGACGATCGCGAGGCACACCGGCACGATCAGCCAACTGCCGGTGCGGATCATCTCCAGCACGGGGCGCGGGGCGGTGAAGAACCGCGCCGTGGCCTCGCCGGTGAAGATGCAGGCGACGTGTACGAGCGCCAACGCGAAGCTGATCAGCGCGCAGGCGGCGAGCAGTCCGCGGCCGCGACCTCCCTGCGGCAGGTCCGGGCTGAAGGAGGTGTTCATGCCGCCACCATCTCCCCGGCTGCGCCCTGTCGCAACCGCTCCGTGACGAGCGGTCATTGTGCCCGGTCGGTCGGCGGGATTACTCGGACCGTACGATGGCGAACGACACGGGTGGGAGCGTGACGGCCCAAGCCTTGCCGGCGCGGGCGAAGGCGGACGGCTCCCCGAGGAGCGGAGCGAGTTGCTGCGCGACGAAGGAGCCGGGGAGCGTGGCGGTGACGGCGCGGTCGGTCGGGTTCAGGGCGACGAGGATGGATTCGCCTTGGGCGGCGCGGCGGAAGACGAAGGGCCAAGCAGCCTGTTCGGCGACGAGCGGCTCGAACTCGCCGCTGGCCTGGAGCGCGGGGTGGGCTTTGCGCAGCGCGATGAGCGCCTGGACGGTGCGAAGGAGCGATTGCGGGTCGGCGAGCTCGGCGGCGACGGTCGGGCGCGTGGCGGCGGGATCGACCGGCAGGTAGAGCTGCGCGGCGGGCGCGGTGGAGAAGCCGGCGTTGGCGGAGGCGTCCCACTGCATGGGCGTGCGGCAGCCGGTGCGGCCGTAGCCGCCTTCTTTCGACGGGAGGCCGTCGAGGGCGCGCAGGCCGATTTCGTCGCCGTAGTAGAGGAAGGGAACGCCGGGCATGGTGAGCAGGAAGGCGAGGGCGACGGCGCTGTCGCGGGCATCGCGGCCGTTGCCGAGGCGCGGGACGGTGTCGTGGTTGCCGGAGGGGATGGCGATGAAGCCTCGGCCGCGGGTGGCGGCGTAGAGCGGCGTGAACTCGTCGAGGAAGGCGCGGATGGAGGTCTTGCCGGCGCGGTCGAAGATCGGCGGAGTGGCGCCGTCGGGCCGGAAGAGCACCTTGTAGCCGGGTTTCGCGAACGGCAGGAGGAAATCCATGTGGAAGCCGTTGGGGATGGCGACCTGCGGTTGCGACCACTCGGAGACCATCGCGCGGCCGGGGTATTCCTTGTCCATCCAGGCGCGGAAGTCGGCCCAGAGCGCGGCGGTGGCGGTGCCGTCGGGGTCGTTCTTCACAAGCGAGCCGGCCATGTCGACGCGGAAGCCGGCGGCGCCGAGATCGAACCAGAAGGCCATGATCTTCTTGAACTCGGCACGCACGGCCTGCGGGCCGGGGGCGTCGACGGGCTGCTGCCAGGGCGCCTTCGGGTCGGGCTTGGCGTAGCCGTAGTTCAACGCCGGCTGGAAGTGGAAGAAGTTGGGGACGAAATTGGCGTCGCGCTCGGCGCCGCCCACGACGACCTGCTGGCCGGGGGCGAACCAGGTCCAGACGCTGTCGGTCCAGATGTACCAGTCCGAGTACGCGTTGCGCTCGTGGCGCTGGGACTGCTTGAACCAGGGGTGCTGGTCGGAGGTGTGGCCGGCGACGAGGTCGAGCATCACGCGGATGCCGAGCTTCTTTGTCTCAGCGAAGAGGGTGCGGAGGTCGTCGTTGGTGCCGTAGCGCGGGGCGACGCGGTAGAAGTCGGCCACGTCGTAGCCGGCATCGCGGAATGGCGACACGAAACACGGGTTCAGCCAGATCGCGTTGACGCCGAGGTCGTGGAGGTAGGGGAGCTTTTCGATGAGGCCGCGGAGGTCACCGATGCCGTCGCCGTCGGAGTCTCGGAAGGTCTGCGGGTAGATCTGGTAGAAGACGGAGTCTTCGAGCCAGTCGGGTGGCGGCTTGGCGGCGGGGGCGGCGTGAGTGGCGAGCGAGGCGGTGGCGGCCATGGCGAGGAGCGCGAGGATGTGGCGCATGGGAGAAGGTGGCGACGGAAGGTGGTGGCGCGACGCGGGCCTTCCGGGCGAGGGAGGTGCAGCCGGTGGGTGCGCGGTCCGTGGGCGCGATGCGGGCACGCCGCGCTATCCGAGGACGGCGGTGAGGCGGGCGCGGAGGGCGTCGGGCTGGAAGGGCTTCTGGAGGAAACCGGCCAGGCCAGCGGCGCCGAACTTGGCGACGGCGTCCTGCTCGCTGTAGCCGCTCATGAGCACGACGGGCAGCGCGGGGCGGAGGCGGTGGATCTCGCGGAAGGTCTCGGCGCCATCGAGCTCGGGCATGGTGAGGTCGAGCAGGACGGCGCGGAAGTCGTCGCGGCCGGAGTGGAAGAGCTGGACGGCCTCCTGGCCGTTGCAGGCGACGACGGCCTCGTAGCCGAAGGAGCGGAGCATGCGGGCCATCACGCTGCGCACGGTGTCCTCGTCGTCCACGACAAGGATACGCTTGGTGGGGGCGGCGGCGGGGGGCTGCTCGGGCGGGAGGGTGGCGGACTGCCCGGCGGCGGGGAAGAGGACGAGGAAGGAGGCGCCCTTGCCGGGCTCGCTCTCGACCTTGATGGCGCCGTTGTGCCCGCGAACGATGCCGAGCACGGCGGAGAGGCCGAGGCCGCGGCCGGTGAAGCGGGTGGTGAAGAACGGCTCGAAGATGCGTTGGAGGATCTCGGCCGACATGCCGCCGCCGTTGTCGCTGACCTCGACGAAGATGTAGAGGCCCTCGGGCAGGTCGGGGGCGAGGTGCGTCTGGTGGAGGTATTCGCGGGTGGCGCGCATGGCGCCGGTGGTGATGCGGATGACGCCGTCCTTCTCGCCGATGGACTCGGCGGCGTTGGAGACGAGGTTGATGACGACCTGGCGCAGCTGGTTAACGTCGGCCTGGATGAGGGGGAGGTTCTTGTTGAGGAAGAAGCGCAGCTTGGCCTTCTTGGTCGTGGAAAGTTCGAGCAGCGGGGCGGCCTCGGTGATGAGCTCGGAGAGGTCGAGCAACTGGACGACGAAGCGGCCCTTGCCGGAGTAGGCGAGCATCTGGCGGCAGAGCTCGGCGGCGCGCAGGGAGGCCTTCTCGATCTCCTCGACGCAGTTGTAGGGCGGGGTGCCCTCGGCGAGGTCGAGCTTGGCCAGCGAGGCGTTGCCGAGGATGCCGGTGAGCAGGTTGTTGAAGTCGTGGGCGATGCCGCCGGCGAGCACGCCCAGAGACTCCAGTTTCTGGGTCTCGCGCACGCGGGCCTCGGTCATGAAGCGCTCGGCCTCGGCGGCCTTGCGGGCGGAGATGTCGCGGGCGACGATGAGCACGCCGCGGGGCGAGCCGTCCTCGGCGGCGAGGGCGGTGGCGTTGCACAGCAGCGGGACGGGCTGGCTGTCGGGCGCGGCGACGAGACCGATCTCGGCATCGCGCACGGTGCCGCGGGCAAGGGCTTCGATCCAAAGCTGGCGGGCGCGGGCGGGGTCGGTGAAACGCTGGGCGAAGTCGATGCCGATGAGGCCGGAGCGCTCGGCGCGGGTGAGGGTCTGGGCGGCGGGGTTGACGTCGAGGATGGTGCCGGCGGCGTCGAGGACGATGACGGGGTCGGGGCTGAGGTCGAGCAGCTGGCGGTTGTAGCGGCTGAGCTCGTGGAGCTCCTCCTCGGCGTGCTTGCGCTCGGTGATCTCCTGGACGACGCCGGCGACCGCCCGGGGGCGGCCGGGCCCGCTGGTGGCGGCGCCGTGGCCGTGGAACCAGCGGATGGAGCCGTTGCGGTCGAGCAAGCGGAACTCGAGATCGAGCTGGAGGGCGCGGCCGTCGCCGGCGGCGAGCCACTGGGCCTGGAGCCGGTTGAGATCATCCGGGTGGACGAGGCGTAGCCACTCTTTGGGGGTGCGGGTGCTGCCGGCGGGGAATCCGAGGATGAGGTCGAGGATGCCGTCGCTGAAGAGGGTGCCGGTGTCGAACTCGTAGCGCCAGACGGAGGTGCGGCCGGTGGCGAGGGCCTGGCGAAGTTCGGTGGGGGCGGCCACGACATCCCGGATTTGGGTGGTGGCGGTCGGTTGGGGCAACGGATCCATGATGGGCGAAAATCGGCGCCGGAAGAGGCGACGGGAGGAAAGCAGGGTCGGAGAACGTAGCGGGCGCGGGAGCGGGTTGGCAACCCCGATGCCACCGGGGTTGTTTCCCTAGCAGCCTGTCGGACTTCGTCCGCAGGCTGCTGAACAAACTGGCTGCGCCAGTTTGGGAACGGGGAGGTTTGCCAAAGGATTTTGCGGGGAGCGCTTCCGGAACGTTCGT
>JAGVUB010000109.1 GCA_019136515.1 Verrucomicrobiota bacterium
TTGGCCCGGAACCGGCTCACGGAGAGGACTCATCCACCCCTCCAATCATGAGATCACTTGTGGTTCCTCTTCGTCGGCTCGTCTTCGCGTTTGTGTTTCCGCTCTTGGTTGCCTCCGTGCCGGCCGCGAATGTGACCGTGTTCGCCGCGGCCAGCCTCTCGGAGGCGCTCAGTGAGATTGCCCCATCCTATACCAAGGCCACGGGCGACTCGTTGCGCTTCAACTTTGGCGCCTCCGGCGCGCTGGCGCGCCAGATCAGGGAAGGCGCGCCGGCCGATGTCATCTTCTCGGCCGACGAGCTTCGCGTCGACCAGCTGGAGAAGGCTGGGCTGCTCGCACCCGGCACGCGGCGCACCATCCTCGCCAATCAGTTGGTCCTCGTGGTCGTGGCCGATGGCGGTGCGTCGGTGCCCACGCTCGGCGATCTCGCCAAGGCCGACGTGAAGCGACTCGCCATCGGCGAGCCGGCGACGGTGCCGGTGGGCACGTACACGAAGGAGCATCTCCAGAAACTGGGGCTATGGGCGCAGGTGAGCGCCAAGTGCGTGCCGCTCGACAACGTGCGCGCCGTGCTGGCGGCCGTGGAGGCCGGCAATGCCGATGCCGGGTTCGTGTACCGGACCGATGCGCTGGTGTCGAAAGAGGCCCGGATCGCAGTGGAGGTGCCAGTGGCCGAGGGACCGAAGATCACCTATCAGGCTGCGGTGCTGCGCGACGCGAAGGAGCCCGGGGCGGCGGCGAAGTTCGTGGCCTTTCTCGGGGCCGCGGAGGCGCAGGAGGTGTTTGCCAAGTACGGATTTCTGCCGGCGCCGTAGGGGTGGCGCGGTTCTCGGACGGCGTCGGCCGATGTGAACCGTCGGGTGGGGTGGCGCGGCGCCGAGCGGTGCGGGCTGAAGCATCGCACCACGGTGGTCCGTGCCAGGCGCTGCGGCCGGCATGCCGGCTGCACTAGCACGCCAGCCGCATGCCTGAACTGCTCCACATTACGCTCTTCACGGTCGGGGTCGCGCTGCTGAGCACGCTGCTGATCCTGCCGCCGGGCATCGCCCTGGGCTGGCTGCTGGCGCGGCGGCGGTGGCCCGGCAAGGTGCTGGTCGAGACGTTGGTCGCGCTACCGCTGGTGATCCCGCCGGTGGCGACCGGGCTGGTGCTGCTGAAACTGTTCGGCAAACACGGGCCGTTCGGCGCGTTTTTCCAGCACGTGCTGGGCGTCGAGATCGTCTTCACGTGGAAGGCGGTGGTGATCGCGACGGCGGCGATGGCGCTGCCGCTGTTGGTGCGGGCGGCGCGGGTGGCGTTCGAGGAGGTCCCGGAGCGGCTCGAGCAGGTGGCGCGCACGCTTGGTGCCGGACCCTGGCGGACGTTCTTCGCCGTGTCGCTGCCGTTGGCGCGGCGCGGTCTGGCGGCGGGCACGGTGCTGGCGTTCGCGCGGGCGCTGGGCGAGTTCGGCGCGACCGTGATGATCGCGGGCATGATCCCGGGCGAGACGGTGACGCTGGCGCTGGGCATCTACCACGAGGTGCAGCTCGGCAATGATGGCGCAGCGCTCACGTTGCTCGGGATATCGGTGACGTTGGCCTTCGCCGCGCTGGCCTTGAGCGAGTGGCTGCTGCGACGGAAGACAGGCGAGAGGCGAGAGTCGAAAGGCGAGCGGGTCGATCACGGAGGGGAGACGGCTGATGACGGACCGAGGAGAGCGGAGGGATCGTTGGTAGCTGGATCGCGCAGCGACTCAGCTGAGCCGTGGCGCTGTTCAGCGACGGTGGAACGGGCGGAGGATTGCGGTAGGGACGCCGCTCCGCGGCGTCCGCAACCGTTGCCCGCATCCGGCGTTGGCGAGGAGCGGACGTTTCGGAGCGATGTCCCTACCTCGAGCGGCAAGCCGATGCCGATGCTGGAACTCGAGGGCGTGCGCTGGGTGGCGGGCGAGTTCGCGCTCGAGGTTTCGGCGGAGTTCGCCGGCGGGGCGACCGGGCTGTTCGGCGTGTCGGGTTCGGGCAAGTCGACGCTGGTCGAACTTGTCGCCGGTCTGCGGCGACCGCAGGCCGGGCGGATCGTGCTGGGCGACACGGCTCTGGCGGATGCCGCGGTCGGGGTGTTCCTGCCGGCGCAGGAGCGGCGGATCGGCTTCGTGCCGCAGGACGGCGCGCTGTTCCCTCATCTCAAGGTTCGGGAGAATCTGCGGTTTGGGGAGCGGCGGGCGCCGCTCGAGGGTCGCACGGAGCGGATGGCCCGGGTGTGCGGTTTGCTGGGGATCGGCGGGCTGCTGGAGCGGAGCGTGTCCAGTCTGTCGGGCGGCGAGCGGCAGCGCGTGGCGCTGGCGCGGGCGCTCGTCTCCGCGCCACGGCTGCTGCTGCTCGACGAGCCGCTGGCGGCGTTGGATGCGGCGCGCAAGGAGGCGATCCTGCCGTACCTGAGGCGTGTGCGCGACGAGTTGCGTTTGCCGATGCTGTTCGTGAGCCATGCGCGCGCGGAGGTGCTGGCGTTGTGCGACGAGCTTGCGGTGATCGACGGTGGGCGGTTGCTGCAGCACGGGCCGGTGGCGGAGGTTTTCCGTCGGCCGGCGAGCGATGCCGTGGCGCGGATCGTGGGGGTGGAGACGGTGTTGCCCGGGCGGCTGCTCGGCGGCGAGGGGCTGTTGGCCGCCGCGGAGGTCGGCGGAGTGCGGTTCTTCGGCCTGGCGGACCGCCTGCCCGGTGGCACGGAGGCAGTGCTGGTGAGCATTCGCGCCGAAGACGTAATGCTCGTGCTCGACGACGGTGCGACCGGGACCAGCGCGCGCAATCGCTGGCGCGGCACGGTGACGGCGCTGATCGACGAGGGCATGCTGGTGCGCGTGGAGGTCGACTGTGGTTTCCCGCTGGTGGCGCGGCTCACGCGGCAGGCTGCGGTGGAGCTCGCGCTCGCGCCGGGCGCGGCGGTCACGGCGCTGGTGAAGGCGCCGAGTGTGCACCTGATCGCGCGGTGAGCCGCGGGCCTCAGCAGCGCAGCGGCTTCACGCGGTAGTCGCCGCCGAGCACGAGAAACTCCGCTTCACCCTCGAGGAGATGGCGTGGGAGCAGCCCGCTGAAGAAGAGGATTTTCGCGAGGGGCACGTGCACTTCCCAGACGTGCGAGCCGAACTCCCACGCAACCTCGGGATCGGAGGTGAAGGAACTGAGGTTGTTCAGGCGTACTCGCGTGCCGGTTGCGTCGGTACTGCCATGGACGAGATACTCCTCGGGGTCGTGGGTGCCGCGGTAGAGCGTGAGGTGGGTCTTGTCCGGGTGACGGCGACGGAGCTCGTCCTGGCAGAAGGTGAAGAGCAGATCGAGCTGCATGGACACGCCCATGGTCTGGGCCGCACCGCGCATGCGATCGGCCACGTATTTCTCGCGTGCGGCGGGATCGGTGGCGAGGCGGCCGTCATGGTAGGTAGCGGAGATGCCGAAACGACTCTCGACCCACGCCTTGAGGACGGCGCCGGCGTGACCGTTGCTGTCGATTCCCCAGTTGGCCAGGAAACGGATGTAGCTGTGGCGGAGGCTGGCGCGGGCGGAAGCCTCGTGCTGGTTCCATTCGTGGAGCCGGAACTTGACCGACACGTAGTCGTGGAAGATCTGGCCGCGCTGGGCGGGCTCGGCGGTGGCGTCGAGCTGGGCGAAGAGGCGGCGATCCGTTGTGCGCGCGCCGTCGATCTCCAGCGCGCGGGGCTGCTCCTGAAACTCGCACGAAGCGATGATCCAGGGCGGGAGGTTGCAGCGGCAGAGGCTGGGGGACGGTGCAGCGGAGTTCATTCGGTGGTCGGAAGGGGGATGGACCGGGTGCTCGGGGCGCGGAGCGGCAGGGGCCGGGGCAGCGACAGAAGCGCGGCGGTCTGGCGCTGCACGCGTTCGGCGATGCCCCGGTCGAGCTGCCGCAGCCAACGCGGCGGAATGTCATGGACACCGTAGCACGCCCCCGCGAGCTGGCCGACGAGGGCCCCGGCGGTGTCGGCATCGCCACCGCGGTTGACCACGTCGACGATGCAGCTCTCGACGCTGTCGTTGCGGAAGAAGGCGTGCAGGACGGTCTGGAGGGTGTCGACGACATAGCCGCTGGTGTTGCCCGGCCAGGGCTCGAAACGAAACCGAGGGTGCAGCGCCAGCGTTTCGGAAACGCAGCGCCGGCAGTCGCCGATCGAGCCGCCAAGCAGCAGGATCTGAGTGAGCCGGCCGAACGCGAGCGTGGCGGCATCGGAGAGCGGGTGATGGTGGGTGAGGTGCGCCTGTTCGAGGCTGCAGCACACGAGCAACTCGGGTTCGTCGAGCGTGGCGATGGCGACGGGAAGGTTGCGCATCGCGGCGCCGTTGCCGGCATTGTCCTCGGAAAGCGGGGCTTCGAGGGTGCCTTCGACCAGGTAGCGGCGGATGCCGCGGCGGCAGGCGTGGCCGATGTCGGGCGGCCGGCTGCGCATCCAGCCGACAAAGGAGTCCGCGACCATCCGCAGGTCCCAACCACGGGCGGCAAGCAGGGCGTCGCCGAGGGCGAGCGCCATCTGTGTATCGTCAGTCACATGACCGGGGCGCAAGCGGAGCCACCCGCCCCCGACGATGTTGCGCAGTCCGCCCTTGTAGGTATCGGCGATTTCGCGCGCGGTCATGAACTCGGCGGTTGCTCCCAAGGCATCGCCGATGGCGAAGCCCAGGTACGCGCCGAGGGCGCGATCGTAGAGGGTCAGTGCGGCGACGGACACAGCGTCGGGGGGAGCACGACGCGAGCCAGAGGAGTGCACAGATCGGAAGGCGGTCGTCGAAGAGCGGAACACGGCGCGAAAAGGTGAAGGGCGGAGGGGGGTGAGTTGGGGCGGTTGAGGTTGAGGGCGGCAGCGCGGAGTCGGACCGGCCGTGGTGTGGTGCTTCAGCCCGCACCGTTCTGCTCCGCAAGCGTCCGAGGTTGGCTCCTGGCCGCCGGCGCGGTCGGAAGAGCTGCGCCACGGCCCGACACCCACGTCGGCCGACATCGCGTTTCCGACCGGAATGTCGGAAACCCTCCGGTCGGTTGTAGGGCGGAACTGTCGCGGAAAAATTCTACGCGCGCAGGATCAGCGAGTTGCGTCGGGCCGGATCGTGTTGGCACCGCGGCCGCTAAAGGTGCGGCATTCCTGAGGCAGTCTAAAACCAGAAAATAAATACCATGAGAAAAGTAGCGATCTACGGCAAGGGCGGCATCGGCAAGTCGACCACGACGCAGAACACGGTCGCCGGTCTCGTCGAAATGGGGAAGAAGGTCATGGTGGTCGGTTGCGACCCCAAGGCCGACTCCACCCGGCTTCTCCTCGGTGGTCTCGCCCAGCGCAGCGTGCTCGACACGCTCCGCGAAGAGGGTGAGGACGTCGAACTCGCGGACATCCGCTCCAAGGGCTTCTGCTCCAGCTTGTGTGTGGAGTCGGGCGGCCCGGAGCCGGGGGTGGGCTGCGCCGGCCGCGGCATCATCACCTCGATCAACATGCTCGAGCAGCTCGGCGCCTACGACGAGGATGAGGCCCTCGACTACGTCTTCTACGACGTGCTCGGCGACGTCGTGTGCGGCGGTTTCGCCATGCCGATCCGCGAGGGCAAGGCCGAGGAGATCTACATCGTCTGCTCCGGCGAGATGATGGCGATGTACGCGGCGAACAACATCTGCAAGGGCATCCAGAAGTATGCGCAAACCGGTGTCGTGCGCCTGGGCGGTCTGATCTGCAACAGCCGCAAGGTCGACAACGAGCGCCAGATGATCGAGAAGTTTGCCGAGAAGCTCGGCACGCAGATGATCCACTTCGTCCCGCGCGAGAACGACGTCCAACGCGCCGAGATCCAGCGCAAGACCGTCATCGAGTGGAACCCGAAGTGCGCGCAGGCCGACGAGTACCGCACGCTGGCCCGGGCGATCGACGGCAACAAGAAGTTCGTCATCCCGAAGCCGCTTTCGATCCAGGAGCTCGAGAACCTCCTGATGGAGTACGGCCTCCTCGGCAACTGAGGGGACTGATCAACCGCCAGCAATGACGGGGTAGGGCGCGACCGCTGGGTGCGCCGGGTCAACGGGCGGCCCGGCGGTCCACCCCTACCTCTTCCACCACGACCGACCAACGAGATTCCCAGAGGTCACCACCATGTCCGAACATTTCGAAACACCCAGCGAGGGTTGCGACAGCGACGGCTTCCCGATTCCGAACGCCGTGCTGCCCGACTCCGCCACCGCCAGGGCGGAGATGCTCAAGATCTACCCGCCGAAGACGAAGAAGAAGCGCGAGAAGCAGCTGCTCGCCAACGACCCGGAGAACCCTCCGGAGATCGCCGCCAACACCCGCACTGTGCCGGGCATCATCACCCAGCGCGGCTGCACCTACGCCGGCTGCCGCGGTGTCGTCATTGGCCCGATCCACGACATCCTCCACATCACCCACGGCCCGATCGGCTGCTCCTACTACTCGTGGGCCACGCGCCGCAACCTGGCCCGGGTGAAGCCGGGCCAGCCGGTCAACTACCTCCAATACTCCATGACGACCGACATGATGGAGGAGGAGATCATCTTCGGCGGCGAGAAGAAGCTGGCCGCCGCGATCCGCGAGGCCTACCGGATCTTCAAGCCCAAGGCCATCGCGGTGTACGCGACGTGCCCGGTCGGCCTCATCGGCGACGATATCCATTCCGTCTGCCGCCAGGCCAAGGAGGAGCTCGGCATCAATGTCTTCGGCTTCTCCTGCGAGGGCTACAAGGGCGTCTCCCAGTCCGCGGGCCACCACATCGCCAACAACGGCGTCTTCAAGCACATGGTCGGCCTGCTCGACCAGCCCGACCCGCACAAGTACCGCATCAACGTCCTTGGCGAGTACAACATCGGCGGCGACGCCTGGGAGATCGACCAGCTCCTCCAGAAGTGCGGCATCCACGTCACCGCCACGCTCTCCGGCGACATCAGCTACGAGCAGATCTGCAAGTGCCACACCGCCGACCTCAACGTCGTCATGTGCCACCGCTCCATCAACTATATGTCCGAGATGATGGAGACGAAGTTCGGCGTGCCGTGGATCAAGGTGAACTTCATCGGCGCCGAGCAGACGTCGAAGTCGCTCCGCAAGATCGCGAAGTTCTTCGGCGACAAGGCGCTCATCGACCGCGTCGAGGAGGTCATCGCCCAAGAGATGGCCGTGCTGCGGCCCGTCATCGAGGACGTGAAGAGCCGCCTCAAGGGCAAGACCGCCGCGATGTTCGTGGGCGGTTCCCGCGCCCACCACTACCAGCACCTCTTCAAGGACGTGGGCATGCTCACCGTGGCCGCCGGCTACGAGTTCGCCCACCGCGACGACTACGAGGGCCGCACCGTGCTGCCCTCGATCAAGGTCGACGCCGACTCCCGCAACATCGAGGAGATCCATGTCGAGGCCGACGAGAAGCGCTACAACCCGCGCAAGACGCCCGAACAACTGGAGGCGCTCAAGGCCGGCGGTTTCTCCTTCAAGGACTACGACGGCATGATGCGGGAGATGAAGAAGAACGTCCTGGTGATCGACGACATCTCGCACCACGAGATGGAGAAGCTCATCGAGATGTACAAACCCGACATCATCGGGTCCGGCATCAAGGACAAGTTCGTCATCGAGAAGTTGGGCGTCCCCTGCAAGCAGCTCCACAGCTACGACTACGGTGGCCCGTACGCGGCGTTCACCGGCGCGGCGAACTTCTACAAGGAGATCGACCGCATGATCGGCTCGAAGGTCTGGAAGCTCGTCACCCCGCCGTGGAAGAAGAGCGTCCAGGAGAAGTTCGGTGTCGGAATCGACAGCGAAGGCAACAAGGCGATCCGCGAGATCGTCGCCGGCATGGCCAAGGCCTGGAAGCCCAAGCCCAAGGCCGCCGCCGAGGATGAAGGCTGAACAACCCACCAACAGGAGGATTTTCCAATGCTAGACGGCACCACCGCAGAAATCGCCGAGCGCAAGGCGCTCCGCATCAACGCCGCCAAGACATGCCAACCGATCGGCGCCATGTACGCCGCGCTCGGCATCCACGGCTGCATGCCCCACAGCCACGGCTCGCAGGGCTGTTGCTCGTACCACCGCAGCCATCTGACCCGGCACTTCAAGGAGCCGGTCATGGCGACCACCAGCTCGTTCACCGAGGGCGCGTCCGTGTTCGGCGGCCTCGCCAACCTCACCCAGGCGCTCCGCAACATCTTCACGATCTACAATCCCGAGATCGTGGCGGTGCACACGACCTGCCTGTCCGAGGTCATCGGCGACGACATCCCGACCATGATCCGCAAGGCGAAGGAGGAGGGCTCCATCCCCGAGGGGAAGCTCGTCATCCACGCCAACACGCCCTCGTTCGTCGGCTCCCACGTCTACGGGTTCTCGAACATGGTCATGGGCATGGTGAACTACCTGTCGGAGAAGACGGGCACCACGCTCAACCAGCTCAACGTGATCCCCGGCTTCGTCGAGCCGGCCGACATGCGCGAGATCAAGCGCCTGGCCAAGGAGATGGGCGTGGGCCTCGTGATGTTCCCGGACACCTCCAACGTCCTCGACGGCCCGCTGACCGGCCAGTACAAGATGTATCCCGAAGGCGGAGCCACGGTGGCGCAGATCAGGTCCGCCGGCGACAGCATCGCGACCATCGCGCTCGGCCACTTCGCCTCGCACGTGCCGGCCGCGACGCTCGAGGCCAAGTGCAACGTCCCCGCCGCGTTCCTGGATCTGCCCATCGGCGTGCAGAACACCGACCGCTTCCTCTCGGCGCTGGCCGGTTATGCGAACGTGCCGGTGCCCGCCACCGTCGAGCTGGAGCGCGGCCGCCTCATCGACCTGATGAGCGACCTGCACCAGTACTTCCACGGCAAACGCGTGGCGATCTCCGGCGATCCGGACCACGTCATCGCGCTCACCCAGTTCCTCCTCGAGCTGGAGATGAAGCCCGTGTTCTGCATCACCGGTTCGCCCGGCAACCAGTTCGAGAAGCGCATGCACGAGCTGCTCGATCCGGTCGTCCCGCACGCGAAGATCAAGCAATGCGGCGACAACTTCGAGCTGCACCAATGGATGAAGAACGAGCCGGTCGATCTGCTCATCTCGAACACCTACGGCAAGCACATCGCCCGGGTGGAGAACGTGCCCTTCGTCCGGTTCGGCTTCCCGATCCTCGACCGCGCCGCGCACCGGTTCTATCCGACGCTTGGTTACATGGGCGCCGTGAACCTCATCAACCAGATGCTCAACGCGATCCTCGACAAGAAGGACCGCGAGTGCGCCGAGGAGTGGTTCGAGCTGGTGCAGTGAGCTAGCTTCCAGGCAGTGCGGGGGCGCCGGGTTTTCCAGGGGTTTTGCTGCTCGGCGCTCCCAATCTGCCTGGCGTCTGCCCCCAGGTCGGCGGCGTTATGGGTCACCGCCGCCGACCGTGGGGCGGCGCGACTCCGAGGTGGACGCCGCGTCTTTCCATGCCGTCGCGCGTCCGAGCTGCGGCGGACGGCCCGAGTGTGTCTCCGAATGTAGGAGGCGATCTGCGGGCGTTCGACCGCTTGAAACCGTCGGCTGCAAGCAGGCTCCTCCACCCGGAGTATCCGACGAATACGTCGCGCTTTTCCCTCTGAAAAACACCGCAAACAACGTCCGCGCTGGCACCGGTTCTGCATAACGCCGACGACCACCGAAAACCATGAGCGCCGATCTCCCCTGCAGCTGTCAACCGCCCACCGGCCTCGCGCTTCGCGCGGCCACGCCGGAAGACGCCGCACTCCTGTGCGATTTCGTCCGCGAGCTGGCGGAGTTCGAAGGACTATCGCACGAATGCGCGATCACGCCTGAGGCGGTGGTGGAACATGTCCTCGGTCCCCGGCGTTGCGCCGCCGCGATCGTCGCGGAGATGGACGGCGCTCCCGCCGGTTTTGCGCTCTACTACCGCACGTTCTCCACCTTCGCGGCGAAGCCCGGGATCTTCCTCGAGGATCTCTACGTGCGGCCCGACTTTCGCAAGCGCGGCATCGGTCGCGCCCTGCTCGCGGCCGTGGCGGAAATCGCCCACGGGCGCTCCGCCGGCCGCCTGGAGTGGACGGCGTTGAAATGGAACGCGAAGGCGCTCGCGCTCTATGCCGCGGTCGGCGCGAAGCCGATGGAGGAGTGGACGCTCCTGCGCATGGCGCCCGATGCCATCGCCAAGCTCGCCGGCCCATGCACTCCGCAACCGCACGACGGCTGCCGCTGCGGCGGCAAGGGGCCGCACCACCACTGACCGAACCACGAGGACCACCCGATGACGCAACCACTCGAGATCCTTCCGTCCCGCACCGCCTCGATCGCCGAGGCCGGCAAGGCCGGTGGTCCGCTGCGTTGCGGCAAGACGAGCGTCGCCGGCTCCGTCTCTCAGCGCGCCTGCGTCTTCTGCGGTTCGCGCGTCGTGCTCTATCCGATCGCCGATGCCCTGCACATCGTGCACGGCCCGATCGGCTGCGCCGCCTACACCTGGGATATCCGCGGCGCGCAATCCTCCGGCCCGCAGCTCTTCCGCAACAGCTTTTCCACCGATCTCCAGGAACTGGATGTGATCTACGGCGGTGAGAAGAAGCTCGAACGCGCGCTCCTAGAACTGATCGCGAAGCACAAACCGAAGGCGGCGTTCGTCTACGGCACCTGCATCGTGGGTCTGATCGGCGACGATGTCGCCGCGGTCTGCAAGCGCGTCTCGGCCGCCACCGGGCTCTCGGTGCTGCCGGTCGCGAGCGAGGGCTTCAAGGGCACGAAGAAGGACGGCTACAAGGCCGCCTGCGAGGCGCTCTACCAACTCATCGGCACCGGCGACACGACCGGAATCTCGCCGCTCAGCATCAACCTCATAGGCGATTTCAATATCGCCGGGGAGAGCTGGGTGATCCGCGAGTACCTCGAGCGCATGGGCATCCAGGTGGTGGCGACGATCACCGGCGACGGGCGGGTCGACGCGATCCGCCGCTGCCACGGCGCGAAGCTCAACTTGGTGCAATGCTCCGGCTCGATGACGCACCTCGCGAAGAAGATGGAGAAGGAGCACGGCATCCCGTTCAAACGGGTCTCCTTCTTCGGCATCGAGGACATGTCCGCCGCGCTCTACGAGGTCGCGAAGTTCTTCGGCGGCGAGGAGCTGATGGAAAAGGCGAGGGCAGTGGTGCGCGACGAGGTGGGCAAGATCTATCCGCAGCTCTGCGCCTGGCGCGAGGACCTGAAGGACAAGAAGGCCGCGGTCTACGTCGGCGGCGCCTTCAAAGCATTTTCGCTCGTCCGCGCGCTGCGCACGCTGGGCATGCGTACCGCGGTGGTGGGCACACAGACCGGCGACGCCGACGACTACGCCACACTGCGCGAGATGTGCGATCCCGGCACGATCATCGTCGACGACTCGAATCCGATCGAGCTGGCGAAGTTCTGCCTTGAGCAGGATGTCGACCTCTTCATCGGCGGCGTGAAGGAGCGGCCGATCGCTTACAAGCTCGGCATCGGCTTCTGCGACCACAACCACGAGCGCAAGGAGTGCCTGGCCGGCTTTGTGGGCATGGTGAACTTCGGCCGCGAGGTGCACGCGAGCGTCTGCTCGCCGGTGTGGAACTTCGTGCCGCGGCGGGCCAACCGAACTCGGAACGCGGAACTCGAAACTCGGAACACCGGCCCGCTGGCGGCACCGGAAACAAAGGAGAACGTCGCATGAGCTGTCCGAACTGTTCCCCGTTCCCCGCTCCGAGTTCCGAGTTCACTCCTTCGGAGCATCCGGAGTTTCCCTCCGGGTCGACGAACCCCTGCAAGCTCTGCACACCGCTCGGCGCGTGCTTGGCGTTCAAGGGCATCGCCGGCACGGTGCCGCTGCTCCACGGCTCGCAAGGCTGCGCAACGTACATCCGCCGCTATCTCATCTCGCACTTCCGCGAACCGATCGACATCGCCTCGACCAACTTCTCCGAGGACTCCGCGGTCTTCGGCGGGCGCAAGAATCTCCACACCGCCCTCGACAACGTCGGACGCCAATATCGACCGGTGCTCGTCGGCATCGCGACCACCTGTCTGTCCGAAACGATGGGCGAGAACATGCCGATGCTCATCGGCGAGTACCGGACGGAATGCGGAATGCGGAATGCGGAGTGCGGAACGGATGGAGCAACCGAGGAACTCTCGGCAGGCGCCAGCGACACTACGGGAGTGGTGCCGTTCGCGTCCGACTCCGAATCAATCCGCACTCCGCAATCCGAGTTCCGCAATCCGGAGTTGGTCCACGTTTCCACCCCGAGCTTCAAGGGCACCCACGCCGAGGGTTTCCATGCCGCGGTGCGCGCGCTCGTGGAGACGCTCGCGGGCACATCTGATGGTAGGGCGGGACCGCTGGGCCCGCCGAGCGAACGGACGGCCCAGCGGTCCGTCCCTACCTCGGAGGCCCGACTCGCGCTCTTTCCCGGCATGGTCTCGCCCGCCGATCTTCGCCACCTCCGCGACTTTTGCGCCGCGTGGGGCGAGGCGACGATCACGCTTGTGCCTGACTACGCCGAGACACTTGACGGCCCCAGTTGGTCGGAGTTCGAGCGGATGCCTCATGGCGGCACCACCATCGAAGAGCTGCGCGCCCTCGGCCGTGCGACGGCCGCGCTCGAATTCGGCCACTCGCTCGCCGCGGCTCCCGCGACAGCCGGTACGCACCTGAACAAGAAGTTCGGCGTGCGGCTACACCGCCTCGGCCTGCCGATCGGTGTGCGCGCCAACGACGCCTTCTGCGCGGCGCTGAGCGAGCGGTGCCCGGAGGTAGGAGCGAGCTTGCTCGCGAAGGCGGACGCGGAATCGCCTGCAAGCAGGCTCCTACATGGCAAGCCGTTGTTCTGCACCGCCGTGGATTCTTCGGGTCGCGAACTCCGGCTGCCGGCCCGCATCGCGGCGGAGCGCGGTCGCCTGATCGACAGCTACGTCGATGCCCACAAGTACCTCGCCGGCAAAAAGGCGATTGTCTACGGCGAGGACGATCTCGTGGCCGGCATCGCGGTGTTTCTCGCCGAGACCGGCATCACGCCGGTGCTGGTCGCCAGCGGCGAGCGCAACCGCCGGCTCGCCGACGCGATCTTCGCCGCCGCGCCGGAGCTGCGCGACCGGATCGAGGTGCGCGAGGGCTCGGACTTCGGTGACATCGGGACGCGTATCGCGGAGCTGAAGCCGGATCTGCTCATCGGCAGCAGCAAGGGCTACAAGCTCGCCCGCTCGCTCAACGTGCCGCTCGTGCGCTGCGGGTTCCCGGTCCACGACCGGCTCGGTGCCCAACGCATCCAGTTGCTCGGATATGCCGGCACCCAGCAACTCTTCGACCGCATCGTCAACGCCCTGCTCGAAGCCAAGCAGGAGCATTCGGACATCGGTTACGCCTACCTGTGAAACGCGGAATGCGGATTTCGGAATGCGGAATAACGGACACCACAAAATGAGAACAAAACTCAACACCACGTCTTGTTGCGAAACAGCCGAACCGGCTCCGTTCCCGTCGACCAATCCGCAGTCCGCAATCCCCAATCCGCAATGGGCCAAGCATCCGTGCTTCGACCGGGAGGCGCACGGCAAGTTCGGTCGCGTGCACCTGCCGGTGGCGCCGCGCTGCAACCTGCAGTGCAACTTCTGCAACCGGAAGTTCGACTGCATGAACGAGAGCCGCCCGGGCGTGACGAGCTCGATCCTGCCGGTGCCGCAGGTCGTGCCGTATCTCGAGGAGGTCATGGCGCGGGTGAAGAACCTGAGCGTCGTCGGCATCGCTGGCCCGGGCGACCCGTTCGCCAACCCGGACGAGACGATGGCCACGCTGCGCGCCGTGCGTACCCGGTATCCGGCGATGATCCTCTGCCTAGCGACCAACGGTCTGGGTATCGGGCCGTACGTCGAGGAGATCGCCGCGCTGAAGGTCAGCCACGTCACCTTCACCGTGAACGCCGTCGACACCGTGATCGGCGCGAAGATCTATGCGTGGATCCGCGACGGCCGAAGGCCGATGCGCGGCATCGCGGCCGCGAAGCTGCTCCTGGAGCGCCAGCTCGACGGTATCCGCCGGCTCAAGGCGCTCGGCGTGGTCGTGAAGATCAACTCGATCCTCATGCCCGGCATCAACGACACGCACATCCCCGAGGTCGCGAAGGCCATGAAGGAGCTCGGCGCGGACCTCATGAACGTGATGGCGTTCCTCCCCGTGAAGGGCGCCGCATTCGAGGACCTCGCCCCTCCGGACACGATGGACATGGCGCGCGCCCGCCTGCAAAGCGGCCTGCACCTCCCGCAGATGTCGCACTGTGCCCGCTGCCGCGCCGACGCCGTCGGGCTCATCAGCGAGGGCCTCAACGAGGAGAACATGGAGCGGCTCAACCGCTACGCCAACGCGGACGTCCTCGGCGGTCGCAGCCGCCCGTACATCGCCGTCGCCAGCGAGGAGGGCGCGCTCGTGAACCAGCACCTCGGCGAGGCGGCGCGCGTTCTGATCTTCAAGAAGGACGAGGCGACGCCCTCGGGTTTCAAATTCCACGAGGTGCGCAAGACGCCCGAGCCGGGCACCGGCGACGGACGCTGGCGCGACCTCGGCGCGACGTTGCACGACTGCCGCGCGATCCTCGTCTCCGCCGCGGGCCCGAAGCCGAAGCGCGTGCTCGAAGAAACCGGTATCGAGGTCCTCGAGATGGAGGGGCTGATCGAGGAGGGCCTCAGCGCGGTCTTCTCCGACCAGCCGATCCCGAAGGCGTTGCAACGCCGTTTCACCTCCTGCGGCAGCGGCTGCAAGGGCACCGGTACCGGCTGCGGCTGAGCGCCCATGCTCTCGCCTCATTCCTTTAGCCTCTAGCCACACTTCCCATGAACAAACCGAACCACCACCTCTTCGTCTGCGGCAGCTTCCGTGCGAACGGCGAGCGCCAGGGCGTCTGCCACAAGAAGGACTCGATGAGCCTTCTTTCGTACCTCCAAGGCGAGATCCAGGACCGCTCCCTCGACGGAATTGAAGTCGCCGTGACCGGCTGCATGAACGTCTGCGTCAAGGGCCCGGTCATGGTCGACTATCCGTCCGGCAACTACTACCGCGTGCCGAACAACGACGCGATCGACGCCATCCTCGATGCGATCGAGAACGACACCGTCGCCGAGGAGTACCTGCTGACGTGAGCATCCGAGGGTAGGGACGTTTCTCCGAAACGTCCGTCGCTCTGCTCTCGTCCGCGCCAGACGCCGCACAGCGGCGGTTTCGGAGAAACCGCCATGCCATGGACTGAGTTGCCCAGCCACGATTGAGCATAACCGATCACCTTCCGCCCATGAACACCCACCGCCTCCACCTCATCGACACGACGCTGCGCGACGGCGAGCAGGCGGCGGGTGTCGTATTTTCACGTGAGGACAAGGTCGCCATCGCCCGCGAGTTGGTGGCGGCCGGGGTCTCCGAGCTGGAGGCGGGGATTCCGTCGATGGGCCGCGAGGCTCAGGACGACCTGCGTGCGGTGATCGACGCGGTCGGCGGGGATCGCGTGCTTGCGTGGTGCCGTGCCGACTCGGCCGATCTCACCGCCGCGCAACTGAGCGGGGCGACGCGCGTGCACATCTCCTTCCCGGTTTCCGATCTCCATCTGCAGACCTGGGGCAAGGACCGATACTGGGTGCTGCGCGAGCTCCGACGGCTCACCGTCGAGGCGGCGGCGCGTTTCCACTTTGTTTCGATCGGAGCGCAGGACGCGACCCGCGCCGATCTCGGATTCCTGAAAGACTTCGTTGCGGCGGTGGCGCGCACGCCGGCTCGACGGGTCCGCCTGGCGGATACCGTCGGCGTGGCGCACCCGACGCGGCTGCATCGCGAAATCGGCGAACTGCGCGAACGCGCTCCCGAGTTGGCGTTCGAGATCCATGCGCACGACGACCTCGGGCTCGCGACGGCGAACACCCTGGCCGCGTTCGAGGCGGGGGCGACCGCGGCGAGCGTGACCGTCAACGGTCTGGGCGAGCGCGCGGGCAACGCGGCACTCGAGCAGGTCGTGATGGCGCTGCGCGTCGCGCACGGCATCGACTGCGGCGTGCGCACGGAGAAGCTGGCGTTCCTCTCGTCGCTGGTCGCGCGGGCCTCGGGTCGGGCGGTGGCGCCGGAGCGGCCGGTGGTGGGCGGCGCGACGTTTCGCCACGAATCTGGGCTCCATTGCGCCGGGTTGCTCAAGGATCTCCGCTCCTATGAGCCGTTTGCGCCCGAGACCGTCGGACGACGACGCGAACCGTTCGCCATCGGTTGGAAGTCCGGTGCGGCGGCGCTTGGCGCGGCGTTGCGCGCGGCGGGCGAGACGCTGGAGACCGACGCGATACAACGCCTCCTTCCGCTGGTACGGCGCCGGGCGCGCGAGCTGCGTCGCACGCTCTCGACGACGGAACTGATCGAACTTCATCACGCGAACCTCAGACCAGGAGGAGTCTAGCCATGGGATTCAAAGCCTACCGTTTCACCGCTCAGCCCAATGATTCGTGGATCCTGTCCGATCCCGCGCCGCTCCGTTTCTCGGGGTCGCAGGGCCTGATCGCCCAGTGGTTCCGACTCAAGCGCCTTGAGCTGCCCGACGGCCCGTGGCTGGTGGGGGCGCGGGAGTGGCTGTCGCTCGAATACGGCGCGGAGGAGTCGTCCCGCCGCTGGATCCTCTTCGAGCAGTCCGAAGGCGGGTTGCGGCGACTGGCGCGGCTGGAGCGGATCAACGGGCAGATCGGGTCGCCCACGCGGATTGTGATGCAGTTCACCCCGCTGCAGTGCCTGGGCGGGGGGATCCCGCTGGTGGTCGTCGAACCGGAGTGTGTCTGCGGCTGGGCCGAGGAGCTGGCGATCGACGGCGGCGGGGACAGCGCGAGCTGCTCCTGGCGCTGGATGACTCCGCAGCTCGGCTTTGCGAGCGTGGTGGCGGGGTAGTGCTGGCCGGCGATCGTGGTTCCCGCGTGACCGGAGGTGGGCGGCGCCGGCGTCTACTCCGCGCCTTCGAGCATCTCGGGGTCGAGGGCGCCTTCGCCGACACGGGTGACCCCGCCGGTCATCTTGATGGCGAAACCCTCGCCGATCTCGATACCGATCTGGCCACCGGGCATGTGCACGGTGACCTTGTCGTCGACGAGGCCGAGGCGGTGCGCGACGGCGGCGGCGGCGGAGCTGCTGGAACCGGAGGCGAGGGTGTAGCCGGCGCCGCGCTCCCAGATCTCGATGCGGATGTTCGCGCGGTCGAGGACCTGGAGGAACTGCACGTTGGTGCGGCGCGGGAAGTTGGCGTGGGTCTCGAGGTACGGCCCGTAGGTGTGCGCGAGCTCCGGCGACACCGCGGGCAGCGGGACGACGCAGTGGGGATTGCCGATGGTGGCGGCGCAGTAGGTGAAGGCGCGGTCCTTCACGGTGATCGTGTCGTTGATCACCTCGCGCTTCGGGCCGGCGACGGGGATCTTCGCGCTGTCGAAGCTCACGTGGCCCATGTCGACGGTGATCGAGCGGCCACCCTTCTGGATACGGACTTCGACGAGGCCACCAAGGGTGTCGAGGAGGAAGGGTTCCTCTTTCACGAGGCCGCAGTCGTAGAGGTAGCGGGAGAAGATGCGGATGCCGTTGCCGCTCTTCTCGGCCTCGGAGGCGTCGGGATTGAAGATGCGCAGGGCGAAGGGCGCGCGTGTCGAGGCGAGCGGGCCCCATAGGATGCCGTCGGAGCCGATGCCGAAGTTGCGGTGGCAGATGCGGCGGATCTGGGCGTCGGTCGGCAGCGGGCCGGCCGTGCGCGGGTCCATCACGAGGTAGTCGTTGCCGAGGGCGTGGTACTTGGTGAAACGCATGGCGGAGGGGGATGGTCGCGATGAAGACGGAGACGCTAGAAATGGGGAAGGCGGAAAACGCGAACGGAGGAGGGAGGGCGGAGCAGGAGAATGAGAATGTGGAAATCAGGGAATCAGGAACGAAGGGACGACGGAACGCGGAGGGCGGGATGAGGACTGGCGGGCGGAAGATGGTGAACATCGGTTGGGGCGGGCGTGCGAAGAAGGTCGGAGGCCGCGCCGACTATCCGTCTTGCAGGTCATGGATGACGCACGACGATCGGGCGCATGCGACTTCTTTGGCCAGGTCGGGTTCCGGCTATCGTCTTGGTGTGCGCGTGGCTGGTCGCGCTCGGTGGTTGCACGGGCGTGGCGGAGGGGCGGCGAGCGCCGCAGGCGCGCGGAGTGCCGCTGGCTTCGATCCGTCTCACCAAAGGCGCGTTCAGTGGGGAATCGAAGGGGCGAACCGGCTTCTTCTTTTTCGTCGAACAGCCCACCGGGGCCGGCGAACCGGTGCTGACCGGCTACGAATACCGGAATGGCGGATTGCTCGATGCCTTCGGCGGAGGCTCGGACTCGACTGCGGTGCTTCGTGCTATCGAGGCGGTCGGACTCGAACCGTTCGATTTTCTTGCCGAGGTTGAGCGTATCGAGAAGGCGGCGAACGGGCTGAGGGAGAGACCGGAACAGCTCACGGACGACCAAGTCTTCCTGATGCCACCTTTCGCGCTCGATGGAGCACAATACGAGATCGTCATCGAAACGAAGACCGGGCGTATGGTGCTGCAGGAATGGGAGCCTGGAGCCGCTATCGATTTCTACGCTCCCCATAGTCCGAGGATAGCCAAGCTGAAGGCTGTACTGGACTTGCTCGCCCGCTTCTACGGCCGGGCGAAATTCGGGACTTAGGGGCGTCGGCTCCGCTGAGCAATGGGGCTGCCGGAAACGGCGTAGTCTGGAGCCGAGCGGAGGCTGCCGCGGGAGCGGATACGGGAACCGCTAATGGGCGCTGATGAACGCTGATCGGGCGTCGCGTGCAGCCAGGAAGAGCCGGCGAACGTTCCGTTCTACCTCGGACAGAGTCTTTGAGAGAAACTCCCCTACCACGGCGGAGGTATCACTCCACGAGGAACGGCGCCACGAGTTCGCGCAGGGCGAAGGGGACGCGGCCGGTGATGTACACGGCGTCATCCTCGGCGCGCTCCTCGACGATGCCGCCGGTGGAGTGCAGCTTGGCGACGATATCGTAGCGGTCGTGCGGGATGCGCAGCTGCGCGGCGAACTCGGCGGTGCTGGTGAGTTCGCTGCACCGGGCCAGCAGGATGTCGACGCCGGCGCCGGTGAGCGCACTGAGGAAGACGGCGTCGGGGTGGCGGACACGGGCGAGCTCGACGGTCTCGGGGCGGGCGGCGTCGCACTTGTTGAAGACGGTGATGGTGCGCTTGGTGTCGGCACCGAGTTCGCCGAGCACGGCGAGCGTGGCCTCGAGGTGTTTCTCTACCTGCGGGTTGGTGAGGTCGAGCACGTGGATCAGGAAATCGGCGACGATCGTCTCCTCGAGCGTGGCCTTGAAGGCCTCGACGAGGCGGTGGGGCAGGCGGCGGATGAAGCCCACGGTGTCGGTGACGAGCAGTTTGCGTCCGTCGGGCAGGACGAACTGCCGCGTGGTGGGATCGAGGGTGGCGAAGAGCTTGTCCTGCACGAGCACGGCGGCGCCGGTGAGGCGGTTGAGCAGGCAGGATTTCCCGGCGTTGGTGTAGCCGACGATGGCGGCGTTGGGCACGGGCACGCGTTGGCGGCGGTGGCGCTGCACGGCGCGTTGTTTCACGACGGCGACGAGCTCGTGCCGCAGCGCGGTGATGCGGTCGCGCACAAGGCGGCGGTCGACCTCGAGCTGGGTCTCGCCCTCGCCGCCCATCTTGCCCTTGCCGCGCTGGCGGCTGAGGTGCGTCCACGCGCGCTTGAGGCGGGGCAGGGCGTATTCGAGTTTCGCGAGCTCGACCTGGAGCTTGGCCTCGCGGGTCTGTGCGCGCTGGTTGAAGACCTCGAGGATGACCTCCTGCCGGTCGATCACGGCGCGGTCGGATTCCTTCTCCCAGTTGCGGCCCTGGGCGGGCGAGAGCTCCTCGTCGAAGACGATGAGGTCGATGTTCTCCGCCTTCGCGATCTCGATGAGCTCGGCGGTCTTGCCGGTGCCGATGAGGAACCGCTGGTTGCGCGTGCGCAGGCGCACGAGCTCGGCGCGGGCGATCTCGAGCCCGAGGTTGCCGACGAGTTCCTTCAGCTCCTCGAGCAGTTCGGCGCCTTCGCCGGCGGCCATTTCGGGCGTCTGCACGCCGACGAGGAGGGCGCGGGAGGCGCGGGTGGGAGAGACTTCGCGATCGATGACCAAGGTGGCGGGAGTGTCGGGGGCGCGGGCCGGGAGTCAATGCGGCCGGAGCGGCCGGTGTACGGTTACCGGTAGACGGTGGACGGTGGCCGGTTGCCGGTGAGCGGATGGCGGTGAGCGGGCGTCGGATGACACGGGACGGACAACGGTGCGCGGGTGGCAAGGGGCGGGTGTGCGGTTTCGGCAATCCGGGGGTTGAGACGGAGCGAAGGGTGGGCCAGTATCTGGACGCGCATGAGAATCCGCTCCGAGTTCCGCGTGTGGTTGAGCTGGGCTGTGCTGTTGGTTGCGGCGGTGGTCGCCAACGCGGCTGAGCCGGGCACGCGGGGCACCCCGTTCAAGTTCCGGGCGTTGGGCGTCGGCAACCCCTGCTTCGTCGACTCGGTTCGGTTCGCCGACACCTACCTCGGCGGGCGCAAGGCGGGCGGCTCGCGCTGGGTGCGGGTGCTGCGCTGGGGCACGCTGGACGACGACTACGCGATGGGCCCGGGCCACGCGGTGGCGGTCTTCCAGTGGCGCGGCGGACTGTTCCTCTTCGATATCAACAACGGCGTGCGCAAACTCACGGTACCGCCGGCGCGGCGCGAGGACCTGCACGAGGTGACGGCGGCGGTGCTTTCGCTGTATCCGCAGGTCAAGCAGACCGGGGCGATGCTGCTCGACGACTCGTGGAGCAACCGCCGGCCAGGGCTGCGTGGCGCACCGGCCGGGCCGGCCACTCCCGGCTTCCGCGCGGCCGAACGCGTGGCGAAGGCGCTCGCGAAGTGTCGCGAGGTGCGACTGGTGCGTTTCAGTTACCTCGAGAAGGGGAAACGCCGGGAATCGGCGGCGGCGGTGTTTCCGTACGACCGGAGACTGTGCGTCTATGTGCCCGAACGGGGCACGGTGATGCACAAACAAATCGCCCCCGATCTCGACGACGACCGGCTGATCCAGCTGAAGCTGGAGCGCTGCTTCGGCCGCGAGGCGCAGGTGCAACTCGTGCCGGATGGCGGTGGCGAGG
>JAGVUB010000085.1 GCA_019136515.1 Verrucomicrobiota bacterium
CCGCGAACGCATCCACCTTCGGATTCCCGTGCGCGCCGTCCGCCGTCTCCCTTCCGGCGGGGTCGAGGTCGCGACCGATACCGCCACCACCCGCTTCGACAAGGTCATCCTCGCGTGCCACGCGCCCGCCGCCCTCGCGCTCCTCGGCGCTGGCGCCACCCCTGCGGAGCGCCGCCTCCTCGGCGCCTTCCGCTACCAGAGCAACGACGTCGTGCTGCACACCACCGCCACCGTCATGCCCCGCACGCGCCTCGCGTGGTCGGCGTGGAACTACAGACTCGACGCCCCCGCCGCCCCGCAACCCGCTACCGCCCTTCGCACCTCGACCCACTACTGGATGAACCGGCTCCAGGGCGTCTCCAAGAAACGCGACTACTTCGTCAGCCTCGACGCCGGTCACTTGGTCGACGACGCCACCGTCCTCGGCCGCTACGCCGAGGAACACCCGCTCTTCGACGTCGCCGCCGCCCAGGCGCAGTCGGAGATTCTCGCGCTCAACGCCACCGCGATCGGCCGCACCGAGACCTACTTCGCGGGCGCCTGGCAACGCTACGGCTTCCACGAGGACGGCCTGCTCTCCGCCCACACCCTCGCCACCCTCCTCCTCGGCCACGACGCCTGGGAGACCGCCCTCGACGGCGACCGCCGCGCATGAACGCCCCCGCCGCCAGCTCCCTCGCCGCGCCGCCGGCGCATTCGTGCCTCTACGAATGCACCGTGCTGCACGAGCGTTTCGCGCCGCAGCGCCACCGTTTCAGCTACCGGCTCTTCTACCTCGCGCTCGACCTCGACGAGATCCCCGCGCTCGCCGGCCGCCTCCGCCTGCTGCGCTTCGGCCGCCCCAGTCTCCTGCGCTTCGACGAGCCCGGCCACCTGCCGCTCGCCGCGCCGTTGCACAACACGACCCCGGCATCCGCGCCCGCCTTCGCCGGTGCCGACCTCGCCACCCTGAAGGCCCGCGTGCGCGCCTTCTGCGCCGCCCGCGGCGCCGATCCCGGACCCGGCGGCCGCGTCCTGCTCATCACCCTCCCGCGCGTGCTCGGGTACCGCTTCAACCCGGTGTCGTTCTACTTCTGTACCGAAGCCTCGGGCACACCGGTCGGCGCCATTGCCGAGGTGACGAACACCTTCCACGAGGTGAAACCGTACTTCATCCCCGTCGCCGCGGCGGGCCCGGCCGGAGTCTTCCGCGTGCGCGTGCCGAAACACTTCTACGTGTCGCCTTTCTCGCCGCTCGACCTCGAGTTCGACTTCACGTTCCACACGCCCGGCGACCGCCTCGCGGTCCGCATCGACGACTTCGCTAAGGGGAAACGCGTGCTGCACACCACGCTCTCCGGCCGCCGCGCGCCGCTCACCGACGCGCGCCTCGCCTGGTTCCTCCTCAAGTACCCGCTCGTCACGCTCGCCGTGATCGCGCGCATCCACTGGCACGCGCTCCGACTCTGCCTGAAACGTGTGCCGTGGTTCGCCAAGTCCGCCGGCGCCGCCGCACAGCGCGACCTCTACCACCCGCACTCGTCCATCGCCCCGAGCCGTTCCCCCTCATGAACCCGCCCGAACCCACCGTCTCCGCCTCCACCGCCGCGACCGCCGCCACGGCCGCGGCCTCCGGCGGCCTCTACCAACGCCTCACGCTCCGCGCCCTCGCCCGAATGCCGCGCGGCCGGCTCCACCTCGAACTGCCCGACGGCACCGTGCATCGCTTCGGCGGCCGCGAGGCCGTGCAATGGCACGCCACCACGCTCGCCCCCGCCGCGCTCGCGATCCCGCAGGTCGCCGCGATCAAGGTGAACGACCCGGCGTTCTTCGAGCGGTGCGTGCTTTTCGGCGACATCGGTTTCGCCGAGGCGTTCATGAACGGCGAGTGGGAGACGCCCGATCTCGCCGCGGTGATCGCCTGGTTCGTGCTCAACGTCGAGCACTCGCCCTCGCTCTCCGGCTCCCGCGCGAAGGCCTTCGGCGTGAACCTGCTCCGCGCCGCCAACCGCCTCGCGCACCGGCTCCGCCCGAATTCCCGCCGTACCGCCGCGCGCAACATCCGCGACCACTACGACCTCTCCAACGACTTCTTCCGCCTCTGGCTCGACCCCTCGATGATGTACTCCAGCGCCCGCTGGGACCGCCCGGAGTTCACCCTCGCCGAGGCGCAGCGCGCCAAGAACGACGCCCTCTGCCGCAAGCTCCGCCTCACGCCCGCCGACCACGTGCTCGAGATCGGCACCGGCTGGGGCGGCTGGAGCCTGCACGCCGCGCGCGAGTACGGCTGCCGCGTCACCTCGCTCACCATCTCGCAGCAGCAGCACGACCTCGCCCGCGAGCGCATCGCCGCCGCCGGACTCGCCGACCGCATCGAGGTGCGCCTCCAGGACTACCGCGACCTCCCCGCCGGCGAGCAGTACGACAAGCTCGTCTCCATCGAGATGCTCGAGGCCGTGGGCCACCGCTACCTCGAGGACTGGTGCCGCGCCGTCGCCCGCGCGCTCAAACCCGAGGGCCTGATGGCGCTCCAGTTCATCACGTGCGCCGACGCCCGCTACGACGAGATCCGCCGCGGCGTGGACTTCATCCAGAAGCACGTTTTCCCCGGCTCGCTGCTGCTCTCGCTCAACCGCCTCAACGGCCTGCTCTCCCGCCACGGCGGCTTCGTGCTCCACGCGCTCGACGACCTCGGCCAGGACTACGCGCGCACGCTCCGCGAGTGGCGCGAGGCCTTCAACCACCGCACCGCCGAGGTCCGCGCGCTCGGCTTCGACGACCGTTTCCGCCGCAAGTGGAACTACTACCTCGCCTACTGCGAAGCCGCCTTCGCCCTGCGCAACATCTCCGTTGTCCAAACCGTGCATACGCGCCCCAACAACCTCTCCTTCCGCTGAACACTCCGCCTTGTTGTAGCCGGGGGCGGTGACCCCGGCTCAGAGGCCTTCCCGCCCACCTCCCATGCTCTGGTTCCTCCGCCTCCTCTTCGTCGCGCTCTGCGACGCCTACTTCGGCTTCCTCACGTTCTACCTCTGGGTCGCGTGGAAGGAGCCGCGCTTCGGCGCCCGCCTGCTCTGGTTCGTCGCCATCATGGCTCTGGGCAACCTCGCCATGGCCCTCTACGCCCTCGCCGAGCTCTTCCGCATCCGCGAGACGGCCGAGCTCAAGGAGCTGCTCTCCCGCCGCAACCCCGGCAGCCTCGTCCTCCCCCCGCGTCGTCGACCCGCTCGCGCGCCAGATCACACAAGGGTTGTCGCCCGAACGCCTCGCGCTCGCCCTGGCCGTCGGCGGCGTGATCGCGCTCAACCCCTTCCTCGGCACGACCACGCTGGGCTGTGTCGCCGCCGGCGTCGCGCTGCGCCTCAACCAGCCCGCGCTGCAGATCGCCAACCTGCTCGGCGCCCCCTTCCAGCTCGCGCTCATCATCCCCTGGGTTCGCGCCGGCGAATGGCTCCATGGCGCCGCGCCCATGCCGCTCAATCCCGCCCTGTTGGTCGAGGCGTTCGCCGCATCGCCGGCGGACTTCCTCGAACGCTTCGGCCTGAGCGGTCTCCATGCCGCCACCGCCTGGCTGCTCGCCGCGCCGCTGCTCGGCGGAGCGTTCTTCCTCGCGCTGCGCCCGCTGCTGCGCGCGCTGAGCGGACAACTCGAGCGAAGCCGCGCGCTCTCGCCTCCCTGACCGAACGTCCCGCCATGTCGACTCTCCCCCTCCTGCTCCTCGCCCTCGCCGCCGCCTGCGCCGGGTTCGCGCTGCTCTACCTCGTCGCGCGCCGGCTGGACAACTACGGCATCGTCGACGTCGCCTGGGCGCTCGGCTTCGCGCCCCTGGCGGCGTTCTACGGCCATTTCGCGGGCGGCGCTTTCCCGCGGCGCGTGCTCGTCACTGCGATGGGCGTGCTCTGGAGTCTGCGCCTCGGCGGTTACCTCGCTCGCCGCGTGCTCGGCCACCTCCACACGGAGGACGGCCGCTACCAGCAGCTCCGGCGCGATTGGGCGTCCAACTTCGGACCGAAGATGTTCCGCTTCTTCCAGTTCCAGGCGCTGGTGCTCGTGGCCCTCTCGGTGCCGTTCCTGCTCGCCGCGCAGAATCCCGCGCCCGCGTTGCACCCGCTCGAATACGCCGCCGCGGCGCTGTGGCTGCTCGCGCTGCTCGGCGAGACCGTGGCCGACGCCCAGCTCGCGCGCTTCAAGCGCGACCCCGCCAACCGCGGCCGCGTGTGCGCCGCCGGTCTGTGGGGTTGGAGCCGGCACCCGAACTACTTCTTCGAGTGGCTGGTGTGGGTCGCCTTCGCGCTCCTCGCCCTCACCGCGCCCGCGGGCTGGATCGCGCTCTACGCCCCAGCGCTCATGCTCTTTTTCCTGCTGAAGGTCACGGGCGTGAAGTACACCGAGGACCAGCTCCTGCGCTCGAAAGGCGAGGCCTACCGCGCCTACCAGGCCCGCACCAGCGCCTTCATTCCCTGGCCGCCGAAGACAGTAGCGAGGCGTGAGTAGCGGGTAGCGAGCATCCCGGACGATCCGGCATACTTTTCTCCAACACCGATCCTTAACCGTTTCCGATACTCCGCCTCCTCACTACTCACTACCCGCTCCTCGCTACTTCTTCCGCCATGATCGACTCGCTGCTCGAGAAGAATCTCCTGCCCGACTGCGCCCTGCGTTTCGGTATCCGCCGTCTGCTGGCGCAGCGGCTCCGCGAAGAAACGGCACCAACCTCGGTCGAACAGCACCAGCGGCTGGCCGCCTTCGCGGAGGCACTGCGCTCGCAGCCGATCGCGATCAACACCCAGGAATCGAAGGAACAGCACTACGAGGTGCCGACCGCGTTCTACCAGCGCGTGCTCGGCCCGCGGTTGAAGTACTCCTGCTGCTGGTTCGAGCGCGGCAACGAGCCCCTCGCCGAAGGCGAGGAGTCGATGCTCCGCCTCTACGCCGAGCGCGCCCGCCTCGCCGACGGACAGGAGATCCTCGAGCTCGGCTGCGGCTGGGGCTCGCTCTCGCTCTGGCTGGCCGAGCACTACCCGCACTCCCACATCACCGGCGTGTCCCACTCGCGCACCCAGAAGGCGTTCATAGACGCCGAGGCGCAGCGCCGCGGCTTCGCCAACCTCACCATCGTCACCTGCGACATGAACGACTTCGACATCACCGCGGGACGCTTCGACCGCGTGGTGTCCGTCGAGATGTTCGAGCACATGAAGAACTGGCCGCGCCTCCTGGCCAACGTCGCCCGCTGGCTCAAGCCCGGCGGTCTCTTCTTCCTGCACATCTTCACCCACTCGCGCTTCGCGTACCATTTCGTCGCGCGCGACGCGACCGACTGGATGAGCCGGTACTTCTTCACCGGCGGCATGATGCCCAGCGACGACCTCGTCACCCGCTTCCAGGACGATCTCAAGCTGCTCGACCACTGGCACATCAACGGCCGCCACTACCAGCGCACCGCCGCGCTCTGGCTTCAGAACATGGATCGCGCCCGCCAGGACCTGCTCCCGCTGCTCGGCGCAACCTACGGCGCCGCGAACACCACCAAGTGGTGGGCCTACTGGCGGGTATTCTTCCTCTCCTGCGCCGAGCTCTGGGGTTACCGCGACGGCGAGGAGTGGCTCGTAAGCCACTACCTCATGGAGAAGCGCACCGTTTGACGATCGTCGTCCACTGACGCAGATCGGCCGTTGGTACGGTCAAAACCGCGCCGTGAGGCCGGCACCGGCGTAGAAAGCGCCATCGCCGGAGAGCGTGAGATCACGATCCGTGAACTCGAAGCGCCGGTCCACCGCATAGCCGCCCTCGACGCGCAGCCCGAATGTCGGCGCGAACGCATACTCCGCCGCGAGCCCGACGCGCACCTCGCGATACTCAAGCCAGTCGCCCGCCCAGCTCCCGCCCACGCGCTGCCCCTCAGGACGCGGGTCCTTCGCCAGTCGGTAGTCGCCGCCCTGGAGGGTGGCGACGGCGCGCAACGTGAGCTCCTCGGTCGCGCGCCAGCTCAAGCCGGACTCCGGCCATGCCAGGCGAAACTCCCAATCGGGAGCGAAGCGCCACGTCACGCCGGCGATCGGCAGGAGCTTGATGTCGGACTGCGCGCCGTAACGGAAGCCGAAGCTCCAGACCAGCTCGGGGCTCGAGGCGTAGCTGGCGAGCGCGAGCATCGGCAGATCCACCCGGGCGTCGCCGAAGTCGCCGTCGGCCCCCGCCAGTCGCGGGGTCATGGTGACGAGCAGCCGCCAGCGTTCGTCGAACCGGTGGGACACACCCAGCGGCACGGCGAGCGCCTTCAGGTTCTCCGGTAGCCACGTGACGCCGGTGCGGTCGAGTTCGTGTCGCGTCCACTCGAGCCCGAAGAGCGCGCGGGTGTTGTCGCCGAGCGCCGCGCTACTGCGCCACGAGAGCTGAAACGACTCCACGCCCACTTCCGCGCCGGGGCCGACGGAATTGAGCTCGTTGGAACCGCCGAACGAGTACCGGGCGACGAACTCCTGTCCGCCAGCACGAGCGGCAGGCTGGGCCGTAGCACCCAGCGCCAGAGCCAAGGCCAATAGGGGAACCGTGATGCGCACGAGCATGTTCATGAGTTGGGTTATGGGGGAGAGAGGCGAAAAGCGGCAAACGGCGCCCAAGCAGGGGCAGCGAGACTAGCCACCCACGCCTCGGACCGCCTGTGCCCAAAGAGCCCAGCCGGTCCGAGGGAGCCGCGCAAGCATGAATCTATGGATCCGCAAAAAGCGAACACCGTCCGGCAGTTGGCGCCAAACGGCCCCCGAGGCACACGAAACGGCGCTGCACTCGTGCGCCAAGCCTGCCCGCAAGGCAACGAAGCAGGTCGCCGGCCCCAGCTTGGCTCTCCCCTCACACCGGGCAAACGTCGGCCCGGAAGCACGATAGCCCCTGATCGGACCATCCCCTGCTCGCCGCGACGCAGGATCGGGACGCCGGCCACAACACGTTTCCCGCGCTAACAATTGCGAGGCCAGTGTTGACAAAAAGGCCCGATCCCGCTGTTTTTCGACACGTGTCATAAAACCCCGGCGCACTCCTTGGCGTCCCCAACGCCAGCGAACCAGCCTCGTAAAGCCCAACTGCCCTACAACCGCCCCGAGCCCGCATGACGTATCCAGCTTCAGGCTGTCCGCGTCGCTTCGGGGCGATTCAGCCCTAAAAGCATCCATGAACAAGCACGCCATGCCTCAGCGTCGCAGTAGTCTCGGCGGATCGTCCCGCCGCAACCTGCTGCTCTCCTCGGTCCTCCTGTCGACCCCGCTCGCCCTCCTCGGTCAGACCGCCCCGGCCCCCGCCGAGACCCCCGCGGCTGCCGCCGCCGATGAAGAGATCGTCGTTCTCTCGCCGTTCGAGGTCGTCGGCGAGACCCGTGGTTACCAGGCCACCAACACGATGTCCGGCACCCGCTTCAACACCAAGCTCGAGGACCTCGCCTCCTCGATCACGGTGATGACGAAGAACCAGATGTCCGACTTCGCCATGCTCGACCTCAACGACGTGTTCCTCTACGTCGCCGGCACCGAGGGCTCGGGCACCTACACCGACGTCACGCTCGACCGCAACGGCAGCATCTCGGATAACGTCCAGCTCAATCCGACCGGCGCCAACCGCGTGCGCGGCCTCGCCCCAGCCAACGTCGCCCTCGGCAACATCGAGACGATGGGCCGCGTTCCGATCGACCCGATCATCCTCGACGCCCTCGAGGTCAGCCGCGGTGCCAACGCCAACGTCTTCGGCCTCGGCAACCCCTCCGGCACCGTCAACCAGGTCCCGGCCTCCGCCAACACGACCCGCAACAGGGTGGCGACTGAGTTGCGCGCCGACAGCTACGGTGGCTGGCGCACCAGCCTCGACGTCAACCAGGTCCTCCTGAAGAACAAGCTGGCCATCCGCGGCAGCGCCGTCTTCCAGCAGGACGAGTTCACCCGCAAGCCCTCCGGCGTGAAGACCGAGCGTTACAACGGCATGATCAAATACCAGCCGTTCAAGTACACGACGATCGCCGCCTCGGTCTTCTACTACCACGCTTACGGCAACCGCCCGAACACCCTTCCGCCGCGCGACAACATCTCCTACTGGCTCAACAACCCCTACGCCAACCAGATGACGTGGGATCCCGTGACCCAGACGATCCACCGCGCCGACGGCTCGGTCTACGGCACCTACACGGCGCCCGCCTACAACGGCCCCGACGTGCTCTCCGCCGGCTTCCTCGGCCAGGACGCCAGCCAACTCTTCATCGATCAGGACGGTCTCGGCTATTGGTCGGCTCCGCGTGGCACCACCTCCACGACCGTGCCCAACGGCAGCACTGGCGGCGCCGCGCTGCAGGCCGGCCGGTTCCTGCAGCTCACCCCCGGGCCTGGCATGACCGGCACCGCCGGCCGCCCGCAGGACCCGTTGTACTCCACGACCCGGTCGATCAGCGACAAGAGCATCTACGACTGGTCGGAGATCAACTTGGCCTCCCCCAACCGCTTCTGGGACAAGACGACCACCTACAACCTCTCGATCGACCAGATCATCATCGACAACGCCAAGCAGACCTTGGCGGCCCAAGTTACGTTCATGCGAGAGGACTCGGAGCGCTGGACCCGCAACCTGATCGGCATCGCCAACGACAACGGTCAGTCCGGCCAGCTCACCGTCGATATCAACGAGCGCCTGCTCGACGGTTCGGTGAATCCTTACTTCCTGCGCCCCTACATCACCGTCGACCGGCCGCGTATCGCCTACCAGCCGGCCACGTGGGATACCGCCCGCGCCCAACTCGCCTATCGCCTCGATCTCACCCAGGAGAAGAACTGGTTGAAGTGGCTCGGCAGCCATCAGGTCACCGCCTACGGCGAGTACAAGCACCGCGTGAACCGCCAATACTCCTACCGTGAGGGCATCGTCTCGTCTCCCACCTGGCTCGCGAGCAACGTCTATCGCGGCTACCAGGCGGCTCCCTCGCTCAGTCCGGCGCTGCCCACGGGGAGCACGATCACTCCGGCTATCCCGTATACGGCTAACCGCCTCGCGCAGAACGCCTACCGCTTCTACGTCGGCGACAAGATCAGCGTCAACGGCCTCAACGTCGACTATGCGCCGGGTGACATCACCTACGGCACCTACGACTACGTCTGGGGCACCGTCAGCGCCACCGCGCCGAACATGCACACCGAGTCGCTCACCAACACCGACACCCTGCTCCGTACCTGGGGTTCGGTCATGCAGAGCCATTTCCTCGGCGACCGCCTGATCACCACCTTCGGCATCCGTGAAGACCGCGTGCGGACGAAGTTCGGTTCGCTCGGCGTTCCGTGGGACGCCACCTTCACCGCCCCCGCCAACCGGGCTGGGCAGACCTACTCCGGCATCCTGCAGGGCGCCTACCTCAACGACGACGGCATGACGTTCAACACGGACCTCACCGACGCCTGGGGCAGCAGCTACAAGACCAAGGGCCGCACCACCAACGTGCAGTTCATGGTCCGGCCGTTCTACAATACCGAGCTCGCCAACCGCCTGAAGTCACGCAACGGCTTCGGTGGGTTCTTCGGTGATTTGCTCAACGGCTTCTCCGTGTTCACCAACCGGTCCAACAGCTTCCTCCCGATCCCGCCCTCCCAGGACCTCTACAAAAACCTCCTGCCCGACACCACCGGCCGCGACAAGAGCTGGGGCCTCGGCCTGAACTTGATGGACGGTAAGTTCTACGTCCGGTTCACGCGCTTCGACAACACCCAGAAGAACGCGCAGACCACCGATCTCAGCACGATCACCGGTCGCGTCCTCCGTCTCGACATGATGGCGCCGCCGACCGCCGGCAATCCCACCCCGATGATCAACCTCCACGACACCATGGCCCACGCCGTGCAGTACGTGGTGGCGAACAACCTCGGATCCCAGTACCCGACCTACGTCCCGCAGGCTGGTGAAGATGTGGATGCCGTGGTCGCACGACTCACCGGGCTCAGCGGGGAGGACGTCGACTACCTGTCGCTCGCCAATCCCCCGATCGCCTCGACGGTCGATACCCGCTCGGTGGGTTCGGAACTGGAGATCAACTATAACCCGAACCAGTACTGGACGATCTCCGCTTCGGCCACCGACACCAAGGCGGTCAATGAGAACGTCTCGCCCGCCCTCACCCAGTGGCTCGAGGAGCGCATGCCGATCTGGACCACCATCGTGGATCCCTCGATCAGCGACGCCAACGCCGACGCCGAAAAAAATCCCACCAAGCTCTGGTGGAAACACCATTACGCCACCAACTTCACCCGCAGGAACGCGACCGACTGGCTGCCGACGGACAACGCGCCCTACCGCGCCTCCGACCAGACGCCCCAGTTCAACTACCAGGGTTTTGTCGCCACGCCGTTCACGCTCATGCGCAACCTGGAGGGTCAGTCGAACCCGCAGGTCCGTCGTTATGCCGTCCGTTTCAGCACCAGCTATCGCTTGGCCGGCATCACCGACAACAAGTGGCTCAAAAACATGGCCGTTGGTGGCGCCTACCGCTGGGAGGATAAGGGCGCGATCGGCTACTACGCGCTGGACGAGGACGACCTCGATGTCAGCCGGCCGATCTACGACAAGGAGCACCACTACTTCGACGTGTTCGTCTCCTACAAGACGAAGCTCTGGAGCGACAAGGTCTCCGCGACCTTCAAGATCAACGCCAAGAACATCGGCCAGCACGGCAGCTTGCGTCCGATCGGGGCGTACCCCAACGGCACGATCCACACCTACCGCATCATCGACCCGCAGCAGTTCATCTTCACGGCTGCGTTCGAGTTCTGAGCGCGGCTCCTGAATGAAGTTTCCAACGGCGCCAGCTCTCCCGCTGGCGCCGTTTTCTTTGGTGGCAGGCCAGGTCATCGACTTGGCCGCCACGTCCCTTTCGAAGTCCCTCGTTCGCCAGTCCCGCCCTCCCGTCTCTGCTCTCTCTGCGTTCTTCCGTCGAAGATTCTGCTACACAGCAGAACAGTCACAACTCCGTCGCTCCGTTTCCTGATTCCCTGATTTCCACATTCCCAGTCTCCTTCCGCCGCCCGATCGCCAATCCGTAATCCACACTCCGCAATCCGCATTTCCATGTCTCGCCCGTCCAAGTCGCTACCTCCAGCCAAGGGTGTCCCCATGCCCGGATCCCTCACCCGCGACCGGACGATTTGGCTCCACCTGCTCCTCTTCGGCCTCGCGCTTCTCGCCTACCTCCCCGCGCTCTCCGGCGGGCTGCTGTGGGATGACGCAGGCCACGTCACCCGCGCCGAGCTCCGCTCCCTCGCCGGGCTGGGCCGCATCTGGTTCGAGTTCGGCGCCACGCAGCAGTACTACCCCGTTCTTCACTCCGCGTTCTGGTTCGAGCACCTGCTCTGGGGCGACTCCACGTTCGCCTACCACCTGCTCAACGTCCTGCTCCACGCCACCGCGGCCTGCCTCTTCGCGCGCCTGCTGCGGCGCCTCGCCATTCCAGGCGCATGGTTCGCCGCCCTCCTTTTCGCGCTCCACCCGGTCTGCGTCGAATCCGTCGCCTGGATCTCCGAGCAGAAGAACACCCTCTCCGCCGTCTTCTACCTCCTCGCCGCGCTCGCCTACCTCCGTTTCCACGACTCGCGCCGCCCCGCGAAGTACGCCGCCGCCACCGCGCTCTTCGCCCTCGCGCTGCTCACCAAGACCGTCACCGCCTCGCTCCCCGCGGCGCTCCTCGTCGTTCTCTGGTGGCAACAGGGTCGCCTCGCCTGGCGCCGCGATGTCCTGCCGCTCCTGCCCTGGTTCGCGCTCGGCGCCGGTTCCGGACTTGTCACCGCTCACTTCGAACGCGCGCTCATCGGCGCCCAAGGCGCCGACTTCGCCCTCGCCTTCGACGAACGCCTCCTCCTCGCCGGCCGCGTCGTCTGGTTCTACCTCGGCAAACTCGTCTGGCCCACCGAGCTGATCTTCATCTACCCGCGCTGGGGCATCGACGCCGCCCAGTGGTGGCAATGGCTCTTCCTCGCGGCCGCCGTCGCCCTCGTCCTCGGGTTGTCCTGGCTCGCTGTCGCGCGACGGCGCCGCGGCCCCCTCGCCGCCGCCCTGCTCTTCGGCGGCACGCTCTTCCCCGTCCTAGGCTTCTTCAACGTCTATCCCTTCCTCTTCTCCTACGTCGCCGACCACTTCCAGTACCTCGCCAGCCTCGCCGTCTTCGCCCTCGCCGGCGCCGGCCTCGCGACCCTCGCCGCCCGTGCCCCGCGCCCGGCCGCCCTCGGGGCCGCAGCCCTCCTGCTCGGCGCCCTCGGCACACTCACTTGGCGACAAAGCGGGATGTACCACGACCTCCCCACACTCTACGAGACCACGCTCGCGCGAAACCCCGCCTGCTGGATGGCCCACCAAAACCTCGCCATCGAGCTCGCCGGAGCCGGCGACGTCGACGCCGCCAACGCCCACCTCCGCACTGCGCTCCAGCTGTATCCCGACAACGCTGCCGCCGAGAACAACCTTGGCGAAAACCTTGCCCGCCTCGGTCGCCTCGACGAGGCGCTCCCTCACCTCCAGCGAGCGGTCGAGCTCCAGCCCAACTACGCCGTCGGCCACTGCAACCTCGCCACGACTCTCGCGCGACTCCGCCGCTTCGAGGACGCCTTCACGCACTTCGCCACCGCCACCCGCCTCGATCCCCTTTACCCGCAGGCCGAACAGAACTGGGGTATCGCGCTGATGGAGTCCGCCCAGCCCGCCCAGGCCCTCGTCCACCTCGAGCGCGCCGTGCAGATCGCCCCTGCCTGGGTCGAGGGCCGCATCTACTACGGCCGCGCCCTCGCCAGCCGGAACCGCTTGGCCGACGCCGCCGACCAGTTCCGCGCCGCCGTCGACCTCGCGCCCGATTCCGGCGAGGCGCATTTCCTCCTCGGCAAAGCGTTGCGCGCACTCGGACGCACGACCGAGGCCGAGACTCACCTCGACGCCGCGCGCCAACTCGGTACCGCCGCACCCTGATCTGGCGCCGCGCCACCCCGCCCTCTATACCCTCTCCGTCCCAACCCTCGAACCGCTCCTCCGCGTGAACTCGCGCAACCAATCTTTGCCTACCGCCCCGATCCGCACCACCGCGGAACTCGCCCGGCTCGTCGGCCTCTCGCGCGCCACCGTCTCGCGCATCCTCAACGGCCATAAGGGCATCAAGCAGAAGAACGTCGATCGCGTCATGCAGATGGTGAAGCGCACCGGCTTCACCGCCAACCCCTACTCCCGCATCCTGCGCGGCCGCCGCTCCGGCACCATCGCCGTCTGCCTCTCCGACTTCAAACATTACGCCCTCGTCCAGAAGCTCGCCATTGTCGTCCGCCTGCTCGCCGACGCCGGCTACACCGCACTGATCGAGACCGTCGACAACTCCGATCATGTCCGCAGCGCGCGCCTCGCCACCCGCATGCGCGCCGAGGCCGTCGTCTTCGCCGGCCAGCACTCCGGCGCCGAGGTCGCCGCCCACGTCCGCGATCTCGCCGCCTCCGCCACCCCCCACGTTTTCACCGACAGCTGTTCGATCCCCGGTGCCAACGTCGTCACCGTCGACCGCGTCCGCGCCCTCAAGCTCGCCACCGACCATCTGCTCGATCTCGGCCACCGCCGCATCGGCATCATCGGCATCGTGCCCGGCCGCACCCCGGTCGAGGACGCCCGCCTCGGCGGACTCCATCAGGCAGTGCTTGCGCGTCACCTCGATCCGGAGCGCACCCTCGTCAGCCTCCCCGTCGGCTCCACGGCCACCAGCAACCTCATCTACGGTCGCGAGATGGCGGCGCGTTTCGTCGCCACGGAACGGATGCCGACGGCCTACGTGACCCTCAACGACGAGATGGCCTTCGGCGCGATCGAGGGCTTCCGTGCCGCCGGCGTGCGCGTACCGCTCGATGTCTCGGTGGTCGGCTTCAACAACGAGGACATCGCCGTGCTCACCTCCCCGGCCATCACCACGGTCGATGCCGAGGTGGCGGCCTCGGCCTCCGCCGCCGTCGAGTTCCTGCTCGATCAGCTCCGCACCCGAAAAGCCATCAGCGGCTACTGCCGGCTGCTCCCGCCGCGCCTCATCGTGCGTGGGTCGACGGGGCCGGCGCCGGCCTGATCGCCCCCACGGCCCCAACACCACAGCTCAGGAATTGAGCCGCCAGATCGTGCCCGTGAGCACTGTGGCGAACGTCACCCAGCACAGGTAGGGGAGGAGCAGCAGCGCCGCGACTCGTTGCACCCGCCAGAACGCGACGATCGTGGCAACAAGCGCGCCCCAGAGCATCACGATGTCGAGCAACGCGAGGTCGATCCGGTGGAGACCGAAGAAAAGCGGCGTCCACAGGGCGTTGAGCGCGAGCTGGGCGACGAACCAGCCCAGCGGCCGCCGCTGCGCGCGCCACCCCTCGCGTCGCCACACCAGCCACGCGGCGATCGCCATCAAGGTGTAGAGCGTGGTCCACACCGGTCCGAAGATCCAGCCCGGTGGATTCCACGCCGGCTTGGCCAGCGCCGCATACCACTCGTCCGGTCGCGCCCAAGCGGACAAGGCCGGAGCGGCGAAGCAGACGATCAACCAAAGCGCCAAGCCCGGCCAGACCGGACGCAGCGCGGGCAAGGAATCGGGACGGCTCATACGCGATGGAAGAATGGGTACAGGAATCCCTGCGAGGCAATCGCCGCCACGGCGGGGCGGCCGCGGTAGAAGCGCGGCTCATGGGCGGTTGGATTGCCGCGCAGACGTACTCTTCCCGCGGCAGGCATCACCCCGGCGGTGCGGTCTCGCGCTGGAGGCGGGCGTGCGGCCCGCCTCCATGTGCGGAACGATTTGTGCGAGCCGAACGAACTCGCGCGCTCACGCCGCCTCGGCAGGCAGCGCCCAGCCGCGCCGCCGCGCCCACACGCCCACCGCGGCGGCCTGGCGTTGCAGGACAAACTGGGCGATTACGGCGTCGTCGAGCAGGCCGATCTGCGGCACGGTGTCCGGGATGCGGTCGGCGTGGCGCATGAAATAGAGCAGCGCAAACGCGATCTCGCGCAGCGCATGGGGGTCGATCGGCGCGCCGGCGGCGGCCTCGTCGAAGACCGCGGCGAGCAGCTCGAGCCGGCCGCGCAGCCGTTCGGATTCGCCCAGCGCGGCGATGCGCAGCTGCAGCGAAAGCCGCTGCTCGCGCAGCATCGCCAGCGCATCGGCCGAGACCAGCTCGGCGCCCTGTTCGATGAAGCGGCCCACGCCGGCCAGGCCGGCGCGGCGACTGGAGGCCAGATGGCGCTCCAGATCCGCGGGTAGACGAGTGAGTTGGGTAGTCATGGGTAGTGGGAGGGGAGGGTTCGAAAGAGCGGTGGTTCAGACGCGTGGGGACGCGGCGGGTTCCACCCGCCGCGGGCGCAGCAGGGAGACCACGACCGAGGTCGTGAGGATCGCCACGATCACCCCGAGGGAGACCAGCGTGTCGATCTTGTAGGCGGTGTGGGCCAGGAGCATCTTCACGCCCACGAAGGTCAGCACCACGCCCAGGCCGGTCTTGAGGTAGTGGAACTTGTCCATCATCCCCGCTAGGGCGAAGTAGAGCGAGCGCAGCCCGAGGATCGCGAACACGTTCGAGGTGTAGACGATGAACGGGTCGCGGGTGACGGCGAAGATCGCCGGGATCGAGTCGACGGCGAAGATCACGTCGGTGAACTCGACCATGAGCAGCACGACGAAGAGCGGGGTCGCCAGCAGCACACCGTTCTCCCGCACGAAGAAGCGATCGCCGCGGAACTCCGGCGTGACCGGCATGAACCGTTTGAAGAGCCGCACGAGCGGGTTGCGCTCGGGATGGATCTCCTCGTCGCTCTTCAGCAGCATCTTGATGCCGGTGAAGATGAGGAAGGCGCCGAACACGTAGATGATCCAGGCGAACTTCGCGATCAGCGCCGTGCCCAGCAGGATCATGCCCAGCCGCATGACCAGCGCCCCGAGGATACCCCAGAACAACACCTTGTGCTGGTAGTGCGCCGGCACCGCGAAATACGAGAACAGCATCGCGAAGACGAAGACGTTGTCCGCGCTCAGCGAGTACTCGATCACGTAGCCGGTGAGGAACTCGAGCGCCTTCGGGCCGCCGGCGAAGTACCAGACGCCGGCGTTGAAACACAGCGCGAGCGTGATCCAGGCGGCCGTCCACCCGAGCGCCTCCTTGAAGCCCACGGTGTGGGACTTGCGGTGGAAGATGCCGAGGTCGATCGCGAGCATCGCGAGGACGAAGGCGTTGAAGCCGAGCCAAAGCCAGGTGGTCGTGGTCATGCGAGAGAAACGAGGGCGGAGGGATCAGTTGCGGGAGCTGCCGGCCACGCGGCCCGGGGCCTGCATGCGCGGCGCCAGCAGGTGCCGGCGCAGGCGGCGCGCGGCGCGATGGATCGCGCCGGCCTTGAGCTGCGCGAGCACCTTGGCGAAGGCGTTCTGCGGCGTGTGGTCGACGGCCTCCACGCGCAGGTCCGGCCCGGGGATCAGGAGATGGGCGCACGCCCGGTAGGCCGGGCTGGCCGAGGGCACGTGTTCGAGGCGGATGCGCGCCTCCTCGATCCGGACCAACGGGAGGAGCCCGAGCAGGCTCTCCTCGATCCAGCGGTCGAGACGGGCGGTGGCACGGAGATTGGCGTGTTGGAGGATCAACTTCATGGCGTTGGCGCAGGATTGGTGGAGGTTGGCGGTTGCAGGAACGGCGGCACGGTACCGCGCCCCACTTGTTTCGACTAATACCCATTTTCGTGTTTTCGCTTAGCTTAATCCTAATCAGGCTTCCGGCATGGACTGGCTGAACTACCACCACCTGCGCTACTTCTGGACGGTCGCGAAGGAGGGCGGGCTCCAGCCGGCCGCCGCCCGGCTCCACGTCTCCCCGCCCTCGATCTCCGCCCAGATCCGCGAGCTGGAGGAGGCGCTCGACGTGAAGCTCTTCCGCCGCAGCGGCCGGCGCAACGTGCTCACCGACGCCGGCCAGATCGCCCTGCGCCACGCCGAGGAGATCTTCGGCCTCGGCAACGATCTCGTCAGCGCCCTCAAGCAGCGGCCCACCGAGCGCGCGCTCAAGCTCCACGTGGGCGTGGCCGACTCGCTGCCCAAGCTCGTCACCTACGAGATCCTCCGCCCCGCCCTCGAGCTGCCCGCCGTGCACCTGGTCTGCCGCGAGGGCAAGATCGACGACCTGCTCGCGCAGCTCGGCGCGCACCGGCTCGACATCGTCCTCGCCGACGAACCCGCCTCGAGCAGCGTGAAGTTCCGCGTGTTCAACCACCGCCTCGGCGACTCGGCGGTGACGTTCTGCGCCGCGCCCGCGCTCGCCGGCCGTCTGCGCCGCGGCTTTCCCAAGTCGCTCGGCAGCGCCCCCGCCCTGTTGCCGGTCGAGAACACACCGCTGCGGCGAGCGCTTGAGGGCTGGTTCCGCGCCCGCAAGGTCGCCCCGCGCGTCGTGGCCGAGTTCGAGGACCTCGCGCTGATGAAAGTGATGGCCGCACAGGAGCAGGGCTTCGTGCCGGTGCCGAGCGTGGTGTTGCGCGAGGCGGTCGACCGCTACGGACTGCGCGAGATCGGCGCGGCGGAGAACTGCCACGTCGAGATCTTCGCCATCACCGCCGAGCGCAAGATCACCCATCCCGTGGTGACGATCCTCACCGACCACGCGCGGCGCCTCGTCCTCGGTTGAGGACCGAGCCGCCGGGTCGGACCGGTCTCCCCTCCGGTCGCCCCGAGCACGGTCCGCCGGTGCCGCCGCGAGCCCGGAGTGTCCGGTCGGAGACCGGACCTACGCGCCCGTGCCGCGATCCCCCGCCCCGCCTCCCGCCTCGCCGCCCGGGTTTTTTCTGGTCACGCCCGCGGCCCGCCCTTAAGCCACAACCCCTTCCAACACAGTGAGCACGTCCGCGATCGTCTTCGCCAACTCGACACAGTGCGCCGCCTCCGCGGCGCGGTTGGCGTGCACGGAGTGCCCTTGATCCGAGATGGACATTGCTGAAATCACGGCGAAAGCCCGCGTTCTCCTCGAGGCGCTCCCCTACATCCAAGACTTCCGTGGCTCCATCTTCGTCGTGAAATACGGCGGGAGTTTCATGGACGACCCGAACCCCGAGGTCCGCAACCGCGTCGCCGTCGACATCGCTTTCCTCGCCGCCGTCGGCATCCATGTCGTCGTCGTCCATGGCGGCGGCAAGGCCATCACCAAGGCCATGGCCGAGTCCGGCCTGAAGGCCAACTTCATCAACGGCATGCGCGTCACCGACGAGGCCACCATCAAGATCGTCAAGCGCACCCTCGACGAGGTCGTCAACAAGGACGTCTGCAACGCCATCGCCCTCGCCCGCGGCAAGCCGTCCGGACTTCCCGGCGACAGCGTCCTCCTCTGCGAAAAGCTCACCGTCGACGACGACGGCAACAAGGTCGACCTCGGCTTCGTGGGCGACGTCACCGAAGTCCGCGTGAAGGTCATCAAGAAGGAGCTCTCCGAGGGCCTCATCCCGATCATCTCCCCCGTCGCCGAGGACAAGGACGGCAAGCCCTACAACATCAACGCCGACGTCGCCGCCGGCCGCGTGGCCGCCGCCCTCAATGCCCGCCGCCTCGTCTACATGAGCGACGTCCCCGGCCTGCTCTCCAACCCCTCGGACCCGAGCTCGCTCATCTCCACCCTCAAGGTCAGCCAGGTCGACGGCCTCAAGAAGACCGGCGTCATCGACAAGGGGATGCGCCCGAAGGTCGCCAGCGCCGTGCGCGCCCTCGAGGAGGGCGTGCAGCGCGTCCACTTCATCGACGGTCGCCTCCCGCACAGCCTCCTGCTCGAGATCTTCACCGACAAGGGCATCGGCACCGAGATCGTCCAGGGATGAACGCGCCTCAGGCGCGTTCATGAGGGCGCGACGCCGAGCCGTCGCGCCCGAGTCGGGGACATTTCTCCGGAACCGCCTTCCGTTTCCTGATTCCCACATTTCCTCTTCCGCGTTCTTCCCCAGGCGGCGCCGGCATTGAACTCCGCGCCGCCTGTGCCGTTTCAGCAACCGATGCACATGCTCCAGCAGGAATACCGTCTGCGACGATGAGTCGTCGCCAGCACCTGACGTAGCGAAACGCGCCAAGCGTTTCGTCGTTTTCCGCATCCTGCATCGCGCCGCCCGCCGCGCCGCCGCCCCGCGAGAATCCGCTTCCTGATTTCCTGTGTTCCAGATTCTCTTTCTCCTTCTTCGCCCTCGTTCCCGCCTTCGTTCTCTGCGTTACCTTTTGTCGTCCGTCTTCCGCGCTCCGCCTGTTTTCGTTTCCTGATTCCCTGATTTCCACATTCTCCTGCAGTTCGCGTCGCGAAGCTCCGGCGTCTTCCCTTTCCGCAATCCGCATTCCGAAATCCGCAATGAACAGCCAGACGTTCTCCCCCGCTCCCGCCGTCACCGCCGCCGCCACCGAGGCACACTACGATGCCTACGTGATGAAGAACTACGGCCGCCCCGCCGTGACGCTCGTGCGCGGCGAGGGCCTGCGCGTCTGGGACGACCGCGGCAAGGAGTACCTCGACTTCTGCTCCGGCATCGCCGTCAACGCCCTCGGCCACTGCCACCCGGCGTGGGTGAAGGCCGTGCAGGCCCAGGCCGCCAGCCTCGTCCACGTCAGCAACCTCTACCGCAACCCGCAGCAGGGCGAACTCGCCCGCCGCCTCGTCAAGCACGCCGGTCCCGGCCGCGTCTTCTTCTGCAACAGCGGCGCCGAGGCCAACGAGGCACTCCTCAAGCTCTCCCGTCTCCACGGCTACAACACCACGCACGAGGAGGGGAAGCGCTTCAAGGTCCTCGTCGCCGCCAACGCCTTCCACGGCCGCACCTTCGGCGCCATGAGCGCCACCCCACAGGCGAAGATCCAGAAGGGCTTCCGCCCCATGCTGGAGAGCTTCGCCGTGGGCGAGTTCAACAACCTCCGGAGCTTCGTCGACCTCGCCGACGACTCCACCGCCGCCATCCTCGTCGAGACGATCCAGGGCGAGAGCGGCGTCACGCCCGCCACGCCAGAGTTCATCCTCGGCCTGCGCAAGCTCTGCGACGAGCGCGGCATGCTCCTGCTCTTCGACGAGGTCCAGTGCGGCATCGGCCGCACCGGCACGTTCTACGGCTTCCAGAAGTACGGCATCCAGGCCGACGGCGTCTCGATGGCCAAGGGCATCGCCGGCGGACTGCCGATGGGCGCCATCTGGGTGCGCGAACCGTTCGCCGAATACTTCACGCCCGGCTCGCACGGCACCACCTTCGGCGGCACGCCGCTGGCCTGCGCCGGCGCGCTCGCCGTGCTCGACGTGCTGGAGAAGGACGACCTCATGGGCGCCGTCACCCGCAACTCCGTCGCTTGGCACGCCGCGCTCAAGCAGCTCGTCGCCGAGTTCCCGAAGCTCCTCAAGGAAGTCCGCGGCGTCGGCTACATGGTCGGCCTCGGCTTCCTCGCCGACCCCGCGCCGATCAACGCCAAGCTGCGCGAGGCCGGCCTGCTCTGCCCGACCGCCGGCAACAACACCATCCGCTTCCTGCCCGCCCTCACCGCCACGCCCGCCGACCTCGCGAAGTCCGTCGAGATCGTCCGCAGCGTGCTCAAGACCGTGTAGCCGGCCGCGTCGCGGCCGGCCCACCGCAGCTCCTGTCCCCGTCCGTTGCTCCGGTCCCCGATCTTTCGTTTGGAGGGCGGCGCCACGTGCCCGTGGCACGAGGAGCGCCGGCGCGTCTAGTCCGTTCACGGAGGCACTTCACCGCGCGAGCCGGCGCAGTTTCGGAGTGCATCGGCCGCTGAAATCCCCATGGTGCGGGTCATCGCGTGACCCTCGTCGAATACACTCTCTTCGCCTTCACCTCGCTGTTCGTGATCGTCGACCCGCTCGCGATCATCCCGGTGTTCCTCGCGATGACCGAGCGCGATTCGCCCGAGTCGCAACGCCGGATGGCCGGGCTGGCGAGTGCCGTGGCGGCCGGCGTGCTCATCCTCTTCGCACTGGCGGGCAAGTGGATCTTCCAGTTCCTCGGCATCACCATGGCGGCGTTCCAGATCGCCGGCAGCGTGCTGCTCCTGCGCATCGCGCTCGACATGCTCTATGCCAACCGCGCCCGCGATCGCCAGACCGACGAGGAGGTCGAAGCCGGTGCCGCCAAGGACGACATCGCGATCACCCCGCTCGGAGTGCCGATGCTCGCCGGCCCCGGCGCCATCTCCACCTCGCTGATCCTGCTCGGACAAGCCCACGGGCTGGCGCAGCAGATCGCGTTGTTCGCCTGCATCGCGGCCGTGTGCGGCGTGTCCTATTTCATCCTGCGTTTCGCCAGCACCGGGGCGCGGCGGATCAACCCGTTGGCGCTCAAGCTCGTCACCCGACTCATGGGCCTGCTGCTCGCGGCCGTCGCCGTGCAGTTCACGATCAACGGCCTGGCGCAGACGTCGTTCTTCAATCGGTAGCCGGTCGGTCTTCGTCCGCGAGCACGCGCGCCACACAGGCGGCCAGCTCCTCGATGTTGTAGGGTTTGCGGACCATGCCGCGGAAACCGAAGGCCCGGTAGTCGGCCAGCACGGGGTCGTTGGAGTAGCCGCTGGAGACGATCGCCCGCACGCCGGGATCGATCGCGGCGAGGGTCTGCATGGCGTCGTTGCCGCCCATCCCGCCCGGGACCGTGAGGTCCATGATCACCAGATCGAAGGCCCGCCCGTCCGCCCGCGCACGCCGGAACGACTCGACCGTCTCCTCCCCGTCGCCCACCGCAACGACTTCCAGCCCCATGCGCTGGAGCAGCACCGTCACCAACCTCCGGATGTCCGGTTCGTCGTCCATCACCAGCACCCGCTTCCCGGCCACGACAGCGGGCAGGGTGTGGTGCACGGTCGTCTCCGCCGGCTGCACCGCTTCCGCGCTGGCCGGCAGCCAGAGGTGGAAAGTGGTCCCGCGCCCCTCCTCTGAGGCGACGGTGATGTGCCCCTTGTGGCGGCGCACGATCGAGTGCACGGTCGCCAGGCCGAGGCCGTTGCCCGCCTTCTTCGTGGTGAAGTACGGATCGAAGATGCGCGCCTGCACGCTCGGGGCCATACCGGGACCGGTGTCGGCCACCTTGAGCTTGAGGTAACGGCCGGCGGCCAACGGCGGCACGCCCGCGTCGTCGATCAACGTGTTGGCGAGCGCGAGCCGGACTTCGCCGCCGGCGGGCATCGCCTGGATCGCGTTCAACACGAGATTGTGGACGACCTGTCCGATCTGGCCCCGATCCACCTCGGCGGCCCAAAGTCCCGGGGCAAAGTTGAAGCTGGCGGCGACATTCGATCCACGAAGGACGAACTCCGTCGCCTCCCGCACCACCTCCGGCAACGAGACCGCCGTGCGATGGGGATCGCCGCCCTTGGCGAAGGTGAGCAGTTGCTGGGTGAGGTCGCGGGCCCGCTGGGCTCCGCGCTCGGCATCCCCGAGGCAATCGCCGGCGGCCGTCTCCACCACCGGATCGAGCCGCGCCAGCGTCAGGTTGCCGAGGATGACGGTCAGCAGGTTGTTGAAGTCGTGCGCGATCCCGCCCGCGAGCAGCCCCAGCGACTCCAGTTTTGATGCACGCTCGAGCTCGCGCTCCAGCGCGCCCTGCTGTTCGAGCTGCCGGCGGATCTGCACGGTCTGCGCCCCCACCCGCCGCCGCAGCAACACGCTCCAGGCCAGGGCCCCGCCGCCGAGCAGCGTGAGGACCGCCGCCAACACGAGCAGCCGGCCGCGGTTCAACCAGGCCGGGGCCCGCGTCACCATCACGTCCGCCGGAGTGCGCAGCAGCAGCTGGAAGGAACGCTGTTGCCCGTATTCATCGAACTCGGCGCGGTAGACTCCGTCGACCTGCAGCTCGGCCCCTTCGGGAAGCGCCGCGAGGGAGGCGGCCTCCGGTGCGATCGCCGTGAAGGCCTGTGGCCCCGATTGGAGCGTGAGCCGCCGGGACCCGGCGACACTCACCGAGCCGATCAGCCGGCCCGCCACCCGCACGAGCCGGTTGTGCCACTTGGGGCGCAGCTCCGCGGCGATCGCGAGCGGAACGTGCGGGGCAGCCCCGCCGGCGGCGCGACAAACCGCCTCGCGCAACACCAGTCGGCCACCTTCGAATCCGGGGAAACCCACCACCTCGACCCGCGAGCCGATCGGCAGGCGCTCGGCGCTGCGCGCGAGGGCCTCCAGCCCGTCCCCGCCCTCCTCGATCAGGACGAGCCGGCCGGGCTCCTGGAAGTTCACGGTTCCGACCGTCCGGATCCGGCGGAACGGGGTCTGGAGCGGGCCGAATCGCCGCAGGCCGGACAAGGCGACCTCCGGGGCGCCAAACGGATCCTGCGGAGCAGGCTCCAGCACATCGATCCCGGTCGCGCGGTCCACCAGCAACTCGACCCCGACAAACTGGCGCCGCGCATCCGCAATCGCCGTGCACACGCCGCGGACGTTCAGCACCGAGCCGACAAGTTGTTCCAGCCCGTCCGCCCCCTCCAAGCGGGCCGTAAATTCACCGTTGGGACTGGTCAGCGACAGCAACGTCCACACTCCGTCGCGCCGGACTGCCCGCAGATTCCCGCGCAGCGCCACCAGTTTCCCCTCCTCCGCCCCGCCCCGCATCTGGTCGACGCTCATCGCACGGGGCTCCGGCAGCGAGAATCCCGCCGCGGCATCCTGACGGAGGAACTCCACCAGCGGAGCGAAGGGCCCCATCGCCGTGCGGCCGAGCACGCGCACCGGAGTGCCAAGTCGCGGAACATTGGCGGTCCACAGCTCACCCGCTCGCACGCATACGCCACGCGTGGAATCTTGGATATAGAAGTATCGCGCCTCCTCGCTGGACCAGGTCACCACCCCGACAAGGTCCACCGGATGCCCACGGGCCGCATCGTCAGGGGCAAGTTCGAGGATCTGCGAGGCCCGCCGGAATTTGAGGAGGGGCTCGGCCTCCGGCGCGCCGCCGGAGACCCGCCAGAGCGCATGCCGGAGGTGCAGGGCCGTCCCTCGGACCTCAAAATCTCCCACCGCCTCCACCAACGTTCCTTCGCTGACCGGTTGCCGTTGGCCGGAGTGAACCTCGATCTCCCCCGTGTCGTCGCCCAACGTCAGCGAGCGCCCCGGGAGCACTCGCCGTACCTGCCCCACAAAGCGCACCGAGTCGGCAGAACCCGCCGCGAGCAGTTGGTGTGTCGTCAACGCTGGTCGCGCGAACCGGGGTTCGCTCGCCAGCGAGCCGACCACGGTCACGTCGCGCAATCCGTTCGTCCACACCTGGATTGCCTGCACTTTGCCCGCCGCGTCGCGTTGCAGGTTCAGAATGCCGACGACCTCGACTTCCGCTCCGGCCAGTTGCGGAATCGGCTCTCCTGTCGCGAGCAGCACCGTCGCCTCGATCGCGACGCCCTCCGCAACGATTTGCAGCCGCAGGTGGTTGCCGTCGACGTCCGCGCTACTCTCGACGAAACCGCGAAGTCGGGCGATGCGGTCCGCATACCGGCCAACCGCGCCACGCGGATCGAAGGGAATCGGCTGCGGCAGGCGGGCGGAGCCAACGACCGTAAGCTCCAATCCATCGACCTCATAGCCGCGCGGAGGATGGACCACACCTTGGACCCGCACCACATCGCCGCTCTGCAGTGCCCAGCGGGTGTTGCCCATCCGCAGGAAGAAGGGCTCACCGTCGTTCTCGAGCCAGAGAATCGACCACTCGGGATCGTGGTAGAGCACCAGCGCCTCATAATCCACGCGGTACCACTTCTCGCGGGCTTCATCGGGTAGGTTCCAGAAGCTCTGATAGTTGCTCAAAAGCGGCAACGCGTCCACCGCGCCTGTGCGTGGTGTATCCGCGCCCGAGAGCGGCGCAGCAAATCCCACGGCAAGACCAAGCAGCAGGAGACGGAAGGTATGCGAAGACAGCATGATGGAGCCCCAACGGGGCCCGACCGTCTCTATCGGCTCGCGGGGGGTTCGCTGCACGGAGGAGAAACACCTACCGGCGCCATGCAGCCGCGGCGCCTTCGCTGCGGTCAAGCCGCCCAACCCACTGAAGCTGCGGGGCGCCGCGGGCGTGCTCTCGCATCGCGCGAGACTCTCCGCCGGCCAACCCCGGATCGGTCGCGCGCAGTCAGACGCCTGCGTCGCCCGCGGAGAGGGAGACGCAGGTGTTTTGGTCTCCAAACGGCGGGAGCGAGGCTGCCCCAGCCGGAGATCGGCCACGCCCCGTTGGCACTTTTTCCTCGTCCACCCTGGGAGAAATCGGCAACGTGGCCGTTTTTCCAACGATGATGCACTTCCTGAAAGAGACCGACTTCTCCACCGAGCAGGCGCGAGCCGTGTTCGACTCGGCGGCGAAGTACAAACGGCTCCGCTCCACCGAGCGGCCGGCGGTCTTGGCCGGGCAGACTTGGGCGATGATCTTCGCCAAGTCCAGCACGCGCACCCGCGTCTCCTTCGAAGTCGGCATCCACGAGCTCGGTGGCAACCCGCTTTTCCTCAGCAAGAACGACATCCAACTCGGCCGCGGCGAATCCATCGCCGACACCGCGCGCGTGCTCTCGCGTTACGTGCACGGCCTGATTGTGCGGACCTTCGACCAGACCGAAGTCGAGGAACTGGCGAAGTGGGGCACGATCCCCGTCGTCAACGCCCTCACCGACCTGCTCCACCCCTGCCAGATCTACGCCGACGCCCTCACGCTCGCCGAGCGCTGGGCCCAGGGCGGCGACCTGCTCGACTCGCTGAAGGGGCGCAAGATCGTGTTCCTCGGCGATTCCGGCTGCAACGTGGCCAACTCATGGCTCGTCGGCGCCAATCATTTCGGCATGCAGGTCACCGTTTGCGGTCCGAAGGGTTACGAGCCCGGCGCCGCGATCAAGGCGCTGCTCGCGCAGCACGGCTGGGCCGACCGCTACGAGTACACCGACGATCCCCGCAAGGCCGTGGCCGGCGCCGATGTCGTCTATACCGATGTCTGGGTCAGCATGGGCAAGGAAGCCGAGTCGGCCGACCGCCTGAAGGCCATGGCGCCGTATCAGGTCACCAGCCAACTCATGAAGTTGGCCAAGCCGGATGCGTTCTTCATGCACTGCCTGCCCGCCTACGCCGGCAAGGAAGTCTCCGCCGAGGTGCTGGAGTCGAAGCAGTCGATCATCTTCGATCAGGCCGAGAACCGCCTGCACGCGCAGAAGGCCATCCTCGCCGCACTCGCCCAAGCGGCCGCGAAGCGCTGAGCCGCCCCGCTGCAGCTCGAGGTGCGAGCACCAACCATCGTGGCGGCGGCGACGGGTGCACCGGGCCCCGGTCGCCGTGCCCGCGCGGCGATCAGGGCTCGATCACCCAGATGTAACCCTGGCCACGATCGCGGAAGTTGCCCGTGCCGAGGTCGCCGTCGTCGATCATCCGGTCGATCTCCTGCATCTGCGCCGCATCCGCTGTCGGCTGGTAGACGGAGACGCCGGCCTTGACGCCGAACTGCTCGTAATCCCAGTCCCAGACACCGCCCACCGGAGTCGGCGCGTTGTTGATCGCACTGGAGATGTAGCCGTCGAATTCCGGCGCAAGCGCCGCGATGCCGTCGGGCGGGTAGCCGCCGTTCTCCATCGCATAGTTCTCGATCGCGCTGCGCACCTGGCGCAGGTCGTTGACGAAGGCCGCATTCTGCGCGCTACGGCGAATCTTCTGGAAGGCGGGGAGCGCCATCGAGGCGAGCAGGCCGATGATCATGACGACGATCATGATCTCGACCAGGGTGAAGCCCGGCGAGTGCCCCGGGCGGCGCCGCGCAGGAGAAGGAGGTGAAAGGTGCATAACGAGGAATGAACAGGATGATGGAATGATAAGCATGAACCCGACGCCCCCAACTTCGGCGCGCCAATCCGTTCCTCAAACGCCACCCGCGTGAAGCGCGCGTAAACCGGGTTGGGTGGAACACCCCGGCCCGGCTGGGGTGCGTCTCCAGCGTTCCGGCACTCGGCGCCGCCCCCCGGCCCGTGCCGCGGCGCCCGAGGATTTGCTTTGCCGCCCCTGCGATTCCCGCCAACCCTCGCCCCCTCTTTACCCATGAAAATCGTCCTCGCTTACTCGGGCGGACTCGACACGTCCGTCATCGTCAAGTGGCTCAAGGAAACCTACGACGCCGAGATCGTGACCTTCGCGGCCGACATCGGCCAGGAGGAGGAACTCAAGGGCCTCCCGCAGAAGGCGAAGAAGACCGGCGCCTCCAACCACTACACCCTCGACCTCGTCGAGGAGTTCGCCAGCGACTTCATCTACCCGATGATCCGCGCCAACGCGCAGTACGAGAGCCAGTACTACCTCGGCACCTCGATCGCGCGCCCGCTCATCGCCAAGGCCCAGGTCGAGATCGCCAAGAAGGAGAAGGCCGACACCGTCGCCCACGGCGCCACCGGCAAGGGCAACGACCAGTGCCGTTTCGAGCTCACCTACATGGCGCTCGCCCCGCACCTCGACATCATCGCCCCGTGGAAGCTCGAGGAGTTTCGCAAGGAGTTCCCCGGCCGCGCCGAGATGATCGCCTACTGCGCCGCCCACAAGATCCCCGTCGAGGCCTCGCTCAAGAAGCCGTATTCGATGGACCGTAACCTCCTGCACATCTCCTACGAGGCCGGCATCCTTGAGGACCCCTGGTTCGACCCGACCACCAAGGCCAACAAGGCCATGTTCAAGCTCTCCGTCTCCCCCGAGGACGCCCCGAACAAGGCCGAGTACGTCGAGCTCGAGTTCGTCCAGGGCGATTGCGTCGCGGTGAACGGCAAGAAGCTCACCCCCGCCGGCGTCCTCAAGACCCTCAACAAGCTCGGCGGCAAGCACGGCGTCGGCCGCGTCGACCTCGTCGAAAACCGCTTCGTCGGCATGAAGAGCCGCGGCGTGTATGAGACTCCCGGTGGCACCATCCTCATGCACGCCCACCGGCAGATCGAGACGCTCACCATGGACCGCGAGGTCATGCACCTGCGCGACTCCCTCGTGCCGAAGTACGCCGAGCTCATCTACAACGGCTTCTGGTACGCCCCCGAGCGCGAGGCCATCCAGGCCCTCATCGACGAGAGCCAGAAGAGCGTCACCGGCACCGTCCGCCTCAAGCTCTACAAGGGCAACATCATCACCTGCGGCCGCAAGTCGCCGAAGTCCCTCTACGACCCGCACGTCGCCTCGATGGAGGGCGTGAAGAGCTGGTACAACCAGAGCGACGCCACCGGCTTCATCCGCCTCAACGGCCTGCGCCTCCGCGCGCGCAAGCTCGCCCAGGGCGGCCCGAAGGTCTGAGCCCGCTTCCGTCGCAGGGTGCGCCCTCGGTCGCACCGCCCCGCTTCACACCGGCCGGCGCCACCAGCGCCGGCCTTTTTCCTGCCCGCCGCCCGGCCGTTTCGCCCGAGCGGCCCCGGTTCGCTCCGATCCTCGTCGCGATCAGGCCTTCGAGCGGTCGCCCGCCAACTGGCGCGCGACCGTGCCCTCGAGATACAGCGTCTGCGTTGGGAACGCCATCGACAGACCACGGGCCTCGATCGCCCGCATGTAGGCGAGGTTGAGCCGCTGCCGCAGCGCCATGTGCCGGTGGAAGTCGGGGTCCTTCACGACGAAGACGATCGCGATGTCCATCGACGACGCGCTGAAGTCGCGGAAATACACCGACACGGAGGTCGGCTCGATCTCCGCCTCGGCCAGCAACAGCCTCCGGACCTCGCCGACCAGCTCCTCCATCTGCTCCGCCTTCGTGTTGTAGGTGAGCCCGAGCACCTGCTCGACCCGCCGGCCGTTGAAGCGCGAGAGGTTGGTGATGTTCTCGCCCGCCACGCTCTTGTTCGGGATCACCATCAGGCTGCGGTCGAGCTTGCGGATCTTCGTCGAGCGCAGACCGATGTCCTCGATCGTCCCAACCTCGGAACCGATGCGCACGGTCTCGCCGAGCTTGAAGGGCTGGTCGATCGCCACGACGACCGAGCCGAAGATGTTCGCGATCGTGTCCTGCGCCGCCAAGGCGAAGGCCAGACCGCCGAGCCCGAGACCGGCGAGGAACGCCTTCACGTCCGCCCCGAGGCTCTGCGCGATCATCAGCACGCCGAAGACGACGAAGACCACGACCAGCGACTTCTTGATCCACGGCATGAACGCCGCGACGCTCATCTGCTTCTTCACCGCGAGCTCCTGCACGTGGTCGAGCAACGCGTTGAAGGCGCGCAGCAGCAGCCAGAAGATCGCGAGCGAGAACGCCACCGTGCTCGCGTACATAAGCGTGCGGTCGCCGGTATCCGAAAGCTTCAGCACCTTCAGGGCCGCCACCGCGCCCGCCACGGTGATGAGCGTGGCCACCGGCGCCTCCAGCGCGTGGAACATCTTGTCGTCGAGCGTCGTCTCGGTCTTCGCCGAGAAGCGCCGCAGCAGGCCGAAGAGCAGGGTTGTCACGACCTTCCGCAGCAGGAACGAACCCACGAGGAACAGCGCCGCGATCCCGTAGTGCGTCGGCGTGTTGCCGCTGCTTTTCACATCGAACAGCACCAGGACCAGATCGACCATGTGTTCGAGGAAGTCGGGAGTGCGTGGCTCGGCCAGCCCGCTGGCCACGGCGGCGGCCGCCTGGGTCGAGAGATGGGCTTGTCCGGCCGCCCCGGCGGGGCTGGCCGGAGCGGCGACGCCCGCCTCCTGCCCGAACGACCAGGCAACCGCGGTGCACAGCAGTCCCAAAACCAGAAAACGGCGGACGAGTTTCATGAGACCGGCGATGACACGGCGACCGCCAGCCCTGTCAATCCCGGTGCCGTGCGACTCAACGGGCGAAATCGAACGCCGGCGTGACCGACCCGTAGCTCCGGTCCCCGACCGGGCTCCCCGGGCTCACGCCTCCCCCTGCGGTTCATGCCACTCGCGACCAGTCGGAGACTGGTCCTACTCGCCGGCCTGCTCACCGCGTAGGTCCGGTCTCCGACCGGACTCCCCGGGCTCACGCCTCCCCCTGCGGTTCATGCCACTCGCGACCAGTCGGAGACTGGTCCTCCCCACCGGCATGCTCACCCCGTAGGTCCGGTCTCCGACCGGACTCCCCGGACTCACGCCTCCCCCTGCGGTTCATGCCACTCGCGACCAGTCGGAGACTGGTCCTCCCCACCGGCATGCTCACC